>CAVREH010000016.1:0-54783 GCA_963720065.1 uncultured Actinomycetes bacterium
GCCGTTGCGGGTCAACGTGAAGCGGGGCCCCAGTCAGCAGCCCGTCTCTGGCGAACGACGCTGCCGCCGTCGGGACTGTCACCTACTCGTTCGGCGACGTCTCCAGCTTCGTCGGCTCGTCCTTCGGTAACACGGTGTTCTTGGCGGGTGGCGCCGGCGGCTACACGTTCACCGGCCAGGGCTCGAACGACACCCTCGACCTGACCGCGGCCGGGTCTGGGACGTCGGTGTCCGTTCCGGCGGGGACGGTGAGCGGTCTCACTTCGGGCGGCGACGACCACTTCTCGGGGATCACGACCTTCGACGGATCGAGCCTGGGCGGAACGACGTTCACAGCCAGCTCCGCCAACAACGAGACCTTCAGCGGGCCCGGCAACGGCAACACATTCGTGGCCGGAAGCGGCAACGCCACCTTCAACGGCGGGCCCGGCTCCGGCAACACACTCGACTTTTCGCCGCTCGTCGCCTCGTCGGGGCACCGGCTGCTGATCAACTCGAGCGGGATTACGGTCGACAGCGTGGCGACCAACCACGCGGCCCTCGGCTCGGTCTATACGTTCAGCGGGATCAGCACGTTCACCGGGGCCGGCGACGGCTTCACGACGTTCTTCGCCTCTGCGGCGGGCGGCGTTCACACGTTCAACGGGAATGGCTCGGGCAACACGCTCGATTTCAGTGCATCGTCGAGTGCGACGGTTGTGTCGGTGCCGCTGCAGACGGTGCAGGTGGGCACTCAGCAGGACTCGTTCTCGGGGATTACGGGCTTTGTCGGTGCGGGCGCCGGCGACACCGCGTTCATGGCTGGTGGCGGCGGCGGTTACACCTTCAGCGCCAGCGGCGCGGGCAATACGCTGGATCTGAGCGCGGCCGGGACCGGGGTGTCGGTCTCGGTGCCGGACGGGACGGTTACCGGTCTGAACGGCGGCGGCGGCAGCGACCAGTTCTCGGGGATCGGCAGCTTCGTCGGTTCAGCTTCTGGTCACACCACCCTGGTTGCCGGGTCGAGCAGCCTGTCCTTCACTGGGCAGGGGGCCGGCAACGAGCTCGACTTCTCCCAGGTCGCGACCTCGCCGGCGGCGCCGCTCGTGGTCAATGTGAGCGGAGGCCCGGCCAGCGTCTCGCCCTACGGAGCGGTGGCTACCAATCGCGCCGTCGCAGGCTCTGCCACCTACTCGTTCGGCGACGTCTCCAGCTTCGCCGGCGCGGCGTTCGGCCACACGACTTTCCTGGCGGGCGGCGCGGGCGGCTATACGTTCGGCGGCGCAGCCTTCGGCAACGTCCTGGATCTGAGCGCGGCTCCGGCGGGGACGACCGTAGCGCTTCACGGGGACTCCGCCGGTGACCCTGGAACCGTGTCCGGCCTGACAACCGGCACGGACAGCTTCTACGGCATCCAGCAGATCGCGGGTCCGGTGACGATCGTCCCGGCGAGTGTGACGGGCGTGACCTCGACGCTGGCGAATGGTTCCTACGGGGTCGGGAAGCTCGTGCCGGTGACGGTGTCGTTCAGCGAGCCGGTGACGGTGACGGGGACGCCGAGGCTGTCGCTCAACTCGGGCGGGACCGCGGTCTACGCGAGCGGGAGCGGCACGAACACGCTGACCTTCGACTACACGGTGGGGGCGGGCGAGAACTCGGCCGATCTGGACTACCCGACGACGACCGCGCTGTCGTTGAACGGCGGCGCGATCGACGACGCGGCCGACAATCCTGCCTACCTGACCCTGCCGAGCCCGGGAGCGGCAGGCTCGCTGGGCGCGAACAAGGATCTCGTGATCGACACCACTGCGCCAACGGTGACGAATGTGACGTCGACGACGGTGAACGGGGCGTACAACGTCGGTCACACGGTGACGGTGACGGTCACGTTCAGCGAGCCCGTGTACGTGACCGGGACGCCGCAGTTGGCGCTCAACTCGGGCGGGACGGCGCTCTACTCGTCCGGTAGCCGCACCGGCACGCTGTCCTTCACGTACACGGTCGGCGCCGGCCAGAACTCGGCCGATCTCGACTACACCACGACGACCGCGCTGTCGTTGAACGGCGGCGCGATCGACGACGCGGCCGACAATCCGGCCAATCTGGTCCTGCCGAGCCCGGGAGCGGCAGGTTCGCTGGGCGCGAACAAGGCCATCGTGATCGACACGGCGGCGCCGGCGTTTACCCAGCATCCGAACGTGACCGTCCCGGCCGCGGGGCTCTCCGGGGCGGTGGTCACGTATTCGGTGACGGTGGCGGATCCCAACAACACGATCGCCCAGCTCACCGTCTCCTGCGCGCCGGCGTCCGGTTCGACCTTCCCGCTCGGGGCGAACGACGCGACCAGGACGACGACGGTCACCTGCAACGCGTCCGACCCGGCCGGAACCACGCGACCCCGATGTCGTTCACGGTCACCGTCAGGGGCGGGGACGACCTGATCACGTCGCTCAAGGGCGTCGTCGATACAGCGACGGCCGTTCCCATGCCCGTCCGGCACGGCCTCGACGACCAGCTCCAGAAGGCGGATCAGGAGCTGTCCCGAGCGACCACCGGGCCTGTGGGTGACGCGTTCGTGCACTCCATCAACGCGCTCGGCGAACCTGGACCAGTTCGTCCATCAGGTCTCCGACAACACCAGGCGCACCGGCCACCTTGACAAGCCGATCAACCCGACGCTGGCGGGGAGCCTGATCACATCGGCTCTCCAGATCGAGAAGCTCTGCGCGCCGAGCCACTATCCGGCCCTCGACCTGCTCGTCGACCTCGACGGCCAGGTCTATTTGAGCTCCGACCTGGCCGGCGGGCGCTCGCGATGGCCTCCGCTATCAGCTCGCCGGCCAGCTCCTCAACGCCGAGACGACCTTCCTCCAAGGCGAGCAGGCCCTCGGCGCGGGCGGCCCGAAGGCCCAGACGAACGCGAACCCGAAGTTCAAGCAGGCGCAGCAGCAGCTGACGCAGTTCATCCAAACCGCTGCAGCAGAACACGAATGAGCCCGCAGCACCCGCAGAACCGATCGGGACGGTCGACCTTCCTCGCGACATTGTCGCGCCGTCGCAGACGGCGTCGACGGCGATCGGAGCGTCGATCGACTAGAAGCTGACCCAGAGACGTTGTCCATTTAACGCCATGGAAGCTTTCTCCGGTCCGTACTCTCGCGCTGTCGGCGCCGCGGCTCCTACCGCGCTCGCCTGCCGTCGAGCGAGCCGATCCTGACCGGCGAAGGTCCCTCGTCGCGCCAGGAATACAGTCTTTCGCGGCCGTCGCCGCCGCCGCCGACCTGGGTCCTGCACGTCGATCTCGCTCGGCGCGACGCGCCTACCGTCGGCAACCCCATCATCTCGGGCGTGGCGTCGACCAGCGAGACGCCGCTGAATCCGGGCTGACTCGGCGCACGTACGCGCGACGCTGACGAACGAGACGGCCATCCGTTCGATCTCGCCCCCGGACTCGATCCGAGGGACCGTCGCGCATCTTCTTCGAAGAGGATGTCGGGCTTCGTGGTCCAGGTTCGCTGTCGCGGCCGGACCAGCGGTGGCCGTGGCCGGAACGGCGACGGTGAGGGGGAAGCTGACCTTCGTGGAAGCGAACACCGACCAGTCGGCCTGCGAAGGCACAAGTCCGGCGCTCGAGGCTCTCCGTCCGCCGGCACACGGCGGTCACGCCGTGGAGGCGGTCGACCTAGTTCTGAGTTCAGCCGGCGATCGCCTCGAGCCGGGCCAGCTCCTGCTCGGGCTCCTGCGGCCCGGTCTCCTTGCCGCGCGCGGCGAGCAGTACCGCCCCGGCGATGACCGCTGCGAAGGCCGCGACGCGAACGGCGCCGATGAGTCCGGAGGGGAGTGGCTCGTGGAAGAGCACCATGCCGGCCGCGATCGGCAGCGCGTTCGTCAGCAGCGTCGAGAGGCCCGCCGTCGTCAGCGCGCCACCACGCTGGAAGGCGGCCTGGAGGACGGCCGTCCCGGCTCCGTAGAAGACGATCAGGCAGACGAGGAAGGCCACGTTCCTGGATTCCGCCGGTGACGGCCATCTTGGTCGCCACGTCCCCGGCGGCGAAGAGGATGCCGGAGGTGATGCCCCACGCCGGTGCCTGCCCGATCGGGCGCGCCAGCAGCTTGATGCACAGGAACGCGCCGACCGCCGACGCTCCGAGCCAGACCGCGACCCAGGCGTACGTCGCCCCCTCTCCCTCGCCGTGGCTGGAGAGGAGCGAGACGCCGAGCAGCACCAGGCCGAGCACGGACACAGCAGCTCCGAGCCGCTCGCGCCTGGTCAGCGCGACGTGCGTGATGCGCGAGACGATGATGGCGAGGATTCCGATGCCGCCCGCGGCGGCCGCCTGCACGAGCGCGAGCGGCGCGAGCGCGAGCGCGACGACGTAGAGAGCGAAGCCGCCGATCTGGAGCCCGAGCCGATGAGCCACCGCGGCTCGACCAGCAGCGAGCGCATGGAGGCGATCGGCTTGTGCAGCGAGAGCGGGGGCAACCTCGCCGCGACATCGTGCTGGAGCAGATACCCGAGGTCGAGGGCGCAGGCCGAGACGATCGTGAGCACGAGCGCGAGCGCGATCTGCACCTTGGGTCAACCCTCCTACGCGGTCTGGAGGGGACGATATGCGACGGGCAGGCGGGGGAAGCGCAGCGCGTCCCCCGCCTGCCGGGTTCGTCTCACGGTCCGGAGACGACGCAGCCGTTGCCGGTCGCGTCGAACGCCTCGTTGCTCCAGAGCGGCTGCACCGCGAAGTGGTGCGCGCCGAGACGCGATGTTCTGGGTGTCGATCCAGGCGCACTTGTCGCCGTTCTCGGACGTCTGGTCGTCGTTCCAGCCGTCCTGGACCGAGGCGAAGTTGTCCGGATCGGTGACGGCCTCCGCGTACTCGTGGCCGGTCACGATCGACCAGCCGTCGAAGATGCCGTTGCCGAAGGCGTCGCTCGTCGCGTTGACGTTGTGCATGCCGCAGCCTCCGGTGCCGATGCCCGGCCAGTTCTTGTTCAGCCAGGGGATGAACGCGTACTGGATCCGTTCGGCGTTGCCGAGCCCGTCGACGGTCGTGGTCTGGGTGTGGTAGCCGCAGTAGAGGGCTCGCCGGTGCCGATGGCGCTCGGCGGCGTCAGGATGATGTACGTCGCCTGCGGGTTGTAGCCGAAGTGCTGCACGGCCCGGACGGCCTCGCTCGCGATCGGGTCGTCGACGAGGTTCTGCGGCGAGGCCGAGCGTGACGATGTCGCTGGGCACCGGGGAGGATCCGTCCAGACGCCCTTGAGCTGGCCTTCGGGTTCGTTACGAAGCCGGCGCCGCCGACGCAGTTCGTCGAGCCGGGCAACGCGTCGGCGCAGTACTGCGTCTGGATGTTCGCCCAGCCGCTACCACCGACGTTCTGGAAGAACGACTGGAGATAGGTCTGGAGCGTCTTGCTCGAGTACATCGCGCCGTTCGTGTCCTCCGTCGTGAAGCCCTGGCCCACTGCGGGCCCCACCAGACGAGATAGACGGCGGGCTTCTGCTCGACGCCGATCGCGCCCGAGCCGGCGTTGCCGCCGTGGTAGATCAGGTCGTTCGGTGAGCGCGTTCGGGTCGACGCTCGCCGCCGAGGACCTGGCCCTGCGCCCAGAAGAAGTGCTTCGGGTTGGTCAGCGGGGCGGTGCCCGAGGTCGCGGCGCCCGCCCCGACGACCCCGACCAGAACCATGATCGCGCACAGCGCCGCGAGCCCCCGCGACGCGAGTCGCAGAATGTTCATCCGTAATAACTCCTCCGAAGTTGGCAAAGACGCCGGAATCTCTACCCGCTTGCATCGGCCGTCTAAACACGCGCGATCCGATTGACCCGTCAGTCAAAGACGACTGACTGTTCAGTCAAAAGAGGTATGAGGATTTTAGGTTTAGCTGCATGTAAGGGGAGGGAATAGGGGCGCGGGCTCTTTGTAGCCCAGTCACAACCACCCCTCCATCCCTTTCGGCAAGGAGACACCGCATGCGACGGCTCGTTGCAGTTGCGTTCGTCGTCGGCTCAGTCGTTCTCGCTCTGGGCAGCTCGGCTCAGGCGACGACGAACGCGTCGGCGTCGATCCCGTTCCAGGCGCGGATCGGCCACATCTTCGGCCTGCTCCCGCCCCTCGACACCTCGAACGGTCAGGTCTCGAACCAGGCCCCCGCGAGCGGCTCGCTCTACTACAACGGCGGCCCGGTGATGACCACCAGCACGGTGTACACCATCTACTGGCAGCCGTCCGGCTATCAGTTCCCGAGTGGCTACATCGCCAACCTCAACCAGTACTTCAAGGATCTGCAAGCGACGAGCGGCAAGAACACGAACGTCTACGACGTCGGCACGCAGTACTACCAGGAGAGCGGATCGACGAAGCACGTACGTCCAGTACCACACGACGCTCGCCGGCACGGCGCTCGACACCGACGCGCTGCCGCCGCTCGACCCGGTCAACTGCCCCGACACGCCGGTCGCGGCGACGAACGGCGGGGCCAGCGTTCCGTCGACGACGGCCGGCTGCGTGACCGACCAGCAGGTACAGCAGGAGATCTCGGCCGTGGTCAAGGCCAAGGGCTGGCCGGTGAACAACAACACCGAGTTCTTCATGTACACCGCGCCGAACATCGGCACGTGCTTCCCGGCCCAGCTCGGCGTCGGCGAGGGCGGAGTGGGGACGACGGCCACGGTCCCGCTGTGCTCCTTCTCGTACTTCTGCGCCTACCACAGCTCGTACTACGACTCGACGATCAACGCCAACTCCCAGGTGATCTACGCGAACATGCCGTACGACGCGCAGACCGCCGGCAACCCGCTCACCTGCGACGTCCAGGACTATCCGAACGGGAACCCGTCGGACCCGGAGGTCAGCACGACGAGCCACGAGCACAACGAGAGCATCACCGACCCGTTCGGAACGGGCTGGTGGGACAGCAACCCGAACGACAGCGCAGCCGGCGACGAGAACGGCGACATGTGCGCGTACGACTTCGGAAGCACATCCGGCCCGGCCAACGCGGAGTGGAGCCAGACGATCAACGGGCACCACTACCTCATGCAGTCGGAGTGGGACAACAGCACGAACAGCTGTCCGGGCTCGGACTCTTCGGGCAACCCGAGCGGCTCGCCGAACTACGACACGCCGGAGATCTTCCTGACGCCGAGCAGCGGCTACGCCACGGCGCCGTTCAAGATCTTCGGGCAGTTCTTCGCGGTCGGAGACAAGGCGGCGAGCACCTTCACCGACGCCGGCACGACGTCGGCGCTCGGCTCCGCGACGGCGGACTCGAGCGGACACTTCTCGCTCATGACGAAGGTTCCGGGCACTGCCAAGGCCGGCACGGCCACGGTGACGAGCAAGGGGAGCTCGGGTAGCGCGACGGCGCCCTTCACCGTCCCGTCGCCCTGACCGAAGGAAGGGGAGGGGCGGCCGCCTGGCCGCCTCTCCCGACCATCGCTCCAAATCCTGGCGCTAGACAGGCTGCAAAGGAGAGATCACCGTTGCCATGAACGGCATCCCGGCGGTCGTCGTCGTGAACGTCGCGTAGAAGACCTCGACCGGGCCGCGCCCGTCGAAGCGCTGCACCACGGCCCGGCCCGTCGCGAAGCCGGCCGTGAGCGCGTGCTCGATGGCCTCCGCTCCCTCGACGGTCTGGCCGCCGACCTCACGGCCGAGCAGCTCTGGGAGCGTCGTGCCGAGGATCTCGCAGGCGGCGTCGTTGGCTGCGATGTAGCGCCGGTGCTCGTCCCACACGAGGAAGCCGACGCTCGCCGAGCCGAGAGCCTCGGCGATCAGCTCGGCCTGGATCTCGGGCCGCGCGAGCGAGGGGGAAGTCGTCATGGCTTCATTGTCGACGTTGTCAACGTCCAGATCAATCCCGCGTCCCGAGCGAGTCGCTCACGAGCCGTGCAGGTGGAAGTAGGCCTCGTAGATCTTCTTCACCGTCGGCGCGGCGGCCTGGGCGCCGAAGCCGCCCCTCTCGATCATGGCGACCACGACGAGCTTCGGGTGGTCGTACGGCGCCCACGAGGCGTACCAGGAGTGGTCGGGGCAGCTGACGCCGCACGTCTCGGCGGTGCCGGTCTTGCCGGCCACCTTGATCGGGAATCCGGCGAAGACCGGGTACGAGGTGCCGGCAGGGTTGTTGGCCGCGTCGTAGAGGCCCTGCCTGATCGCCCAGGTGTAGGGCGAGAGCTTCACCTTACGGACCGGGGGGAAGTGGAGCGTGTGCTTGACGCCGTTTTTGGTGAACGCCTCCGCGAGGTGCGGCCGCACGACCTTGCCGCCGTTGATCAGAGCCGAATAGGCGACTGCGAGCTGGAGCGGGCTGACCTCCAGCGCCCCCTGGCCGATCGCGAGGTTGACCGCCTGGCCCTCCGTGTACGGCGTGCCGGCGAGGTGCTCGAAGTACTTCCCGGGCATCGGGAGGTAGCCGGCCTCGGCGCCGGTCAGGTCGACCGGCGGCCGCGTGCCGAGCCCGAGCTTGCGCGCCCAGCTCTGGATGAGCGTCGCCTTCCTGGCCGGATCGGAATCCCAGACCCTCGCGCCGAGCCGGTAGAACCAGGTGTCGCACGACTGCTCGAGCGCTGTCGGCAAGGTCATTATTTCGTCGGCACCGCGCTCGACGTTGAAGAAGGTGTGGTTGCCGAGGGTGAACGAGCCGGTGCAGGCCTGCGGCGTGTACGGCGTGATGATGCCGGCGCTGAGGGCCGCCTCGGCGATGATCGGCTTGAACGTCGAGCCGGTCGGATAGACGCCACCGATCGCCCGGTTCAGCGTGGGGGTCGTCGTCTTGTCCTTGTAGAGGCGCGCGAGGTAGCCCGGCTTCTCGGCCGCGGCCTTCTCGTTGAAGGTGGGATAGCTGACGATCGCCTTGATCGCGCCCGTCCACGGGTCGATTGCGACTGCCGACCCTCCGGTCGGCGAGTTGCCGTTGTCCCTGGCCTGCTGCATCCCGTAGAGCAGCGCCTTCTGCGCCGCCTTCTGGAGGGGCATGTCGATCGAGAGCTTCAGGGTCGGCGGCTGCTTCTGGGGCGGCACGCGGAGCGCGCCGGCGATCTGGCCGAGCGAGTTCACGGGGATCTTCGCCTGCACGAAGCCCGCGTTGAGCAGCGAGTCGCGCGCCGCCTCGACGCCGCTCTGGCCCACGACCTCGCCCGCCTTTGCGTCCTTGTAGGCGTGGGACTTGAGCTCCTGCTCGCTGATCTGCCCGAGCAGGCCGAGGAACTCGCTGCCGAAGGCGCCCTGCGGATAGCTCCGCGTCGCCTCCCCCTCGACCTTGAAGCCGGGAAACTCGCCGGGCCGCTCCTGCAGGTACGCGGCCAGAGCCGCGGTCGGTTGCGCGACGACGACGGCGGGCGCGAACGGCGCATGGAGGACGTCGGAACGGATGCGCGCCGCGAGGATGCCCCAGTGGCGGCCCGTGAGCCGGGCGAGACGGCGGAGGGCTTGCACGCCGGCGGGGCTCGGGCTCCAGACCCCGTGTGCGTTCCGGGAGCCGAGCGAAGCGGCGTCCGCGTCGACGACGACGTGTCCGGAGGTGCCGGCGAGCAGACGGTTCCGGTCGTCGACGATCGCGCCGCGCTCGCCGAGCAGATCGACCGTGCGCAAGAACTGCGTGTGCGCCGCCTTCTGGTACTGCTTCCCGTGCAGCACCTGGATCGACCAGGCCCGCAGGGCGAGCAGCGAGAGCCCGGCCACGACGATCACGGCCAGCCCGCCGATCCGGACGTAGAAGCCGGGGCTGCGGAAGTACGGCGCGTCGGCACGCGAATAAGGCTGGAGCCCCCGCGTGCCCGGGAGATTGCGGGGAAGCTTCAGCCGACGGCGCGGATCCGGTCTCGAGATCGCCACGGACTGCCGTCCAGAGTAGTCGGCGTGCCGCGAGTCGGCTACTCGTCAGCGAGCTCGTCGGCCAGCAGCGAGAGCGCGTACGAGCGCCAGGCGAGCCCGGGATCGGCGCAGAGCGACTCCACGGCGGCAATCACGGCGGGGAGATCGTCCGTCGGCAGCTCGTCGAGTGCGGCCGCGAGCTGCGCCCGCCGCTGCGGCGTGTCGAGCTCGTCGGCGAGGCGCTCCGCCGCGATCGAGTCGAGGCCGACGTCTCGGTGGGGGTCGCCACCCGCTGCGAGGACGAACATCGCGCGGCGGCGGGCCGCGTTGAGCGTGTCCTCGTCGACGGTCACGCGGTCCTGAACGAGCCAGCAGAGAACGACCTGCAACTCGCTCGAGCGCTCGTCGAGCTCGGACCCCTCGAGCTCCTCGAGCCTAGCCCGGATCCCGGCAGTCACCGGTCTCGCCTTCGCAACAGCCGATCTTCAGGCGGCATCTCGGGCACTGGAACGTCCCGTGGCGCCACTCCATCTCCGCGCTGCAGCGTGGGCAGGTCTCACTCGCTGTAGTACTCGTCTGCGATTGCAAGGCAGTCGTCGAGTATGGCGATGCCCTCGGCCAGCTCCTCGGGCGTGATCGTGAGCGGCGGGCAGATCATCACGACGTTCCAGTGCGTCATGAGATAGAGGCCGCGCTCGAGCGCTGCCTTCGCCAGCCGCGCGACGGGTGCCGCCGCCTCGCCCGTCGCGTTGAACGGGACGAGCGGCTCGCGCGTCTCGCGGCTGCGGACGAGCTCGAGCCCCCAGAAGCAGCCCAGCCCCCGCACCTCACCGATCGAGGGGTGCCGTTCCGCGAGCCCGTGCAGCGCGTCGGCGAACGCCGAACCCATCTCGGCGGCGTGCTCGACGATGCCCTCTTCCCGGAACGCTTCGATGGAGGCGACCCCGACCGCGCACGCGAGCGGGTGGCCGCTGTAGGTGAGCCCGCCGGCGAAGTACTTGTCCCGCAGCCACTCCGCGATCGGCTCGCGGATCGCCATGGCCCCGAGCGGGACGTAGCCGGAGTTGATGCCCTTCGCCATGGTCAGGATGTCGGGGACGACGTCCCAGTGGTCGACGGCGAACCACCTGCCCGTGCGGCCGAATCCGGCCATCACCTCGTCGGCGATGAGCAGGATCCCGTGGCGCTCCGTGACCTCGCGGATGGACTGCAGATAGCCGTCGGGCGGGACGATGACGCCGTTCGTCCCGGTCACCGGCTCGAGGATCACGGCCGCGACTGTCTCCGGCCCCTCGTACTGCAGGATCTCCTCCAGATGCGGTGCGCCCGTGCACACGGGGCATGGATCCGGGTGGCCGGCCGGGCACCGGTACGTGAACGGGTCGAGCAAGCGCACGACACCGGGGATGCCGGGCTCGGCGGGCCAGCGGCGCG
Organism: uncultured Actinomycetes bacterium; assembly: GCA_963720065.1. GTDB lineage: Bacteria > Actinomycetota > Thermoleophilia > Gaiellales > Gaiellaceae > Palsa-739. Next base: position 11,227 of record CAVREH010000016.1, read on the forward strand.
GGTCGCCCGTGAGCGTGATCGCGCCGGCGGTCGCACCGTGATAGCTGCGGTAGCGGGCCACGATCTTGTGCCGGCCCGTGTACCAGCGCGCGAGCTTGATCGCGTTCTCGTTCGCCTCGGCGCCGCCGTTGGTGAAGAAAGCCATCGAGAGGTCGCCCGGTGTCACCTCGGCGAGCAGCCGCGCGAGGGTCGAGCGGGGCTCGGTCGCCATGGGCGGCCCGATCGTGCAGAGCCGGTCGGCCTGCTCCTTGATCGCCGCGACGAGCTTCGGGTGCTGGTGGCCGATCGAGACGTTGACGAGCTGCGACGCGAAGTCGAGGTACCGCTTGCCCTCGTAATCCCAGAAGTAGCGACCTTCCGCGCCGGCGACCGCGATCGGGTCGAGCGCGTCCTGCACCGACCAGGAGTGGACGACGTAGCGCTTCGCATCGGCCTTGACCTGCTCCCCGAGCTCGGTGTTCCGCTCGATCGCCACCATCGGGCTAGGCTAACCCACATGACCGAGACGGTCGACGCGCCCACCGCCACGCGCATCCCGCACTGGATCGGCGGCCGCCGGGTCGAGGGCGGCTCCGGCCGCAGCGGCCCGGTCTACAACCCGGCGACCGGCCGCCAGACCGGTGTGGTCGACTTCGCCACGGCCGAGGAGGTGGATGCCGCCGTCCAGGCAGCGAAGGACGCGTTCCCCGCCTGGCGCGAGACGTCGCTCGCGAAACGGGCCGAGCTCTTCTTCCACATCCGCGAGCTCCTGCACGAGCGGCGCGAGCAGGTGGCCGAGATCCTCACCCGCGAGCACGGCAAGGTTCTCTCCGACGCGCTCGGCGAGGTGACCCGCGGGCTCGAGGTCGTCGAGTACTGCTGCGGCATCCCCCAGCTGATGAAGGGCGAGCACTCCGAGCAGGCGTCGACCGGCGTCGACGTCTACTCGATCCGCCAGCCGCTCGGCGTCGTCGCCGGCATCACGCCGTTCAACTTTCCCGCGATGGTGCCCATGTGGATGTGGGCTCCGGCGATCGCGTGCGGCAACAGCTTCGTGCTCAAGCCGTCGGAGAAGGATCCGTCCGCCTCGCTCTGGGTCGCCGAGCTGCTGCGGGAGGCGGGACTGCCCGACGGCGTTTTCAACATCGTCATGGGAGACCGCCTGGCCGTCGACTCGCTGCTCGAGCACCCGGACGTCGCCGCGATCTCCTTCGTGGGCTCGACTCCGATCGCCCGCTACGTCTACGAGCACGCGACCGCCGGCGGCAAGCGCTGCCAGGCGCTCGGCGGGGCGAAGAACCACATGATCGTCCTGCCGGACGCCGACGTGGACACCGCGGCCGACGCGGCGATCTCGGCCGGCTACGGCTCGGCGGGCGAGCGGTGCATGGCCGTCTCCGTCGTGGTGGCGGTCGGCGACGTCGCGCAGCCGCTCGTCGACGCGATCAGGGAGCGGATCCCGAAGGTGAAGGTCGGCGACGGGCTGGACCCGGCCTCGGAGATGGGCCCGCTCGTGACGAGCGAGCACCGCGACAAGGTCGCCTCCTACGTCGAGAACGCGCCCGGCGAGGGCGCCACGGTTGTGGTGGACGGCCGGGAGGGCGTGCCGGACGAGGGCTTCTTCCTCAACCCGAGCCTGCTCGACGACGTGACGCCCGAGATGCAGGCCTATGTCGACGAGATCTTCGGCCCGGTGCTCGGCGTGACCCGGGTTGCGACCTACGAGGAGGCGGTGCGGCTCGTCAACGAGAGCCCGTACGGGAACGGGGTCGCGATCTTCACGCGCGACGGCGGCGCGGCCCGCCGGTTCCAGTTCGACGTGCAGGCGGGGATGGTCGGGATCAACGTCCCGATCCCGGTGCCCGTCGCGTACTACTCGTTCGGCGGCTGGAAGTCGTCGCTCTTCGGCGACCGCCACGTCTACGGGCCCGAGGCGATCGACTTCTACACGCGCGGCAAGGTCGTCACCTCGCGCTGGCCCGATCCGGCCACGTCACAGATCGACCTCGGCTTCCCGCAGACGCGCTAGCGGTCACGTCCCGCGCGGACACGGCCGGTGCCAGGCACCAGGCGTGTCGGTTTGAGGCATGGCCGGTGCCTGGCACCAGGCGTGTCGGTTTGAGGCATGGCCGGTGCCTGGCACCAGGCGTGTCGGTTTGAGGCATGGCCGGTGCCTGGCACCAGGCGTGTCGGTTTGAGGCATGGCCGGTGCCTGGCACCAGGCGTGTCGGTTTGAGGCATGGCCGGTGCCTGGCACCAGACGTGTCCGTTGGAGACCCTTCGGCTGCGGCTGTGCGAGGCTTACCGGCATGCCAAGCCCGCATCATCGGCCGCTCGACGCCCGCGAGCTGCCGCGGTTCGCCGGCATCAGGACGTTCATGCGGGCGCCGCACACGACCGACCTCGCCGGCGTGGATGCGGCCGTCTACGGCATCCCCTTCGACACGGCGACGACCTACCGCACGGGGGCGCGCTTCGGTCCTGAGGCGATCCGCTCGGCCTCGGCGCTCCTGCGGCCGTACAACCCGGCGCTCGAGGTGAACGTCGTCGAGACGCTCTCGATCGTCGATTACGGCGATCTGCCCGTCTCGCCGGGCGACACCGAGCGCACGTACGGCCAGGTCGAGGAGGCGCTCGCGCCGCTCGTCGAGGCGGGCGTCTTCCCGCTCGCGCTCGGCGGCGACCACTCGGTCACGCTCGCCGAGCTACGCGTGCTCGCGCGGAAGCACGGGCCGCTCGCGCTCGTCCAGCTCGACGCCCACGGCGACACGTGGGACGAGTACTTCGGCCAGCGTTTCTTTCACGGCACGACGTTCAGGCGGGCGGTCGAGGAGCAGCTGATCGATCCCTCGGCGTCGGTGCAGGCGGGACTGCGCGGGTCGCTCTACGCAGCCGAGGACATCGAGTCGGCGCGCGAGCTGGGCTTCGCCGTGCTTCCGTGCGAGCAGCTGCGGACGCTCGGGCCCGGCGCCTACGCCGGCCTGGTCGCGACCCGGGCCGGATCGCGTCCCGTGTTTCTCTCCTTCGACGTCGACGTTCTCGACCCGGCGTTCGCTCCGGGGACGGGCACGCCGGAGGTCGGCGGCCTCTCGACCGCGGAAGCCCTCGCCTGCCTGCGCGCCCTGCGCGGGATCGACCTCGTCGGCGCCGACGTCGTCGAGGTCTCGCCGCAGTCCGACGGCCCCGGTCAGCAGACGGCGCTCGCGGCGGCGAACGTCGCCTACGAGCTCCTCAGCCTGCGGGCGCGCGCTCAGCGATAGCGGAAGCGGAGCGTGAGGCGGCCGTGCCGTCCCCACGGATCGACCGCGAGGATGCGGAGGCTGTATGAGCCGGGCGGGAGCGTGCGCGCATTGAGCCGCAGGCGCACCTGCAGCTGTCCGGGCTTGCGGCGGTAGGCCTGGACGAGCTGGAACGTTCCGGCTCCCAGCGGCGCGCCGAAGCGGCTGCCTTTGCCGAGGATCGGGATCTTCAACCCGTGCGGGCCGGTCACCGACCCCGACATCCGCGCCTGCGAGTGCACCGCGACCCGGGTCAGCAGGAGCAGGGTGTGGTCGGCCGGATGGGGGAGGGCCTGGAACTTGGCCAGGGTCGCGAGCGCCGGGCCGGTCGGCGAGGTGTAGGTCGGGTCGCCCCAGGCGCCTTGCTTGAACAGGGCGACCTCGAACGGCGTTCGCGTCAGGACGTGATCGAGGTTGTTCGGGTCGACGTACAGGCCGACGGCCGTGCCGGGCGGGAGCTGCGCCGGCTGCAGCGACGGCACCGAGTGGTAGACCTTCCCGTCCGTCGAGTAGCCGAGCACCGTCCGGGTCGGCTGCGGCTGCGCGTACCAGAGGTCGAGCGGCCACCGGAATCCTTTCGACGACAGCCCCGGCACCGAGAGGGCGACCTCGGTTCCCGGGACCGAGAGCGTGCCGCTGAAGGCGGTGAGCGAGACGGTCCCTCCACCGGCACCGCGCCCGGCTGCCACGTGACGGTCGCGCGTCCGTCGGCCGTCTGGAGGTTGCCGGCGACGCCCCGGCGCACGGTCTGGGTCCCGGTCGAGACGGCCGGCAGCGGTGCGGCGACGACGACCTCGGTCGCCGAGGTGGTCGCCGAGGCGGCGCCGCCCTTGCCGGTCGCGGTCACAACGAGCGAGAGCGTGGAGCCGATGTCGTCGGGGTTCAAGGTCCGGTGCGGCCCCGTGGCGTGCGGGATCGCGATGCAGGACGTGGCGCTCGCGTTGCAGCGCCGCCAGCGGTACGTGAACTTCGTCGGCGAGCCCGTCCAGGTCCCGACCGAGCTCGTCAGGATCTGTCCGTCCTGGGGCGTGCCGAGGATCTGCGGCGGCTTGAGGTTGGTCGGGCGGGCGCCGGGGGACGTGCCGGCGGGCGTGACGGCTGCCGTCGGAACGCTCGTGGCGTTGGCGGTGCCCGCCGTGGAGGTGGCCGTCACGAAGACCTTGAGCGCGTCCCCCACGTCGGCACTGACCGGCCGGTACGACTCGGCGGTCGCGTCGGAGATCGAGACACAGTTGGCGCCCGCCGCGTCGCACCGCCGCCACTGGTAGGTGAACGTGATCGGCTTGCCGCCTTCCCATCCGCCGGGCACGGCGGCGAGCAGCTCGCCGGCCTCGGGAGGGCCGACGATCGTCGGCGGGGTGGAGAGGACGGGCAGGCCGAGCGGATACGGGTCGATGGCGACCGACGAGAGCTTCGTGCCGTTCATCCGGTCGCCGTCGCTGCAGTGCTGGATTCCCGGGACGGAGACGCAGTCCGTCCACTGCCAGAACCTCCAGCCGTCGCCGTTCCAGTTCTGCGCGGGTACCGTCGGCTTGCTCTTCGAGGTCCAGTGCGCGATCCAGAGGCCGGTGCCTGCTGCGGCCGCAGCCGTCGAGTCGCCGAGGTTCCCCTTCCAGAAGAGCGGCGAGGTGTAGACGAACGGCTCGACGCCGGTGCGGGCGTCGATCTGGCCGAGCCAGGCGAGCGTCCAGGCCAGCAGGCGCTGCTTCGGCAGGTTGCCCGTCTTCTCGAGATCGAGCACCGGCGGCAGCTCGCCCGGCTGCGGGTCGGCGACGGCGAGGAAGTGGTTGGCCTGCTTGATCGCGTTCACGGTCGCCGCGGCCAGGCTGGGGCCGGTCGGCCGCGCGAAGTGGTAGGCGCCGAAGGTGAGGCCGGCGGCCTCGCTGCCGTTCCGGTTCGCGGTGTACGTCTTGTCGACGTAGCCGGTGCCCTCGGTCGCCTTCCCGAACGCGAAGCGGTAGCCCGCCTTCGCGACCTTGACCCAGTTGATCGCCCCGTTCCAGTTCGAGACGTCGAGGCCCTTGGCGCGGGCGGTTGCAGCGTCGGACGCGCTCACCGAGAGGACCGCGGTCAACGCGATTGCGAGTACCGCGAGCAGCCCGAGGCGCCCACGCCGCTCTCCGATGAGGGACCCCACGAGGCTCATGAGGCTAGCGCAGCTTTGTTCGTCCGGCGTAAAAAAAGCCCTGCTCAACGCGCGAAGGCGCGAGTCACGACGAGACTGCGGCGCCGGTCTCGAGCTGCTCGCCGAACCTCGCCCGCCGCACGAAGCGTCCCAGGCCCGGCGTGCCGACGAGCTCGCCGTCCTCGACGAGGACGTTGCCGCGCAGGAGCACGGTCTCGGGTGCGCCGACCACCTCGGTTCCCTCGTAGAGGTTGTAGTCGCACCTCGAGTGGTGCGTCGACGCCGAGAGCGTCTCGCGCCGCTCGGGGTCGAAGACGACGAGGTCGGCGTCGGCGCCGACGGCCACCGTCCCCTTGCGCGGGTAGAGGCCGAACAGCTTCGCCGGCCGGGTCGCGAGCAGGTCGACCATCCGGTTGAGGCCGATGCGGCCCTCACGGACGCCGAAGTGGTGGATCATCTTCAGCCGGTCCTCGAGCCCGGGGCCGCCGTTCGGGATCTTCGTGAAGTCGTCCTTGCCGAGCGTCTTCTGCCCGTCCCAGAGGAAGGCGCAGTGGTCGGTCGAGATCGCGGACAGCGCGTCGGTGCGCACGGCGTCCCACAGCACATCGTGGTTCGCCGCATGGCGCGCGGGCGGCGAGTAGACGTACTTCGCGCCCTCGAAGCCCGGCTGCGCGAGGTCGTCGATCGACCGGAAGAAGTACTGCGTGCACGTCTCCCCCCAGACGTCCCAGCCCTGGTCGCGGGCGCGGCGGATCGGCTCGACGGCCTCCCGGCAGGTGACGTGGACGACGTACAGCGGGCTGCCGGCGATCCGCGCGAGCTGGATGGCCCGGTTCGTGGCCTCGCCCTCGAGCTCCGGCGGGCGTGTCAGCGCATGGTGGATCGGCGCCGTGTAGCCGCGCGCGAGCGCCTCGCGGACGAGCACGTCGATCGCGTCGCCGTTCTCGGCGTGCACCATCACGAGCGCGCCGCTCGCGGCCGCGACCTGCATCGCGCGGAAGAGCGTCTCGTCGTCGACCTGGAGGACGTTCTTGTACGCCATGAAGAGCTTGTACGAGGTGACGCCCTGCTCTGGCAGCGAGGCGAGCTCCTCGAGCGTCCCGCCGTCGTCGAGGTCGGTGACCGCGATGTGGAAGCCGTAGTCGATCAGCGTCTTGCCGTTCGCCTTCGCGTGCCAGTCTGCGAGCGCCTCGGCGAAGGTCTGGCCCCGGGCCTGGATGCAGAAGTCGACGTGGCAGGTCGTGCCGCCGAAGGCGGCGGAGGTCTGGCCCGACTCGAAGTCGTCGATCGTGACCGTGCCGCCGAACGGCATGTCGAGGTGCGTGTGCGGGTCGATGCAGCCCGGCAGGACGTACTTGCCGCCCGCGTCGATCGTGCGGTCGGCGGGGACGTCGAGGTCGGCGCCGATCAGCGCGACCTGCTCGCCCTCGACGAGCACGTCGGCGACGAAGTCGTCGGCGGCCGTCACGATGCGCCCTCCGCGGATCAGGATCGACATCGCCTCCGAGTCTAAGCTCCTCAGGTGAGCCTGTCACCGTCACGGACCGTCGCCGAGCTGCGTGAGCTGCAGGAGCTGACCGGCGACGAGAACGGGGCGCAGCGCGTCGCGTGGACCGAGACGTGGGAACGCGCGCGCCAGTGGCTGCGCGAGAAGGTGGTCGCGGTCGGGGCCGACGAAGAAATCGACGAGGCCGGGAACCAGTGGTTCACGCTGCCGGGCGAGTCGGATCGCGCGCTGCTGCTCGGGGGTCACATCGACTCCGTCCCGAACGGCGGCTGGCTCGACGGCTGCCTCAACGTGCTCGCGGCGGTCGAGGTGCTGCGGCGGATCGCCGAGGACGGGACGCCGCCGCTGACCGTGCGGCTCGTGAACTGGGCGGACGAGGAGGGTGCGCGCTTCGGGCGCTCGCTCTTCGGCTCCTCGGCAGCTGCCGGCTCGATGAGCGACCAGGACGAGCTGCGCGAGCGCCGCGACGCCGACGGGATCGCCCTGCCGGATGCGCTGGCCGAGCACGGCGTCGACCTCGACCGAGCGCTCGAGGCGCGGCGGATGCTCGACGGCGCTGCGGCGTATCTCGAGCTGCACATCGAGCAGGGGCCGGTGCTCGAGGCGCTCGATCTGCCGCTCGGGGTCGTCCTCGGCACCTTCGGCGTGGAGCGCCATCTCGTCACGTGGCGCGGCCAGGCCGCCCACGCCGGCTCGACGCCAATGGATCAGCGACGCGACGCCCTCGCCGGAGCCGCAAAGCTTGCGCTTGAGATCCGGCCGATCGCGGCGGGGGTGGGGGACGGCGCCGTCTGCACGTCGGGTGGAGTCGTCTGCAGGCCGGGCATCGTCACGTCCGTCGTCGAGACGGCCGAGCAGCTCCTCGACCAGCGGCACCTCGACGCGGCGAAGCTCGAGCGGCTGCTCGCGCTCGCGCAGGAGGCGAGCGAGCGGTTCGCGCGCGAGGAGAACCTGGAGGTCGAGTGGGAGCGGATCTGGTCGATCGAGCCCATCCCCTTCGACGACCGCCTGCTCGAGCTCGCCGACGAGTCGGTGCGCGAGGTCGCCGGCTCGTCGCACCGCCTGCCGTCGGGGCCGCTCCACGACGCGGCCGAGGTTGCGCGGGCGGGAATCCCGACCGTGATGGTCTTCGTTCAGTCCCTACGGGGCCTTTCGCACACCAAGCTCGAGGACACGAAGGACGAGCATCTCGAGCTCTCGGTGCAGGCGCTCGACCGGCTGACCACGAAGGCACTGGAGGCATTCGCATGAGCAGCACCGACGCCACGCAGCTCTACGGCCAGGAGCATGTCCGGCGGTACCGCGAGACCGACGGCGCGGTGGGGCACGACTGGAAGGAGGGCTCGCCGATCCTTCTCCTCACGACGACCGGCCGCCGTACCGGGAACGAGACGACGACGCCGCTCATCTACAACCTCGACGGCGACACGCCCGTGATCGTCGCCTCGAAGGGCGGCGCGCCCGACCATCCCGGGTGGTTCAAGAACCTCGCCAAGACGCCCGAGGTCGGCGTCCAGATCAAGGGCGATCGCTTCCGGGCGCGGGCGCGCGTGGCGGGAGGCGAGGAGCGCGAGCGGCTCTGGGAGCTGATGAACGAGGTCTGGCCGCATTACAGGGAGTACGCGACGAGGACCGATCGCGATATTCCCGTCGTCGTGCTCGAACGAGAGTGACGCCCGCCCGGCTGCGTCGTCTCTGCCTGACGCTCGCGGACGCCGAGCAGACGTTCCCGTTCGGCCCCGAGACGTCCGTGTTCAAGGTGGGCGGGAAGATGTTCGCGCTCGTCCGGCTGAAGCGGGAGCCGCTGCGCGTGAGCGTAAAGTGCGAGCCCGAGCTCGGCGAGCAACTGCGCGCGAGCTACCGCGAGGTCGAGCCCGGCTACCACCTGAACAAGCGCCACTGGCTGACGATCACGTGCGGCGGCGACGTGCCGGATGAGCTCGTGCGTGAGCTGGTTGCCGGGAGCCACGAGCTCGTCGCGGCCGGCCCGTCCAGAGCGTCACGGAGTCGCGCGACGTAGGGCGCCGCTCCGTCTGGAGCACCGTTCCCCCGGACACGTCCGGAACCTGGTTCCGGACGTGTCCCGTCCGTCGGGAGCCGCTGTCTCCGCCGGACACGTCCTGGTGCCAGACAGAGGGCCATGTCCCGTTCGGGTGGTGTGCGCGCGTATCGCGCGGACAGTGCGGTCGGGGCTCTCCAGCCCCTTTCTGGCCGTGTCCCCGTGCCCGGCACCGAGACGTGTCCGCTCGGGCCGATGTGGGGCGATAGGCTCGCAGGGTGGACTTCGGCGTCACCGTCCTCCCGGATCCGCCGTTCTCGCGCTGGCTCGAGCTGATCCAGCTCGCCGAGCGCCACGGCTTCGGCTACGCGTGGACGTACGATTCGCACGTCCTCTGGCAGGAGTCGGTGCCGATGCTCGCGGTCGCGGCGCGCGAGACCTCCTCGATCCACCTCGGCCACTTCGTGACAAACCCGGCGACGCGCGACCCGACCGTGCTCGCAAGCGCGTACGCGACGCTGCACGACCTCTCCGACGGGCGGATGGCGATGGGCATCGGGCGCGGCGACTCGGCCGTCCGCTACATCGGCCGCCAGCCGATGAGGGTCGCGGAGTTCGAGCGCTCCTGCGCGATGGTGCGCGAGTTCATGAACGGCCGCGAGGTGGAGTGGAACGACAAGGAGCTCCAGCTCAAATGGGTGCGGGACGAGCTGCCGCCGATCCCGATGTGGATCGCCGGCTACGGGCCGAAGGCGCTGGCGGTCGCGGGCCGCGTCGCCGACGGCGTGATCATCCAGCTCGCCGACCCGGAGATCATCCAGTGGATCATGGACACCGCCCGCCGTGCCGCCGAGGAGGCGGGCCGCGACCCGAGCGAGCTCAAGTGCATCGTCGGCGCGCCGGCCCACATCTCCGACGACCTCGCCGACGCGCGCGAGCAGGTGCGCTGGTTCCCGGCCATGGTCTCGAACCACGTCATGGACCTGATCGAGCGCTACGGCACCGACGGCAGCGCCGTGCCGACGGCGCTCACCGACTACGTCCAGGCGCGCAAGTTCTACGACTACAACGACCACTCGCGCGTCGGCGCGGCGCACGGCGAGTTCGTCACCGACGAGATCTGCGACCGCTTCTGCGTCCTCGGGACGGCGGAGCAGGCGAAGGCGAAGCTGCAGGAGCTCCAGGGGATCGGCGTCGACCAGTTCAACATCTACCTCATGACCCACGGGCAGGAGGAGACGTTGCAGGCCTTCGGCGACGCGATCATCCCCGAGCTCGCCGCAGCCTGATCCCGATCGATAGCCTCAGCCTCGTGGGGGATCTGCGGACGCTGCTCGAGCTGCGGCAGGCCTATCCGCTGTCGTGGTCGAGCGACGGCTCATGGTTGCTCGTGGCGAGCGACCTGTCCGGGATGCGCCAGCTCTACAAGCTGCCGCTCGAAACCGGCCGGCTGGAGCAGCTGACGAGCTACGACGAGCCCGTCGAGGGGCAGCTGCTCCCCGACGACCGTCTCCTGCTCGAGATCGACGAGGGCGGGAACGAGCGCACGCAGCTCTACCTGGCGGGCGATCCGCTCGTCGTGGATCCTCGCTACATCCACCGTTCGCCGCACGTCTCGCATGACGGCGCGCTGCTCGCGTACTCGACGAATCGCCGCAACGGCCTCGACTTCGACATCGTCGTGCGGCACCTCGAGAGCGGGGAGGAGCGGACGTTCGAGCTCGGCGGCCTGTGCGCCAACGGCGAGATCTCTCCGGACGGGCGGTGGGTCGTCGCCGGGCAGCTCGGGGAGCTGAGCGGCGACAACAACCTGTTCCTGCTCGGCGTCGAGAGCGGCGAGGTCGTCCACGTGACGCCGCACGAGGGCCAGGCGGAATACACGGATCCGGTCTGGCTCGCCGACTCGTCCGGCTTCCTCTGCGCGACGAGCGAGGGCCGCGACACGTTCGCGGTCTCGCGGTACACGCTCGGCGGCGCCTGGGAGGTCCTGCACGTGTCGGACTGGGATCTCGCGTGCATCGGCGACGCTGCCGGCCGGCGGGTGTTGGTGGTCGCGAACGAGGACGGCTACTCACGCACCGACGACCTGCCGCTGCCGGGTGACGGAGTCGCGGAGCACTTCGTCTTCTCACCGGATGGGGCACGCGTCGCCTTCGCGTTCTCGACGCCGACGGAGCCGAACCAGGTCTGGCTCCACGACTTCGATTCGGCGAGCACGCGGAAGCTGACCGATCTCGGCCGCGTGGAGGACGGCGCCGAGCCGGAGCTGCACCGCTTCGAGAGCTTCGACGGCGAATCGATCCCCGTCTTCCTCTTCCTGCCTGCAGGCGAGGGTCCGTTCCCGGTGGTCGTGACCGTGCACGGCGGCCCCGAGAGCCAGTGGCAGCCGTGGTACTCGTCGGGCTTCGGCGCCCTGACGCAGTATCTCGTCGCGCGCGGCTACGCGGTTGCGGCGCCGAACGTGCGTGGCTCGAGCGGCTACGGGAAGCGCTTCGAGCACCTGGACGACGTGGAGAAGCGGCTCGACTCGGTGGCGGATCTCGCTTCTCTGCACGAGTGGCTGTCGGCGCGGCCGGAGATCGACGGCTCGCGCGCCGTGGTGTACGGGCGCTCCTACGGCGGCTACATGGTGCTGGCCGCGCTCGCGTTCCAGCCCGAGCTCTGGGCGGCGGGCATCGAGTTCGTGGGCATCTCGAACCTCCGCACGTTCCTCGAGAACACGTCGGTCTGGCGGCGGGCGGCCCGCGAGCGGGAGTACGGGCCGCTCGGCGATCCCGAGCTGCTCCAGCGCCTGTCGCCGTGGAGCCGGCTGGACGCGATCAGGGCACCGCTCTTCATCGAGCACGGCCGCAACGACCCGCGCGTGCCGGTGAGCGAGTCGGAGGCGATCCACGAGGAGCTCGTCCGGCGAGGCGTGCGCTGCGAGCTCGTGATCTACGAGGACGAGGGGCACATGGTCGAGAAGCTCGCGAACCGCGTGGACGTGTTCGAGCGGGCCACTGCCTTCCTCGGCGAGGTGCTCGAGCCGGCCGAGGTGGCGCCGATACGATGACCGCCGCGCGGCGCCTTGGCCGAGTGGTTAGGCATGGGTCTGCAAAACCCAGTACACCGGTTCGACTCCGGTAGGCGCCTTCTGGTCTAGAGGTTGCGGCGGTAGAGCAGGAAGGCGAGCGGGATGACCCCGGCGAGGACGAACCACGGCGCGAGCGCGACTCGCGCGTAGCCGAGGACCTGGGTCGTGACCGGGTCGTTGCCGGCCTCGGCGCGGATCGTCTTGGCGAGGTCGTTGAGGTCGTTCTCGCCGAAGACGCGCCCGTGCGCGGCCGTGGCGAAACGGGTCAACTCGCCTGTGCTGGTGGGGTCGGGGCGGTAGTGGGGATCGATCCGGCCGCGGACGTAGATCCGTTCCGTCGGCGCCCACACGTGGACGAAGAGTGGATGCACGGTCATCGCGCGAGCCAGCTCGTAGCCGACCTGCGACCTGATGCGAACGGCCTCGCCGTCGGTGAAGACGACCAGGATGCGATGTTCCACGCCGGGGTTGTAGAAGTTGGAGTACGGGATCGGGTAGAGCGCCGAGAATGTCGTTGCGCGCCCCGGGTAGAGCTGGCTCGGGGGCGGCCGGTCGATCCCCACCGACTGCTCGATCGTGCGCCGGATGAGCGCGGAATTGGTGGTCGGCATCACGTCGGGGAGGACCCGATCGGTCATGGTCGCCACGCCCACCGGAATGTCGCCGAGCTTCGGGATCACCTCCTCGGCCTCCTGCTTCGCGCGTTCCAGCCGGGTCGGGCCGTGTGGCCCCGTCCGCGCCGACATCGAGCTGGAGCTGTCGAAGACGAAGAACGCCTGCACGTCCAGGCGCTGTCCCAGCAACCTGTGCTGAACGACGACCGGCTGGGCGGCGGCGACCCCCATCAGCACCGGCAGCAGGGCGAGCGCCACGATGATGCCCACGAGCTCGCGCCGGCGCGGCGTCCGCAGCGAAAAGGCACGGCGTACGCGTTCCAGCCGGGTCTGCGCCAACCACAGGGCGGCGAGCGGGATCGCCGCCGCGAGCGCGAACAGCGCGTCGATCGGCGTGAGGAACGTGAAACCCATCAGAGGCCTCCGCCGATGACGCCGACGCCGTTGGCGCCGCCGTAGCCGAAGCCGCCGCGGGCGTCCTGGTCGAGCCCGTTCTTGCCCGGCTTGGCGATGCGCAGCAAGAGCTCGAGGTTGATCTTCGCGTCGTAGTTCGTCGGGTCGTCGCCGACGGCGTGCGCGAAGTAGCGCACGGCGGTTGCGATCTCCTGCTTCTGCGTCGCACTGTTCTCCGGCGCGGTGACGGTCAGGACGCCGAGGAGATTCGCCGCATTCGAGCGTTCCTCCGCCGTGGCCGCGCTCGTCATCAGCCGTTGCAGCTGGATCTCACCCGCGACCCGTGTCCCGGCCAGGTCGGCCTGGCCGCCCGTGCTCGCGCCCGCGATGCTGAACCAGAAGAGCTGCACCGCCCGCCGGTACGAGAGCGCGTCGTCGAGCCCGAGCACGGAGCGCGCCGGGTCGCCGGGGAGGACGGCGGACGAACGCCAGAGCCCGACGTGCGAGCGCTGCGCCCGGAAGCGTGCGTCGCTCTGCGTGAAGGTGCTCTGCCAGCCGCGGACGTCGAGCGCGAACAGCACGAGCACGGTCGCGATGCCGAGCAGCACGACCGCGGCGAGGAGTGGAAAGGCGCGGCGGAGGCGCCTCACGAGGCCGACTCCGGCACGAGGCGGGTGTTGAGGCGCTCGTTCGCCGCGAGCAGCCCGACGAGGACGAGGCCCACCGCGAGCAAGGCCCAGGGCGAGGCGGCCGAGATCGGCTCGACGCGCCGCTTCGACGTCTTCTTGAACGCGCTCGGCGAGACGAACGCGCCCTGGCCGAAGAGGCTCGTGAAGACCTGGACGTCTTGCGGGTTGGCGTTGATCGGCACGATCCGGACCGGGACGTGATCCTGTCGCAGGGTCGTGGCCTCGACGACCAGCGGGTCACGGTCGTCCTGTGAGTCGTTGAGGTCGCTCATCAGCACGAGCGTCCCGTGCGGCACGCCCGCGCGGCGAAGGGCCTGCTGCCCGGCGACGAGCCCGGTCGAGATCCTGGTTCCGCCGCTGAACGGGCTCCACGGGCTCTGCCCGAAGACCGGCTGGCCCTTGGTCACGCTCTTCGGAGCGAAGAAGCGCAGGAACTGCTGCAGCGCGCTCGGCGGGGAGTTCGGCGGCAGCAGCTCGTAGCCGACGTCGGAGAACATGACGAGCCCCATCGCCTGATTCGCCTGCACGAGGCCGCGCACGATGGCGCCGACTCGCTCGAAGGGCGGGCCTGCGACGCTCGCGGACATGTCGGCGACGATGACGCCGGTCTTCGCGCCAACGGGTAGCACCGTCGCGCGCCCGCTGCCGGCGGAGCGCGCGAGGAGCACCGCGCCGGCGAGTGTGGCCGCCAGGGCCAGTGCCAGGCCGACGCGGACGAGGGTCGTGCGCTGGGCTGGAGCGGCGAGCTGGGTCAGGTCGCCGAGCCGGGTCGCGCCGCGGCGCATGAACGTCGTGCCCCTCATTGCTCCGGCTCCCCGTTGCGGCGACTGATCCCCGCGCGCTCGGAGATCTCCTGGACCTCCTCCTCCTCCGGCGTCTCTTCCGACCAGGCGAGCGCGCGAGCGGTCTCGGAGAGGTCGTGGACGTCGTACGGGAGCTCGTCGGCGACCCGCTCGAGCGCCTTGCGCTGCAGGGTCTCGTCGTCATGCGCTCGCGCCCAGAAGAAGAGCGTCAGCGCCCGCTCGAGCGACGACGACCCGAGCGCAGGCCCCTGCGCGGCCCTGGCCGGGCGGAACTGGAGTGCCCAGCGGGAGGCAAGCGTCAGACCCGTGGCGCCGAGCAAGGCCGCCAGCGCCAGAGAGAGCCAGAAGAGGAGGTTGGGCGACACCCGGTAAGCGGGCGCGGGAAGCGGGGCCAGCTGGGAGTACCAGTGGACCGTGTTGTTCTGGATCGCGGTCACCTCGGAGGGGCTCAGCTCGGAGAGGACCGCGATCCGCTGGAAGCGCGCGTCGAGCGAGTACCGGACCTGGCCGGTGGGGGCCACGTACTCGATGTGCGCGGGGCTGAAACTGAAGACGCGCGCGAGGTCGCTGGTCTTCGTCACCGGGAGACACTTCGCGGTGAGGCAGTGCAGGTGCCACGTCCAGGTGATCTGCAGCAGGCGCCCGCTGCCGGCTCGGACCACGGTCGGAGGCGCGGCGGACTGGTACGGGTGGAAGTGGACGATGACATGCACGTTCGCGGGGGCGACCCACTTCCGGTCCGCGACGACCGCGACCCGGGCGGTGATCGGATCGCCGAAGAGGTGCACCCCGGGATCGATGGAGGCGTACACCTTCAGGGGCAGGTCCTGGCCGAGCACCGAGCCGCCGTGGACCTTCGGGACGCCGCCGCCCGCCGCGCTCGCCGGGGCGGCGGCCGTGAGCGCCACGAGCAAAGCGGCGAAGGCGGCGGTGACGGCGGTGCGCCTCATACGAGCGCTCCCCGCGCCATCATCCGGAGGTCCGCCCAGCGCAGGAACGAGCCGAGGATCGCGCCGGGCTCGTGCGAGTCGACCATGACCGGCTCGGCACCGAGCGAGCGGAACACGCGCGTGAGCTCCGCAGCGCGCTCCTCGTGCTCGGAGCGCAGGCCTGCGGCTTCGGCGCGGGTCAGGTAGACCGGCACGACGCCGCCGGCGCGCGGGTCGGCGTACGGCACCGTCAGGGCGCCCACGTCGGGGAACGACCGCTCCCAGACCGGATCCTGGATCACCACCGGCACGAGCTCCCAGCGGTGCTCGAGCGCCCGCCGCCACGCGCCCTCGTCCGGCGGGACGAGGAAGTCCGAGAGGACGAACACGAACGTCTGCGTGGGCAGCTCGCGCCGATGCTCGTGGAGGTGCTCGAAGGCGCGCGAGACGGTGTCGGCCGGCGCGTCGAACGGCCGTCCCTCGAGTGTGCCCTGCGGGGCGAAGCGCTCGCTCCGCGGCGGGCGCCAGGTCGTCTCCCCGCCGGCATGGTCGAGGTAGGCGGTGAGGCTGCGCGTCACGCGCGCGCTCTCGCGGATCAGGCGCAGGCTCTCGAGCAGAGCCTCGGGCTTGTCGAGGCGCCGCAGCGGTGAGGCCCCGATCCCCATCGAGGCCCGCCGGTCGGCGACCATCACGACGTGCGGGGCCTCGTCGGCGAAGAACTCGTGGACGATGAACTCGTCGTTGTCGCGAACGGCGGAGAGCCGCGCGGTCGCCGCCCAGTCGATCCAGGCAAGGTTGTCTCCGGGCACGTACTGGCGCGAGCCGGCGACGTCGGAGCCGCTGCCGCGGCGGACGCTGCGGATGCCTCCGAAGGCGAGGCCGATCACGCGCCGGCGGGGGATCAGGGGGAAGGTCCCGGTCGCCATCGCTAGTCCACGACCCGCGCGGCGGGAAGTGCGCTACACCGCCGCGGCGGGGACGTCGAGGTCGATGTCGAAGCCCGGCTTCGGCGCCTGCTCGACGCAGCGCTGCTGGATCTCGACCGCAGCCGCTTCCCAGCCCCGGTCCCGGATCTCGGCCACGAAGCTTGGCCGAAAGAGCAGGCGGTGCATCAGCACGGGGACGAACAGCCGCTCGACGTCCTCGGGGGTCACGTAGCGGCGGCCGTTCAGCATCGCCCAGGCGCGCGCCGCGCGGTTGAGGGCCAGCGAGCCGCGCACGGAGCTGCCGATCGCGACCATCTCCAGCCCGCGGGTGGCGCGCACGAGCTCGACGATCCAGCGCGCGACCGCGTCGTGCACGAACACCTCGCGCACCGCGGCGCTCAGCGCCGAGACGTCGGCGACGTCGACGCTCGCCTCCATCCGTCCCAGCGGGTGCCCGCCGAGTTGCTCGTTGACGATCCGGTTCTCGTCCTCCGCGTCGGGATAGCCGAGCGTGGTGCGGACGAAGAAGCGGTCGAGCTGGGCCTCCGGCAGCGGGAACGTGCCCTCGTACTCGATCGGGTTCTGGGTCGCCATGACGAGGAACGGCTCGGCGAGCACGCGGGTGACTCCGTCCACGGTCACCTGCTGCTCGGCCATGGCCTCGAGCAGCGCGGACTGCGTCTTGGGCATCGCGCGGTTGATCTCGTCCACGAGGACGACGTTGGCGAACACCGGGCCGGGCCTGAACTCGAAGTCCCGTTCGCGCTGGTTGAAGATCGAGAGGCCGGTCACGTCGGTCGGCTGCAGGTCGGGTGTGCACTGGATCCGGGAGGCGTGCGCTCCCTCGATCGACTGCGCGATCGCCCGGGCGAGCACCGTCTTCGCGGTGCCCGGCACGTCCTCGAGCAGGACGTGGCCTCCGCAGACGAGTGCCGCGACGACGAGCGTGATCTGCTCGCGCTTCCCGTGGACGACCGTCTCGATGTTGTCGAGCAGCCGGCACGCGATCTCGTGCGCGTCGGCGTGCGTCTGGATTGCCAAACGGTCTCCCTTCGAGAGCGGCCCTCCGCCCGGAGCGTAGCCTCACCGGCTGAGACGACGAAAGCCGCTAGAGGTTGGCGGTGACTCGGGGTTGATCGGGGGTTAAGGGCATCGTAGGATCGCGCTCCTATGGGTCGCATCGAGTATGCGGCCAGGGGTGTGAGGAGAGGAGCGGTTCATGCGTAGGAGATGGATTCTCGGCGCGGCTCTGGTGGGGGCTGCGGCGGTCATGGGAACCGTCGGCGCGATGGCCTTCGCCGGCGTGTCGCGCCACACGAAGATCGTCACGAAGACCGTCACGAAGTACTGCGTGTACGTGGATCGCAAGGACGGGGGAGACTCGTACGGCGATCTCTCGGCGATCCCGAAGTACGGGCACAAGCTCTGCATCGTCGGCAAGCGCGGGTCGAAGGGAGCCCAGGGCGCCACCGGCGCGCCGGGTCCGAAGGGCGACACCGGTGCCAAGGGCGACACGGGAGACCAGGGGCCGCCCGGGCCTCCGGGTTCGACCAACACGGTGACGTGGAACACGACGGTCGCCACGGCCGGGGCGGACTTCGCCCATGCAAACACCGTCACGCTCGCGACGGTCGGGCCGTTCACGCTCACCGGCTACTGCTACCTGTTCAACGGCGACGCGGGGCAGTACAGCGCCGAGACGTACATCACGACCTCGCAGGACGGCGCATCGCTGCGCGACTACTTCACCAACAACAACTACCCCGGCAATTTCGACATCGCCACCGGCCCCGTCCAGGTCGGGACGGGAGCGTACGTCGACGGGAGTGGGGTGGACTGGGAACCGGCGTACGACGGAAAGTTCGGCGTCGACGACGGCACCGGTACGACGGTCTTCCTCGGCGCCCCGAACAACGGCGTCTTCATCCAGGGCGCGAGCGGGCCTACGTGCTCGTTCTCCGGCGACCTCGTGAAGGAGACGGGCTAGCAACAACTCGGAGGCCGGACGGGTCTTCCCCGGCCCGTCCGGCCTCCGCGCCCTGCCCCAAACGGTGAGGTCAGGAAGGGCACGTCCCCGGCGCGTGCTGCCCCCTCGCGTGCCGGGCCGCAGTGGGCTAGGACAAAGCGCCCTGCGTCGTTGCGCGAGCGACTTCCTGACCTCTGTTGCGAGATAGGTCGCCTTCCGGCGCGCGTCGTCACCAGGACGGATGGGATGCCTTAGTCCGTCCGGGTCGGCTCGCGATTCGTCCCTCGAACGAGCCACGACGGTCGGTGACGGCGAGACTGGCCGTGCGGCCGGTGCGCGCCGCGTAGGGATCGCCGACGATGCCCTGCAGAGACGGGTTCCGAGTTCGTGCCCACCGCTCCGCGAGCGCAACACGACCGGCCCAAACCTAGACACTGCGGCGCCAGGCGGACTCGATCGCGAGTCCGCCTCCGCACCTTTCAGTTCAGCTTGATCGCGACGTGCTTGAGCTGCGTGTACTCCTCCATCGAGTAGAGGGACATGTCCTTGCCGTAGCCGGACTGCTTGTAGCCGCCGTGCGGCAGCTCGGACGAGATGGGGAGGAGGTGGTCGTTGACCCAGACCGCCCCGAACTGGAGCTTGCGTGCCGCGTTCATGGCGCGTCCGACGTCGCGCGTCCAGACCGAGGCCGCGAGCCCGTAGCGGACGTCGTTCGCCCAGCGGATCGCCTCGTCGTCGTCCGCGAACTTCTGCACGGTCACGACCGGGCCGAAGACCTCGCGCTGCACGATCTCGTCGTCCTGCTTCACGTCGGTGACGATCGTCGGCTGGACGAAGAAGCCGCCGCCGTTCGTCGCGCCAGCGCCGCCTCCGGCGGCGCGGTCTTCCGGCCGCGCATCGCCGGCTTTGCCGGCGATTCTTGCAGCCCCGGTGCCGCCGCCGGTGAGGATCGTCGCGCCCTTCGCGCGCTCGAGGAAGCCGAGGATCCGCTCCTGCTGGTCGTGGGAGATGACCGAGCCCATCTCGGTCTCGTCCGAGAGCGGGTCGCCCACCTTGAGCGACTCCACCTGCGGCACGAGCTCGGAGAGCAGCGCGTCGTAGATCTTCGGGCCGGCGATGACGCGCGAGCCGGCGGTGCAGTCCTGGCCGGAGTTCCAGTAGCCGGCGAGCCGGATTCCCTCGGCGACGGCCTTCGGGTCGGCGTCGTCGAAGATCACCATCGGCGCCTTGCCGCCGAGCTCGAGGTGGACGCGCTTGAGCGTGTCGGCCGCGTTGCGGGCGATCGTCTTGCCGGTCTCGACGTCCCCGGTGAGCGAGACCATCCCGACCGCCGGATGCTCGACGAGCCGCTGCCCGACCGGGACGCCGTCGCCGGTCACGACCTGGAGCACGCCGGGCGGGATGACCTCCTGCGCGAGCTGGACGAAGCGGAGCAGGGAGAGCGGCGTCTGCTCGGAGGGCTTGAGGATCTGAAGGTTGCCCGCAGCGAGGGCCGGCCCCATCTTCCAGACGGCCATCATCAGCGGGTAGTTCCAGGGGCAGATGCCGCCGACGATCCCGAGCGGCTCGCGCCGGATCATCGAGGTGTAGCCCTCGATGTACTCGCCGGCCGACTTGCCCTCGAGATTGCGGGCGGCGCCCGCGAAGAAGCGGAGGTTGTCGGCCGAGAAAGGCATCTCGTCGCGCGAGGCCATGAGCGGCTTGCCGACGTTGACCGACTCGAGCTGGGCGAGCTCCTCTGCGTGCTCCTCCAGCACGTCGGCGAGCTCGTGCAGGAGCTCCGAGCGCTCCTTCGGCGTCTTCTCGAGCCACTCCGGGGCCGCGGCCCGCGCCGCCTCGACGGCGCGGTCGACGTCCTCCGCGCCGCAGCGCGGCACCTCGGCGATCGTCTCGCCGGTCGCCGGCGCGATCACCTCCATCGTCTCGCCGGAGGCGGCGTCGGCGAGCTCGCCGCCGATCAGGATCTTGTACTGCGTGGTCGTGGTGCTCATGGTTTCCTCCTTGCTCAGACCGCGGGTATCTCTGCCGCCTCGACCGCCTCGGTCACCTCGGCTGCTCCACGCCGGATCACGCCAGTGTCGCGCATCACGCGTTGTGCGAGCGCGACCGGGATGACGGTGATGACGATGACGAAGAAGGCCACGACGTTGATGACGGGCAGCTGCTGGCCCTGCCGGATGTTGTCGAGGATGAAGAGCGGAAGCGTCTGCTGCGCGCCCGCCGTGAAGGTCGTCACGATGACTTCGTCGAAGGAGAGCGCGAAGGCGAGCAGCCCGCCCGCGACGAGCGCCGTCGACAGGACGGGCCAGAGGACGAAGCGAAACGTTTGCCACCCGTCCGCGCCGAGATCCTGCGACGCCTCGATCAGCGAGCCCGAGGAGCGGCGCAGGCGCGCGACGACGTTGTTGAAGACGACGACGACGCAGAAGGTCGCGTGGCCGATCACGATCGTCCAGATCGAGGCCTGGATCCCGGCGAAGTTGAAGAACGAGACCAGGGCCATCGCGGTGATGATCCCCGGCAGCGCGAGCGGCAGGACGAGCAGGAACGACACGGCCTCACGGCCGAAGAAGCGGTAGCGGGCCACGGCGGCCGCGGCCATCGTCCCGAGCACGAGCGCGATGACCGTGGTGATCGCGCCGACCTTCACCGAGAGCTCGAAGGCGCTGCGCACGTCGGGGTCGTGCCAGGCGACGCTGAACCAGTGGGTCGTCCAGCTCGTGATCGGCCAGCCCTGCAACGTCGAGCCGTTGAACGCGTAGAGCGCGATGATCACGATCGGGATCCAGAGGAAGGCGATCACGAGCACGGACCAGACCGCCAGCGAGATGCGGGTTCCGCGGCCGGTCACAGGGCCTCGAACGCTCCCAGCCGGCGGGCGATCAACAGGTAGGCGCCCATGATCGCCATCGGGATCACCGCAAAGGCCGCGGCGAACGGGAGGTTGGTGGAGAAGTTCTCGTAGACGATTGTTCCGATCATGTCCGAGTTCGTGCCGCCGATGAGCGCCGGCGTGATGTAGTCGCCGAGGGTCAGCGCGAACGTGAAGATCGATCCCGCCACGACGCCCGGTAGTGCCAGTGGCAGAACGACGGAGCGGAACGTCCGCCAGCCGCGCGCACCGAGATCGGCGGAGGCCTCGAGGTACGAGTCCGGGATCCGCTCGAGCGCCGCGTAGACGGGCAGCACCATGAACGGCAGCCAGACGTACGTGTAGACGATCCACATCGCCGTGTTCGTGTAGGCGAGGTTCTGGTCCGGCAGGCCCAGCCCGTTGAGCGCCCAGTTGATCGCGCCGTTGTGGGCGATGATGGTCTGCCAGGCATAGAGGCGGACGAGGTAGCTCGACCAGAGCGGCAGCAGCACCATCACGAAGAGCAAGGCCCGCGTTCGCTTGCCGGCCAGCCGGGCCATGAAGAAAGCGAGCGGGAAGGCGAGGACCGTGCAGGTGAGCGTGACGACCGCGGCCATCTCGAGTGTGAAACCGGCGATGTGGAGATACGGGCCGGCCCTCGAGAAGATCGTCCGGTAGTTGGCGAACGTCCACGTGTGCTCGATCGTGGACGTAAAGGAGTTCGAGGTCCAGAGCGACGAGATGAAGAGGACGCCGAGCGATCCGACGTAGACGACGAGGAACGCCGCGAGCGGCAGCGCCAGCAACCCGAGCGCTCGCAGCCAGGGCCGCCGCCAGAAGAACCCCGAGAGGCGCAGACGGGCCCGCCGGATCGGCGGGCCCGTCTCGACTACGCCGGCGTCAGCCGCCAAGCGTCACCCCGTTACTTGCGCCCACGCCTGAACCCAGGCGTTGTAGTCCGTGCAGGTCTCCTTCGTCGTCCACCCGCACTGCGGGACCGGCGTCTTCCAGAACTTGATCTGGTTGTAGTAGGACGCCGGCTCGTTCAGGTGGTACGCCGCGCACGAGCCCTTCTGGATCTTGTCCATGTACGGGCAGGCCTTCGGGTTGACCGGCGTCTCGCCGAAGACGAGCGCCTGCTGCGCCTCGACCTTCGGTGTCGTCACGTACTGCATCCACTTGTACGCGCAGTTCGGATGCGGAGCCTTTGCGGCGAGCATCCACGTGTCGGCCCAGCCGGTCGTCGGCAGCGGCACGACCTCCTTGATCGGCTGCTTGTTGCCCTGAAGCTGCAGCGTCTGGTACGGCCAGCCGGCGCCCATCCACACGTCGCCGTTCTTGAACGACGTGATCTCGTCCGCGGCGTAGTTCCAGTAGCGCTTGAGCAGCGGCTTCTGGCTGATGAGGAGGTTCGTGGCCGCCGTTGAGCTGGGCCTTCGTCGAGCTGGTACGGGTCGTTGATCCCGAGGCTCGGCTTCGTCTGCATGAGGTACAGCGCAGCGTCCGCGATCTGGATCGGGTTGTTCGGCACCGTGAGCTTGCCCTTGTACTGCGGGCTGTAGACCGAGCCCCACCCCGTCGGTGCGGGGCTCACCTTCTGGGTGTTGTAGATGAGCGTGTTCGGCCCCCATTGCACCGAGACGCCGTAGTGCTTGCCGTCGACCGTGTTGTGCGGCGGCGATTTGAACGCCGGCAGAAAGTCCTTCCAGCTCGGGATCTGGTTGATGTCGATCGGCTGGACGTCGCCCGCGTCGATGAGGCGAAGGCTCGCGTCGCCCGAGGCCGAGACGAGGTCGTACTGGCCGCCGCCTCCGCCGCCGTTCGCGTGCATCAGCGCGAACATCTCCTGCGAGGAACCCGCGTCCTTGCGGTGGATGATGCAGCCCGTCTTCTGTTCGAACGGCTGCGCGAAGCTCTTGTACGTGTAGTACGGCCACTCGATCACGTTGAGCGAGCCCTCTCCCTTGCCGATCGTCGTCGTCGTGCCGCCGCCACCGCTGGTGCTGCCGCCACCGCCACCGCCACCGCAGCCGCTCGCCACGAGTGCGAGCGCCGCAGTGAGAGCCGCCACGGCTACGACGGTCACGCGCGACCTCTTGGGAATGCTTCTCACGTGCCCTCCTTCTGGATCTCATACGTGTGCTCCGGCCGCCACGAGAGGCGGACCCGCTTCCCTTGCTCCGAGAGCGCCTCCTGCGAGGACGTCTCGAGGTTCTGCCGGACGACGACGAGCTGGCCGCCGGCATCGAGGTCGACGACGAAACGGGTGACCATCCCGACGTAGACGACCTCGCGAACCGCTCCGGGCTCGCCCTCGCCGGCCCCCTCGTCGCTCATCCGGATCTTCTCCGGGCGAATCGTGATCGTCCGCCCAGCGCGCTCGAGGATGTTCGAGACGCCGACGAAGCCCGCTACGAACGCAGTTTGCGGGTGCTCGTAGACGTCGGCCGGCGCACCGACCTGCTCGATCTTGCCCTCGTTGAAGACGGCGAGGCGGTCGCTCATCGTCAGCGCCTCCTCCTGGTCGTGCGTGACGTAGACGAACGTGATCCCGAGATCGCGCTGCAGCGCCTTGAGGAAGGTCTGCATCTCCTGGCGCAGTTTCAGGTCGAGTGCGCCGAGCGGCTCGTCGAGGAGCAGGACGGGCGGGCCGTTGACGATCGCCCGCGCGAGCGCGACACGCTGCCGCTGGCCGCCCGAGAGTTGGACGGGCTTGCGGTCGCCGACTCCTGGCAGGCGCACCCGCTCGAGCACGTCCTGGGCGCGCGCTCGGCGGTCGCGGCGCGACATCCCTTTCACCCGCAGGCCGTACTCGACGTTCTCGGCGACCGTCATGTGCGGGAAGAGGGCGTAGTCCTGAAAGACCGTGTTGACCGCGCGCTGGGAGGGAGCGACGCGGGTGACGTCGACGCCCTGCAGCTCGACGTGGCCGGCATCGGGGCGCTCGAAGCCGGCGATCACGCGGAGGGTCGTCGTCTTGCCCGAGCCCGAGGGCCCGAGCAGCGTGAAGAACTCGCCGGCGGCGATGTCGAGGTCGATTCCGTCGACCGCGACGACGTCGCCGTAGACGCGGCGGATGCCGCTCAGCCGGACGGCCGGAGCGCCCTCGACCGGCTCGATCTCAGGTGCGCTCGGCGCCAGCGTCGCCAAGTGCCTCCTCCAGCAGGTCGAGCCCGCGCTCGAGCTCCTCGTCGCTTGCCGTCAGCGGCGGCAGGAGCCGGATCACGTTCCCGTCGAGGCCGCAGGACAGCAGGAGCAGCCCCTTCTCGAACGCGGCCGCGGTCGCGGCCTTGGCGGCGTCGGGCGTCGGCTCGCGCAGCTCGAGCGCGAGCATCGGGCCGAGGCCGCGCACCTCGCCGACAAGCGGCTGTCGCGCTGCGATCTCCTCGAGTCGCGTCCGCAAGTGGGAGCCGACCCGGTCTGCGCGCTCCGCGAAGCCGGGTGCCGTGAGCCCGTCGAGCACCGCGAGCGCGGCCGCGCACGCGACGGGGTTGCCGCCGAACGTGCCGCCGAGGCCACCGACGTGAACCGCATCCATCAGCTCGGCGCGGCCGGTCACCCCGGCGAGCGGGAGGCCGCCGCCGAGCGTCTTCCCGCTCACCAGCAGATCCGGCTCGACGCCGAGCTGCTCGATCGCCCACACGGTGCCGGTGCGCCCGCAGCCGGCCTGCACCTCGTCGTCGACGTAGACGATCCCGTGCTCGTCGCAGATGCGGCGGAGCGCCTGGACGAACTCCGGCGGCATCGGGATGAAGCCGCCCTCGCCCTGCACCGGCTCGAGCACGATGCACGCAACCGAGCCGGGATCGACGTCCTGCCTGAAGAGGAGGTCGAGGCTCGCCAGCGCGTCGTCGGTCGCGATGCCGCGGAACGGATAGGGCGCGGCGGCGCGGTAGACGTCCGTGCCGAGCGGGCCGAAGCCCTGCTTGTAGACGAGCTTCGCCGTCATCGCCATCGTCAGGCTCGTGCGGCCGTGGAAGGCGCGGTCGAAGACGACGACGCCCGCCCTGCCGGTAGCCGCGCGCGCGATCTTGACCGCGTTCTCGATCGCCTCGGCGCCCGAGTTGAGGAGGATCGACTTCGTCGCCGTCGTCGCCGGGCCAGAGCTCGTCGAGCCGGCGGCAGAGATCGACGTACGGCTCGTACGTCCCGACCATGAAGCATTGGTGGAGGTAGCGGTCGACCTGCTCGTGGACGGCCGCGACGACGGCCGACGGGCCGTGGCCGAGGTTCTGGCAGGCGATCCCGCCGGCGAAGTCGAGGAACTCGCGGCCGTCGACGTCCCAGACCCGCGCTCCCTCGGCGCGGGCGACGACGAGCGACGGCGTCGAGACGCCGCGGGCGACATAGCGCTCGCGCGCTGCGAGGATCTGATCGGCGGCGCCGGCGCGTTGCTCCACGGACATCAGCGCCCGCGATTATCGCTGCGCGATGCGCCGTGTTCAAGCGGTACTGCCTCGCAATGCGAGGCAATCGACGGCCCTGGTTACGAAATGCGCGGGGTGCAGCCCTGCACGAGAGTGTCTCGAACGTGCCGAAGCGGAGCTCGCTGTCGTAGCGGAAGCGCGTGGCGTCGACGCGTTCCATGTACTCCTCGCGATGCGCGGCGACGAACGTGTTGTAGGCGTCGGCCGATTCCCAGCGGTCGATCACGAGAAAGCGGCTCGGCACCTCGACGTCGCGCAGGAGCTCGGTGCCGATGTAGCCGCGGCCCTGCCGGAAGAACTCGGCCCATTCGCCGTCGTCCCCGTAGGCGCGCTCGAACTCCGCCGCGTCGCGCACCACCTCGTAGCTGAAGACGAGTGCGATCACCCCGCTGAGGATAAGGTCCCGCGCGTGAGTGCCGAGGCCGTCCCCGCGGAGCCCGAGGTGCGGGCCGAGTACGCCGGCGTCCTGCGCTTCTACCACCTTGCGAAGCACCAGGAGTGGCAGGTCGACGACGTGCCGTGGGGCGGCGAGATCCCGTTCGTGCCGGAGGGGAAGGGGACCGCTCAGCGGCAGGCGCGGCGCCGCGACATCTGGCGCTCCGTGATCATGCAGCAGCTCCAGGCGGACGTGTTTGCCTGTGAGATGGCCTCACAGCTGCTCGCGGCGGCCCCCGACCCGGAGGCGCGCCTCTACTACTCCACGATGGTGCAGGACGAGTCGCGCCACACCGAGGCGTGGCTACGGCTGATCGGCCAGGTCGGCGGGGAGGGCGAGCGCGACCCCTACCTCGACCAGCTCGCGCACATGTTCCTCGAGGCCGACCTGCTCGAGGAGAAGGTCTTCCTCATGCAGGTCTTCTTCGAGCGGCTGATCATCCCGCGCTTCCGGCTGATCGCGAAGCTCGTCGCGCGGGACGGTGCTCGAGGATCTCTGCAACCGCCTGGCGATCGACGACGGCATCCACCACGGCGCGGGCATGGCGTACGAGCGGGTGCTGCTGCAGTCGGCCGGGAAGAAGGTGCGCACGCGGCTCGTCGACGCCGCGAACACCATGCTGCCGATCTTCGCGAACCACGTTCTCTGGCGGCCGAAGGTGCGCGAGGTGATCGGGGCGCTGATGGAGTCGCGCGACCGCGAGCGGCTGCGCGAGGAGCTGAATCACGGGGTGCGGCTCGCAAATTCGCTCGGCCTCGACGTCGTCCGACGTCCGGCTCCCGGCGGCGTAACGGCTAAAGACTGCGGTTCGCATGCCGATGAGATCGGTGTGCGGAGGCGCATCGCGGATCAGCCCGGGCTCTCGAGCCACGTCCTCGCGTGGGCCGTGCCGGCGGCGGCGGCTGCCGTCGCTGCGCTCCACCAGGGGCTCACCGTCGACGGGGACTCGCATCTCTTCATCTGGGCCGGCCGGACGCTCCTCTCCTCGCACTGGAGCCGGGCGTTCGTCTTGCCCAGCGTCCAGGCAGGCCCCTTGCAGCTCGCGCTCTTCGGCTCGGTCGTTCGCTGGCCCGCTGCGCTCGCCCTGGTGCTCACCGTCGGGGTCGCACTCCTCGTGGTGGCGGCCGCCCGTGCGGCCGGGGTGAGAAGCCCTGCGCTGCTCGGCGGAGTGGGAGTCCTCGCCGTCGTGACGGGCGTGACGGGAAACGGCCTCGGCGGGCATCCCGCGGACGCCGTGCTCCCGCTGGTCTGCATCCTTGCGGCCGCCGAGGCTCGCCGCGGCCACGCGTGGAGGGCCGGCCTCCTCATCGGCCTCTCGGCCGGCCTCGAGACGTGGGGGATCCTCGGCGTTGCGGTGCTGACGCTCGCGCCGCGCCTGCGCGATGCCCTGACCGGCACCTTCCTGGCCGGGGCCGTCGCGCTCGCCCTCTTCGTGCCCTTCATGCTCGGGGGGCACTTTCACATGCTGTCGTTCCACTGGTACGTGAGCTACCCCTCGCCGGTGTCCATGCTGGTTCCGGAAGGCACACCCTTCGGCTGGCCGCTGCGACTGGTGCAGGCGGCGTTCGCGGTGAGCGCCGGAGTCGCGGTGGTGCGCCTGCTGCGCCATTCGCCGCACGTGGTCTGGGCCGCGCCGCTCGCGATCATCGTCGTGCGGCTGCTGCTCGATCCGCTCCTGCTCTCGTACTACCTCGCCGGCCCGAAGGCGCTGATCCTCGTCGGCGCGGCTCTCGGCGCCGCTCGCTGGCTGCAGCTCCGCAGCGCACGGCCGGAGCCGGAGCGGTCGACGCAGCTCGTCCTGCGATGATCTCGTCATGGATGCGACGAAGATCGACCAAGAGTTCGAGCAGTTGCAAACGGAGTTCCAGGACGTGGCGAGGACCGTCCAGGGCCTCGCCGAGAAGATGCAGGCGGCAGAGAAGGCCGGCGACCCGAACGCGACCGAGTGGCTCGGCGACCTGAAGCAGGTTGCGCAGGAGGTCGACGAGGAGCAGGCGCAGGTGCAGAAGCTTCTGCTCGCGTTGCACGAGTTCATCGGCGCGGCTGCCGAGGCACACCAGGCCGCCGCGGCGGAGGACAAGCCGCCGCTATTCGCTCCGGGCCATGAGCCCGCGGGCATGGAGGCGGGGCAACAGCCGGCGCAGCAACAGCAGCACCACAGCTTCCTCGGCGGGATGTTCGGGGGCATGGGCGGTGGCTACTACGGCGGCTATTACGGCGGCAGCTTCGGCCAGGCGATGGCCGCCGGCGCGGCGATGAGCCTGGGCTCGAGCCTCGTCTCCAGCGTCTTTCGCTGACGGCTAGCGAATTCCGCCGCGCTCGAAGTGGGCGCGGAAGAAGTTCTCGCTGCCGGCGGTGGCCATGGCCGCGGAGGCGCTGATCTCGAGCGCGAGCGCCGTGGCCGCCACGAGCTGGGCGAGGCGGTAGACCTTGCCCGGACCCGCGCAGCCCATGAGCTCGAGCCAGCGGCCGGGATCGGGCAGTGTCGTGCCGCCGCCGACGGTGCCGACCTCGATGCCAGGGAAGCGGATCGACGCGTGGAGGCCTCCCTCGACGCGCTGCTCCGTGCCGTGCGCCATCGAGCTCGTGCCCACGAGCCCGAGATCCTGCCCGGTCGCCGCGAACACCGCCGCGATCGCCGAGGCAGGCGTGAAGGCGACCGACTGCATGCCGGAGGCGACCGCGCCGTGCGTCCCGGCCCACGCGAGCTCCTCGAGGTCGGTGCGGGTCGTCCGCAACACGCGCTCGATCGCCGCCTCGGTGAGCGTCGTCTCGGCGATCACCGTCTTGCCGTGCCCCTGCTGGAAGTACTCGAACGACGGCTTCTTGTCCCCGCCCATGTTCGCCTCGAGGATCGTGCGCTCGATCGGCACCGGCGCCTGGGGCAGGACGTAGGCCATGTTCAGCGCGTAGGCGTTGCGGGTCATCATGTTCGCGCCGAAGGCGTCGCCGGTCGTGAAGCGCCAGAGGACGTGGCACATCGGGCCGACGACGTGCGTCTTCGCCTCGCGCAGGACGGCGTAGCGGGAGAGCTCCGGGTTGTCCGACGCGCGCAGGAACTCGCGCATCGCCGGCACCTCGGCCTCGATCCAGCGGGCGAGCGCGAGCGCGTCTCCGGCGTCTTTGCAGACGAAGCAGGATGCTCGGGTGATCCTGTCAGCGATCACGTATGTTCTGCAGCCGCCGGACTCCGCGATCGCCTTCGCGCCCCGCTGCACCGAGGCGGTCAGCCCGCCCTCGGTGTGCGCGAGCGGCACGACGACCTCCTCGTCGGCCCGCCCGGTCTCGACGACCTCGCCGTCGTCGGTGAGCTCGTACTCGCCGAGCGAGACCGCGAGCTGCGCGACCGAGACGGGGATCGAGACGAGTCCCGTTACCGACTCAGCTGCCTTCGCGTACGGCTCGAGATCGACCTCCGGCAGCCCGAGCGCCCGCTGCCGGGTCAGAGTCGACTTCGGGTCGTTCTTCCGGGGCAGGCGTGGCATCGTGCGGAGCCTAGTGGAGTCAGTGTTCCCTGAACATCTCGCCGCGCGGCTCCCTGATGTCCGCGCGAAGCACGCTGCGCTCGGGCTGACCGACGACGAATCGTGGACCACGCTGCGCGACGTCTTCCGAGCCCACGATGTTCGCGGCGAGGAGCCGTTCGCAGATGTGGAGTGGATCGAGATCGTGTGGAGCGGCCACATCGCCGAGCTGGGGCGACTGCAGTTCGAGGACGACGGCGACGGCGTCCTCAGCGTGCACATCCCCGAGACCGGCCCACTGACGCCCGCGCTCTGCGACGCGTCGTTCGTGCGGGCGCGCCAGATCTTCCCCGACCATCGCACGGCCGCTTGCCGGAGTTGGCTGCTCGATCCCCAACTCGCCGATGCTCTACCGACCGACTCGAACATCGTCCGCTTCCAGCGACGGTTCGAGCTCGCCGGGGAAGGCGAGGACGGAAACGCGGACGTCCTCCGGTTCGTCTTCCATACGTTCGACCCCGATCTCGACAAGCTCACGCCGCGAACGACGCTCGAGCGCGCGCTCGTCGAACGCATGCGAGCAGGCGGCCAGTGGCGCTCGCCGCGCGGACTAACCTCCCTCACATGACCGCGACGCTCATCGACGGCAAGGCGCTCGGCGCCAGGGTGCGCGAGGAGGTGGCCGCCTCGGTCGCCGAGCTGGGCGGCGTCGGCCTCGCCACCGTCCTGGTCGGCGACGACCCCGCGTCACACATCTACATCGACCTCAAGCAGAAGGCCGCGGCCCAGGCCGGGATGGAGGCGCGCGACCTCAAGCTCCCCGCCGACACCTCGGAGGAGGAGCTGCTTGCGACGATCGCCGAGGTCAATGCCGACGACGGCGTCGACGGCCTGCTCGTCCAGCTCCCGCTGCCCGACCACATCGACGAGACCCGCGTCATCGAGGCGATCGCGCCGGCCAAGGACGTCGACGGCATCCATCCCGTCAATGCCGGTCGCCTCTACCTCGGCCGGCCGACCCTGGTTCCGGGCACGCCGCTGGGGATCATGCGCATGCTCGACGAGTACGAGATCCCGCTCGAGGGGGCGCACGCCGTGGTCGTCGGCCGCTCGGCCATCGTCGGCAAGCCGATGGCGCACCTGCTCCTCCAGCGTAACGCGACCGTCACGATCTGCCACTCGCGCACCCGGGACCTGCAGCGGCACACGCTCGACGCGGACGTCCTGGTCGCCGCCGTCGGCCGCCTGCACCTGATCTCCGCGGACATGGTCAAGGCGGGGGCAACCGTGATCGACGTCGGGATGAATCGCGACGAGTCGAGCCGCAAGGTGCTCGGCGACGTCGATCCAGGAGCGATGGAGCTGGCGGCGTACATGACGCCGGTCCCGGGCGGCGTCGGGCCGATGACGATCGCGATGGTGCTCCAGAACGCCGTTACGGCAGCGCGATTGCGCCGGGCCGTCCCCATTGCAGCGCCGAAAAACTGAGCTAAACTCCGGCCTGTTTCATCATCGGTCGGCGGCTCGGTGCCCGAGCCGTCGCTTGTTTGCAAGGAGGAAGGCTTGGCTGAGGGCACCGTAAAATGGTTCTCGAACGAGAAGGGCTACGGCTTCATCGAGCGCGAAGGCGGCGACGACGTCTTCGTCCACTTCTCGGCGATCACGATGGACGGCTACAAGTCGCTGACCGAAGGCCAGCGCGTGTCGTTCGAAGTCGTTCAGGGCGACAAAGGCGCACAGGCCGCCAACGTCCAGGCTGTCTAGAGAACCTGAGTTAATCGCTTGAAAGGGCCCCTTGACGGGGCCCTTTCTGTCTCGCTTCGCCCGCTTCGGTTGGGCAGGCGCCCTTACGGGCGCGTGCCCGGCGCTGTGCTTTCCGCTCGCGAGACCTGCTGCCGGCGGCCGCAGATGTGCCGCGCCCGCGCATGTCGGGCGCGGCGGCGAAAGCTGTTTTGCGAGGATCGGGTCATGGCGATTGACCGCGAGCAACTCCTCCATGTGGCGCACCTGGCCCGCCTCGAGCTGCGCGAGGACGAGGTCGAGCGGCTCGAGGGGCAGCTCAACGACATCCTCGAGGCCGTCTCGAAGGTCTCGGAGCTCGACCTCTCCGACGTGCCGCCGACCTCGCACCCGCTCGAGGTCGTCAACGTCTGGGGAGACGACGAGCCGGCACCGTGCCTGCCGGTCGAGGAGGCGCTCGCCAACGCGCCCGAGCGCGAGGGCGACTTCTTCAAGGTGCCGCCCGGAGACGCGACGTGATCGACACGCTCAGGCTGACCGCCGAGGAGGCAAAGGGGCTGCTCGAGGCGGGCGAGATCTCGGGCGCCGAGCTCTTTGCGGCCTACCGCGCCGCGATCGGCGACCGCGACGACGAGCTGCACTGCTACCTCCACGTGTGCGACGACCCGGGCGGCGACGGTCTGCCGATCGCGCTCAAGGACGTCATCGGGACCAAGGGGATCCCGACCACGGCCGGCTCCAAGATCCTCGAGGGCTACGTCCCGGTCTACGACTCGACGGTCGTCGAGCGGCTGAAGGCGCACGGGCTCCGCATCCTCGGCAAGACGAATACCGACGAGTTCGCTATGGGCTCCTCGACCGAGAATTCCGCCTACGGTCCGTCGCACAACCCGTGGGATCCCTCGCGCGTGCCAGGCGGCTCCGGCGGCGGCTCGGCGGCGGCCGTGAGCGCCGGCCTCGCGCCGTGGGCGCTCGGCTCCGACACCGGCGGCTCGATCAAGCAGCCGTCGGCGCTCTGCGGCAACGTCGGCCTGCGCCCGACCTACGGCACCGTCTCGCGCTACGGGATCGTGGCCTTCGCCTCGAGCCTCGACCAGGTCGGCCCGGTCGCGCGCACCGTCCGCGACTGCGCCTACCTCTACTCGATCATCGCCGGCCGTGACGAGCGCGATACGACGACGGTCGAGCTGCCGCGCCAGGTCGAGCTGCCGCGGGCCGAGGATCTGCATGGGCTCCGGGTCGGCGTCCCGAAGGAGCTGAACGACGCGGAGGGGATCGAGCCCGGCGTCGCGGCCGCGGTGCGGGCCGCGATCGCGAAGCTGGAGGAGCTCGGCGCCGAGGTGGAGGAGTGCTCGCTGCCGCTCTCCGTCGAGTACGGGATGGCCTGCTACTACCTGATCACGCCGGCCGAGGCCTCTTCCAACCTCGCCCGCTACGACGGCGTCCGCTACGGCTATCGCGCCGCCACGGATGAGCGCTACGAGATGTACACGCGCACGCGCGACGAAGGGTTCGGCGACGAGCCGAAGCGCCGGATCCTCGTCGGCACCTACGCGCTCTCGGCCGGCTACTACGACGCGTATTACGGCCAGGCGCAGAAGGTGCGAACGGTGATCAAGCGTGAGCACGACGCGCTGTTCGAGACGTTCGACGCGCTCGTCTCACCGACCTCGCCCACCGTCGCCTTCCCGCTCGGCGCCCGCACCGCCGACCCGATCGCGATGTACCTCAGCGACCTGCTCACGATCCCCTCCTGCATGGCCGGGCTGCCCGGCCTCAACGTCCCGTGCGGCCTCTCGGAGGGGCTGCCGGTCGGGCTGCAGCTGATCGGGCCGCAGTTCGCCGAGAACACGCTCTTCCGGATCGGCCACGCACTCGAGCAGGCGATCGCCTTCGACCCCGTGCCGGAGCGTCTCAGGTGACGTACCGCTTCGAGGATCCCGCGGCCGACTTCGTGCTCGCGGCCGAGCGCGTCTTCGGCGAGCAGCCCCGCGTGCTCGACGGCTCGCGTGCCGTCCTCGTGGGCGACGTGAAGCTCCAGCTCGAGGCCGGCGAGCGCGAGCTCTGGCTGATCGAGACGCACGGCCCGCTCGAGCACCGGCTGGCGATGGTCCAGGTGCGAGAGGACGTCGAGGAGGCGCTGCGCCGGGCGAAGGAGAAGCTCGATGGCCACGAGTGAGTGGGAGCTCGTCTGCGGCCTCGAGGTGCACGCGCACCTCAAGACGCGCACCAAGATGTTCTGTCGCTGCGAGCTCGAGTACGGCGCGGCCGAGAACACGCACACCTGTCCCGTCTGCCTCGCGCATCCCGGCGCGCTGCCCGTCCCGAACGCGCGCGCGATCGAGCTGACGATCCTGCTCGGGCTCGCGCTCGACTGCGAGATCGCCGAGCGGGCCGTCTTCGCCCGCAAGAACTACTTCTATCCCGACCTGCCGAAGGGCTACCAGATCAGCCAGTACGAGGCTCCGCTCTGCGGCACCGGCCGGTTCCTCCTGCCGACCGCCGACGGCGACCGCGAGATCGGGATCGTGCGCGCGCACCTCGAGGAAGACGCGGCGAAGACCGTGCACGCCGGCGGCGCGACCGGCCGCTCCGTCGGCGCCGACTACAGCCTCGTCGACTTCAACCGCGGCGGCACGCCGCTGCTCGAGATCGTGAGCGCGCCCGACCTCCGCTCGGCCGAGGAGGCGATGGCGTATCTCCGCCTGTTGCGGCAGACGATCCGCGAGCTCGACGTCTCCGACGCGGACATGGAGAAGGGAACGCTGCGCGCCGACGTCAACGTCTCGGTGCGACGCGCCGGCGAGGAGGGCTTCCGGCCTCGCTGGGAGATCAAGAACATGAACTCGTTCCGCTTCATCGGGCGCGCGATCGAGGCCGCGTTCCGGCAGCAGGTCGCCGCGCACGAGGCCGGGGAGGAGGTCGCGCAGTCGACCTACGACTACGACCCCGACACCGACCGCCTCACGGTGCACCGCTCGAAGGAGGAGGCCGACGACTACCGCTACTTCCCCGAGCCCGACCTCGTCCCGGTCGAGCCTCCGGCGGAGCTCGTCGAGCGGCTGCGCGGACAGGTCTCCGAGCGGCCGGCCGACCGCATCCGGCGGCTCGCGGGCGAGCTCGGCTTCGCGGCCGCGGACGAGCTCGTCCTCACCGGCAACGAGGGGAAGGCGGAGGCGCTGGCGGCCGAAGGCCTCGACTGGAAGACGGCCGCCGCCGTCGCGATGAACCGCGGCGACTTCCAGCGCGAGAACGCTCCCGCGCTCGCACGGATCGTGCAGGCCAACGTCACGCGCGAGGCGCTCGACGAGGCGTTCGCCGCCGCGGCCGAGGGCCTGATCGAGGCAGACGACTACCTGAGCCGGACGGCGCTCGGCGACGCGTCGGAGCTCGAGCCGGTGATCGACGCCGTCCTCGCAGCCAACCCGGAGCAGGTCGAGACGTACCGCGGCGGCAAGGAGGGCGTGCTCGGCTTCCTCGTGGGCCAGGTGATGCGCGAGACGCAGGGCAAGGCCGACCCGAAGATCGTCAACCAGCTGCTGCGGGAGAAGCTGAGAGGCTAGGAAGGTTGCGCATGGAGTTGCTCAGCGTGCCGAGGATCGCGGCGATCACCACCGGCACGGCGAGCACCGCGACCGCAACCCGGGGTGAAGTCTGGGCGAGCAGGACCCCGGCGAGGAGCGGGCCGAGCGGCGCCGACGCGGCTCGTACCGTGGTGCCGGCGGCCATGGCCCGTCCGAGCAGGCGGTCCGGGATGAGCATGTACGAGTACGCCTGGATCGCCGAGTCGGTGTTCGGGAACCAGAACGCGTGCAACGCGATGCAGGCGGCGAGCACGTAGACGTTCGGGTAGACGAGGAAGGCGACGTAGACGAGCGCCATCCAGAACTCCGACAGCAGGATCGCGCGCATCGGGAAGTGCCGCCGCAGCACCGGGGACAGCGTCGATCCGAGGAGCAGCGCCACTCCCGAGAGTGCGACGAAGAGGCCGATCGTCAGGCCCGAGATGTTCTGCCGGTGGGCGAGGATGATGAGCGCGATCGGCAATCCGGCGGCGGCGAGATTGCTGGCGGCGATCATGCCGGTGGTCGCGCGCAGGAACGGAATGCTCCAGAAGTAGGCGACCCCCTCGCGAAACGGCGTGCGGGCGCCGGGCACGCGCTCCTCCTGGAAGGGCGTGCGCATCAGCAGGAGCGCGGCGGTCGAGAAGGCGTTCGAGACGGCGTCGACGAGAAACGGCAGGCCGGCGGAGAGGTCGTAGAGCGCGCCGCCGATCGGGGGCGCGAGGAGGCGCACCGTCGACATGCGCGCCATCGTCACGCTCGACGCGTCGGCCAGCTGCGGCGTGGGGACGACCGCCTTCATCGCCCCGCTCGAGCCCGACCGGTAGACGACCGACGCGGTCATGTCGACGAAGGCGACGACGAGGATCATCCAGTAGGCCGTATGCCCGGTCAGCACCGCCGTGCCGAGCAGCGCGAGCGCGGTCGACCCGGCTACGTCCGAGGCGATCATCAGCCGCCGCCGGTCGAAGCGGTCGGCCGCCACGCCGGCCGGTGCACTGAGCAGCACGAGCGGGAGGAACTCGACTGCCCCGACGTAGCCCGTCTTCGCCGCCGAATGCGTCAGCGCCAGCGTGAGCAGGGGGTACGCGATTCCGGAGATCCCCGACCCGAAGGTCGAGAGCAGCCCGCCGCTCTGGTAGAGCACGAAGTCGCGGTTCCGCCGGAGCGGTACGAGCTCGGTCACGCTCCCATCGTCGCAGGCGCCGGGGTCGGCTCCCGTCGCGTGAGCAGGTAGCCGGCACTGGCCAGGACCACGACCGCCATCACCGCGAAGAGGATCCGGTAGTCGACGACTGTCGAGAGCAGCGCACCGGTGCCGATGGAAACGGTCTGTGCGATCGAGAGCGTGAGGTCGGCGGCCGCGGAGACGCGGCCCTGGATCGCGAGCGGCGTGCGCGTCTGCAGTCCGGTCGAGAGGCCGACGATCGCCCAGGCGACGCCGATGCCGGCAATGGGTCCGGCGACGAGCACCACGCTGATCGACGGCGCGATCAGGCAGAGGTCGGCGAAGGCGAACAGGGCGAGGCCGAGACCGACCAGCCGCACCTCGCCGAGCCGGCGCAGGATCGCGGCCGCGGTGACGCCGCCGGCGATCGAGCCGACTCCCTGGATCGTGGCGAAGACTCCGAAGAACGAGGGCGGCTTTCCGAGCGCAGCCATGACGGCGAAGATCAG
The DNA here is from genome assembly GCA_963720065.1 of uncultured Actinomycetes bacterium. Lineage (GTDB taxonomy): Bacteria > Actinomycetota > Thermoleophilia > Gaiellales > Gaiellaceae > Palsa-739. The sequence goes on from CAVREH010000016.1 coordinate 47,669, forward strand.
CGTCTCGGCGAAGCCGACGACCAGCAGCGCGACCGAGACGCCCACCACGACCTGGCGCAGCGGCAGCGTCTCCCAGACGTGGCGCAGCCCGGCGGTCACCTCGCGGGTGAAGTGGTGCTCCGCCGGCGCCGGCTTCTCCTCGTGCACGCGCATGCGCGAGAGGAAGAAGGCGGACGCCGCGAAGGTCGCGGAGTCGAGCACCGCGACCGCCCCGCCGCCGACCAGGGTGTACAGCCCGGCGCCCGCGAGCGGCGCGATGATCCGGAGGCCCTCCCGCGTGGCCGTGAGCGCTCCGTTCGCGTCCGCGAGCAACTCCTCCGGGAGCATGACCTTGAGCAGCGCGGCGCGGGCGGGGGAGAAGACGGTGCCGACCACCCCGTAGGCGACCGCGACCGCGTAGATCAGCCACGCGTCGCTGCGGTCGTGGACGAAGAGGAGCGCGAGCACGAACGCTCCGAGCACGCAGTCCGAGACGATCATCAGCGGCCGCCGCCGCACGCGGTCGGCGAGGAGCCCGCCGAGCGGCGCCAGCAGGGAGCCGGCGCCGAAGACGAAGAACGTCAGGCCGGCGAGCGCGTTCGAGCCGGTCAGCGCCCGCATCCAGACCGCGAGCACGATCAGCATCGCCCAGTCGCCGAACGCCGACAGCGTCTGGCCGTAGAGCAGCAGCCGTGCGTCGCGGTAGGAGAGCAGCGTGCGCATCAGCCCGCCCGGAACACCTTGACGTCGCCGCTCACCGTGCGACCCCGGAGGACCACGACCGGACCGGCTTCGCTCTCGCCCGGTCCGGGCTCGGTCGCGAGCGGCACCTCCGACGAGAGGTCGCCCGAGGTCGAGCCCGCGTCGACGTCGACGGCGGAGCCCTGCGCGATGCCGATCTCGATGTCGCCGGAGACGCTCGTGAAGCGGACGTCACCGGCGGTGACCGCCTGGAGCTTGATGTCGCCGGAGACCGTCTTCAGATCCGAGGAGCCTGCGATCGGACCGATGCGGAGGTCGCCGGAGACGGTGTGCGCGGACAGGTCTCCCTCGACCCGGTCGAGGTCGGCGTCGCCGCTGACCGTCTTGAGGTTCGCGCCGCCGGCGACCTCGCCGCGCAGGCGGACGTCGCCCGAGACGGAGTTCACGCCGAGCGGGCCGAAGCGGCCGTCGAGGTGCGTGTCCGCCGACGCGGTCTTCACCTTGAGAGCCGCGCTGTGCGGGACAGTGGCCCGCACGCGCAGCTCACTGCCGAAGACGAGCGAGAGCGGGGAGAGCGAGAAGCCGAGCTTCCCCTTGCCGCGATAGGCGACGACAAGGCGGTTGCCGTCCTGGCGGATCTCGACCTCTTCGAGCAGGCGGTCGTCGCCGTCGACGGTGATGTTCGACTCCTCGCCCTCGGTCGTCTCGACCTCGATGTCGCCGGAGGGAATGCCGACCTCGAGCTCGAGAGGCAATGGAGTGTGGAAGGTGCGCTCGAGCATCTCAGAGGTACACCCGAGTCAGGCGCTTGACGCGCAGCCGGATATCGCTGTCACGAGGAGCCTGCCGCCGGTCGGGGCGGAGCTGCTGCTCGCGGAGATGGAGGATGTCGTGGAGGTCGGAGTACATGCCGTGCTCCTTTCAGTTGTGGCCGTAGCCGGTGAGGCGGTTGCGGCTTCTGGAAGCCGACGACTGGCGTGGCTCGACGGCGCGCTGGAGCGCCTGGACGAGCCAGGTGTTGACGGACGCGCTTTCTCGGGCGGCGGCGGACTCGACCCGCTGCTTCAGGCTCTCGGGGAGCCGGAGCGTGATGCGGGCGGAGAACGCCTCGTCGGCCGGTTCCGGCACGGTGCCGTCCTCGCGGACGAGCACGAGCTGGAGGTCGTGGCCGGCGACGCGCAACTCGACGTGCGAGGACTCGAGTTGGTCGTTGAGCTCGACCGCCGCCTCGGCGAGGGCGTCCTGGATTCTCCTGCCGAGGGATGACTCGAGCGCCATCGAGATGAGCTCCGCCGCACGCGACGTGTTCTCGTCGCCGAGAGCCGCGACGCGGGCGAGGTCCTCCCGAAGCGCCTGGATGGTTCCATCGATCTGCATGGCGGCACTATGACATCACAATGATGTCTTTGTCAAGTCTACTTGACGGCAAAATGACGACGACCCGCGTCAGCGGGCCGTCGAAATGCCACAGGTGCAGGGGAAAATGCTAGTACAGGCCGCAGTCACGCGCCGTGTTCGGCCACGGCGAGAAGCCCCGCGAGCGCGCCGCGCGCTCGGCGGCCCAGATCTGCTCGAGCGGGCTCCAGTGATCCGCCGTGCCCTGGTGGCGGAGGAGCCAGCCGCCGTAGGTCTGCTGGAACGAGAGATCCATCTGCAGGCCGCCCCAGTACGGGCTGCCGGAATCGGCCCAGCTGCCCTCGTAGCGGTGGATGCACAGCCAGTCCCGCATCCGGGGTGGATGCGTCGCTTGCTGCCACACCCGGTGCGCGCGGCGCTGCCAGCGCCGATTGAGCAGCCGCAGGCGCGGGAACGAGCGGCCGGCGAGCGAGCGTGCGTTGCTCGCGGGCGGGCGGCCCTGCATCACCGTCAGCCAGTGCCGCGTGTCCGCGCGGAAGTGGCGGATGTGGCGGCGCCAGCGGGCTGCCACCCTCCGCTCCCAGCGCGAAGGCCCCTGCCGGACTTCGGGCGTGGCGACCGTCGTGCCCGTCGTCGTGCTGGGACTTGTACTTCCTTGGCTTGTTGTCGAGCCGGCCGCCGCCGCAGCAGTGGCCATGCCTGCGAACGCGAGCAGCAGCCCGCAGGCAAGGATAGAGCGCCGCAAATCGAGAACCTCCTAGTCGCTTGCAAGTCGTAGGCCGAGTGGGCGGGAAGACGCCCTGTGGGCGAGCACCGCTCGGCGCGGCTTATGCGATCGGTGTCACGACGGTAGCGACGCCACGTTTGTATCTTGTTAAGGCAACGCTTGTGACTCAGCGATGGGCCAATTTAGGCCAAAAAGACGGCGGAATGTGCGCAGGAGCGACGAATCCTGCGTAAAGCAGCACCGCCCCGATTGCGATCCCGATCGCGCTTCCGGCGGCGCCGAGGCCCGCGAGTCCGCTCCCGATCGCGGCGGCGGCGATTCCGGCGATGATCAAGCCGTTCCCGAGCGGACGGCGCCTGAAGGAACGCAGCGCGACGACGACGACCGCGAGCGTGCCGGCGATGTTGGCGACGATCGCCAGCAGCCGCGCGGGGAGAAAGGCGAGGTGGTCCTGCGCGTGTGGGATGCCGTGCGCCGCGAAGGCGCCGTGCACCGGCACGGCGAGGGCGATGCCGACCGCGAGGCCGGCGTAGACGAGCGCGACCGGCGCGGCGCGGCGCCGGCCGGCGAGGAGCAGGGAGCCCGCGCCGAGCAGCGGCGCCGTCAGCAGCGCCCCGGCTGCGTAGTACACGCGAAACGCGCGGTCGTCCCAGCCCGCGGCCTCGCCCCACGCGATCGCGGCGGCCGCGACGGCGTAGGCGCCGAGCCCCGCCGACCAGGCGAGCAGCTCCGGCCGTCGGCTCGCCCGGTACCGCGCCGCCAAAAGACCCGTGAGCCGGAACGTCAGCAAGGCCGCCCCGAAGGCAATCAGCGCCTCCATGTCCGGCAGCCTAGATCGCTACGCTCGCAACGTGGCGACGAAGCGCTACCTGTTCACGCCCGGCCCGACTCCCGTGCCTCCCGAGGTGCTCGCAGCGGTCGGCGCGCCCGTGCTCCACCACCGCAGCCCCGACTTCCTGCCGGTCTACGAGCGGGTGCTGACCCGGCTGCGCGAGGTCTGCCGCACGGAGCACGACGTGCTCCTCTTCGGAGCCTCGGGCACCGGCGCCTTCGAGTCGGCCGTCGCGAACCTCGTCTCGCCCGGCGAGCGGCATCTCGTCGTCTCGGCCGGGAGCTTCGGGGAGCGCTGGGTCGCGATGACGACCGCGTTCGGCGCCGACGTGGACGCGCTCCGCTACGCCTGGGGCGAGACGCCGGACGCCGACGACGTTCGCGCGCGGCTGCGCGAGCAGGAGGCGAAGGCGGTCTGGTTCGTGCACTCCGAGACCTCGACCGGAGTCGTCGTGGACGTGCAGGCGCTCGCGGCGGCGGCGAAGGAGGCGGGCGCGCTCGTCGTCGTCGACGCGGTCTCGAGCCTCGGCGCCGTCCCCTGCGAGACGGATGCGTGGGGCCTCGACGTCGTCGTCGCGGGCTCGCAGAAGGCGCTCATGTCCCCGCCCGGGCTCGGTCTCGCCGCGGTCTCGCCGGCCGCGCTCGCCGCGACCGGGTCGTCGCCGCGCTTCTACTTCGACTGGGAGCGGACCCGCAAGGCGCAGGAGACGCTCGACGCGCCCGTCACGCTGCCCGTCTCGCTGGTGGCCGGGCTTGACGTCGCGCTCGGGCTGCTGTTCGACGAGGGACTCGAGGCCGCATTCGACCGCCACGTCCGGCTCGGCCGGGCCGCGCGCGCGGGCGTCAAGGCGCTCGGGCTGGAGCTCTTCTCCCCGGACGAGGACCGGAGCGCCGTCGTCACGGCGGTTCGCGCGCCGGCGGGCATCGACTCCGGCGCCGTCATCCGCGGCGTCCGCGACCGCTTCGGGATCACGATCGCGAACGGCCAGGGCGAGTTGAAGGGCAAGATCTTCCGCCTCGGCCACATCGGCTGGTTCGACGTCTTCGACATCACGACGCAGATCGGGGCCGTCGAGCTCGTCCTCGCCGAGCTCGGCGCCGACGTCGAGCGCGGCGCCGCAGTCACCGCTGCGCTCGAAGCCTTCAGCTCGGAACCATCACGCACGTGACGCCACGCGTCCTCGTGCGCGAGGAGATCTCCGAGGCGGGCGTCGACCTCCTCCGTTCGCGCTTCGACGTGGACGTCGACGCCGAGAGCCCGCTCGAGGAGATCATCGGCGGCTACGACGCGATCGTCGTGCGTTCCGCGACCAAGCTCACCGCCGACGTGCTCGAGCAGGCCGGGCGGCTGAAGGTGATCGGACGGGCCGGCGTGGGCGTCGACAACGTCGACGTCGACGCGGCCACGCGGCGCGGGATCATCGTGGCGAACGCGCCGGAGTCGACGGTCGTCTCCGCCGCCGAGCACACGATCGGCCTCCTCGTCGCGCTCGCCCGCAACATCCCGCAGGCCCATGCCGCGCTCAAGCAGGGCCGCTGGGAGCGGAGCGCGTACGGCGGGATCGAGCTCGCCGGCAAGACGCTCGGCGTCCTCGGCTTCGGCCGGATCGGCCAGCAGGTCGCCCGGCGCGCGCTCGGGCTCGGGATGCGCGTCGTCGCGTACGACCCGTACGTCGCGGCCGAGCGCTTCCGCGAGCTCGGCGCCGAGCGGGTCGAGTCGCCCGAGGACGTGTACGCCGCCGCGGATTTCCTCACCCTGCACCTGCCGCTGTCGGCGAGACACGCGGCTCGGTCGGCGCTGCCGCGTTCGCGGCGATGCGCGCCGGCGTCCGGATCGTCAACGCCGCTCGCGGCGCGCTGCTCGACGAGGACGCACTGCTCGCGGCGCTGCGCTCCGGCAAGCGTCGCCGGCGCCGCCCTCGACGTCTTCGTCGACGAGCCGTACTCCGGCCCGCTGCTCGAGCTCGACAACGTCGTCGTCACACCGCATCTCGCGGCGTCCACCGGGGAGGCGCAGGACCGGGCGGGCCTGATCGTCGCGGAGCAGGTCGCCGCGGCGCTCGACGGTGGCCTCGTCTCGAACGCCGTCAACATCCCGGTGATCGGCGCCGACGACCTCGAGGTGCTGGGGCCGTACATGCCGCTCGCGTCGCGGCTCGGGCGGATCGCGATGGAGCTCGCCGACGGCGCGCCGAGGAGATCGTCGCTCACCGTCTACGGCGCCTCGCCGAGCTACGACACGCGCCTCCTCACCGTCGCCGCGCTCAACGGCGCCTTCCAGGGCCGCGCCGACCGGCCGGTCAACTACGTCAACGCGCCGCTGATCGCCGCCGAGCGCGGGGTGGAGGTGCGGGAGGAGCGGTCCGCGTACGGCCCGCGACTACACGAGCCTCGTGCGCGTCGAGGTTGCGACGCCGGCACGCGCCGCTGCACGTCGCCGGCACGACGATCGGCAGCGACAACCGGCCGTGGCTCGTCAACGTCCTCGGCTTCGAGATCGAGCTCGAGCTCGCGCCGCTGTTCGTCCTCTGCCGCTACGACGACGTGCCGGGCGTGATCGGCCGGGTCGGGACGCTGTTCGGCGAGGCCGGGATCAACATCGCCGGCATGACGGTTTCGCGCAGCCGCGCGGCGGCAAGGCGCTCATGGCGCTGACCGTCGACTCGGGCCGTCGCCGGAGCTCGTCGAGCGGCTCCGGGGCGAGGGCTTCGACGACGCGCGCGTGCTCGAGCTCGGGCGGGTCGGCGACTAGGCTCGCTCGGCTGAGGCCGGTTCCGCGGGATCGAGCCTGATGACCGTCCGCCGCACCGCCGCCTGCAACTTGTCGACGATCCGGAAGCGCCCCCGATCGGAGACGACCGCTCGATGTCGCCCTCCTCGTGGCCCGGAGCCACGAGGAACGTCGTCGGCTCGGCGCGCGCCTCCTCGTACTCCGCCAGGCTCGCCGGGACGCGATCCGTGCAATTCGGGTCGGAGCACTCGCAGACGAAGTCGGTGCCCTCGGCGTCGAAGAGCTCCGCGCTCTCCGCTATTCGCTCGTTCACATCCCGGAACAACGCCTCGTTCAAGGCCCGTCGCTCATGGTCGTCACGTTCGTCTCCCTTCGACGGTGTTGTCGGATGGACAACGGCGAATGCACGAACAGGTTGCGTCGGAGAAGTTGCGCCCGTGAAACAATGGCCGGAGCCGGTCGCACGATCGTGGCGGTCCTCAGAAACGCGGGCTCGACGCGCGCGTCGAGGAGTTTCCGAAGGGGACGCCGAGCGCGGCGCCGCGGCGAAAGCCGTCGGCGCGTCCCGCGCCGAGATCGTCAAATCGCTCGTCTTCATCTGCGACGGCCGGCCGACGCTGGCACTCGTGCCGGCGATCGGCGGGCGGACGAGGACAAGGTCGCCGCCGAAGCGGGAGCCCGGTAGCCCGCGTCGGGCGGCCGGAGGAGGTTCTCGCCGCCACGGGCTTCGAGCCGGGGGCGTCGCGCCCTTCCCGGCGCCCGGCGTCTCGCAGGTGCTGATGGCCTCGC
>CAVREH010000017.1:0-13404 GCA_963720065.1 uncultured Actinomycetes bacterium
AGCCGGCCGCGAGCGCCTTATTCTGGATTGCATGAGCCAGCGCGGAAGCTAGCGAGAATGGATTGTGTATCCCAGCTTTGCTGGTTACGCGGCCGGGGCGCGGCGCACGATCTGGGTGCAGCGGGCGCTCGCGACGAGCTCGCCGTCCTGGAAGAGCTCCGCGCCGCAGAAGACGACGCGCCGGTTGCGCTGCACGACGCGAGCCCTCCGCTCGCAGCGTTCCGGGCCGCGCCGAGCGGTGGAACTCGGTGCGGAGGTCGGCGGTGAGGAAGTCCTCGTCCTCGTCCACGACCGTCCAGCAGGCGCCGCCCATCGCGGTGTCGAGGAGCGCCGCGACCATGCCGCCGTGGACGATCGGCCCGCTCGGCGCGTGGAAGCAGTACTCCGGCGTCGCGTCCCACTCGATCACCGCGCGGCCGTCGGCCTGCTCGACGCCGCGGTAGCGGAGCGTGTTCCAGACGTGCGGGTCGCCGGAGGCGCCTCGTCCCACAGGCCTTCGCGTGCGAGGGCTCATCGCGGGCCGGGCACTCCCGCGGAAGCGGAACGGCTCGACGCGGTTCGGCTGGACGACCCAGGCGCGGCCGGTCTCGTCGTCGGCGGCGATCCTCAGTGCCGCTTCGGCGACGAACGACGGTTCCATCAGCGGTACGATCGGGTTGTCGCGCAGCTCGTCGCGGACGATCGGCGTGTCGGTGAAACCCGGGGCAGAGCGCGTTGATCCGGATCCCGCGCTCAGCGAGCCCTGGCGCTGCGGCGCGCACCCAGCCGATGACCGCATGCTTCGTCGCGGTGTACGCGGGATCGAACGGCATGCCGGTGAGGCCGGCGAGCGAGGCGGTCGCGACGATCGAGCCGCCCTTGGGCATCAGCCTCCGCGCCAACTCGCGTGTCCCGAAGACGACGCCGTCGAGGTTGGCGCCGACGATCCGCCGGTACTCGCCCGTGGGCAGCTCCGCCGCGTCCGGGTAGCCGATCCCGATCCCGGCGTTGAGGAACGCGGCGTCGAACTCGCCCTCGAGCGCCCGCCACGCCTCGGGATCGCCGACGTCGAACTCCGGCAGGTCGAGGACGAGCGGATCGTCGAGCAGCGCGCAGATCGCGCGTGCCGATCCCGCCGCGGCCGCCCGTGACGAGCGCCCTCACGGGATGAGCACGACCTTGCCGACGCTGCGGCGCGACTCGACGAGCTCGTGCGCCTGCTCGACCTCCGCGAGCGGGAACTCGGCGCCGACGTACGGTTGAATCCGGCGTCCGCTCCACAGCTCGAGCAGCTCGCGCGTCGCGGCGGCGACGACGTCGGGCGCATGTCGCAGGAGCCGGCCGAGGTAGACGCCCTGGACGCCGACGTTGCGGCCGACGATGCTTCGCCGGCTGCAGCTCGGGCCACATCCCGCCCGCGTAGCCGATCGCCACGAGCTGGCCGAGCGGCTTGAGCCGCGCGATCGCGGCCTCGAACAGCTCGCCGCCGACCGGATCGACGACGACGTCGACCCGCAGATCGTCGGGGATCTCGTCGTAGAGGTACGCCTCCGCGGCGCCGAGCTCGCGGCAGAGGTCGAGCTTCTCCGCCGAGCCGGCCGCCGCGACCACGCGTCGCGTCGAGCGCCCGCGCGACCTGGATCGTCGCCGTGCCGACGCCGCCGGCCGCCGCATGGACGAGCACCGTCGCGCCTCCCGAAGCGACCTGCCGCGTCAGCGGGACGTACGCGGTGAGGAACGTGAGGAGGAACGCCGCGCCTTCCGCGAACGACGCGCTGTCCGGCAGCGGCACGAGCGAGCGCTTGTCGGCACGGCGGCGAGCTCGGCGTAGCGCCCGCGCCGGTGAGACGCCATCACCCGCGTCCCGTCCTCGAGCTCGCCCGCGAGCTCCGCGCCGAGACGCCGGGAACTCCGGCATCTGCGGATACGGCCGCGCCGGATCAGGACGTCGAGCGAAGTTGATCGCGGCCGCGCGCACGCGCACGAGCGCCTGCGCCGTCCGCGGCCTCGGGATCGGGGACCTCGGCGGAGCTCGAACGGCCGTCGACCGCCGGGAGAACGGCCGCTTTCAATCGTCTGCGCGGTCTCGGCGCGAACATGCTCGCGCAGCTCGGTCTTGCGGAACTTGCCGACGCTCGTCTTCGGGATCTCGTCGACGAACTCGAAGCGCTCGGGCAGCCACCACTTCGCGAACCTCGGCGCGAGGAACTCGCGCAGCTCGTCGGCCGTCGCCGTCGCGCCCTCCTTGCAGCACGACCGCCGCGAGCGGCCGCTCGGCCCACTTCTCGTCGGGCACCGCGATCACGGCCGCCTCGGCGACGGCGGGATGCGCCATGAGCGCGTTCTCGAGCTCGACCGACGAGATCCACTCGCCGCCCGACTTGATCACGTCCTTCGAGCGGTCCTTGATCTGGATGAACCCGCGCGGGTGGATCGAGACGATGTCGCCGGTCGGAACCAGCCGTCCTCGGTCCAGCGGTCGGCGCTCTCGGGCGCGTCGTAGATAGCTCGCGGCGACCCACGGCCCGCGCACCTCGAGCTCGCCCATCGACTCGCCGTCCCACGGGCACCTCCTGATCGCCCGCGCGCACCCGGATCTCGACGAACGGGAGCGGGAAGCCGACCATCGCCTGGTAGTCCCAGCGCGTCTCGGGGTCGGCCTCCGCGAGGTCGTACGGCAGCGCGACCGTGGAGGCGACGGGCGACGTCTCGGTCATCCCCCAGCCCTGGCAGATCTTCAGCCCGTGCCGCTCCTCGAAGGCCGCGATCATCGCGCGCGGCACCGCGGAGCCGCCGACGAGCATCGCCTTCATCGCGGAGAGATCCCAGCGGCCGGGCTCTGCGTCGAGCCGCGCGAGGATCCCCATCCAGATCGTCGGCACGCCCGCCGCCCACGTGACCCGCTCCTGCTCCATGTTCTCGAGCAGGCGTGTCGGGATCGAGGTGCGGGCCCGGGTAGACGAGCTTCGCGCCCTGCATCGTCGCGAGGTACGGGTAGCCCCAGGCGTTCGCGTGGAACATCGGCACGACCGGCATGACCGCGTCGTCGATGCCGAAGCCGAGGCCGAGCGGGTTGTTGGCGCCGACGCCGAGCGCGTGGAGGACCGAGGAGCGGTGCGAGTAGACGACGCCGCTCGGCCGGCCGGTCGTGCCGCTCGTGTAACACATCGCCGCGGCCTCGTTCTCGTCGAGCTCCGGGTCCTGCCACTCGTCCGGGTCGGCGGTCGCGAGCAGCTCCTCGTACGAGTCCTCGACGACGAAGACGTGCTCGATCGGCGTCCCCTCCCGGAACTGCTCGAGCAGCGGCAGGAGCGCGCGGTCGACGATCACGGCGCGGTCGCCGGCGTGCGTCGCGATGTAGCGAGGTCGTTCGGGTGGAGGCGGAGGTTGAGCGTGTGGAGGACGAAGCCGCCGCACGGGATGCCGAAGTACGCCTCGTGGTGCTGGTAGTGGTTCCAGCAGAGCGTCGCGACGCGGTCGCCGCGCTCGAGCCCGGCCTTGCTGCAGCGCGACCGCGAGCTGCCGCGCGCGGCGCATCGTGTCGCGGTAGTTCGTGCGGTGGAAGCTCTTGTCGGGCAGGCGCGTGACGATCTCGCCGTCGCCGAAGAACTGCTCCGCCCGGCGCAGCAGGTGCGTCAGCGTCAGCGGGAAGTCCATCATCAGGCCGTCCATCCGGCTCATTCTCCTATGTGGGAGGGCTCGGGGGAACGGTGCTCGTCGCAGGGGTGCGATGGGCGTCGCGAGGCCAAGGACGCAGGAAGCGCCGATAGCGGTGTTCTATCGGTGCGACCGAGGACGCCGGAGCCGGCGTAGCCGGCCGACGAGCGACGCGAGGAGTCGCGGCGTTCAGCGCGGCCCTGCGGCTCAGTCACTGTTTCGCCGAGCCCTCCCCAAGTAGCGCGTCGGCGACTTCGAGGCGCAGCTCGGCCGGCCGGGCGCCGAAGCCCTCGAGCCAGAGAGCGCGCTTGTAGAAGCGGTGGAGCGGGTGCTCCCACGTGAAGCCGATGCCGCCGTGCACCTGGATCGAGCGCTCGCACGCGGTCGACGGCCGCCTCGGTGGCGAACGCCTTCGCCGCCGCGGCGGCGAGCGGCGCGCGCTCGTCCTCGTTCGCGACGCACCACGCCGCCCAGTAGACGAGCGAGCGCGCGAGCTCGACGTCGGTGTAGGTCTGCGCGAGCGGGTGGGAGACGGCCTGGTACGTGCCGATCGGCTTGCCGAACTGGTCGCGGGTCTTCGCGTGCTCGACACCGAGATCGAGCGCGCGCTGCGCGACGCCGAGCGCCTCGGCGGCGACGGCCGCGCGGAAGCGGGGCGTCTCCTCGACCAGGTGAACCCGGCGGGTCGGATCGACGGTGGCGGCGTCGCCGTCGCCCGGCATCCCGGCGACGTGCCCGAGGTAGAAGCCCGGGTAGCAGGCGTAGCCCAGCTCCTCGAGCAGGATTGCCTCCTCAAGGAAGCCGAGACCTGCCTCGGCGACGTCGAGCCAGCCGAGCTCCTCAGCTCGTCCCAGCGGTCGTTCGGCTGTTCCCAGTCGCGGTCGAGCGGGAAGCGGTCGGCGAGCCAGGCGTGCGCGGCCTGCTTCAGCTCGAGCTGGTCCTCGTTGAGCGCGAAGTCCATCAGCGCGATCTCGGAAGCCCGAGCACGCGCTCGGCGATGATGTTGCGGAGCACTTCCGACGTCCCGGCCTCGATCGTGTTGCCGCGGCTGCGGAGCTGCTGGTGGTTCCACCAGCTCGTCGTCGAGGATCCCCTCCGGTCCTCGCAGCTCGCGCGCGAGCTTCGTCAGCCGCTGGTTCGACTCCGACCAGCGCAACTTCACGCCGGAGCCCTCGGGGCCGGGAACACCGGTGCGGGCGTACGTGCCGAGCGCGCGGTAGTTCGTGAAGCGGAGGGCCTGCAGCTCGATCCACTCGCGGGCGAGCCCTTCGCGCACGAGCGGGCCGGCGCCGCGCTCGCGCGCCTCCTCGAGCAGCCGCCCGAACGCGCCGTCGAGCGTCGCCGTGAGCGCGAAGCCGAGCGTCGCGCGCTCGTGCAGGAGCGTCGTCATCGCCACCTGCCAGCCGTCGCCCTCGTCGCCCAGGCGGTTCTCGACCGGCACTTCGACGTCGCTGAAGAAGATCTCGTTGAACTCCGCCTCGCCGGTGATCTGCCGCAGCGGCCGCACCTCGACGCCGGGCGCGTGCATGTCGACGAGCAGGTAGGTGAGGTTCTTGTAGCGGCGGCGCGTCGGGGTCGCTCTGCGTGACGAGGATGCAGAAGTCGGCGATGTGCGCGAACGACGACCACACCTTCTGGCCGTTGACGACGTAGACGTCGCCGCGCCGCTCGGCGCGCGTGCGCGCGGCGGCCAGGTCGGAGCCCGCGTCCGGCTCCGAGAAGCCCTGGCACCAGATCTCGTCGGCGGAGAGGATCGGCTGGAGGTAGCGCGCCTTCTGCTCCTCCGTCCCGTGCGCGATGATCGTCGGTCCCGCCATGCCGAGGCCGATCACGCCGACGTGCGCAGGAGCCTGCGCCGCGGCGAGCTCCTCGTAGAGCATCGCCTGGAAGCTCGGGGGAGCGCCCTCGCCGCCGTACTCCTTCGGCCAGGTCAGGCCTGCATAGCCGGCCTCGTAGAGCTTGCGGCTCCATTCGCGCATGAACGGGTCGTCGAACCGCTGTGCGCCGCCGCGGCCGCCGCGCTTGTCCTCCGGAAGGTTCTCGGCGATCCAGGCGCGCAGGTCGGTGCGGAACCGGGCTTCCTCTGGCGTGTCGCGCAGGTCCATCGGGCGAATCTATCCCGGCGCGGGAGCGGGCGCGGAAATCAGCTCACGCGGCTGCGGCGGCTCGGCGACCACGCGCCGCCGCCGCAGGGGCAGGAGCGTCACGCTGCCGAGGATCAACGCGATGCCGAGCCACTGCGTCCAGGTCAGGTGCTGGTCGTACGCGTAGATGCCCGCGATCACGGCGACAGCCGGGTACGTGAGCTCCGCGAGCGACGAGAGCACGGCGGGAGTCCGCTGCAGGCCGTAGTAGTAGAGCGTCAGCGCCAGCAGTCCCGTGACGAGCGCGAGATAGAGGATCAGAAACGTGTCGTGGCGGTTCGAGTACGCGGGCGCGTGCATGACCCAGAGCGCGAGCGAGCTTGCGAGCAGACCGAAGAAGAAGCGGAGCGACAGCACGTGGTGGAACCGGAGCTCGCGGGACATGTAGCGGCCGAGCACCGTTCCGAGCCCCCAGAGCGCGGCCGCGGCGGTGGCCTCCAGGATCACGACCGTGCCCTTCGCCGACGGGTCGAACGGATGGGCCTGGTTGACGAGCCAGAAGCCGGCGAGGGCCGGGACGAAGAACCACCAGAAGCCCGACCTCGGCCGCTCGCCGAGCAGGAGCGCCGCGGCGCCGATGGCGATGAACGGCTGGATCTTCTGAATCACGACCGGCGTGATGAAGTCCTGGCTCCGGAGCAGCGCGTCGGTGAAGAGGATCGTGGCAACGGCCGAGGCGCCCGCGCCGACGACGACCGCGGCCGCGACATAGCTCCGGCCGGCGCGCACCACGGAGCGCAGTGCCGGCAGGAGGAACGGCAGCGTGCACAGCACGAGGATCACGTGCTCCCCGAAGACGATCGTCGTCGCCGAGGTCGTCCCGCTCATCGTCTTGCGGATGATCGGGTCGGTACCCCACATCGCCGCGGCGACCGCGATCAGGACGACCCCGGGGATGGCGGCGAGGCGACGGCTCATGGGCGTTCGAAGCGTAGAAGATCGTCCACGGTCTCCCGAGCGCGGATCAGCCGCGATTCCCCGCCCGCGACGAGCACGACCGCCGGCCGCGGGACGCCGTTGTACGTCGAGCCGAGCGCGAGCGTGTAGGCGCCCGTCGCCGGCACCGCCAGCACGTCGCCGGGCCGCGGCTCCGGCAGCTCCGCCGCCTCGATCAGGACGTCGCCCGACTCGCAATGCTTGCCGGCGATCCGGTAGACGCCTGCAGCCGGCTCCTCGGCGCGGTTCGCGAGCAGCGCCTCGTAACGGGCGCCGTACAGCTGCGGCCGCGGATTGTCGGACATGCCGCCGTCGATCGCCGCGTACGTGACGCCGCCCGACTCCTTGACCGAGCCGACGCGGTAGAGCGTCACGCCCGCGCGGCCGACGAGCGAGCGACCCGGCTCGAGGATCAGCGATACGCCCTCCGGGATGCGCTCGAGGAGCGGGCCGACGAACTCCGCCACCGAGGGCAGCTGCTCCTCGCGGTCGTGGCGGACGCCGAGCCCGCCGCCGAGGTCGAGCATACGCGGCCGCCAGCGAGTCGCTCGAGGAACGCGAGCAGGCGCTCGAGCGCGAGCACGCTCTCGTCCGGCCGCTCGAGCTGGGAGCCGACGTGGACGTGCGCGCCCTCGACCTCGAGCCCGAGCGCCCGGGCGCGCTCGACCTCCCGCTCGGCAGCAGCCGGCGCGAGGCCGAACTTCGACTCCTCGTGCGCCGTCTGGATCGAGCGGTGCGTCACGGCCTCGATTCCCGGCGTCAAGCGGACGAGCACGCGTTGCACACCGGCCGCGGCCGCCGCCTCGGCCTCGCCCGCGGCGGTCGAGGACGACGAGCGCGCCGACCTCCGCAGCCGCGCGCAGCTCCTCCTCCGACTTGTTGTTGCCGTGGAAGACGAGCCGCTCTCCGGGAATCTCCGCCGCCCGCGCGAACGCGAGCTCGCCGAGCGTGGAGACGTCGGCGCCGGCTCCCTCCTCGGCGAGCAGCCGCAGCAGGGCGACGTTCGCGAACGCCTTCGTGCCGTAGACGACGAGCGCGCCCGGCGCGGCCTCCCGGTACGCACGAACCTGGCTGCGGATCGTCTGCTCGCAGTAGACGAGGAGCGGCGTCCCATGCTCGTCTGCCAGCCGCGCGGCAGGCACACCGCCGAGCGTGAGCTCGCCGCCCTCGATCCGCGCCGTCTCGGGAAAAAGGTCGAGCACGTTGCTAGTATCGGGATCCCAATGCAGGAGCTGCTTCTTACCTAGTCAAGGGAGCCACACGCGGCGATGCCGCGTCGTCTCCCCACGGCCTCTCCTCGGAGAGGTTTTTTCGTTCCAGAGGACGTTTTGACACCGAGATACGAGCCCCACGAGATCGAGCCGAAGTGGCAGCGCGTCTGGGAGGACGCGCGGGCCTTCAACGTCCCGAACCCGGTTCCGGGCGCGCCGACGCCCGAGAACCACTGGTACCAGCTCGAGATGCTGCCGTACCCGTCGGGCCCGAGCCTCCACATGGGCCACGTCCTCAACTACACGATGGGCGACGTCCAGACCCACGTGCGCCGCCGCAGCGGCTGGCACGTCGTGCGGCCCATGGGCTGGGACGCGTTCGGGCTGCCGGCCGAGAACGCGGCGATCCGCGAGGGCCGTCATCCGCGCGAGACGATCGAGCGCAACATCGAGACGATGCGCGCCCAGATGAAGCGCCTCGGCTGGGCGATCGACTGGGAGCGGGAGGTCGCGGCGCACCAGCCGACCTTCTACCGCTGGACGCAGTGGCTCTTCCAGCAGTTCGTCGCGCACGACCTCTGCTACCGCAAGGAGGGGCCAGTCAACTGGTGTCCCGAACGACCAGACCGTGATCGCGAACGAGTACGTCGTCGACGGTCGCTGCGAGCGCTGCGGCGCCGAGATCGAGCTACGGAACATGACGCAGTGGTACATGCGGACGACCGCCTACGCCGACGAGCTGCTCGAGTACGACCTGCCCGAAGGCGGCTTCTGGCCCGAGCGGACGAAGGCGATCCAGCGCAACTGGATCGGCCGCTCCGAGGGCGCCGAGATCCTCTTCCGCATCGAGGAGACCGGAGACGACGTCGCGGTCTTCACCACGCGCGCCGACACGCTCTTCGGCGCCACCTTCTTCGTCCTCGCGCCCGAGCACCCGTTCGTCGCGGCGCACGCGAGCGAGGAGGCGAAGGAGTACGCCCGCCACGCCGGCGCGCGCCCCGTCGAGGAGCGGGCCGCGGCGACCCAGAAGACCGGCGTCTTCACCGGCCTGCACGCGATCAACCCGATCAACGGCGAGCGCCTGCCGATCTGGGTCGCCGACTACGTCCTGATGGATTACGGGACCGGAGCGATCATGGCCGTCCCCGCCCACGACGAGCGCGACCGCGAGTTCGCCGAGACCTTCACGCTGCCCACGAAGATCGTGATCGACGAGGACGGGAAGCTCGTCAACTCCGGCCGCTTCGACGGGCTGCCGGCGGCCGACGGTGCGCGCGCGATCGTCGAGGCGCTCGAGGCGGAAGGGCGCGGGAAGGCGACGGTCAACTACCGCCTGCGCGACTGGAGCGTGTCCCGTCAGCGCTACTGGGGCTGCCCGATCCCCTTCATCCACTGTGAGAGGTGCGGTGTCGTGCCGGTGCCCGAGGACCAGCTGCCGGTGATCCTGCCCGACATCGAGGACTACGCCCCGAAGGGCAAGTCGCCGCTCGCTCAGAACGAGGAGTACATGGCGGTCGACTGCCCGCAGTGCGGCGGCCCGGCGCGGCGCGATCCCGACACGATGGACACGTTCGTCGACTCGTCCTGGTACTTCCTGCGCTACATCGACTCGCACAACGACGAGGCGCCGTTCGACCGCTTCGTCGTCGACTACTGGCTGCCGGTCTCCCAGTACATCGGCGGCATCGACCACTCCACCGGCCATCTGCTCTACTCGCGCTTCTTCGTCAAGGCGATGAACGACTGGGGGATGGTCGGCTTCCGGGAGCCGTTCGCGCGGATGTTCCACCAGGGCTGGGTCACGCTCGGCGGCACGAAGATGTCGAAGACGAAGGGGAACGTCGAGGGGCCCGACGCGGTCGTCGACGCGTACGGCGCGGATGCCGTGCGGCTCTACATCCTCTTCATGGGCCCCGCCGACCAGGACATGGAGTGGACGCCGGACGGGGTGGAGGGCATCGTCCGTTTCCTGCGCCGGGTGTGGCGCGTGGTGCACGAGGTCGTCGAGCGGGCGCCTTCGCCGGGGGCGACCGAGGGCGATCTCGCACGGAAGGCGAACGAGACGATCGCGCGCGTCACGGACGACGTCGCTGCGCCGCTTCCAGTTCCACACGCCGATCGCGGCGCTGATGGAGCTCGTGAACGAGCTCGCCGGCGCGGTGGACGCGCCCGACGCGCGCTTCGCGGCCGAGACGGCGGTCTCGCTGATCCAGCCGTACGCGCCGCACGTCGCCGAGGAGCTGTGGACGGTGCTGGGCCACGAGCGCCTGTGGGAGGAGCCGTGGCCGGAGGCCGACGAGTCGCAACTCGTGCGCGAGACGTTCGAGCTCGTCGTCCAGGTCAACGGCAAGGTGCGCGACCGGTTCGAGGTGGACGCGGGCCTGAGCGAGGACGAGCTCGTCGCACGCGCCCGCGAGAGCGAGCGCGTGCGCGGCTACCTGGACGGCGGCGAGCCGCACAAGACGATCGTCGTCCCGCGCAAGCTCGTCAACTTCGTGACCTAGTCGCGCTCCCGCGGATCCGGCCGGTCGACGTTCCAGTGGCGTCCGACCGACGCGAACCAGTGCACCTCGCCCTCCTTTTCTTTTGGCGTGAGCATGAAGCGGCTGATGACGCGCTGGCCGCCCTCGAAGTCTCCGTAGAGGATGTCGACGCCGATCGTCTGGCCAGCCTCGACTGCGCGGCGAGCCTCGCGGTAGCCGGTGCTCGAGGGGTCGCGGAAGGAGCCCTGCCAGAAGCCGATGTCGCCGGGGGCGACGTAGAGGTCGCGCGTGAGCGTCGTGAAGTCTTCGAGTGGCGGCGGTGTGATGTGAGCGCCGCGCTCGAACACGAGCTCCGGCAGGAGGTGCCAGCCGTGGAGAACGGCGATCCCGGTGCCGACGTTGCGAACGGAGATGACGAAGTAGTCGGCGTCGTCCGTCGCGCTCGCAGCGCCCTCGCCGCCGGCGACGTTGAACCAGACGCCGTCCTGGAAGCCGGCCCTGAGTGCCGGGTCCTCGGCGCGGGAGGGGACGAGCAGCGGGCGCTGTCCCGCAAGGAGCGACTGCTCGGCGACTCTGGCCGCCCTATTCGCGGAGCGGACCGACGCGACGGTCACGCCGGCGAGCACGAGGGTCCCGCCGGCGGAGGCGAGCGCGGAGATCGTCACCCAGTCGGCCACGGCGCGAGTTTACGGAGCCGCCACCGATTCGACACACACGGGTCACCGGTCCGTTGCCAGAATAGACGACATGGATCTTCGCATTCCCGCGCTGTCGCGCCGCCAGCTCTTCGGGGCCGCCGCGGCCGTGGTCGTCCTGCTCCTCCTCGTGATCCGGCACCTCGGCGGCAGCGGGAGCGCGGCACCCGCCGTGACGCCGTGCAGCCGGTCGCGAAGCCAAGAGCGGCGGCGGCGAAGCTCGTCGTGATCGACGTCGCGGGGGCGGTACGGCGCCCGGGCCTCTACCGGTTGCGCTAGGGCTCGAGAATCGACGACGCGATCGCGGCCGCGGGCGGGGTCGACGGCCAAGGCGCAGCTCGACGCGGTCAATCTCGCCGCACCCGTCGCCGACGGCGAGCAAGTCGTCGTGCCGGGACGCGGTGCGGCCGGCGTCGTCGCGGCGGCTCCTCCCGCGGCGGGCTCGTCGCCCTCCGCGCCGCTCGACCTGAACTCCGCGACGCTCGAGGAGCTCGAGAACGCTGCCGGGGATCGGGCCGGTCACGGCGCAGAAGATCCTCGACTACCGTCAGCAACACGGCGCCTTCCACTCGGTCGCCGAGCTGCAGGGCGTGTCGGGGATCGGGCCTGCGCACATGGCCCAGCTGAAGGGCCTGGTGATCCCGTGACGTGACCGTGCGCCCACCGCACGCACTCGTCGGAGCACTCTGCCTCGGCTTCGCCCTCTCGAACCTCGCGCGCACGCCGCTCGTTCCGACTCTCGGCGTGGCCGTGGTTCTCGCCGCGCTCGGCCTCGCGGCACCCGAGCCGCGTCTCCGAGTGGCGGTGATCGCGGCGGCGATCGTGGCCGGAGCCTGGGGCTGGGGGAGCGTCCGGCTCGGGCAGCTGGACCACAGCGCGCTCGCCTCGCGAATCGGCACCGCCGAGTGGGCGGTCGTCGAGGTGGAGGAACCGCCGAAGGCAGAGAGCTTCGACCAGCGGATGAAGGCACTCGTGCTCCGCTGGGGGACGCTGCGTCTGCAAGAGCCGGTTCTGCTCGAGCTTCCGCCCGGGCGAGCGCCGCCGGAGGGCTCGCGGCTCAGGCTCCTGGGCGAGCTGCGGGCTCCACCCGGGCCGTCGAACGGCTTCGACGAGGCGACGTGGTTGCGCCGGCAAGGCATCCACGCGGTCCTGGAAGGGCAGTCGTGGCGGATCGTCGGCCAACGTGGCGGCATCTCCGGCGTCGGCGACCGCGTCGGACGCTGGCTCGGCCGCGACACGACGCCGGGGCTGAAGGGCACGCGACACGACGTTATCGAGGCGATCGTCCTCGGGCGCAGCTCCGGCGTCGACCAGGGCCTGCTTGCGGACTTCCGGGCCACCGGCCTCTACCACTGCCTCGCCGTCGACGGGCTGAAGGTCGCCGCGGTCGGGGGCGGCGCCGCGGCCGTCGTCCTGTTCCTCGGCCTCGGGATCTACGTCGCTCAGTTCGCGGCGTTGCTGACCGTCGCGGCGTACGCGCTCGCCGTCGGGCTCCATCCGTCCGTGGTGCGCGCCGCGCTCGCCGCGGGGCTCGGCTCCCTCGCCTGGCTTGCCGGCCGCGAGCGCGACCGCTGGCAGGCGCTGCTGGTCGGTGCAGCGGTGCTCCTCGGCTGGAACCCGTACGCGCTGTTCGACGCCGGGTTCCAGCTCTCGTTCGCCGCCGTCGCGTCGATCTTCGTCGTCACACCTCGCGTCGTCCGGATGCTGGAGGGATACCCGGTGTCGCACGGGCTCGCGCAACTGATCGGCGTGTCCACGGCCTGTGGGCTGGCGACCGCACCCGTGACGTGGTTCCAGTTCCACCAGATCTCGCTCGTCACCGTCCCCGCGAACGTCGTGGCGGTCCCGGTCGTCGTCGAGGTGCTCGGCCTCGCGCTCCTGACCGCGGTCGTCGCGCCCATGGCACCGTCGGTCGCAGCGGCGATGGCGCAGCTCAACGGCTGGGGAGCCTGGTTCGTGGCCGGGTGCGCGCATGCGTTCGCGAGGATCCCGGGCGCGCAGATCACCGCCCCTCGCGCGGCCGCCTTCCTCGGCCTGGGAGCGGTCGGAGCCGCCGCCTATGCTTGGCAGCGTGGCGAGCGAGCACGAGCTGAAGCCGGTCTACCTCCTGACTGGGACCGACCGGCCGAAGATCGCGGTGGCGCTCCAACGGCTGCGAGGACGGATCGGTGAGGACGCCACCGAGCAGTTGCACGCCGGGGAGGCGTCGGGGGAGGACGCGGTCGCCGCCTGCAATGCCCTCGGTCTCTTCGGGGGGGACGCGCGACTCGTGGTCGTCGACGGCGTGGAGAGCTGGAAG
>CAVREH010000018.1:0-72229 GCA_963720065.1 uncultured Actinomycetes bacterium
TGGATCGACCCTGCCACCATGCTTCCGCTGGCTGCGAAAAAGAGGGGGCTGAAGGGATCTTACCAGTTTCTGACCCCGCCTCCGCGTCCCTTCCCCATTCCCAAGGACCAGGCCGATCTCCTGCAAAAAGAGCAGCAAGCCTACAAGGCGACCAGTTCCATGAGATAGGGCAAGTGCCGATGCTACAGAGAGCACGTCATTGCGCTTTCGCCGCGGACGGGGATCGGCCACGCTCAAGTCCTTAACCGAAAAGGAGTTCATGCCGCTTATCGAATCTCAAGCCCTGTCGCGCCCGGTGGAGTTGCCTGCTCCGCAGCAAATGCCTTTTGGCGCCAACGGGCGGGAGAACCATGTGGACGCGGCCGCCCTCTATCTTCTGGCCGGGCAGGTCTTCGATCAACTGACGGGCCCAGGAGCGCGCCGCCATCGCCGCGCGCGTCAAGGCCTCGAACCTGTTGATCACCGCGGAGGATTATCGGAACTCGACCGAATCGTGGCCGGAGGTCGAAATGATTTTCTGGCTGGGGCATGGTTCCGATGGATGACGATTTTTTCCAGCGATTCCCCCGGCTGAAAATCGTTTTCTACGGCGCCGGCACCGTCCGCGGTTTCGTCACCGATGCTTTCTGGCAACGGAAAATTCGACTCCACCAATGCCGCCGCCGCCAATGCCGTACCGGTCAGCGAGTTCACCGTCGCCCAGATTATTTTGGCCCTCAAGCATGGCTGGCAGCAGGCGTTCTATATTCGCCAGCACCGGAAATTTCCTCCGCTGTCCCCGCTGCCGGGCGCGTACCAAACCACGGTCGGTCTCATCTCGCTGGGCATGATCGGAAGCCTGGTCGCGAAACGTCTTCAGCAGTACGATTTGAACGTCGTCGCCTATGATCCTCTGGTCTCCCCGGCGGAGGCGCGGCTCAAGGTCAAACTGGTTTCCCTCGAGGAACTTTTCGCCATGGCCGATATCGTCAGTTGCCATGCGCCCGTTTTGAAGGAAACAGAAAAGATGATTCAAGGCCCGGCATTTCGAGTCGATGCGCTCCGGCGCGACGTTCATCAACACGGCCCGCGGAGCGGTGGTCAACGAAGACGAAATGATCCAGGTGCTGACCAGGCGTCCCGACCTGTTTGCGTCCCTCGATGTGACCGACCCGATGCCGCCCGTCGAAGGATCGCCGCTCTACACGCTGCCCAACGTCATGCTGACCCCGCACGTCGCGGGCTGCCTCGGCCCCGAGTGCCGCCGCATGGGCCGATTGATGGTGGAGGAACTGAATCGGTTCTTGGCCGGAAAGCCCCTTCTGCTATGAAATCGACCAGGAACGATTTCAAGTCATGGCGTGACGGTGAGCGCTCCGCGCGAGAGTTGTCGCACGGGACAAGAACCGCTACCGTGATCTGGGGCCGCTTCTTTTTCTCCAGCCCCGCAGGAAGCCCGGTTGAAAAATGATCGTCACCGCTCCCAACGCCGATCTCGCCCCCGCGCCGGGGGCGGCGCGTCGTAAAATCTGGACCGCCGGCACGCTGACCTACACCACGGCAGGCTTGGCCGTCGTCTTTTGCTGGCTGCTCTGTGATTTCGCGTGGTCGATGAGGGACCGCGCCATCCCTGATACGGGCGCAACTCCTGCTCAAAAAAGTTCGGCGCCTCGGACACGGTTGCAGGCCTGCTCTTCGGTACCTTGCCGCCCGCCATCGGCCTCATTCTGGGCCCGATCATCAGTTATAAATCCGACCGGCACCGGGGCCGCTGGGGGGCGGCGCATACCCTTCATCCTTCTCCCCACGCCCATCATCGTCTTGAGCATCGTCGGCCTGGCCTTCAGCCGCAAATGGGCGCGCATGTGGACAAATGGCTCGGACCCCATTCGTGGGGCTTGAATTCCAGCACGCTCATTTGCATGGCGTTGTTTTGGATGCTGTTCGAGTTTTCCGCCACGATCGCCAACGCGGTTTACGTGGCGTTGATCAATGATGTCGTGCCGCAACCGGTGCTGGGGCGGTTTTTCGGATTGTTCCGCGCCTTGAGCCTGATCGCGGGAATCATTTTCAACCATTGGTACATGGGAAAGGCGGAGACCGCCTATGTGTGGATTTTTCTGGGGATGGCGGCGATCTATGGAATCGGAGTCACCCTGATGTGTCTGATGGTCAAGGAGGGCGAATACCCGCCAAAGCCCCCCATGGACGCCGGGCGAAACATCCATGGATTTATCCAGGCCGCCGTGACTTATTTTCAGGAGTGTTTTGGCAACAAATACTACTGGTGGCTCTTCGGTTCCCTGACGCTGGCGGGAGTGGGCATCGGCGGGCCGGTCAACCTGTTCAGCATTTTCTTCGCCAAATCCGTCCACATGGACCTCTCGTTCTATGGAAATTGTCGCGCGCTGACCTACGGCGTCTCGCTGGCCTTGGCCTATCCCTTGGGCTGGCTGGCGGACCGGTTTCATCCGCTTCGCGTCGGCATGGTTACCCTGGCCATCTACGCGTTCGTGGACTTTGCGGGTGGTTTTTTTGCCCGGGACGCGCAGACGTTTGCCGTCGCGCTGGTGGCGCATGGTGTGGTCACCGGCATTTGGAATACCTCGACGGCATCCCTGCTTTTGCGCTTGCTGCCGAAGGCCGAGTTCGCCCAGTTCGCCTCCGCCGGCGGAATGATCGCCGCCGTCGCGTGGATGCTGCTCGCGCCCATTTCCGGATTTTTTCTCGATCACCTGAATCACGATTACCGGTATACCTTCTTCATGGGATTGGGTCTCACCTTTTTGGGGCTTGCTTGGCCTGCTGGTGGTTCACCGCAAGTTTATGGACCTCGGCGGCCCCGATCGTTACCGGGCGCCCGAATATCCTCGGTATTGCTCGCCTTGGCCGTCCGGGCACTCGGCGCCGACCAGGTTGTTGCCATCCTCGGCGTTTCGCCCAGTCTGGCGTCGGATGAACGCTTCGCAGCACATCAGTTCGCCGCGGTCATCGGCGCCCGTGTCGTCGAGATTCAGACCAGGGAAGGGTACAACCCCGCTTACCGCGCCAACGGCCTCGACCGCTGCTTTCACTGCAAAGACGAGCTGTTTACCCGCATAGACGAGGTCGAAATAGCCGCGCCTATGGCCTGGCGGCCGTGGCCTATGGCGAGAACGCCGATGACATGATGACGCCCGATCGGCCCGGGGTCCCGCGCCGGTCGGGCGGTCGATGCGGAAGGGCGGGAACATCGCGCGCAGCCTCGGCTACATGGACGTGCCCGAGGAGGCGATCATGCGGCCGCACGAGCTCGCCAGCTGCCGCGCGACCAGCAGCTGATCCTCTGCACCGGCAGCCAGGGCGAGCCGATGTCGGCGATGACGCGGATCGCGTACAACGACCACCAGGCCTCCGGGTCGAGCGCGGCGACACGGTGATCATCTCCGCAAGCCGATCCCCGGGAACGACTGCGCGTCCACGACGCGATCAACCGGCTCGCGAAGATCGGAGCCGAGGTGCTGCACGAGGACAACGCCCCGGTGCACGTCTCGGGCCACGGCTGCGCCGAGGAGCTGCGGACGATCATCGGGCTCCTGCGGCCGAAGGCGGTGATGCCGGTGCACGGCGAGTTCCGGATGCTGGCCGCCCACGCTCAGCTCGCGCCGCGAGGGCGGGGTGCCGGAGGACCGGATCGTCCTCGCCGAGAATGGCAACGTCGTCGAGCTGCGGACGGCGTCGCGACCATCGTCGGCGAGGTCGAGGCCGGCGTCACGTTCGTCGACGGGCTCGGCGTGGGGGACGTCCACGACGTCGCGCTGCGCGACCGGCGAAAGCTCGCCGAGGACGGCGTCCTGATCGTCGTGGCGACGCTCGCCGCGCAGGACGGCGGCGGTCTGACGGCCCCGCCGGAGCGATCGCGCGCGGCTTCGGCGAGGGCGCCGAGCCGCTGCTGGACGAGCTGCGGGAGGAGGCGAACACGGTTCTGCGGAACTGCTCGCCGACGACGTGACCGAGATCAAGCTCCTGCAGGAGCACCTGCACGACGCCCTCGGCGGCATCGTCTACGACCGCACCCGCCGCCGGCCGATGGTGCTCCCCGTGATCATCGAGGTCTAGATCATCGAGGTCTAGCGGGCTACTTCGGCGGGAGTGTCCCCGCGTAGCCCGCGCCGCGCTCGACCCAATCGGCCAGCGCGGCGTCGTCGGCCACGTCGGCAGTGTCCACGCGCAGCCAGCCGGACATCTGCCGGCCGCGCATCTCCATCGTCTCGGCCGGCGTCGTCGCGACGAGCTGGTCCGACGTCTCGGGATCGACGCGCACCAGGATCCCGCCCTGGCCGCTTGCGGCGATCGTCATGTTGCCGCCGATAAGGAACGCGAGCCCGCCGAACATCTTCTGCTCCGTCAGACCGGCGCGAGCGCCCAGCAGCGCGCGGATCCGCTCTGCGAGTTCCTCGTCGTAGGCCATCAGTCGTCCTCCAACGGCTCGCCGTCGAAGTAGTCGAGCTGCTCGATCCGGCCGATCACGCCGATGCCGCGCCAGAAGATCTTCCGCGAGCGTGGGTACCAGCAGATGTCGTTCACGTCCCGCATGCCGTAGATGAGCATCGTCACGCCCTCGGGGCCGGCGCGGAACGAGTGCGAGACACGCGTTCCCGCGGGACGGGCCACGACATGGCCGGCTCGGAGCGGAAGCTCCTCCTTCGCGTCGCTCTCGCTGCGTGGCGAGGGCCAGAGCTCGAGCGTCGCCGTGCCTTCGAGGATGACGAAGACCTCCTCCTCGGCGGAATGACAGTGCGGGACACACCCGCGCCGCCCCGCGGCGAGCTTCTCCCAGTGCAGGCCGGCGAGCGTCGAGCGCTCGTGCGTCGCGAGAGGCGCGGTGTGCACGCGGCCCTCGTACTCCTCGTGCTCGACCTCGTCGACGTTGACGATGTTCGCGGGGCGCGGCGCCGGCTCGCCGTACTCGAGCGGCCCGACGGTCGCCTCGACGTCCCAGGGGTCGTCGTCGCGGCCTTCGATCCAGGGCCAGCCGAGCCGGATCGCGCGGGAGCGCGGCAGCCAGCCGAACTCCGTCGGATGGCGCGTGCCGAAGACGAGGAGCTCGAGCCTCCCGGTCCGGCGACGAACGTGTGCTCCAGCTCGTCCGGACGGTGGATGACGCAGTCGAGCGGCCGCACCTCGTGCACGTCGCCGTCCTGCCACGCGAGCCCCGATCCCGAGAGCACGAAGTAGAGCTCCTCCGAGGCGCTGTGCGAGTGGGGAGGCGTCGGCAGCTTGCCGGGCGCGACGCGGACCCGGTTGACGCCGACGCCGCGCGTGCCGGCGGCGGCGCCGAGCCCCTGCCACTCGGCGTCCATCTCGCCCTTGGCCTGGTGATGGAACTCGATCTCGTCCCAGTGCGCGACCGTCACGGCCGCGAAGTTTGTCAGGACCTCGGGTCATTCTCCTCCGCAAGTGCCGCTGCGGTGCCGTCGACCTTTTCGACGACCTCGTACCCGTCCCGCCGGTCGACGACCGACTCGAACTCGGGCTGCTCGTGGCCGGAGATGACGATGTAGCGGCGCGGATCGGTGCGAACCGCTTCGTACTCGGAGATGGAGATCTCGAGCCGCTCGGTGCATTCACCGTCCGCGCACTCGCAGATCGCGGTCATCGTCCGGTCCTCGGTCCCGAAGTCGCGGTTGAGGCTCTCGATCTGCTCGTTCACCTGGCGGAAGATGGACTCGTTGAGGCCGACTCGCCTGGCCTGCTCGTCGCTCATGCGTCGTCCCCTCTCGGGTCGAGGGCACGTGCGACCTCGCCGCCCACGTCTCGCTTGCACACGACGACGTAGCGCTCGTGATCTTCGATCGCCTCACCCTGGCTCGAGTGGCCGGGGAGGATCGCAAAGGTGGCGCCGTCTGCGCGGATGCGCTCGTACTCCGGCGAAGTGAGCGGGATCGGCTCGTGGCAGCGCACGTCGTCGCACTCGCAGAGGTAGGGGACCCGCTCGAGCGGCGGGAGGAGCTCCTGCTCCGCCTCGCGGATCCGCTCGTTGGCCTCACGAAACGCCGCCTCGTTCGCGGCGCGCTTTTCCTCTTCGACCGAAGTCACGCGCCCCTGGTCTCCCCTGCGGGCGTCCCGGATACACATCGGGATAGGCTCGGGTCGTGGCGCCGGGCCTCACGGTCGTCGGCTCGATCAACCTCGACCTCGTCGCGCAGGCCGAGCGGCTGCCGCGTCCGGGCGAGACGGTGAGCGGGGCGCGTCTCTCGCGCGTGCCCGGCGGCAAGGGAGCGAACCAGGCGGTCGCCGCCGCGCGGCTGGGGGCTGCGGTCGCGCTCGTCGGCTGCGTCGGCCGGGACGAGCTGGCGGAGGACGCGCTCGCGGGATTGCGCGACGCGGGGGTCGAGGAGCGCTGGCTCGTGAAGGAGGCGCCGACGGGGATCGCGCTGATCACGGTTGATGCCGCGGGGGAGACGACGATCGTTGTCGCGCCGGGGGCGAACGCCGAGCTGCGGCCCGAGGACGTCGTGCTCGGCGATGCTCAAGCGGTGTTGTGCCAGCAGGAGATCCCGGCCGAGACGGTCGCGCGGGCGGCCGAGCTGGCGCCTCGTTTCTTTCTCAATGCCGCGCCGGCGCGGGACGGTGCTCCCGAGGCCGAGCTGACGATCGTGAACCGGCTCGAGCTCGATGCGCTCGGCGAGCGGTCGCGGACTGGTCTGTCTGACGCTCGGTGCCGAGGGTGCGGTCCTGCTCGAGAACGGACGGGAGGTGTCGCGGGCGGAGCCGCCTCCCGTGGAGGCGGTCGACGGCACGGCGGCGGGCGACGCGTTCACCGCCTGCCTCGTCGTCTCGTTGCTCGAAGGCCGGCCGCGCGCCGAGTCGCTGCACCGCGCGTGTGCCGCCGGCGCGCTGGCAGCGTCACGCTTCGGCGCTCAGACGTCGCTCCCGACCGCGGCGGAGGTGGACGCGCTCCTGTGACGATCCCGATCGTCATCGACTGCGATCCCGGGCACGACGACGCGATCGCGATCCTGCTCGCGCTCGCCTCGCGCGAGGTCGAGCTGATCGGCGTCACGACCGTCGCCGGCAACCAGACGCTCGACAAGACGACCCGCAACGCACTCGTCACGCTCGAGATCGCCGGCCGGAGCGACATCCCGGTGGCCGCGGGGGCGGAGGCGCCGCTACGGCGCGACCTCCGCACGGCCGCCCACGTGCACGGCGAGACCGGCCTCGACGGGCCCGTCCTCCCGGAACCCTCAGCCCAGCCCGTGGACGCGCACGCCGCCGACTTTCTCGCGGAGCTGGTCCAGCCGGGCGTGGTGCTCGTCCCGACCGCGCCGCTCACCAACCTCGCGCTCATGCTCGAACGGCACCCGGATGTGCCCGACCGCCTCGAGCGCCTCGTCTGGATGGGCGGCGCGATCGGGCAGGGGAACATCACTCCCGCCGCCGAGTTCAACGCCTTCGTCGACCCCGAGGCCGCGGCGGCCGTGTTCGCGAGCGGGATCCCGAGCACGCTGGTCGGGCTCGACGTGACGCACAAGGCGCTGTTCACGCGGGCCCACGCCGAGCGCCTGCGGGGCGCCGGCCGCGCCGGCCGCTTCGTCGCCGAGCTGTCGGACTTCTTCCAGGACTTCCACGAGCGCTCGTACGGCTTCGACGGCTCCCCGATCCACGATGCGATGGCTGTCGCGCACGTGATCGACCCGACGCTGCTGACCACCCGCCGGGCGAACGTGGCGGTCGAGACGCGCTCCGAGCTGTGCGACGGCCGCACGGTCGTCGACCTGCGCGGCGTCACCGGCCGGGAGCCGAACGCGGACGTCGGCGTGGACGTCGACGCCGAGCGGTTCCTCGAGCTGCTGGTCTCGCGGATAGCCTCGTTGCCATGAGCGTCGCCTTCGCCTGCATCGCGCCGCATGGCGACGCCGACCTCGCGCCGGAGTTGCGCGCGGCGATGGAGGAGCTCGGGCGTCGCTGCGCGGCGGCCGCTCCCGAGGTCGCGGTGGTCGTCTCCCCGCACTCCGTCCACGTCGAGGGCCACTTCGCCGTCGTCACGGCCGGGAGGGTGGGGGAGTGGGAAACCGACAGCGCGCTCGCCGCGCTGCTCCTCGAGGCGCCGCTGCCGATCCTCGGGGTCTCGTTCGGCGGCAACGACACGCAGAGCGCGGAGTTCCCGCTCGACTGGGGGACCGAGGTGCCGCTCGAGTTCCTGCGGCCGCCGCGCGTCGTCGTGGTCGCCCCGGCGCGCGACCGGCCGCTCGAGGAGCATCTCCGGCTCGGCGAGGCGATCGCAGCGCTCCCCGGCCGGGTGGCTCTGATCGCGAGCGCCGACCACGGCCACGCCCACGACCCGGACGGCCCCTACGGCTTCGACCCGGCCGCGGCCGCCTACGACGCGCGGCTGCAGGAGATCCTGGCTTCGGACCGCCTCGACTTCCTGCCGCTCGCCGAGCTGGTGGAGCAGGCGAAGGCGGACTCGCTCTGGCAGCTCCTCGTCCTTCAGGGTGTCGTGGGCGAATCGGCCCGGGCCGACGTGCTCGCGTACGACGCGCCGACCTATTACGGGATGCTCGTGGCGGAGGTTCAGACGGCGGCGTAGAGCCGCCACTCGCCGGGAATCCCCTTGAGCTCGTGCACGCCGCGGTCCTCGAACTGGAGCCCGGAGCCTGCGACGAGGTCCTTGACCGTGCTCGAGACGAGAACCTCGCCCGGGCCGGCGTAGGCCGCGACGCGCGCGCCAGTGTGGACGGCGATGCCGCCGATCTTCCCGTCGACGAGCTCGCACTCGCCGGTGTGCAGGCCGGCGCGGACGCCGAGCCCGAGATCCGCCGTGCCGTCGGTGATCGCGCGGGCACAGTGGATCGCACGGGCCGGGCCGTCGAAGGCGGCGAAGAACCCGTCCCCGGCGGTGTCGACCTCGCGGCCGCGCGCGCGGGCGAGCTCGCGCCGGACGAGCGCGTGGTGCTGCTCGAGCACCTTCCGCCAGCCCGCGTCTCCCAGCTCGGCCATCTTCGCGGTCGAGCCGGCGATGTCGGTGAAGAGGACGGTCGCGAGAACCCGGTCCGGCTCCCGCCTGCTGTCGGCCTCCCAGGCCTCTCGCACGAACGTCTCGATCGCGTCGAGAAACGGTCCCGTGTCGGCGACCGCCGGAACGTGCCCCTCGAGCGGGAGCTCGACGTACGTTGCCGTCGGGATCGCGGCGGCGAGCTCGCGGCCGCGACCCGCCGGGACCCAGTGGTCGTCGGCGTTGTGCAGCACGAGGGTCGGCGCCGAGATCGCGGAGGTGACGTGGCGGACGTCGACTTCGGCGCTCATCCGCCCGTACGCGAACTCGTCACCCGGGCTGAGCGCGTAGCGGAACATCCGCGCGAACGCGACGAGCTCCTCCTCGGTCGCGCCCGGGGAAAGGCCGTCGCGCGCCTCTGCCATCGCGTAGCCGGCCGGGTGCCGCTCGCGTTGCGTCCGCTCCTCGGCCATCACACGTAGGTTCTCCTCGACCGACCGCTTCGGGCCTGTCGTGCCACCAACCGCGACGAGTGCCCAGGCGCGCTCGGGATGGCTGGCGGCGAAGAGGAGGGCGAGCTTGACTCCTTCCGACCAGCCGAAGACGCAGGCACGCTCCGACCCGACCGCATCCATCACCGCGCGGATGTCGTCCATCCGGGTCTCCGGCGATGCGAAACCGCCGGACTTGTCGGACAGGCCGACGCCCCGCTTGTCGAAGTTGATCACCCGCGCGAACTGAGCCGAGCCGCTCGAACAGGGCGCGGAGGACCGGGACGTCCCAGGCGAGCTCGACGTGGCTGCCCCAGGGCAGGAGCAGGACGATGTCGAACGGACCCTTCCCGAAGACCTGGTAGGCAATGCTGACCTCGCCGTTGCGGGCGTAGTGGGTCTCCGGCGGCATCGACGGAGGATAGGCGGGGCGGCGCACGAAAACCAAGCGCATGCCGCGCAAGCGGAAGAGGAAACTGCGCCCGAGACTCCCGAGCCGCGTCAAGAAGACGCGGACGAAGCGCAGCGCCCGCACGCGCACCCATCACCCCGAGCTCTGGGGGCTCGGGCGGTCGCGCTCGGCATCTTCCTCGGCGCCGTCCTCTACTTCGGCTGGAACGGCGGCTACGTCGGCGGCTGGCTGGGTGAGGGGCTCGACAAGCTGATCGGAGACGCGAAATACGTCGTGCCGGTCGCGCTCGTGGTGCTCGGCGCGCTGGTGGTGACGCGCAGCGCGCTCGTCGACGTCCGGCCGTTCCGCACCGGGATGGCGGTGCTCGGCTGCGGCCTCATGATCACGCTCGGCAAGGACCAGGGCGGCTACGTCGGCCAGCTGCTCGGCGGGGGTGTCGGGGTCGCGCTCGGCGCCACCGGCTCGCTCCTGCTCGGCGTCCTCCTGATGCTCGTCGGCTCGCTGCTGCTCACGGAGCCTCGCTCGGGGCGATTCTCCGCCGCTCGGGGCGCGGCCTCCACCACGCGCGGCGAAGAGCGCGGTCAGGGTCCCGTGACCGGTGGCAGCCACCGTGACGTAAGTGCTGACGCCGCCGCCCGCGCGGCCGGCGCCGTCGCACGCTTCTCCGGTCGACGCCGTCTCGGCCTTCCCCGACGTCGTCGGCGGGAGCTTCGTGC
Organism: uncultured Actinomycetes bacterium; assembly: GCA_963720065.1. Lineage (GTDB taxonomy): Bacteria > Actinomycetota > Thermoleophilia > Gaiellales > Gaiellaceae > Palsa-739. The sequence continues at coordinate 10,579 of CAVREH010000018.1, forward strand.
CGCCGCACGCCGGCGCGCAGCCCGCTCCGCTCCAGACTGAGCCGCCGGCGCTGTTCGAGGATCCACCCACGCTCTTCGACGAGGTCACCGCCGAGCACGCCGAGTACAAGCTGCCGGACGCCGGCGTCCTCCGGGTCTCGCCGGAGCAGAGCGACGACTCGGGCGAGACCGCGGCGCGCGTCGCGGAGCTCCTCGTACAGACGCTCTCGCACTTCGGCGTCGAGGCGACCGTGATCGGCCAGATCTCGGGCCCGCGCGTGACGCGCTACGAGCTCCAGCTGGCACCGGGGACGAAGGTCGCCAAGGTCGCGGCTCTGAAGGACGACCTCTCGTACGCACTCGCCACGACCGAGATCCGGATCCTCGCCCCGATCCCCGGCAAGCAGGCGGTCGGCGTCGAGCTCCCGAACCTCTCCCCGAACCTCGTCACCCTCGGCGACATCTACGAGCCGCTGCCCGCCACGGCCAGTCCGGTCGCCGTCTGGCTGGGCAAGGACATCTCCGGCGCGGCCGTCTGGACCGACCTCGCGCGGATGCCGCACCTCCTGATCGCCGGCACGACCGGCTCGGGCAAGTCGGGCTGCCTCAACACGGTCCTCACATCGGTCCTGCTGCGCGCGACGCCCGACGACGTGCGCCTGATCCTCATCGACCCGAAGCGCATCGAGCTCAGCCACTTCGAGTCGGTGCCGCACCTGCTCACGCCCGTCGTCTCGAGCCCGAAGGAGGCGAGTGCCGTCCTCGCCAACTGCCTCGCCGAGATGGAGCGCCGCTACGAGCGCCTCTCGTCGGTGCGCGCCCGCAGCATCAACGAGGCGAATCGCGCCTTCCGCCAGCGCGGCGAGCCGACGCTGCCCTACGTCCTCGTCGTGATCGACGAGCTCGCCGACCTGATGATGGTGGCGCCGCAGGCGGTGGAGCATGCCGTGATCCGGCTCGCCCAGAAGTCGCGCGCCGTCGGGATCCACCTCGTCCTCGCGACGCAGAGGCCGTCGGTGGACGTGATCACCGGGATGATCAAGGCGAACGTTCCCTCGCGGATCGCCTTCGCCGTCTCCTCGCAAACCGACTCGCGCGTGATCCTCGACTCGGGCGGCGCGGAGTCCCTGCTCGGCCAGGGCGACATGCTCTTCAAGCCGCTCGGCACCTCGCGGCTCCAGCGCGTGCAGGGCGCGTACGTGTCGGAGGAGGAGATCGCGCTCGTCGTCGAGCAGACGCGCCAGCGCGAGCAGGAGCTCGACGAGAGCTACCTCGAGCTCCCAGAGGTCTTTGCCGAGCCCAGCGACGATTCCGACGGCGAGTTCGACCCGGACGACGATCCGCTGCTCGACAAGGCCATTGAGATCGTCGTCCAGACCCAGACCGCATCGCGTCTCCCTGCTGCAGCGGCGCCTGCGCGTGGGCTACACGCGCGCGGGCCGGCTGATCGACATGCTCGAGCGGCGAGGCATCGTCTCCGGCTACGAAGGCTCCAAGCCCCGGCGCGTGCTGGTGGACGAGAGCCAGTACCACTCGTACGCCGCGACCGAGTAGTTCTCCTGGAGCTCGACCGCGAGCCGTTCTAAGATCGCCCGAGGCAATAGGATCGGCCGGTCAGGTCATGGGGAGAACAGGAGGGCACATCTTGAGATCGAGGACACGCACGCTTGGGATCTGTTTGCGGCAGCAGCAGTCGTCGCGCTCGTCGCGGCAGGCTGCGGCGGCGGTGGTGGTGGAGGGAGCTCGTCGACGACGAACGCGGCGAGCAGCTTCAAGGCGGCGCTCGTCAGCGACGTCGCCGGGTTCAACGACAACGGGTTCAACAAGAACCAGCTCTTGGGCCTGAACAAGATGCACAAGCCAGCTCGGGACACGGCGTATCCCGGCGGTCTCACATTCGTCGAGCGACTACGTCCCGAACTACACAAGGTCGTCCACGACGGCGCCAACCTGATCATCGCCGCGGGCTACCTGCTCGGCGACACGGTGAAGAAGTACGCGAAGCAGTACCCGAAGATCAAGTTCGCGATCACCGACGATCCGGTGAGTGCCATCGGCGGCTACAAGAACGAGATCGGCATCACCTACGCGACGCAGGAAGGCGGCTGTCTCGCCGGCGTCCTCGCGGCGAAGGAAGCGCAGAAGATGAATGGCGGCAAGGTCGGCACCATCGGCGCGGTCGGCGGCATCAAGATCCCGCCGGTCGACTCGTACATCGCCGGCTACCAGTACTGCGCCAACAAGGCCGTTCCCGGTACGAAGACGATCACGCAGTACTCGAACAGCTTCACCGACGAGTCCGCCTGCTCGACGGTGGCGCAGAACGAGATCGGCTCCGGGGCCCAGGTGGTCTTCCAGGTCGCGGGCCTCTGCGGCGACGGTGCGCTCAAGGAGGCGTCGAAGCTCGGCAAGTGGGGGATCGGCGTCGACGTCGACGAGTACCACGTCGCGTCGAAGATCCTCACGAGCGCGACCAAGAAGACGGACGTGGGTGTCGAGACGGCCATCCGGGACGCGGAGTCCGGTCACTGGCCGGGCGGCAAGGACATCACCCTCGACCTGAAGAACAACGGCGTCGGCGTCGGCACGATCAGCCCGACGGTGCCGAAGTCGTGGATCAGCCTAATGAACCAGTACAAGGCTCAGATCATCGCCGGCACGCTCACGCCGCCGGCAACGCTCAGCAAGTAGCGACTGCCTGACACGGCGGGAGGGCGCTTCGATTTCGCCCTCCCGCCGACGGGCTATAGCATCGGCTCCGGTGAGCGACGAGCTCGTCCTCGAGATGCGGGGCATCCGCAAGGAGTTTCCGGGCGTCGTCGCCAACGACGACGTTTCGCTCGAGGTGCGCCGCGGTGAGGTGCACGCCCTGCTCGGCGAGAACGGCGCCGGCAAGTCGACGCTGATGAACATCCTGTACGGCCTCTACAAGCCCGACGCGGGCGAGATCCGCATGAACGGGAAGCCGGTCACCTTCGGGTCGGCCAGCGACGCGATCGACGCCGGCATCGGCATGGTGCACCAGCACTTCATGCTGATCCCCGTGATGACCGTCGCCGAGAACGTCGTCCTGGGGACCGAGCCGGTCAAGGACGGCGTCCTGCTCGACGAGGCGTCAGCGGAGCAGAAGGTCGCCGAGATGGCGAAGACGTTCAACTTCGCCGTGGACCCCGCCGCCCTCGTGCAGGACATCGGCGTCGGCCAGCAGCAGCGCGTCGAGATCATGAAGGCGCTCTACCGGAACGCCGACATCCTGATCCTCGACGAGCCGACCGCCGTCCTCACGCCGCAGGAGGCTCTCGATCTGTTCGTGATCCTGCGGACGCTGCGGAACGAGGGCATCTCGATCGTCTTCATCACCCACAAGCTGGGCGAGGTGCTCGAGATCGCCGACCGCATCACCGTGCTCCGCCGCGGCAAGACGATCGAGACGGTCCCGCGCGAGGGCGCCACCGAGACGTCTCTCGCCCGGGCCATGGTGGGCCGTGAAGTTCTCCTCCGCGTCGAGAAGGGGCCGCCCCAGGTGGGCGACGTCCTGCTCGAGGTCGAGGACCTGTGGGTCTCCGACGATCGCGACATCGAGAAGGTGCGCGGCGTGTCCTTCGAGGTTCGTGCCGGGGAGATCGTCGGCATCGCCGGAGTTGACGGGAACGGCCAGACCGAGCTGATCGAGGCACTCACCGGGCTGCGCCGGGCGGAGCGCGGCGTGATCCGCGTCGGCGGCCGCGAGCTCCACCACTCATCGGCACGCGACGTCCTCGATGCGGGGCTGGGACACATCCCCGAGGACCGCCAGCGCCGCGGGCTCGTGCTCGAGTTCTCGCTCGCCGAGAATATCGCCCTGCACGACTACTCGAAGCAGCCGGACTCGAAGTGGGGCTGGCTCTTCCCCGGCAGGCTGGTCGAGCGCGCGAAGGAGCTGATCACGGAGTTCGACGTGCGTGGGGGCGGCCCGTTCACCCGGGCCGCGGCGCTCTCGGGCGGCAACCAGCAGAAGCTCGTGGCCGCGCGGGAGATCTCCCGCGACCCGAAGGCGCTGATCGCGGCGCAACCGACCCGCGGCCTCGACGTCGGCGCGATCGAGTACCTCCACCGGCGCCTCGTGAACGAGCGCGACGAGGGTCGCGCGATCCTGCTCGTGTCGCTCGAGCTCGAGGAGATCTTCTCCCTCTCCGACCGCATCCTCGTCCTCTACGAGGGCGAGATCGTCGGGAGGCACGAGGGCGCGGTATCGCAGGAGCAGATCGGCTTCGAGATGCTCGGCCTGAAGGAAGAGGCTCCCGCATGACCGAGCCGGAGAAAGGCCCCGCCGAGTCGCCCGAGCAGGCGGCGTCGACCGGGACCCTCGCCGCCCGGCTCTCGCTCAGCCAGCGCGCCGGCGGCATCGCCGTGCCGATCGCGACTGTCGTCCTGGCCTTCCTGATCGGCGGCCTCGTCGTGCTCGCCACCGGCCACAACCCGCTGCTCGCCTACCACGACATCTTCGACGGCGCCGGGCTGAACTGGATCTTCCACCCGACGACCAACGTCCAGACCTCGATCGCCGGGTACAACCTCACCCAGACGCTGCTCCAGTCGACGACGCTCATCTTCACCGGGCTCGCCGTCGCCTTCGCCTTCCGCTGCGGGATGTTCAACATCGGCGGCGAGGGCCAGTACTTCGTCGGCCTCGTCATGGCGAACTGGATCGGGGTCAGCTTCGCCGGGATGAGCACCCTCCCGCACGTTCTGCTCGCGATCGTGGGGGCGACGCTCGCCGGCGCGGCGTGGGCGGGCATCGCCGGCGTGCTGAAGGCCACGACCGGGGCGAACGAGGTGATCTCGACGATCATGCTCAACTGGATCGCGATCTACACGGCGACCTGGCTCTTCGGCGCCGGTGGGCCGCTCCAGACCACGCAGCCGGGGCAGTCGACCAACCCGGTCTCCAACGACATCGCGCACACCGCCGAGTTGCCGGTGATCTGGGGGACGAAGGGCTTCCAGGGCCTCGACATCGGCTTCTTCATCGCGATCGCCGCGCTCGTCGTCTTCTGGGCGCTGATCAACCGCACCACGCTCGGCTACGAGGTTCGTGCCGTCGGCTTCAACCCGGACGCGGCCGCGTACGGCGGCATCAACGTGAAGAAGAACCTGGTCCGGGCGATGGCGATCTCCGGTGCATTCGCGGGCCTCGGAGGGGCCGTCGACATGCTCGGCTACCTCTACCACTACGGCTCGCTCGACGTCCAGAACTCGGCGGCCGGCGGCGTCGGCTTCATCGGCATCGCGGTGGCCCTCCTCGGCCGCAACACGGCCGTCGGCGTCTTCCTTGGATCCGTGCTGTTCGGCGGCCTCATCTACGGGACGGGGCAGGGCCTGACCTCGAACGTGATCGCGCCGGATCTCGCGTCGAACGTGACCTTGATCATCCAGGGGCTTGTCGTGCTGTTCATCGGCGCCGACATCCTCATCCTCTACGTCTGGAACTCGCGGAAGAGGCTGCGCCCGAAGAAGCCTCCGCAGGCTCCGGCGAAGGCGGCCGCATGACGGCCTGGGGGCAGCGCCTCGAGAACCCGGTCTCCGAGCGCCTGCGCGACCCCGCCGCGACCGGCTACGTCGCACTCTTCCTCGGCGCGTTCGCAGCCTTCCTGGCCATCCCGCCGATCGAGGCGCGCTCGCCGGCCTGGCCGATCGCCGTCGGCATCGTCGCCATCGCTCTCGGCATCTGGACGGCGACCCGCGGGCGGCGGAGGCTCGGCTGGGGGGCCGTCGCGGCCGGCCTGCTCGGGATCGGCCTCGGGATCCTCGCGACGCGCTCGGGGACCGGGAACCTCGAGACGGCCTTCGACGCGACACTCATCGCCCAGACGTTCGGGCTCGCGACGCCGCTCGTCTTCGGTGCGATCGCCGGGATGTTCTCCGAGCGGAGCGGCGTGATCAACATCGGCCTGGAGGGAATGATGCTGATGGGCGCCTTCTTCGGCGTCTACGGCGCGGACAAGGGCGGCAGCTGGGTCGTCGGGCTGCTCGTGGGGATGGCGTCGGGCGGCCTGCTCGCGCTCGTCTATGCGTTCTTCGCGATCCACCTCCGCTCCGATCAGATCGTGGGCGGCACCGCTGTCAACTTCCTCGCGGTAGGCATCACCGGCTACTTCTTCCAGCTGGTCTACAACGGCCAGGTCTCCGGCAACGTCTCGACGGTGCCGAACCTCGCACATCGGGGGGCTGGGGCACTTCTTCGAAGCCTCCATCGGCGACCTCAGCCTTCTGACGTGGGCCAGCTTCGCGCTCGTGATCGTCTCGTACATCGTGCTCTTCAAGACGCCGATCGGGCTGCGCATCCGCGCCTGCGGCGAGCACCCGCGCGCGGCGGATACCGTCGGGATCAACGTCTACCTCATCCGCTACAGCTGCGTCGTGCTCTCGGGCCTGCTCGTCGCGGTCGGCGGCGTCTACCTCTCGCTCGGTCCGCAGGGAAACGGGACGTTCATCGTCGACATGACGAGCGGGGAGGGCTTCATCGCGCTTGCCGCGATGATCTTCGGCAACTGGCGCCCGGCGGGCGCGTTCGCGGCCGCCCTCCTGTTCGGCTTCTCGAGCGCCCTCGCGCTCAAGCTCCAGGTGTACTCGAACCAGGCGGCGACGCTGTTCGCCATCCTCCCGTACGTGCTCACGCTCGTCGCGGTCGCCGGCGTGATCGGCCGCACGGTCGCGCCCGCAGCCGACGGCAAGCCGTACGCGAAGCAGTAGCTCGCGTTGCCGGGCGAAGAGCTGCGCTCTTCGCCCGGGGTTGAAGGAACTGCGCCAACCGGAGACGCGGTCTCCGGTTGGCGCCGTGCAGTAGGGCTTGCCTGGGTTGGCACGCTTCCAACGCTTTGTTCCGTCGCGGGCGAGCAGGCTTTGCGTGCTCGCCCGCTGGTTCGCGGCGTCGTAACGTGCCGTTACGCCGCCGCCTCGACCCACAGAGGCTCGAAACGCTCCAACCCGACCAACGACCAAAGCCCGGAGGCTAAGACACGGCGCAGCCGGACTTAGCCGCAGGCCGGACCGCGCTCGTGCCGGCCTCTGCCGCGCGCGAGCGCACGACACAGGCCTCCGCCCCACAGAGCATCAAATTGAAACTGCACGAAGCGGGCCGGAAACCGCGCTTTCCGGCCCGCGGAGTTCCGTATCCCAGCGAGTGAGTGCGCAGCACTCGCGAGCTACGTGATCGAGACCATCCGCTCGATCGCCAGGCGGGCGCGGTCGGCCAACTCCGGCTCGACTGTGATGCGGTGCTTGCCGTCGCGGAGGGAGTCGCGGACCTTCTCGAGCGTGGTCAGCTTCATGTAGCGGCACTCGGCGTCCTCGCGCACCGCTTCGAACCGCTTGCCGGGCGCCTCCTGCTGCAGGCGGTGGATGATTCCCGTCTCGGTCGCGATCAGGAAGCGCTGCTTCGGGGAGCGCTTCGCGTAGTCGATCATCTTCTCGGTCGAGAGGATCTGCGTGCGCTCGTTGCCGAACGCCATCGCCTGGCTCGCGCAGCCGCACTCGGGGTGGACGAGCAGGTCGGCGTCGGGCGCCTCGTCCTGCCAGCGCTCGATGTCGGCCGGGCGGATGCCCGCGTGGACGTGGCACTCGCCGAGCCAGATCGTCAGCTTGCGGCCGGTCACCTTCTCGAGCCAGAGGCCGAGGTACATGTCCGGAAGGAAGAGGATCTCCTGTTCCGGCGGGATCGCCTCGATCACCGACTTCGCGTTGCCCGAGGTGCAGCAGTAGTCGCTCTCCGCCTTCACCTCCGCAGTCGTGTTCACGTAGGAGACGACGACCGCGCCGGGATGCCGCGCCTTCCACTCACGCAGCTGCTCCGCGTCGATCGAGGCGGCGAGCGAGCAGCCGGCGCCGAGGTCAGGGAGGAGGACCGTCTTCTCCGGGCTGAGGATCGCCGCCGTCTCGGCCATGAAGTGGACGCCGCAGAAGACGATCGTCTGCGCGTCGGTCGCGGCCGCCTGGCGCGACAGGCCGAGCGAGTCGCCGACGTAGTCCGCGACGTCCTGTACCTCCGGGCGCTGGTAGTTGTGGGCGAGGATCACGGCGTTCTTCGCGGTAGCGAGAGCGCGTACTTCGTCGTGCAGGGTCGTGGACGGGGCGACGGTCATCGGACCTCCAGGGAGACGTGGAGCGAGCGGGCGGAATGGGTGAGGGCGCCGACGGAGACGAAGTCGACGCCGGTCTCGGCGTAGGCGCGCACGGTGCCGAGGGAGACGCCGCCGGACGCCTCGAGCTCGGCGCGGCCTGCGGCGAGCGCGACTGCCTCGCGCACCTCCTCGGGGCTCATGTTGTCGAGCAGGATCCGGGGGGCGCCGCCGGCCAACGCCTCGCGCACCTGCGCGAGTGTCTCGGCCTCGATCTCGACCGGCAGGCCGTCGACGCGGCCGTCGAGCGCGGCGAGCGCCGCGGTGACACCGCCGGCGACGCGGAGATGGTTCTCCTTCACGAGCACGCCGTCGTACAGGCCGGCGCGGTGATTGCGGCCGCCGCCGCAGCGGACGGCGTACTTCTCGAGCGCCCGCAGGCCGGGCGTCGTCTTGCGGGTGTCGAGGACGGCCGTGCGGGTTCCCTCGGTCAGCTCGACGAAGCGGCGCGTGAGCGACGCGATGCCGCAGAGCCTGGCGAGCAGATTCAGCGCGACGCGCTCGCCGCTGAGGATCGCGCGTGCCGGCCCCTCGACCACGGCGAGGACGGCCGGGACGTCGGAGACCGCGGTGCCCTCCTCGAGCTTCGCTTCGACCTCCACGTCCGGGGAGAGCTCGCGGAACACGGCACCCGCGACCTGGACGCCGCAGACGACGCCGGGCTCTTCCAGCAGGAGCTCTGCCCGGCAGCGCGCGTCCTCCGGCACGAGTGCGAGGGTCGTCGCGTCGCCCGAGCCGAGATCCTCGGCGAGCGCGGCGGCGGCCACGCGTCGGATGTCCTCCTGCGTCAGCTCCATCGCTCCAGCACCGGGTCGGCGGAGGGGCGGACGACAAGGTGCCCGGCGAGTGCCTCGCTTTCGACCGGGAAGTCCTCGCGGAAGTGGACGCCGCGGCTCTCCGTCCGTGCGAGCCCGCAGGCGGCGATCTCGCGGACGAGCGGGTGCGGCGCATCGGCCAGCCGCCGGAGACTCTCGGCGCTCCTGATCAGCCCGGCGTCGTGCCAGAGCGCCGCGCCATCCGGAGCATCGGCAAGCAACACGTCGTTACTGGCGTTGTCAAAGCGCGGACCGTCGAGCGCGGCGAGGCCGGCGCGCCGGCCGAAGACGAGGCACTCGAGCAGCGAGTTCGAGGCGAGCCGGTTCGCGCCGTGGACGCCCGTGCAGGCGCACTCACCCGCGGCGTACAGCCCGGGCACGGACGTGCGCCCGTCGAGGTCCGAGACGATCCCGCCGATCGCGTAATGGGCGGCGGGGGAGACCGGCACCGGCTCGTCGGCAGGGTCGTAGCCCGCCTCCGCGAGCGTCGCCATCAGGCTGGGATAGCGGTCGCGCTCGACCGGCCGCAGGTCGAGGCGCGCGCCGGCATGTGCGGCGACCGCGCGCGCGACGACGTCGCGCGGTGCGAGCTCGTCGACGAAGCGCTCGCCGCCGTCGTCGAGCAGCGTCGCGCCGGCGCCGCGGAGCGCCTCGGAGAGGAGAAAGCCGTCGTGGCCGTTCCCGTCCCGGAGCGCCGTCGGGTGGAACTGGACGAATTCGAGGTCCGCCAGAGCGGCGCCCGCGGCCCGGGCCAGCAGGAGACCGTCACCCACGGCGCCGCGAGGATTCGTGGTGCGCGCCCAGAGCGCGGCGTAGCCGCCGGTGGCGAGGACGACGGCGGAGCCGCGGAGCGCGGCGAGCGTGGTGAGCCGCGTGCCTTCGACCAGCCGGATCCGGGGATGCTCGACGGCCCGCGCGCTCAAGACGTCCGCGATGTGGCGTCCCGTGTCCGCGCCGCCCGCGTGCACGACGCGGGCGCGGGCATGGCCGCCCTCCCGGCCGAGGCCGGCGTCGAACCGGACTCCCAGCCGGCGCAGCTCGGCGATCCGCGCGGGAGCCTCCTCCGTCAACAGCCGGACGGCGCTGGGCCGGCAGAGGCCGCGCCCAGCGGCGAGCGTGTCCGCGGCGTGGAGCGCCGGGTCGTCGCCGAGACCGACGGCCGCGGCGACGCCTCCCTGGGCCGCGTAGCTGTTCGAGCTGCGGTGCGAGGCCTTCGCGAGCACGAGCACCGAGACGCCGGCGTCGGCTGCGGCAAGGGCGGCTGAGAATCCTGCGACACCGGCTCCGACCACGACCACGTCGGGTGTGTGGCGTTTTTGCCTCACAATCGATAACCTCGAGCCTGAGTCTACATGGTTGACGACTCTCAGGCGAAAACTGCAGCCCACGCCGTGCTCGCGGCCGTCCTCCAGGTACGCGCCGGACGGCTGCAGGCGCTGCTCTGGCAGCGGGCACGCGAGCCGTTCGCGGCCTGCTGGGCGCTGCCGGGCGGGGCGCTGGCGGCGGACGAGACGCTCGAGGAGTCGATGCGGCGGCACCTCGCCGAGAAGGTCGACGTCCGGGAGGTCGCGCATCTCGAGCAGCTGGAGACGTTGAGCGACCCGTCGCGCAATCCGATCCGGCGCGAGCTCGCGACCGCGTTCCTCGGGCTGGTGCCGAGCGGGGTGGACCCGCAGCTGCCGGAGGACACGCGCTGGCATCCGCTCGACGAGCTCCCGGAGCTCGCCTACGACCACGAGGAGATCCTCCTCGGCGCGGGCGAGCGCCTGCGCGGAAAGCTCTCCTACACGAATCTCGGCTTCGCCCTCGCGCCGCCGAGCTTCACGCTCGCCGAGCTGCGCGATCTCTACGCCGTGGCGCTCGGCCATCCGGTCGGCGCGACGAACCTCCAGCGGGTCCTGCTGCGGCGCCGGCTCCTCGAGGAAACCGGGGAGCGGCGTCACTACGGCGCCGGCGGCGGTCGCCCGGCGGCGATCTACCGCTTCCGGACGAATGAGCTGGAGATAACCGACCAGTTCGCCGTCCTCCGGCCGCCTACAATGGCTCACTGAGTGGCCGTGCGCACCCAGACCCTTTCGCAGTCGCAGCGACTCAACGTCCGTGCGTGGCTCGCCTTCCTCTTCGGCCTGCTGGCGGCCGTCGTCATCCCGGTGGCCATCGAGCTGACGCGCAAGATCCCCGGCGCGGCCCTCCTCGACGCGGTCTGGGCGATTCCGGTGGCCGCCGTCGCCGCGACCCTGGCGCTGCTCTTCGCCCGCGGCGCGCGCGGGGCGATCGTGCGGACGCTGGAGCCGGTCGGCGGCGCGGCGTGCATCCGGCTGGGCCGCATCTTCGCCGTGGCGGGCATTTGCATCACGCTTTCCGCCTCCATCGCAGTGGGTCTGTACGAGCTCCTGTTGCGCCTCGAGCACTGAGCTCTAGACTCCTGCTGTGTTCGAGATCGGCAACAGTCTGCGGGAGGCGCGCGAGCGGCAGGGGCTCGGGTACCCCGAGATCGAGCTCGCGACCAAGATCCGTGCGAAGTACCTCCGCGCGCTCGAGGAGGAGGACTTCACGTCCATTCCGGGCGACGCGTACATCCGCGGCTTCCTGCGGACGTATGCGGAGTACCTCGGGCTCGACGGCGACGTCTACGTCGACGAGTACGCGTCGCGCTTCATCACGAGCTGGCGCGACGAGCTGCCCCCGCGGCCCGAGCGGCGCCGGATTCCGACGCGCCAACGGCCCATCGAACGTCGCGCCGTCCTGCTCGTGCTCGCCGGGATCGTGCTCGTGGCGATCCTGGTCTTCGCGGCCTTCGACCTCCCGGGCTCGTCCGCGCGCGTGCCGGGAATCGGGACGAAGCAGCAGAAGCACTCCCCGCCGGCTCGCCAGCTCGTCCTGCACGGCGTCGGCCGCGGGACGTACGCCGAGGTGCGTCACAACACCAGGTCCGGCAAGCTCGGCTTCTCCGGGACCGTGGAGCCGGGGGAGACCGACTCGATCCCCGGCGACCGTTTCTACCTGCTCGTGCGCAATCCCGCCGGCCTGCGCCTGACGCTCGACGGCCGCGCGGTGGCGCTGCCGGCAGCGCACAACCTCCACGTCCACGTCACACCGCGACGGACGACCCGCCTGCGCGGGTGAGCGAGCGGCCGCGCGCGGTCGTCGTCGTCACCGGCAGCGAGCTCGTCCGCGGCGAGCGCACCGACCGGAACGGCCCCTTTCTCGCCGCCGAGGCGCTGCAGAACGGACTCGAGCCGGCCCGGATCACGATCGTCGGCGACGCGGCCGCCGAGCTCGAGGCGGTCCTGCGTGAGGGCCTGGAGGCAGACGCCTGCCTCGTCTCGGGCGGTCTCGGCCCGACGCACGACGACCGCACGGTCGAGCTCCTCGCGCGCGCAGCCGGGCTCGAGCTGGTGGTGGACGAGGCGCTCCGGCAGGAGATCGAGTCGGTCTCCCGGCTGGTCGCGGAGCGTTTGCGGAGGCCGTACGCGGACTTCGCCCCGGGCGTGGTGAAGCAGGCCACGCGGCCGGCTCCGGCCGCCTCCATTGGCCTGGCCGGTACGGCCCCGGGGCTCGTCCTGCGGGCGCCCACGGGCTGCGTCGTCGTCGTCCTGCCCGGGCCGCCGAGCGAGCTGCGGCGGCTGTGGCCGAACGCGCTCGCCACCGAGCCGATGCGGGAGCTGCTCGGGCGGACTCGACCGCCCGGACGGCAGGTGCTGCGACTCTTCGGCGTCAGCGAGTCGGCCGTGGCGAAGGCGTTCGAGGAAGCCGGCGGCGACGGGGATGGCGTGGAGGTGACCATCTGCGCCCGCGACTTCGAGATCCACGTCGATCTCGTCGTCGAGCCGGGCGCGGAGGAGCGCGGGGAGGCCCTCGAGGCGGCCCTCGCCGAGCGCCTCGTGCGGTGGCTCTTCGCGCGCGACGAACGGCGCGTCGAGGAGATCGTGCTCTCGCTCGCGCAGGCGCGTGGCCTGCAGCTTGCGACCGCCGAGTCCTGCACGGGCGGCATGGTCGCGGCGCGCCTCACCGACGTCCCCGGCTCGAGCGCGAGCTTCGTCGGCGGAATCGTCTCCTATGCGGACGAGGTGAAGCGCTCCGAGCTGGCCGTCCCCGAGGCGCTGCTCGAGCAGCACGGCGCCGTCTCCGCCGAGGTCGCCGCCGCAATGGCCGAGGGTGCGCGCCGGCGGCTCGGTGCGGACGTGGTCGTGGCGGTGACCGGCGTCGCTGGCCCCGACGGCGGGACGCCCGAGAAGCCCGTCGGACGCGTGTATCTCCACGCCGCCGGCCCGGACGGCTCGCTGACCCGCATGCTCGACCTGCCCGGCGAGCGGGCGCAGGTGCGCGTGCGGGCGACCGTGACCGCGCTCCATCTCCTCCGTGCGCTTTTGGCGGGAAGTCGCGACGAACCCGAGTGACCTCGGACGCTAGCGTGAGCGGCGATGAACGGCTTCGGCTCTTCCTCGCGCTCCGCCTCCCCGACGGCGTCCTCGACGAGCTCGAGCGCTGGCAGCGGGGGCAGTTGCGGAACGTCCGCGTGGTTCCGCGAGAGCACCTGCACGTCACGCTCGCGTTCCTCGGCTCTCGGCCGGCCGGCGAGCTCGAGTCGATCGTCGACGTGTTGCGCGACGCGGCGGCGGAAGCGGGGGAGATCGCCCTCACACCGAGCCGCTACCGCGAGACGCGGAGCGTCGGCATGCTCGTCCTCGAGGACGCCCAAGGGCGGGCGGCTCTGCTCGCCGGGGACGTCCAGGAGCGGCTGGAACGGCTCGGCGTCTACCGCCGCGAAGGCCGGCGCTGGCTTCCGCACCTCACGGTTGCGCGCTGGCGCCGGCGTCCCCGGCTCCAGCTCGAGCCGCCGCCGGTACGAACGTTCGTTCCGTCCGACGCGGCTGCTTACCTATCCCGGCTGCACCCCGACGGGGCGCGGTACGAAGTCTTGGAATCTGTCGCTCTAGGAGGCTGAGGTGGACAAGCACGAAGCACTCGACGTAGCGCTCGGCCAGATCGAGCGGCAGTTCGGCAAGGGCTCGGTCATGAAGATGAACGACCGCGCCGCGGTCTCGGTCGGCGCCGTCTCCACCGGCTCGCTCGCGCTCGATCTCGCGCTCGGCATCGGCGGCCTGCCGCGCGGCCGCATCGTCGAGATCTTCGGCCCTGAGTCCTCGGGCAAGACGACCCTCGTCTACCACGTGATTGCCGAGGCGCAGCGCCGGGGCGGCATCTGCGCCTTCATCGACGCCGAGCACGCGATGGACCCGGCGTACGCGAAGCGGATCGGCGTCGACATCGACAACCTGCTCGTCTCCCAGCCCGACACGGGCGAGCAGGCGCTCGAGATCACGGAGCTCCTCATCCGCTCCGGCGCGCTCGACGTCGTCGCGATCGACTCGGTCGCGGCGCTGACCCCGAAGGCGGAAATCGAAGGCGAGATGGGCGACTCCCACGTCGGTCTCCAGGCACGCCTCATGAGCCAGGCCCTCCGCAAGCTCGCAGGCACCCTCAACCGCACCGACACGATCTGCCTCTTCACGAACCAGTTGCGCGAGAAGATCGGGGTCATGTTCGGGAACCCCGAGACCACGCCGGGCGGGCGCGCGCTGAAGTTCTACTCGTCCGTGCGGCTCGACATCCGCCGCATCGAGACGCTCAAGGACGGCGTGGAGGCATTCGGCAACCGGGTCCGCGTCAAGGTCGTGAAGAACAAGGTCGCGCCGCCGTTCAAGCAGGCGGAGTTCGACATCATCTACGGCTCCGGCATCTTGTGGGAAGGCACGGTGCTCGACTCGGGGCTCGAGCGGAAGGTGGTGACGAAGTCGGGCTCGTACTTCAGCTTCGGCGACGAGCGGCTCGGCCAGGGCCGCCAGAACGCGACCGCCTTCCTGCGTGAGCACCCCGACGTCACCCAGCAGATCCTGCAGGCGATCCAGGCGGATCTCGGCCCGGATGCGATCGCGTCTGCGCGGCTGCTGCCGGTCGCCGTTGAGGAGACCGCGGCCTCGAACGGCAAGGCGGAGGTGGCAGCGGAGGCGCTCGCGTCGGCCGAAGCCGAGGCGTGACCCAGGTCGTCACCGGTTTGCGCGAGCGGAAGCGCAACCGCGTCGCCGTGGAGCTCGACGGCCGGCCGTGGCGCGTGCTGCCGACGGATGCGGTCGTACGAGCGGGCCTCTCGGTCGGGCGGCCGTTGGATCGCCACACGGCACGGGAGCTCGCGCGCGAAGTGCGCCGTGCTCGAGCCCTGGCTCAGGCGACGCGGACGCTGGCCACGAGCGGCCGGTCGCGCCGCGAGCTCGAGCAGCGGCTGGCACGCGCGGGGCATTCCGGCGCTGCACGAGAGGAGGCGCTCGCGACCCTGGATCGTGCGGGGCTCGTCGACGACGCGCGGCTCGCGGAGAGCCGTGCCGAGCTGCTCGCGCGCCGGGGCTACGGCGACGCCGCGATCCGGGCCGACCTCAGACGCCGCCTGGTCGCGCCCGAGGCGGCTGCCCTTGCCGTCGCCGCGCTCGAGCCCGAGCCCGCGCGGCTACGGCGGTTGCTCGAAGCCCAGAGCGTCACGCCTGCGCTCCTCCGGCGGCTGGCCGGTCGCGGCTTCTCACGCGATGCACTGGACGAAGCGGCGTCGTCGTTTGCGCCGGAGGCGTAAAACGCGGTAGGATGCGAAGGCATTCCATTCGACGTTTTGCCTGCAAAAGCAGCTTTTCCGAAACCAGATCCGATGATCGACCGCTCAGACCCGACGACTCGGAGGTCGCGCGCGAGGTAGCGCAGCGGCTTTCCGGCACGCTCTTGCCTGCCGGAAATACGGCTTCTCGGACAGCTGCCGCGTAGGCGCGGCACCGGATGGGACGTGCCGCCAGTGGCGGCCTGGTCACCGACCGAGGAGCCGAGCACGTGCTGATCGGAGTCGGAATTGCCATCGGGATCGCCGTCGGCGCCGCCCTCGCCCTGCTCGCGGTCTCGGTCTTCGGCACGACCGGAGTGTCCAAAGCCCGCCGGATCCGCGAGCAGCTGCTCGACGATGCGCGCCGCGAGAGCGACGCGGTGCGGCGTGAGGCGCAGGTCGAGGCCCGCGAGCAGGCCGTCCGCCTGCGCAGCGAGATCGATGCGGAGCTGACCGACCGGCGTGGGCAGGTGCTGAAGATCGAAGAACGCGTGCTGGCGAAAGAGATCGAGATCGAGCAGAAGCTCGAGGAGTTCTCGCGCCGTGACCAGGGCCTCGCCGACCGGGAGGAGCACATCCGCCAACTCCAGGAAGAGCTCAAGGAGACGAAGCACACCCAGCTGACGGAGCTCGAGCGCGTCGCGGGGCTGACGCAGGCCGAGGCACGGGCGCTGCTCCTCGAGCGTGGGGAAGAGCAGGCGCGGCACGAGCTCGCGCGGCGCGTGCGCACGCTCGAGGACGAGGCGCGCGCCGAATCGAAGCGCCGGGCACGAAACCTCGTCGCCGACGCGTTGCAGCGCGTCGCCGCGAGCCACACCGCCGAGACCACGGTGACCGTCGTGGAGCTCCCCTCCGACGACATGAAGGGCCGGATCATCGGGCGGGAGGGCCGCAACATCCGGGCGCTCGAGCACCTCACCGGCGTGGACTTCATCGTCGACGACACGCCGCACGCGGTCGTTCTGTCGTCCTTCGACGGGCTCCGGCGAGAGGTTGCGCGCCTGACCGTCACGAAGCTCCTGGAGGACGGCCGGATTCACCCGGCGCGGATCGAGGAGACCTATTACGAGTCGAAGGCGGAGGTCGAAGAGGTCGTCCGTCAGGCCGGAGAGCAGGCCGTCTTCGAGGCGAACTGCGGGCCTTTCGCGGACGAGCTCGTCCAGATCCTCGGCCGGCTCCGCTTCCGGACGAGTTACGGCCAGAACGTCCTCAAGCACACGCTCGAGGTCGTGCACCTCGCCGGGATCATGGCGACCGAGCTCGAGGCGAGCGTCCAGACGGCGAAGCGCGCGGCGATGCTGCACGACATCGGCAAGGCGATGACGCACGAGGTAGAGGGCTCGCATGCGCTCATCTCCGCCCAGCTCGCGCGGCGCTACGGCGAGACCCAGGGCGTCGTCCACGCCATCGAGGCGCACCACTACGAGGTGCAGCCGCAGACGGTGGAGGCCGTCCTCCTGATCGCGGCGGATGCCGTCTCGGCGAGCCGGCCCGGCGCGCGGGGCGAGAGCCTCGAGCAGTACATCAAGCGTCTCGAGGCGCTCGAGGAGCTCGCGGCCTCGAAGCGAGGCGTCGAAAAGGTCTACGCGCTTCAGGCGGGACGCGAGATCAGGGTCATCGTCAGCCCGGGCGACGTCGGCGACGACGAGGCGGCGCTCCTCGCCCACGAGATCGCGCGTGAGATCGAGGACCGGCTCGAGTACCCCGGCCAGGTGAAGGTGACCGTCATCCGCGAGAGCCGCGCCGTGGAGGTCGCGAAGAACCACGCCGCAACGCCTGCGCCGCAGCCCATGGCCGCCGGGCGAAACCAGCCCGCCGACTCGCCGATCCAGGCCGCCTAGAGCTTCAGACACCGCGGAGCCGACCGGGAGGGCTCTCATGACTCGCGAACGCTGGATGGCTCTCTGCTTCGCCCTGGGGTCGACCTGCTTCCTGGTCGGCCCGTTCCCGGGCTACGCGCAACTCGTCGGCGAGCCGGCCGACGCCGTCACCTTCTTCGTCGGCTCGATCCTGTTCACCGCCGGTGGAGCGCTGCAGAGCCGGCTCGCCTGGCCGGGGAGGCGGCTCGCCGGCGGCGGGCGCGCGGCGTGGTGGGCGGCCCTCGTCCAGTCCGCCGGCACGCTCTTCTTCAACGTCACCACGTACCGGGCGATGCACGTCGCCCTCACGAATCCGGAGTACAACAGGCTCGTCTGGAGACCCGACTGGCGCGGCTCCATCTGTTTCCTCGTCTCCGGCGCGATCGCCTACCGGGCTTCGCACCGCCACGGCTGGCACGGCTGGCTGCCTGTACGCGGCGGGGCCGGCTGGTGGCAGCCGGCGGTCAATCTGCTCGGCTGCATCTTCTTCGGCATCTCCGCGGTCGCCGGGTATCTCGTGCCGGCGACCGGCTCGTTGCTCGACCAGGCAGCCGCCAACTGGAACACGGCGCTGGGCGCGGCGTGCTTCCTGGCCTGCGCGCTCGACACCCTGCACACCGACCGGGCCTCGAAGATGCCGCTTCGTCACCGGCTCCGGCAGCTCGAGCACGAGCTCGAGGGCGATCTGCGCTAGTCGGCGCGGGCGCCCTTCCCGAGTTGATCACGGCGCCAACGGGACCAGGGCCAGGTGCCGTCGATCTCCACGTCGAGCGAGAAGCTGAGCACGATACGGATGATCACGATTGCCCCGAGGACGACGACGCTGTCGAGCGTCTGGTCGACGATCACCGTCCTGATGATGTCGGCCATGATCAGCACCTCGAGCCCGAGGAGGATCGATCGGCCGAGATTGCGGCGAAGCCGCTCGTAGGTGCCGGGCCTCGTCGCTGGGTTCATCGCCGTGCGCGCCGCATCTGCGAGGGCACCGATGCCGCCGAGCACCATGATCCCCGCGCCGACGGCCTCTACCACGCTCACGACGTCGCTGACGCTGTGGTGGAACGTCATCTGAGCGAAACCGTACAGCCCTCACGCAGAACACGTGGCTCAGCGGCACTCGACGTTCTGATTGCTCGCAGGTCGTCGATTCAGGTGCAGCTCGGGTTCAGCCGGCGGCACCCCTCGAACCATCAGTAGGGGCGAGATGCTCGCCCTTGCGGGCCGCCTTTGCTCCGACGGCGATCCCGCCGAAGAGCGCCGTTCCCGTCACGGTGAGCGCGGGGGCAGCCGGGTCGTCGTGTTCAGGAGCCCGGGCGTCGACACCGCCGGCGAAAGCGTTCAGCTCGGATTCCGCGCGCCAGCTCGGCGGTGTCTCGATGTCGATTCCACCAAAGAGGGCGTACAAGGACAGTCGTGCCCGGGGGGCGAGCTCGACCTCGCGGAGATCGAGTTCGATGCCGCCGCCAGCAGCGACCCTCCTGTGGAGGCCCTCGCCCGGCTCCTGAGGTCGATGCCGTCGAAGACGGCGACGAGGCCGAGTTCGTCGGTCTCCTCGTCTCCGCACGAGGGTACCGCCCGCCGCACGAACGCGGCGGAGCCGATCATCCCTGTCCAGGCGCCGAGTGTAAAAGGGTGAAACCCCGGCCTCGGCTCATCCGGCTCGAGCGTATAGCGGGAGCGCTTGTTGAGCTCAGATCGTTCGCGGACCTTGGTGGCGGCGCGGTTGCGTCGAGCTGCACTCTGCGGGAAGCTCCTTCCGACAAGGAGGGTGAGCCATGGCGCTGCGAGGTCGCCGAGGCGCTCCTCGCAGATGTGGCGGAGCTTCTGGTGATGGACGTGGAGGTCTAGCCGCCGGATCGCCCGGCTACGCTAGATCGGTGCGCCGCTACCACGTCACGACCTTCGGCTGCCAGATGAACGCCCACGATTCCGAGCGGATCAAGGGCCTGCTCGAGGAGCTCGGGCTCGGCGAGGCGCCTTCGCAGGAGCAGGCGGACGTGATCGTCCTCAACACCTGCACGATCCGCGAGAAGCCGGATACGCGCTTCGCCGCCCACATGGGAAACGCGGCGAAGCTGAAGCGCGAGCGGCCGGGTACGGTCGTCGCGGTGGGCGGCTGCTACGCGGAGGCGCAGCGAGAGCGGTTGTTCGCGCTCTATCCGGACGTCGACGTCGCGTTCGGCCCCGGCACGATCTCGCACCTCGGGGACTGGCTCGGCGCCGGGGGCGAGGGGCTCGCCCGCGGCTCGTTCGGCACCGGCGAGGAGCGCGCCTTCGCGGCTCGGCTGCCCGTCCGGCGCGAGCGGCGCTTTCAGGCCTGGGTGCAGGTCTCGATGGGCTGCAACTCGGTCTGCTCCTACTGCATCGTGCCGGCCGTCCGCGGGCGCGAGACCTCGCGGCGTCCGGGCGAGGTCGTCGCGGAGATCGAACAGCTCGCCGTGGAGGGCGTCCGCGAGGTGACGTTGCTCGGCCAGAACGTCAACTCGTACGGCCGCGACGTGGGCTCGAGCTTCGCGGAGCTCCTGCGCGCAGTCGACGCCGTGCCGGGGATCGAGCGGATCCGCTTCACGAGCCCGCACCCGAAGGACTTCCGCCGTGACGTCATCGCCGCGATGGCCGAGTGCGCCGGCGTCTGCGAGCACGCGCACCTGCCGCTCCAGTCAGGGTCGACCCGGATCTTGAAGGCGATGCGGCGGACGTACTCGCGTGAGCGCTACCTGCGCCTCGTCGCCGAGTTGCGGGTCGCGATCCCGGATCTCGCTCTGACGACCGACATCATCGTCGGCTTCCCGGGCGAGACGGAGGACGACTTCCGAGAGACGCTCGAGGTCGTGGAGGAGGTCGGGTACGACGGCGCCTTCACGTTCGTCTACTCGCCGCGCGCGGGCACCGAGGCGGCCGCGATGCCGGATCAGGTATCCGACGAGCTGAAGCGCGAGCGCATCGAGCGGCTCGTCGAGCTCGTGCAGCAGGTGGGTGCCCAGCGGAACGCAGCCCGCGTGGGGATGGTCGAGGAGGTGCTCGTCGAAGGCCCCAGCCGCACCGAGCCGGAGATCCTGCGCGGCCGGACGCGGCGGAACACGACCGTCAACTTCCGCGGCGAGGCCGCTCCCGGCGAGCTGGTGTCGGTCGCCATCGAGAGCGCGACGTCGACGACCCTTGCCGGCGCGCAACTCGCGCTCGCCGCGGCCTAGACCCGTGCCCGTCATCGGCGTGTTCGGGCCGACCGCGAGCGGCAAGTCGGACGTGGCGGCCGCCGTCGCGGAGCTGATCCCGGCCGAAGTCGTCTCCGCCGACGCGATGCAGGTCTACGACGGCCTGCCGATCCTCACGAACCGGTCGCCCAACCCGGAGCGGCTGGTCGGAATCTGGCCGCTCTCGCACGTAGCCTCGGTGGGGGAGTACGCGCCGCTCGCGCATGCTGCGGTCGACGAGATCCTGGCGGCCGGACGCACGCCGCTCGTCGTGGGCGGGACCGGCCTCTACTTCCGGGCTGCGCTCGCCGAGCTCGAGCTGCCTCCTGCGCCCGCACCTGGCGCCCGTGAGCGCTGGGAACGGCTGTACGACGAGGGCGGTGCGGATGCTGCGCACGCGCGGCTCCGGGAGCTCGACGCAGCGGCCGCGGCGCGAATCCACGCGAACGACCGCAGGCGTGTCGTCCGGGCGCTCGAGCTCGCAGAGGGAGGCCGGTCGCTCGTCCCGCTCGCCGACGCACTGTTCGGCGGCGCGTGGCGGCATCCGACCCTTCTCGTGGGGCTCGACGTGCCGAAGCCCGAGCTGGAGCGGAGAATCGCGGAACGGACGAGGCGAATGTTCGACGCCGGCGTCGAGGATGAGGTGCGCAACGCGCTGCTCGCCGACCTGTCCGTGACCGCGCTGAAGATCATCGGGCTTCAGGAGGTCGCGGCGCTCCCGCGCGAAGAGGCGATCGAGGCACTCATCGTTCGCACGCGGCGCTACGCCGCCTATCAGCGCAAGTGGCTGCGGCGCCTGGACGGTCTCGTTATCGTCGCGGCCGACCGGCCGTCGGAGGAGACCGCAGCTGAGATCGTCACGCTGGCACGCACACGGGAACATCTATCTCGTCCATGAGGGGCCCGCGGGCAACCTTGACCTGTCCGGGACGGACGGCGCGGTCGAGGTGCTCTCCGTCGAGGGCGACGAGGTGACGATCGGCATCGTCAACCCGGACGGTTCCCGGGCCGAGATGTCCGGCAACGGGACGCGCATCGCTGCCGCGTGGCTCATGTCGCGCACGGGCGCGCCGGCCGCGCGTGTGCGCGTGGGGCTGCGCACGGTGGCCGTGCGGCGCACGGAGGACGGTCTCTACGAATCGGAGCTCGGTCCGGTGGAGGTCGGGGCGCCTGAGCTCGTCGACGGGGTCGAGCTGATCGCCGTCTCGGTGGGGAACCCCCATGCTGTCATCACGGCGGATCCGAGCCGGATCGGGGAGCTCGGCCCGCGGCTCGAAGCGCATCCGCGCTTTCCCGAGCGGACGAACGTGCAGGTCGCGCGAGTGGAGCGGCCGGGCGAGGTGACCGCCCGCGTCTGGGAACGCGGGGTGGGGGAGACTGCGGCGTCCGGGACGAGCGCGGTTGCCGTGGCTGCGGCGACACACGGCGACGGCGAGGTCCTCGTCCACTTCCCCGGCGGCGACCTGCGTGTGCGACTCGTCGACGGCCGAGCGTGGCTCACGGGGCCGGCGGAGCCGCTCGACGACTTGGCGGGCTCCCGCGAAGAAGCTTCGACGGATTCGTAGCACCTTCGAAGGTATCGTCATCTTCGAGGGCGGAGGGAAAACACCCCACCCAGGGTGGGGTGTGCTCGATGAGCCGCTTGGATCGCGGCCGCGGAGCAGCTGCCCGGGCTAGAGCGAGAAATCAACTGGAGGCATCCGCTCCGGTGGCTCGACCGCCTCCACGAGGAAGCCGAGCGAGTCCGTGGTGTCGAAGTACGCGGCTGCGCCGTCTCCGTCGGCGCCGAACGAGTGGATGCGCGCCACGGCGGGATGGCCGGCGGCCTCCATCTCGGTCGTGACGCGCTCGAGCGACTCGACGACGTACCCCACGTGGTGGAATCCCTCGCCGCGCTCGGCCAGCCAGTCGGCATGAATGCTCGGGCCTTCCTGCGGCTCGATCAGCTCGTACTGGGGGCTGCGATTGTTGAGGGCGAGGCGCAGCGTCCACTCGGCGGGCACGCCGTTGTACTCACGACCCTCGCCCTGCGGCCCGAACAGCCAACCGCGCCACGGCCCGGCGCCGAGCTTCTCGTCGAACTCTCGCACGGCACGGTCGAGGTCACGCACGACGAACCCGATCTGGAACGGGGCGAGGCCGGCCAGTGACGGCACCACGATCAGGCGCCGATCTCGAACTCGCGCAGCACGTCGTTCAGGCTCGTCTTCAGATCCGTCTGGGCGCTCCGCCAGCCGATGATGAGCGCGCAGGCGACCTCGTACGTTCCCGCCGGGAACTCCTTCGGTCGCGTGCCGGGCACGACGACCGCCCGCGGCGGAACGTAGCCGCGGTGCTCGACCGGCTCAGGCCCGGTCACGTCGATCATCGGCACCGACCCCGTCAGCGAGACGTTCGGCGCGAGCACGGCGCGTTCGCCGATCAGCACGCCCTCCGTGAGGATGCAGCGCGAGCCGACGAAGGCCCCGTCCTCGACGATCACCGGGTCGCGCCTGCAGCGGCTCGAGGACGCCGCCGATCCCGACGCCGCCGGCGAGATGGACGTCGGCCCCGATCTGCGCACACGAGCCGACCGTCGCCCAGGTGTCGACCATCGTGTTCGGGCCCGACCCAGGCGCCGATGTTCACGTAGCTCGGCATCAGGATCACGCCGGGGGAGAGGAACGACCCGTAGCGCGCCGTCGCCGGCGGCACGACCCGCACGCCGCGCGCGGCGTAGTCGTGCTTGAGCGGGATCTTGTCGAGGTACTCGAACGGCCCGACCTCGATGCGGCTCGACCTTCCGCACCCGGAAGTACTCGAGGATCGCCGCCTTGCGCCTCTTCGTTCACGCGCCAGTCGCCGTCGACCTTCTCCGCCACCCGCACCTCGCCGCGGTCGAGCGCCGCGATCGTCGCCTCGACGTCCATCACGCGACCTCCCGCATGATCTCCGCCGCGCGCTCGCACTCCTCGAGCGTCGGCACGAGCGCGAAGCGGACGTAGCCCTCGCCGCTCGGCCCGAACATCTCGCCCGGGGAGACGATGATGCCGCGCTCGAGCAGCGCGGCCGGATCCGGCCCGACGACCCACAGGTACATCGTCGCCTCGCTCGCGACGATCTCCCAGCCGCGGCCTCGATCGCCGGGATCAGCACGTCTCGCTTCGCGCGATAGCGCGCGCCGGGTCTCCTCGACGTGACGCTCGTCGTTCCAGGCCGCGACGGACGCGCGCTGCACGAACTCCTGCGGCGCCGTCCCACCGTGGGGCGGTACGCCTTCAGCGCCGCGACGATCTCCGGCGGGCCTGCGACGAACCCCGAGCGGTAGCCGGTCATCGACGAGCGCTTGCTCAGCGTGTGGAAGACGACGACGCGCGAGCGGTCGGCCGCCTGCAGCGCCGACGGCGGCGGCTCGTCGAACCAGAGCTCCGAGTACGCCTCGTCGGAGCCGACGACGAAGTCGTGCCGCTCCGCCGCCTCCGCGAGCTCCTCGTAGAACTCGAGCGACGCGACCGCGCCGGTCGGGTTGTGCGGGTAGTTGACCCAGACGAGCGCGACGTCGTCGTCGAGCTCGCTCGAGATCGGGGAGGAAGCCGTTCTCGCGCCGCAGCGGCAGCGTCCGCACCGGCGCGCCGGCGAACAGCGCGCCGCGCTCGTAGACCGGGTACGCCGGCTCGCCGAACGCGACGACGCTGCCCGCCGAGTCGAGACCTGCGCGAGGGAGAAGATCGCCTCCTTCGAGCCGTACGTCGGCACGATCTCGCGTCTCCGGATCGACCGCGACGCCGAAACGCCGGTCGAGCCAGCCGGCAGCCGCCTCGCGCAGCTCCGGCAGCCCCTGCGCGAGCGGATACGGCGCCCGCTCGGGCAGCGCGTCGACGAGCGCCTGGCGGATCATCGGATCGGTCGGCTCGTTCGGATCGCCCTTGCCGAAGTCGATCACGTCGACGCCGGCGGCCACGAGCCTCCGCCGCTCCTCCTCGAGCCGGGCGAACGGATACACGGCCATCTCGGCCAGGACCGGATTGAGTCACGCAGAGGAACCTAGCCAGCGTGTCGTACACCGCGTGCAGGTTCGCGATCGGGATCTGCTCGTCCTGCCGGTGCGCGTACGCCGTCGCGCCGGGGCCGTAGTTGATCGCGTCGATCCCCTGCTCGGCGAACTGCGCCACCGGCGTCCATGCCTGCTTCGGCGCGACCTCGGGCACGAGCTCGCGCAGCCGGTCGACGAGCGGGTTCCCGAGCGCCGGCGGCGCCGACGGCGAGTTGTGGAGCACGTGCAGCTCGCCGTCCGGCACGAGCTCGCGCAGCCGTGCCTCCGCCTCGGCGCGTGAGCGGCCGGGCGCGAAGCGGAAGTTGAGCTCCGCCGAGGCCTCGGCGGGCACGACGTTCTGCGCGATCCCGCCCTCGATCCGCACCGCGCTCAGCACCTCGCGGTAGACGAGCCCGTCGAGCTCCACGTCGAGCGGCTCGAGACGGGCGAGGGGCGCGAGACCCTCCACGAGCGCGTGGATCGCGTTGCGGCCCGTCCACGGCCGGGCGGAGTGTGCGCTCTCGCCGTGGAACTCGACGCGGGCCTGGAGATTGCCGAGGCAGCCGGCATGGAGGATCGCATCCGTGGGCTCGAGCACCACGGCGAGCTCGGTCCCGGTGAGCACGCCGCTCGCGAAGACCGCCGGGAGCGGGCTCTCCTCGAGCAGCGACCTCCTCCCGCGTGAAGAAGACGTAGCGCGCCGGCGCCGCCGCCGCGCGCGAGCTCGAGCATCACCGCCACGCCGCCCTTCATGTCGCTCGCGCCGAGGCCGTGTACGGCGCCGTCGGCGATCCGGCCCGGCAGGTTCTCCTGCGCCGGCACCGTGTCGACGTGTCCGGCGAGCGCGACCGGCGCCGCGGCGTCGCCCCAGACGATCGCCTCGCCGTCGTCGTAGAGCGGCTCGCCGGGCAGGAGGCTGCGCACGAGCTCCATCGCCGCGTCCTCGTGGCGGCTCTCCGAGGGAATGTCGACGAGCTCGAGCGTGCGGGCCGCGAGATCGGAAGCTGGCATGGCAGGAGTCATAATGACCGCCGGATGGGTCGAGGACAGCCCGATCGCTCCTGGGCGGCCGAGCCCGAGCGCGGGCTCCTCCTCGCCGTGCTCGCACCCGGAGCCGACGGCGCCGACGAGCTGGCCGAGCTCGAGGAGCTCGCGCGGACGGCGCGTCGTCGAGCCGGTCGAGGCAGGTCGTCCAGCACCGGCGCATGCCCGACGCGCGCACGTACGTCGGCAAGGGCAAGCTCGAGGAGCTCGAGCAGGCGTACGGCGACGCCAGGCCGAGGTGCTGATCGTCGACGACGAGCTCGAGCCCGCCGCAGCAGCGGGCGCTCGAGAACGCGCTCCAAGCGCGGGTCGTCGACCGCACGCAGCTGATCCTCGACATCTTCGCGCAGCACGCGATCAGTGCCGAGGGACAGCTCCAGGTCGAGCTCGCGCAGCTCGAATACAACCTCCCGCGGATGCGAGGGATGTGGCAGCACCTCGAGCGGCTCGGCGGCGGCGTCGGCACTCGCGGCCCGGGCGAGTCGCAGCTCGAGACGGACCGGCGGCTGGCGCGTCGCCGCGTCACGCTGCTCCGCGAGCGGCTGCGCAAGCTAGCCGCCAGCGCGACGTCCGGCGCAAGGAGCGGCGGCGCACCGACGACACCGACGGTGGCGCTGGCCGGCTACACGAACGCCGGCAAGTCGACGCTCCTCAACGCGCTCACGGACGCGGGCGTCTCGGTCCGCGACCGTCTGTTCGAGACGCTCGATCCGGTGACGCGCGGGTTCGAGCAAGAGGGCCGCCGCTACCTCGTCACCGACACCGTCGGCTTCGTCCGGCGCCTGCCCCACCAGCTCGTCGAGGGGTTCGCGGCGACGCTCGAGGAGACGCTCGTCGCCGACCTCGTCCTGCACGTCGTCGACGGGTCGGCCTCCGAGCAGCAGCTCGTCGAGCAGATCGCGGCCGTCGACGACGTCCTGCGGGAGATCGGCGCCGACGGAGCTGCCCATCGAGCTCGTCGTCAACAAGATCGATGCCGTCGACACGCTCGGCCGGCGCAGGCTCGGGAACCGGTATCCGGACGCGCTGCAGATCTCCGCGCTCACCGGCGAGGGGCTCGACGAGCTGCGGGCGCGGATCGCCGAGCGCTTCGGCGAGCGGTTCGAGCGCGTCCGCCTCCTCCTGCCCTACGACGAAGGGGGACGGTTGAACGAGCTCTATGCGCTCGGCGCTCCGATCGACGAGCGCGAGGACACGGCGGAGGGGGTGCTCGTCGTCGCGCGCCTGCCGCGGCGCGAGCTGCACCGTTTCGCCTCCTACCTGATCGCCGAAGAGGCTCCCAAACGCCGCCGGAAGGGCGCGTGACCGAGCTACCCGTGCAGCGCCTCCACGACGGCGCGACCCTGCCGACGCGGGCGTACGACGGCGACGCCGGCCTCGATCTCTCGGCGTGCGAGCGCGTCGAGCTCGGCCCGGGGGAGAGGGCCGCGGTCGGGACCGGCCTCTCCGTGGCGATCCCCGCCGGCCATGCCGGCTTCGTCCAGCCGCGCTCGGGCCTGGCGGCCCGGCACGGCATCACGGTCCTGAACACGCCGGGCCTCGTCGACGCCGGCTACCGCGGCGAGCTCAAGGTCGTGCTGCTCAACACCGACCGGAACGAGCCGTTCGTCGTCGAGCCGGGAATGCGCATCGCGCAGCTCGTCGTCGTCCCCGTGGCCCTGCCGGAGCCGCGGGAAGTCACGGAGCTCCCGGACAGCGAGCGCGGCGAGAAAGGCTTCGGCAGCTCGGCCCACTGATGCCGCTCGAGCCGCGCATCCGGGTCTCGGCCGTCCTCCGCTGGGAGGGACGCGTCCTCCTCTGCCGGCACGAGAAGTCCGGGCGCGGCGAGTACTGGCTCCTGCCCGGCGGGGGAGTGAACAGCGGCGAGAGCCTCGTCGACGGGCTGCGGCGGGAGCTCGCCGAGGAGGTGGGCATCGGCGACGACCTCACGTTCGAGGGGCCGGTCGCCGTCGTCGACTCGATCGCGCCGAAGCGCGCCTTCGTCGGGAAGCACGTCGTGCACATCATCTTCGCCGCCGATCTCTCGGGCCGGTCGCTCGAGCGGGTCACCTCGAGCGACGCGGCCGTGCGCGGCCACCGGCTCTTCGATCCGCCGACCTGGACGACGTCGTCGTGCACCCGCCGATCCAGCGCTTCCTCGGCCGCTGGCAACCCGGCGACCCGGCCGTCTATCTCGGAGCTCTGTGGGCGCCGTGAGGTCGTAGGTGGCGCCCCCGCTCAGGCGAGTCTCGATCCAGGGCTATCGCGCGGCCCGCGAGCTCGAGCTCACCCCGGGCTCCGTGTGCGCGCTCGTCGGGGAGGCCTCCAGCGGCAAGTCGACCGTCCTGACCGCGATCTGGACGCTGCTCGAGGCCGCCGCGCCGCCGCCCACCATCGACGACGTCGCCCCTGACGGAGCCGGAGGCCGGATCCGCCTCGAAGCCGACGTCGCGAAGGGGACGATCTTCCTCGACGCCCGGCCGCCCGACACGCTCAACCTCAACCGGGCGGGCGCGCCGCCCGGTGCTCTTCCTGCCGGCGAACCTCCGCTCGCGGACGCTCGTCGCGCCCGCAACCGGGCGCGGCGCCGCCGAGGTGGCGGAGCTGTTCCAGCCGCCGACGGTCGACCGTCACTGGGCCGCGGCGGACGGCGGGCTCGCGCTCGTCGCCGGCATGGAGAGGCTGCTCGCCTCGCAACCTGCGCCAGTTCGTGCTGTTGATCGAGGAGCCGGAGCTCTATCTCAGCCCGCACGTCCAGCGGCGCCTCTACGGCCTCTTGCGGGCGCTCGCCCAGGCGGGGAACCAGATCCTCTACTCGACGCACGCGCCGGTCTTCCTCAGCGTCGACAGGCTCGAGGAGCTCGCGCTCGTCCGGCACACGCCGACGGGCGGGACGTCGCTCTTCCAGCCCGAGCCGCTCGCGGAGGCCGAGATGTTCCGCGCGCTTGTCGGAGTTCGACAGCGGCCGCGCCGAGCTGTTTCTCGCGCGCTGTGCGGTGCTCGTCGAAGGGCGCACCGAGAAGCTCATGTTCCCGCTGGTCTTCGACGCGCTCGGCGTCGATCCCGACAAGGAAGGGATCCTCGTGCTCGAGTGCGGCGGCAAGGGCAACATGCCGCTGTTCGCTCGCATCTGCCAACGCGTGCAGCATCCCGTACGTCGTCGTCCACGACCGCGACGCGCCGCGCGGCAACCGTCCCGTCGAGTCCGAGCGCGTCGTCAACCGTCAGATCCGCGAGGTCGCGGGCAGCCGGCGGACGGTGGTGCTCACCCCGGACTTCGAGAGCGTCTCCGGACTGAGGGCGAGCACGCGCGGCCGCAACAAGCCGCAGAAGGCGTGGCAGCGCTACCGCGGCAACGGCGAGGTGCCCGAGCCGCTGCGGGTCGCGGTCGAGAAGATCCTCAAGGTCGCGCAGACCGGCTAGTCGAACTTGCCGCCGCGGGAACGGGCCCGGGCGGCGGACACGTCGTGCGCGCGGCGCTCCAGCGCGTCGGGCAGCGGTTCCAGCGGAGGAATCTCGTCGCTCCCTAGCCGGTGTGCCAGCGCCTCCTCGAGCAGCCAGTCGGCGAGCCACGGATTGCGGGGCAGCAGCGGGCCGTGGAGGTAGGTGCCGACGACGCGCCCGGCGCGGCAGCCCTCGAAGCCGCTCTCGCCGTCGTTGCCGAAGCCCGCGAGGACGCGCCCGAGCGGCTCCGCGCCGGGATCGAGACGCGTGCGGCCGGCGTGGTTCTCGAACCCGGCGAGCGTCTGCTTCCGTCCGGGCTCGAGCTCGCACTCGATCAGCACGTCGCCGATCATGCGACGCTCGCCGGCGACGGTCTCGAGCGGGAGGAGGCCGATGCCGGGCATGTCCTCGCCGTGGAAGCCTCGATAGCCGCGGCCGAGCAGCTGATAGCCGCCGCAGACGGCGAGCACCGCCGCTCCGCGTTCGACCGCCTCGTGCAGCCCGTCTGCCTTCCCGACGAGATCCTCCGCCACGAGCAGCTGCTCGCGATCCTGGCCGCCGCCGACGTAGTAGAGGTCGATGCTCGCCCGGCACGATCGCGTCACCCATCCCGAGCGCCGTCACCTCGAGCTCGTGGCCGCGCCAGGCCGCCCGCCGCGCGAGCACGGCGATGTTGCCGCGGTCGGCGTAGATGTTGAGGTAGTCCGGATAGAGGTGGCCGACGCGGATGGTCGTCATGCGGACCGCTCCCAGTACGGCTTCGCAAGCCCGCGGCGCGGCGAGCAGCCGCTGCAGTCCGAGCATCGCGGTATAGGTGGGGAGGAGCGACGAGCTCGCCGCCGGCGCGGAGTCAGCTCGAGCCCGCGGTCGAGCGCGCGGCCGAGGTCCGGCTCGACCTCGATGGAGTCCTCGTCGAGTCCGCCGTAGCGGAAGCGGAGCGCCAGCTCGGCGGCGCGGCCGCCGCTCGCCACGAATGTCTCAGGCCCGGCGAGGAGCGGCTCGAAGTCGACGTCCCAGATCCAGGACACGTCGCGCCCGTCGGCGATCTCGTCGTTGAGCGCCACGACGAGGACGCGCGGCGCTCCGCCGTCGACGAGCGTGCGGACCGCCTCGTTCGCGCCGGCCGGGTTCTTGATCAGGAGCAGGAGAAGCTGCTTGTCGCCGACTGCGATGCGCTCGAAGCGGCCGAACGCCGCCGAGAAGCGCTCGAGCCCCGCCGCGACGTCGTCAGCCCCATGCCGAGCGCGCGGGCCAGCGCCGCCGCCGCGACGGCGTTGTAGACGTTGTAGAGCCCCGGCAGGCCGAGCTCGATCGCGGCGTGAGCCGTCCGGCGTGTCGAGCTGGAAGGAGGCCCGCTCCAGCCCCTGTAGGTGGACGTCCCGTGCCGCTACCTCCAGCGGCGGCCGGGCGTGGTCGCCGCGAGGGCAGCGGTAGTCCCCGAGGTGGCCGACGTACGCGGCCGCGTAGTCGTACGGCGTCCCGCAGCGGACGCAGTACTTGGAGTCGGCCGCGTGCTGCAGCGACGGGCGGGCCACACTCGGGTCGTCGAGACCAAAGGCGACGCCCCCCGCATGCGCCTCGCCGACCGCGGCGAGCTGCGGGTCGTCGGCGTTGTAGACGAGCGTTGCCGCCTCCGGCAGCCCGGCCACGGCATCCCGCCAGCGCTCGGCGACGAGCTCGAGCTCGCCGTAGCGGTCGAGCTGGTCGCGGAAGAGGTTGCCGAGGCAGACCGCTCTCGGCCGCAGCCGCTGCACGAGCTCGGGTAGAGCAGCCTCGTCGACCTCGAATAGGCCGAGGCTCGGCGTCTCCGGCGGTGAGCAGTGCGGAGGCGACGCCCGAGACGAGGTTCGCGCCCGCGGCGTTGTGCGCGAGCCGATGGCGCGGGCGCAGGATCTCGGCCGCCATCGCGGTGGTCGTGGTCTTGCCGTTCGTGGCGGAGACGACCGCGGTTCCCGTCGCGAGTCGCGCGGCCAGCCGGTCGATCGCGCCGCGGTCGAGCTCGGCGAGGAGCTTGCCCGGGATCGTCGTCCCGCCTCCGGCCCCGAGCCGGCGCGAGAGGGCCGCCACCCCACGCGCGGCTGCGATCTCCAGGGAGAGTGGGGGGCGGGGACGCATCGGGCGAGCGTCAGTCGAAGACAGGCCTGCACGGGACTACTTGCGGATTCTCCAACCTGTTCTACAATTGTTGACATGGCCGAGAAGCCTCGGTACCGGGCGCTCGCCTCGATCGATCCGCAGGAGCTCGCGGAGTTCCAGGCCGGGATCCGCAAGCGCTACACCGACGAGCAGATCGTGGCGGAGATCGTCGCCTGCGCCGAACGGCTCGGACGTTCGCCCACCATGCGCGAGTTCGCCGCGGACCCGGGGACGGCCGTCCATCCGCAGACCGTGATCGAGCACTTCGGCTCGTGGAACGCGGCGAAACGCGCCGCCGGGCTCGTTCCGCGCAGGTTCGCCACGCGTGAGGAGCTGCTCGGCCTCCTGCGCACCCTCGGCGAAGAGCTCGGCCGTCCGCCCACCGCGCGCGACATCGACGAGCACAAGGGCCGGCTGCCGTCGAAGTCGCTCTACTGGCACACATTCGGTTCGCTCACGAATGCACTGCGCGAGGCCGGGTTCGACGTGCCGGTGGGGGAGGAGCGGCTCGAGCGCGCCGTCGACCAGGGGGTCGCGCTCGCGGAGACGCTCGGCCGCCTGCCGAAGTTCGCCGACTGGGCCGAGGCGCGGCGAGCGGACGACTCGCTCCTGACGGAGTGGCAGGTCTATCGGATGTTCGACGCGCGGCGCGGAGCCTGGTCGACGTTCCAGTTCCTCGTTCGCAAGCGGCTCTCGGAGCAGGGCCGGGACGTCGCGAGCGACGGCACGCTGCAGCGGTAACTAGGCGGCGGCCGCGATGAGGGCGAGGCGCGCCAGGCAGTACGCGCTCTGGCCCGGTGCCCGGACGGACGGCAGCGGCGTTCTCCTCGACGTAGCTGCGGTCGGGGTGGAAGCGGGCGGTGCGGGCGACCCGGCCGTCCCGGAGGGCGAGGAAGGTTCCGTCTCGCACCTCACTGAGCCGCAGCCGGACGCCGGTGTACTCGGACGACGATCTCGAGCGCGGTGCGGGTGGAGGCGAAGAAGACCTCTTCGCGGCCGCGGCCGAGCCAGAGCGGCCGGCCGACGCCGCGGGCGGCGAACACGGTTCCCGGCTCGCGCTGGTCGAGCCAGGCAGTCGCCATCGAGCCTGCAAGCTCCTCGAGCGCAAGCGGGTCGTTCTGGGAGTGCGCTGCGAGGGCGAAGATCGCCTCGGAGTCGACGCTCATCCGCGGCTCGGAACGCGCGCAGGAGTAGGGGGCCAGCAACTCGTCGTCGTTGACGATGATCCCGTTGTGGATCCCGACGACCGGGCCGTGCCGGACCGGATGGTTGTTGGCCGGGATCGACGGATGGCCCTTCGTGTAGTCGCGAACGTGGATCAGGAGCTCGTCTGCGTGCTCCGGCACCGTGATGCGGTCGAGCAGGCGGCTTGCGGCGGTCCGCTGCTTCGTGACGACCGGATACTCGTCCTGCCCGCCCCGATAGGCGTAGCCGACAGCGTCGGCGCCGCGATCCGCGATACCGGCGAGCAGCGCCTGCGCAGCGAGCGTCCGATCGACTCTGCTCCGCAGTGAGAGGCTATATCCGGCGATGCCGCACATTTCGTCCTAGGGAAACCTTTCTCCGTATCGGTATTCGAACCCTTCCACCGTAGGCCAAGTCAGTTAGGGCTTTCTAAAGCCGGGCCCGGACGGAGCCGATACAGGCCGCGATGGAACATTCCTTTGCGGCTGAGGGCCCGGCCTCCGAGTCGGCACCTGCCGAGGACCCGCTCAAGCTCTACGTGCGCCAGATCGGCGGCGGCGCGCTGCTCACGCGCGAGGAAGAGCGAGAGCTCGCCCGCCGCAAGGATGACGGCGACGAGCTGGCGAAACGCAAGCTGATCGAATCGAACCTGCGGCTCGTGATGGCGATCACACGCAACTACACGAAGGCCAGCGTCCCGCTGCTCGACCTGATCCAGGAGGGGAATCTCGGCCTGATCCGCGCCGTCGAGAAGTTCGACTACCGGCTCGGCTACAAGCTCTCCACCTACGCGACCTGGTGGATCCGCCAGGCGATCACGCGCGCCCTCGCGGACCAGGGACGGACGATCCGCCTGCCCGTGCACGTGGCCGACCAGGTTCGGCGGCTGCTCCGGGCTCGCCGCCAGCTGGCACAGAAGTTCAACCGCGAGCCGACGCTCGCCGAGCTCGCGCGCGAGACGCAGCAGACCGAGGAGCGGGTGCGCGAGCTGCTCGAGCTCGTCGAGACCCCGGTCAGCCTCGAGACGCCGGTGGGCGACGGTGAGAGTCTCTACGGAGATCTGATCGAGGACGTCAACGCGCTCGCCCCGCACGAGCAGTCCGCTCAGCAGGCGCGGGGGAGGGAACTGGCGGGGGCACTCGACCAGCTGAACCCCCGCATGCGGCGCGTGCTCTCGCTCCGCTTCGGTCTGGACGGCGAGTCGCCCCGGACGCTCGAAGAGGTGGGCACCCAGCTCGGCATCACCCGCGAGCGGGTCCGCCAACTCGAGACGCGCGCGCTACGCGAGCTTCGCACCGCCAATCCGGGCCTCGAGCACTACCTCCGCGCCGAATAGCTCCGGACGAAGAGCTGCGCTCTTCGCCCGGTCCTGAAGGAACTGCGCCAACGGGAGAGCGCGGTCTCCCGTTGGCTTCGTGCTGAGGGCACATTGGGTTGGCTCGCTTCCGACGCCTTCTTCCGTCGCGGGCGAGCAGGCTTTGCGTGCTCGCCCGCTGGTTCGCGGCGTCGTAACGTGCCGTTACGCCGCCGCCTTGGCGCTACAGAGGCTCGAGACGTTTCAACCCGTGCTGCGCAAGAGGCCGGAGGCTAAGACATCCGCAAAGCGGTGACTTAGCCGCAGGCCGGACTGCGCTCGTGCCGGCCTCTTGCCGCGCGCGAGCGCACGACACAGGCCTCCGACCCAACAGAGCCTCAAAGCGAAACTGCACGAAGCGGGCCGGAAACCGCGCTTTCCGGCCCGCGCAGTTCCGTTATGCCAGCGAGCGAGTGCGCAGTACTCGCGAGCTATGAGGCGATCATCTGCATCTCGCGGAGGTTCGCGAGACGGCGGAGGGAGTCGAGCTCGATCTGACGGACCCGCTCGCGGGTCAGGCCGAGCCGCTTGCCGATCTCCTCGAGCGTCTTCGGCTCCTCGTCGATGAGCCCGTAGCGGAGAATCAGCACCTGCCGCTCGCGCTCACCCAGCGCCTGGAGGGCGACGGCGAGGGCCTGGCTGCGAAGGGCGCCCTCGACGCACTCGTCCGGCAGCGGGTCGTCGCCGGCGACGAAGTCGCCGAACACCGCGTCTTCCTGATCGCCGACCGGCTGGTCGAGGCTCGTGGAGGCCCGTGCGGCGGCGCGCACCTCGCGCGCCTGCTCGATCGGGAGCGAGGCCTCGCCGGCGATCTCGTCGAGGGTCGGCTCGCGGCCGAGCTCCATCCAGAGCGTGCGCTCGGCCCGATTCATCTTCTGCATCCGCTCCACGATGTGCACCGGCATGCGGATCGTCCGCGCCTTGTCGGCGAGGGCGCGAGCGACCGCCTGGCGAATCCACCAGGTCGCGTACGTCGAGAACTTGTAGCCGCGCCGCCAGTCGAACTTCTCCACGGCGCGGATCAGGCCCAGGGTGCCCTCCTGGATCAGGTCGAGGAAGGGGAGACCCTGGTTGCGGTAGTTCTTCGCGATCGAGACGACGAGGCGGAGGTTCGACTGGATCATCCGCTGCTTCGCGGCTCCGTCGCCGCGCTCGATCCGCTTGGCGAGCTCGACCTCCTGGGCGGCCGTGAGCAACTGGTGCCGGCCGGCCTCGCGCAGGAACAGCTGCAAGGCGTCGGTCGTCGTCTCGAGCGGCGGCGGCGGAGCCTTCTCCGGCGGCGGCTCCGGCTCCGCTTCGCGCTCCGGCTCGACGAGGAGCTCGATGCCGCGCCGGTCGAGCTCCTGATAGACGGCGTCCGTCTCCAGCGGGTCGAGCTCGAGCGGCTCCAGCACCTCGACCAGCTCGACCTGCCGTAGCTGGCCGCTCGACTCCGACGCCTCGAGGAGCGTCGTGAGCTCCTCGCTGGCGAGAATCGACTCGATCTCGACGGTAGTTACAGGTTCCCCCTCATCGGCGCTCCTGGACGCTGTTCCCGCCTGGTCAACCTACCGAAACACGCCGGCACCCCTCGGGTCAAGTGCCGTGCACGATAAGCGATGTTATGTCAAGTAGCAGGAGACGACACGCGGGAGCTCCCCCCGCCCCGCTCAAGCGGGCCGCGGCGACCGCCGATGAGACGCAGTGCCATGACCGACGAGCGTTCGCAACTCGGTTTCTTCGTCGTCGCGCTCGGGGCGGCCGTGCTCGCCGTCTCGGTGTTCCTCCCCTGGTACGGGGTCAGCATCACGCCGTCCGGTGCCGCCTCGGCGCAACAGCAGCTCGCGAGCGTGGCCCAGCAGTACGGGAACGCCGGCTTCCAGACGGGAGCGAGCGAGCTCGGGGCAGAGTTCAGCTCGATCGCCGGGCGTCAGCTCGCCACCGTGAGCGCCCACGACGTTCTCAAGGACATCAGCCTGATTCTCCTCGTCCTCGCCGGCGTCTCGCTGCTCGCGTCGCTGTTGCGTCTCGCAGGCCTGGGCGGGCTCGAGGCCGGCGGCGGCCAGATCGCTCTGGCGGGCGGCGTGGCGGCGCTGTTCGTGCTCTACCGGATGCTGAGGCCCCCGGGCGCGCAAACGGATCTCGTGTCGCTCTCGCTCGGTTGGGGCATCTGGCTCGCGCTCCTGAGCGCGGCCGCGATCGTCGTAGGCGGGCTCCTCGCCACCTCCGACCAGAGTCGGAGGCACCCGGCCGGCAGCTACACCTGACCTCGGCCGAGTTATCCACAGGATGCACAGAGTGCTGTGGAAATGTTGATTATTCAACGTTCGCAAATTGCGGGATTTTCCGTTTTGGGACCCCTTGCGGCGTGTCCCGATAGGCCATACATTCCCTCTTGCGCCGAGCAGGGCGCGGGAGTAGGACGAAGCAGCACCGGGAGGTCGTACGAGGCGGCCCGCAAGGGCCGAAGCGGAAAGTCGACCGGGGTTGTGGACGAAACCGCGACCCGCTCGGCGAATTTTTTTTTGGTCCGCCCCGCCCCTGCGGCGCGGGCGGTCCAGCCTCGTCTAGGATCGCCGCGATGCACCCGCCGCGTCCGCCGAGCATCGACCAGGGCGTGATCGCCCTCATCTGGGCGATCGGGCTCGGCATCTACATCTACTTCGGGCTTCTCGCCGTCGGCGCGAGCGGCGCGACCGCGATCGTGATCTCGCTCGTGTCGTTCGCGGGGATCTGGCTGGTCGTGCGCCTGCGCGGCGAGGAGAAGCCGGTGCGCCGGCCCAGCCGCCGGCGCTCCTGAGCCTTACGCGGCCCGGCGGCCGGGCGTGTGCCGGGCGAGCGCGAAGACGAGCTTGCGCGCGAGCTCGTCGCCGATCTTCACGTCGAGCCGTTCGCGCGCCTGGACGGTCTCGAGATCGAGGCTCTCCAGGTGTGCGGCGAGGAGTCGTGCCCCCCGCCGAGTCGTCTCGTGGACCAGAACGGTCATCGCAGTCCAGTTATCGGAGGACCTACCCCTTTAGCGTGATCCCTCCCGGCAGGGATCCGCGGCCACCTCACTCGTTCGGGAGGAAGAGCGAGGCGGCCGCGAGGCGGTTGTCCCGGATTCAGCCGGCCGGTGTCCGGGTCTGCGTCTGGGTGGTCTCCCCGGGTGGAGTCGCGGCGGTCTCCTCGGCCGGAGTCGCCGGCCCGCGCGTGGTCGTATAGCGGCGCTCGGCCGCCACCGGCTCGTCTGCCGCGGGTGCGCGCGCAGCGCCTGCCGGGCCGGCGTAGGCCGGCGCAGCCTCCTCGACCGGCGCGGGGACGCCGTCGAGCGAGAGGCCCAGCATGAGGCCGAACGCGAACGCCAGCACCCCGTGCCAGAGGCCGACGGAGTGCACGACACCGAGAATCCCGATCGAGTTGCTCCACGAGTCGAGTCTCCCCTCCTGCCAGCCGTTGCCCGGCTGGTTCGCGACCAGCAGCCAGCCGACGACGACGAGCATCGGCAGGAACGCGAGGGCGAACGTGCCCGGCGACATTCGCAGCCTGAGCCCCTTCGTCCATGTGCCGACGTGGGTCGCCAGCGCGATCAGGAAGCCGGCTCCGGCGACGATCGCCATCGAGAGCCAGAAGCGCCCCGTCGTCTGCATTCCGATCTGGGTCGCGCCCCAGAGTCCAAGTCCCGCCAGCGCCGCAGCGAGAGCGAGCGTGAGCCCGCGGGACGCGTCGTACAAGCCGTACCTGCGCATACTTCTCACCTCGTTCCGTTGCCCGATGCAGGTGGAACGGTCGAGTCCCACCTCGGGGT
Organism: uncultured Actinomycetes bacterium; assembly: GCA_963720065.1. Lineage (GTDB taxonomy): Bacteria > Actinomycetota > Thermoleophilia > Gaiellales > Gaiellaceae > Palsa-739. The sequence continues at coordinate 48,145 of CAVREH010000018.1, forward strand.
GCGCAGGTACCCCGATTACTCGAGCGCAAGCCTCCGTGCGTCGAACGAGGCCGACCACAGCTCGGCGCGAAACTCATCCAGCGTCGCCACTGCGTCTTCCGCGAACATGTGTTCCACCACCCCGATCTCGCGGTCGTTGTGGAACGGGACGTCGACGTGCGGGTGCGAAACGAGGTTCAGCGACAGCCGGCGGCAGCTCGGGCAGCGCACGGCGAGCCCGACCGTCCCGTCGGTCGCCGTCAGCAGCAGGAACGAGGACGGGAACACGGGACGCGGCTGCTCCTCGGGGAAGCAGAAGAAGCTCCAGGGCCACTCACCCCTCTTGATGTGGTGTGCCGCCAGCTCGCCGAGCTCTGCGCCCACGGGGTCGACGCGTGCGGTCATCAGGTTGAGGAACTCGCCCGCGGCGAGGCCGAGCGGCGCCCAGTCGAGCTCGTCGTGCGTCAGGAGCCCGTCGTGCTCGTCGCCGCACTCGCAGTCGAAGCGGACGCGGAACACGGCCGGGTGGGCTGCGCCGGGGAGCTGCTCGATGCTCCGGAAGGCCGAGAGCAGCACGTGTGTCTCGCCTCGGACCGGGCAGGCGAACGCGTAGCGGCTCGTGAGCGGGTCGTACATGTGGACGTTGTAGAGACAACGCCGGACGGCGACCCGCAAGCCTCTCAGTACGTGATCAGCGAGCAGAGCTCGTACTTCTCGAGGCGCTCGCGGCCGCCGAGGAAGGAGAGCTCGATCACGAAGTTGACGCCGACCACGGTTCCCCCGAGCTCTTCCACGAGACCGGCGATGGCCTCCACGGTTCCGCCGGTTGCGAGCACGTCGTCGTGGATGACGACCCGGGCGCCGCTCGGCGATCGCATCGGCTGCGACCTCGAGGGTGTTCTGGCCGTACTCGAGCGCGTACGTCGCGGAAACCGTCGCCGGCGGGAGCTTGCCGGGCCGCCGCGCCGGCGACGAAGCCGCAGCCGGCCTCGACCGCGATCGCCGCGCCGAGCCAGAAGCCGCGCGCCTCGGCGCCGAGCACGAGGTCCGCCTTGCGCTCGCGCGTCCACGTCGGCGAGCCGGCCGACCGCCTGCCGTAGCGCCTCGGGGTCGAGCAAGAGCGGCGAGATGTCCTTGAAGCCGACGCCGGGCTCCGGGAAGTCCGGGACCTCGCGCACCCGAGTCGTGAGATCGATCCCCGTCATCCGCGCGAGGCTACTCCACCAGGTGGCGGACGTTCCGCCGCAACAGGAGGTCCGACGAGCTCCTGGGCGCTCTGCGCGAGCCGCTGGAGGTCGCCGAGCGCGGCCTGCGCGGCGCTCGGCGTTGCGCGAGCGCAGCGCCGGGCCGAGCACCGCCTCGAGCAAGCTGCTCTCGCGGTCGGCCGCCGTGCGGAAGGCGCGCAGGTTCCGGGCGCCGATCCCGAAGACCCCGAGCGCCTCGCACGCCGCGGCGATGTCGGCCTCGCTCTCGCCGTAGATCCGCTGCCCGTCCTCGACGCGCGACTCGAGCAGCCCGTACTCCTCGAGCTCCCGAGCCCGTTCGGCCGTGATGCCCGCGCGCTCGCAGAGCTCCTCGAGGTCGAGCTCCTCCTCCCCCGCGCCGACGACGCTGCGCCGGCGGCGGCGTTGCTTGCTCCGCACCCGCTCGAGCTCTTCCTTGATCACGCGCAGCGGCAGGAACTCGTCGCGCTGCAGGCGGAGAATCGTCTCCAGTCGCTCGACGTCGTCCTCGGAGAAGAGCCGGTAGCCGCCCTGCGTGCGGCGCGGGCTGCACAGCCCCTGGTCCTCGAGGTAGCGGATCTTCGAGATCGAGACGTCCGGGAACTCGTCCTGGAGCCGCCGCAGACCGTCGCCGATCGTGAGGAGGCGTGCGGCGCGAGGGTGCTGGCCGTCGTCGCCATCAGCGCTGGAGGAACGTGAGCCGGTACTTGCCGATCTGGAGCTCGTCGCCGTCGCTCGAGTGTCCGCCGACTCGACGCGCTCGCGGTTGACGAAGGTTCCGTTCAGGCTGCCCTGGTCCTCGAGCTTCCAGCGCTCGCCGTCCTTCGTGAAGACGGCGTGCTTGCGGGACACGGTGACGTCGTCGAGGAAGATCGCACAGTCCGGCGAGCGGCCGATCGTCGTCGGGCCGTCCTCGGGCGCGAACGTCTCCCCCGCCCGCCCGCCGCCCGAGCGGACGACGAGCGCCGGCGCCGTGGATGATCCCGAGATCCTCGAGCGGATCGAGGCTCTCCGCCGAGCTCGGGAGCGGAGAACGACTCGGTCGACTCTCCCTCCTCGCCGGGACGACGAGCGCCGCGCCGCACTTCGCGCAGAAGTGCGCCGACTCCGGGTTGTTGTAACCCGCACTCAGGGCAGTAGACGTGCGCCATCAGGCAGCGCAGGAGCGTTGCCTTGCCGGTCGAGGATCTCGGTGAGCGGGTCGACGTCGACCTGGTCGAGGACGCTTCTCCCCTGCGTCTCGCTGGAGCCGCGCCACGAGCTCGGCGCGCAGGATGTCGATCTTTCCGTGCAGCAGCCGCCGGCGGTAACGACACCTCGCTGCTCCTCGCTCGTCAGCTCGTCGATGAGCTTCTTGAGCTCCTCGTCGGTGAGCGTCGCGAGGTCGGGCAGCGATTCCATCAGGCCTTTCGGCCGAGGGTGAACCTGAACTTTAGCTTTGCTGCGGCCGGAGCAAAGAACGGGCTAGGTGCGGGCCGCTGCCGGCCTCTCCCTGCTCGATCTCGTCCACGAGCGCCCGCAGCTCGCGCGCGAGCTGCTCCGACTGCTCGCGCGTGTCGCCCTCGGCGTAGAGGTGCAGGAGCGGCTCGTCGGGATCGGGCAGCACCTGCGACCAGCCGCGCTCGTCGAACAGTCTTGATCCCGTCGGTGAGGTCGAGCTCGCGGCCTGCGAGCCGCTCGTTCAGCACGCGCATCACGAGCCCCTTGAGCGCCCACGGGCACGGCACCTGGTGGTGGACGAGCGTCGGCTCCGGCAGCTCGGCGACCAGCTCCGACAGCGGCCGGTTGACGGGCGCCAGCAGCTCGAGGAGCTTCGCGAGGCTGGCGACTGCGTCGTAACCCGGGCAGGAACTCGGGAAACACGTAGCCGCCGCCGACGGCACCGGCGAAGATGACGTCTCCCTCGGCCGCGGCGCTGGTCAGCTCCGGCAGCGAGGTCGGCGTCCGCACGACCTCGAGCTGCGAATGCTCGACGAGCTGCTCGACCTGGCTCGTCACCGTGACGGGGAAGGCGAGCTTGCCGCGGCGGCCGTTCGAGCCGAGCAGGCGGAGAAAGAGCAGGAGCGCCTGCTCGACCGGCACTTCGTGCGCCTGCTCGTCGACGAGATAGAGGCGTTCCGCCGAGCGGTCGAAGACGGCGCCGAGATCGGCGCCCACTGCGGGCACGAGCCGCTTCGTCTGGCCGATCGAGGCGGCGAGCCCGGGCGCGGCGTCGGCGTAGTCCGATCCCTCGCCGGTGAAGGCGTGCGCGGCCACGACCTCCACGCCGAGCGGGCCGAGCACGAGCGGCAGGACGTAGGACGCGCCGCGAGAGCCCGTAGTCGACGACGATGCGGAAGCGGCGCGTCGCGGACGGCGGCGACGTCGATCGTCGAGAGGAGCTCGGCCGCGTACGTCTCGCGCACCCGCGCGGGATACGAGATGGCGCCGACCTCGCCGGCGGCGACACGGCGCAGCTCGCCGCGCGTGAAGTGCTTCTCGACCTCCTTCTGCATCGCCGCGCTCATCTCGACGCCCGGCGGCTCGAAGAACTGGATCCTGATCACCTCGGGGTCGTTCGGGCTGACTGCCGACGTGGAAGCCGGCGTCGTAGCGCCTCCGACTTCACGAGGTGGCGGCGCGACGGCCGCCGGGCTGACGCGGAGGTCGGCGACGTGGACGCCCGTCGAGGAGATGCCGGAGATCATCGCCCGCTTGATCATGCGGCACGCGGCTGCGCCCTCGCGGCTGGCGACGACGCGCGTGCCGCGCTTCAGCGCGGTGCCGAGCGCGGCGGCGAGCCGCACCGCGACATCCGGCGTCAGGTCGACGTTGACCATTCCCGAGACTCCGTGCTTGCCGAAGACGCGCGTCGTCCCCCGCGACTCCCAGATCAGGCTCTCGTGCAGCTGGGAGCCGGTCTCGACCTCTTTGAACGGATAGATCCGGACTCCCGGCAGGATCACGCTCTCGGCGCCGACCGTGACTTCGTCGCCGATGGCGACGCCCTCGTGGACGCGCACGTGCGCGCGCAGGTCGCAGCTGCGCCCGACGATCGCTCCCTGGATGTCGGTGCTGCGGCCGATGTAGGTGGACGTGTCGACGATCGAGCGCACGACGCGGCCGCGCTCGCGGACGGTGACGCTCGTCGAGAGCACCGTGTACGGGCCGATGTGCGCGCCGCGCGAGATCCGGCAGTAGTTGCCGAGGAACGAGGGCCCCTCGATCGCGTCGAGGTCGTCGAGGTCCACCCCGTCGCCCAGCCAGACGTTGCCGCGGATGCGGATGCCGTCGATCTCGAGCCGCACGCTCTCGTCGAGCGCGTCGAAGTTCGCCTGCCGGTACTGGTCGAGGTTGCCGATGTCCTGCCAGTAGCCGTCGAAGACGTGGCCGTAGATCGGTCGGCCCATCTCGAGCAGCAGCGGGAAGAGCTCCTTCGAGAAGTCGTACGGCCGGTCCGGCCGGGACGTGCTTCAGCACCTCCGGCTCGAGCACGTAGATGCCCGTGTTGATCGTGTCGGAGAAGACCTGGCCCCAGGAGGGCTTTTCGAGGAAGCGCTCGACGCGCCCGTCCTCGTCGGTGACGACGATCCCGAACTCGAGCGGGTTCTCGACCGACTTGAGCCCGATCGTGACGGAGGCGCCCTTCTCGCGGTGCGCCGCGACGAGGGCCGTCAGGTCGACGTCGCAGAGGGCGTCACCCGAGATGACGAGGAACGTGTCGTCGAGCCGCCCGCCGCGCGCTTGACCGAGCCGGCGGTGCCGAGCGGCGACTCCTCGACCGAGTAGCCGATGTCCACGCCGAGCGTCTCGCCGCTGCCGAAGTAGCTCCGGATCGCCTGCGGCAGGAAGGCGACGGTGACGATCACGTCCTCGAAGCCGTGGCGCTTGAGCAGCTCGACGATGTGCTCCATGCAGGGCTTGCCGACGATCGGGACCATCGGCTTGGGCTGGTTCGAGGTCAGGGGCCGCAGCCGCGTGCCCTCGCCCCCGGCCATGACGACGGCCTTCATGGCCGCAGCTCTCTCCGCGCCGTCCGGATGTAGAACACGGCGGCGACCACGGCGAGCACGATGCCGGCCCAGAAGAGGTAGAGCGGCCACTGCGTCGAGGGGTGCGTGACGATGCGGAAGGCGATCGCCGCGTAGAGCACCCACGTCGCGGCCTTGCCGACCGTGTTGACCTCGATCTCGATCCCTCGCGGGGCGAGCACCCTCGAGCCCGCGAGCAGGAGGACGTCGCGGCGCGATGATGACCGCGAGCCCCACCCACGGCAGCCGGTCGTAGTAGGCGAGGAGGATCACGGCCGCGTCGATCATCAGCCGGTCGGCGAGCGGGTCGGCGACCTGGCCGAAGCGCGACTCGACGTGCCAGCGGCGCGCGAGAAAGCCGTCCACCTGGTCGGTGATCCCGGCGATGCCGAAGACGATGCCGGCCGGCCAGCTCGGCTCGTGTCCGGCTCGCACCATGAGCACGACGAAGATCGGGATCAGCGCGAGGCGCGCGATCGTCAGCGCGTTCGGGATCAGCGCGAGTGGAGCCGAGACCGCGGGAGCCTGAGCCTCCATGTGGAAAGGATACGGGCGTGCAGCAGCAGCCTCGGATCCCCGGCTTCGTCAACGCGCACTGCCACGCGTTCCAGCGAGCGCTGCGCGGGCGCACCGAGGGCGGGGACTTCTGGGCGTGGCGGGACACGATGCTCGAGCTCGCCGCGTCTCAGACGCCCGACAGCATTCGGCGCGAGTACGTCGAGGTCTACCGCGAGCTGCGGGCCGCCGGCTACACCGCGGTCGGCGAGTTCCACTACCTCGGGCTGAAGGCGGCGTGGGCGGCGGCCGAGGCAGCGGCGGAGGCGGGAATCGAGCTCGTCCTGCTCCACGTCGCTTATGCGCGCGCGGGGATCGAGCGCTTCCGCCAGGAGTCGGTGGCCGCGTATCTGCGTGAGCTGGAGGAGTTACGGGCGGGCGGGATCCGCGTCGGCGTCGCCCCCCACTCCGTCCGCGCGTGTCCCCGCGACTGGCTTGAGGAGCTCGGGCGCTACGCCGCCGAGCACGAGCTGCCGCTGCACGTCCACGCCGACGAGCAGCCGCGCGAGATCGAGGAATGCCTCGCCGAGCACGAGCTGCGGCCGATCGAGCTGCTCGACGCATGCGGCTGCCTCGGCCCGCGCACGACCGTCGTCCACGCGACGCACGCGGACGGCCACGAGCTCGACCTGCTCGCCGCGGCCGGCGCTCGGGTGTGCGCCTGCCCGACCACGGAGGCGAATCTCGGCGACGGTTTCCTGCCGGTCGAGCGGCTCCTCCACCGCCGCATCGGGCTCTGCATCGGCTCGGACTCGAACGTGCGGATCGACCCGCTCGAGGAGCTGCGCGAGCTCGACGGAATCGCGCGCCGTCAGTCCGGCCGGCGCGACGTCTTCTCGGTGGACGAGTTGCTCGAGATGGGGACGGTCGGGGAGCAGCCGCGCTCGGGCTCGACGGGTGGCCCGACGTCGCTGTCGACGTGACCCACCCGCAGCTCGCGGGCGTCGAGGACTGGCGGAGCGCGCTCGTGGCTTCGTGCTCTGCGGAAGTCATCGTCGGCTGATTCGCCGCAGCCGCCGTCCGTATCGGTCGCAAGACTCGTTCTGCGTAGTGGTGAGGGCTTGGGGAGATGTTGGATTCGCGCTTGCGACTGGGGTCGTCGCCGCGGCGGCATGGTCACTGTTGGCGCTCACGTGGCAGTAGGCCCGACTGAGGCGAGCACTTGGCGCTTACGTTGGCAGTTATGACGTCCACCGGAAGCTTCGCGATGCCGAAGGCAACATGGGCACGGTCCAGGTCCGTCGCGAAGGGAGAACGTTGAGGGTTGCGTGGGAGCTTCCGAACGGTCTGGCTGAGGGCATCGTCATGTTGAATGAGCGCTTCCTCAGGAGCGGTCACGGCACTTACGAGCATCGGCTGAATGACGGTCGACTGGCCTGGGGGACGTGGGATCTAGAGTTGGACACCAGGCTCGCTTCGATCCTCGTGACGACTCGCTATGCGCAGGCCGTCGACCAGATCGAGATCGTTCAGGGATACGAGTGGAGGCGCACAGCATGATCCATGGCTGTTCGCTCGATCGCAATCGGGGCGGCGAGATTCGAACTCGCGACCTTTGGTCCCCCAGACCAACGCGCTAACCAGGCTGCGCCACGCCCCGCAGCGAGGCAAACCGTAGCTACTCGGGACCCGTGGGGGGCTCTCGGTCGTATCGCAGGCATGCGCAGACTCATCCCGCTCACGGTCCTGGTCGCCGCGCTCCTCTTCCCTACCCCTGTCGGCGCGTCCTCCCGCGGCCGGCCGGTCGCCCTCGTCACCGCGGAGACCGCGAACGAGGTGCTCGCCGTCTCCCTCGGCAAGTACGGCGGTCACATCATCCGGCGTGTCCACCTCGCCGACCCGCTCATGATCGCCGCGCCGGAGCACGGCCCGGCCGTCGTCGTCAGCCCGAGTGGCACGGTCACGTTGCTCGCGTGGCACAGTCTGCGGCCGATCAAGGTATTTCACGCCTTCCGCATGCCCGAGGTCGCGGCGATCGCGCCCGGTGGACGACTCGCCTACGTCACCGACAACACCACCGGCAAGCTGTCGGTGATCGATCTCAAGCGTCGCAGGATCGTCGGGCGGATCTTCGTCGGCGCGCTTGCGCACCACTTCGGGATCAGCCCGGACGGCCGGCGGATCTGGGTCGCCCTGGGCGAGACGGCGAGAACGATCGTCCGCGTCGACTCGTCCAATCCGCGCCGGCCGCACGTCATCGGCCGGTTCCACCCGCGGTCCCCGGCGCACGACGTGGGCTTCGAGCCTGACGGGCAGATGGTGTGGGTCACCTCCGCGACGGGCTCCGACGTTCGGCTCTACTCGCTGACCGGAGAGACCGCTGGAGGGTGCGGACGGCGGTCGTGGGCCGCAGCACCTGGCGTTCTCCGGCCCCCACGTCCTGATCACGAGCGGATACGGCTCGTCGCTCACCGAGCTGTGTTGGCGCCGGCCCTACTGCTCGCGGCGCGTCGCTCAGGCGCCGTACGGCTCGTTCAATCTCGCTACGTACGGCGGCTTCGTCGTGACGACGTCGCTCTTCACCGGCCAGGTGAGCGAGTTCCGAGTCCGCGATCTCCAGCGCCTCTGGACCGCGAAGGTCGCGCCGGCGGCGCGCTACGTCGCGATCTCCCTCTGGCCGCGCTAGCCGAGCTGGAGGTCGCGCACGGTCGCACCGCCCGGGACGGTCAGGAGCGGCGTGTGTCCCGCGAGGAGACTCCGCCCCCGCTGCACGACGACGAACTTCGGCGCGATCGCTCTGACAATCCCCTGCGCCTGGTACGAGCCTCGCGAGGCTCCGTCGGGGGCGAATAAGCGGATCACGGCCGTGTTCAGGCCGGGCACCGCGACGGCCAGCCGGCCGTTCAGCCAGCCGAACGCCTCGAGATGGGCGACGGCGATGTGCCGGTAGGCCGACTGCTCCACGAGCGACACGCCGTTCGTTCCCGCCAGGGCGAGCGCGTCGCCCGACGGCGCGAACGCGAGGCCGGTGACCGGGGGATTCACGGCGACGACATGCCGGCTCTCGTGGCCGACGTCGTAGACGATCGCACGACCGCCTCCGCCCACGTATGCGAAGGCGAGGGAGTCGGCTCTGCCACGAGGGCCGCACCGCCCGCACCGAGCGGTCGATCGTCGTGTCGTGGATGCCGTTCCCGTAGATGACGTGCAGGACGAAGTGCCGTCCGGTGTCGACGACATAGGCGATCCGGAAGCCGTCCGGCGCCCAGGCGATCGAGACGACTCTCCCGCCGGCGGGATGCGACCAGGCCCGACGCCCGTTCGGCGCCATCGCGACCAGGGAGTTGCCGATCCCGGCGGCGACGTAGAGCGCGCGTGGTGACAGCGCCGCCGCGCTGACGGGCAGTCCCTGGAGGCGGAAACCGCCGCTCGTCACGACCGACAGTCGCCCGTCGACCACGGCGGCGATCCCGTTCGCTCCCTGCGGCAGCACCAGCCGGCCCGCGGGTCGCGGTTTCGCCTTCGCACCGATGCTGATGTGCAGCGCTCCGGCGGCGGCGAGCGAGCCGGCGGCGATCACGAGCAGGACGACCGCAGCCGCGAAGACGAGGCCGGCGGTGCGGGTCCCGCGCCGCGCCGGAGAGGCGGGTTGCAGCGCACGCAGCGCGCGGTGCAGCGCCTCCTCCCTGCTCCCGGGTCCGGCTCCCCGGCTTCGGCCAGCACGCCTTCCAGCCGCCGCTCGAGCTCACTCGACATGCTCGACCTCCAGCGTCTCGCGCAGCTGCTCCAACGCGCGCGCGAGGCGGGAGTTGACGGTGCCGACCGGAAGATCGAGCGCGTCCGCGATCTGCTTCGGCGTCATCCCGACCCCGTAGCGCAGGACGACGACGACGCGCCGCTCGAGCGAGAGCTCGGCCACTGACGCGAGTAGGCCGCGGTCGCCCGCCTCGGGCGCGGGCGCGAGATCCGGCGTGTCGGGCAGCTCCTCGTCGGAGAGGCGGCGCTCGGCGCGCAGGAGGTCGAGCGCGCGGTTCGCGACGATCCGGTGCAGCCACGGCCCGAACGGACGCCGGTCGTCGAAGCGTCCCAGCGCGGCGAACGCGCGCTCGAAGCCGTCGGCGGCGACGTCGTCCGCGAGCGACCGGCGCCCGGTGATGGCGTACGCGGCGCGCCAGGCTTCGCGCCAGTAGCGGCGGAACAGCGCAGCCGCGGCTTCACGGTCGCCGCGGCGGGCCTTCCGTACGAGGTCTCGGTCACTCGGTTCACGCACTCCTCTGCAGTCTGGTACGAACAAGCGGCGTTTGCAGGTCCCGGACGGGAATACTCCCGGGGTGAGCGACTGGCAGGAGCAGGACGACGCGCTCGTGCGGGAGTTCGAGCTCCCGACGTTCCCCGCGGCGATCGAGTTCGTCGACCGGCTCGCCGAGCTGGCGGAGGGCGCGGATCACCATCCGGACATCGACATCCGGTACCGCCGCGTCACCGTCCGGTGGACGACGCATTCCGAGGGCGGGGTCACAGAGAAGGATCGCGAGCTGGCGGAGCAGACGTCGGCTCTTGCCGCCGCGTAGCGCGTCGCTGCGCCGGTACAAGGTAAATCCTGGAGAGAGGGCTGAGATGGACACGACCAAGTACCTGATCGTCGGCGCCGGCATGACCGGCGACATGGCGGCGAAGGGCATCCGCGAGCACGACTCAGAGGGCTCGATCACGATGGTCGGCGCCGAGCCCAATCCGCCGTACAAGCGGCCGCTGCTGACGAAGGGCCTGTGGCAGGGCGCACCCGAGGAGAAGATCTGGCGTGAGACGGCGGACGGCGTCGAGCTCGTCACCGGCCGCCGGATCGTGTCGCTCGACCTCGAGGCGCACACCGCGACCGACGATGCCGGCGAGGAGTACTCCTGGGAGAAGCTCCTGCTCGCCACCGGCGCGAAGCCGCGCGAGATTCCCGGCGCCGAAGGCGTCATCTGGTACCGCACGCTCGCCGACTACCACCGCCTGCGCGAGATCGCGCCGGAGGGATCGCACGTCGTCGTGATCGGCGGTGGCTTCATCGGCTCGGAGATCGCGGCCGGCCTCGTCGGCAACGGCTGCCGCGTCACGATGGTCTTCCCCGAGCCTGGCATCGGCTTTCGGCTCTTCCCGCTCGGCCTGTCGAAGTTCGTGGCCGGCTACTACCGCGAGAAGGGCGTCGACGTGCGCAGTGAGGAGCTCGTCGCCTCGGCCTCGGGCAGCCGGGTCGAGACCGAGTCCGGCCTCTCGCTCGAGGCGGACGCGGTCGTCGCCGGCCTGGGCGTGATCCCGGACACCGAGCTCGCGGAGGCTGCCGGGCTGGAAGTCGCGGACGGAATCGTCGTCGACGAGTACGGGCGCGTGCCCGGTCACGAGGACGTCTTCGCCGCAGGCGACGTGGCGCGCTTCCCGGTGCGCGCGCTCGGCACGACGATGCGGATCGAGCACGAGGATCACGCGAACTCGCATGGGAAGGCCGTCGGCGCGAACATGGCCGGTGCCGGCGCGCCGTACGACCATCTGCCGTTCTTCTACTCCGATCTCTTCGACCTCGGCTACGAAGCGGTCGGGATCGTCGACTCCCGGCTGGAGGTCGTCGAGAACTGGCAGGAGCCGAACCGGAAGGGTGTCATCACCTACGTCGAGGACGGCAAGCCGCGCGGCGTGCTGCTCTGGAACGTCTGGGGCAAGCTCGACGACGCGCGCGAGCTGATCCGCGCCGGAGAGGGAGCGCTTGAGGTCTAGCGCCCTCGCCCGGTCGCGCAAGCCCCGCCGCGGGACGAGCTCGTGTGCGAGAAGGTCTTCCGGCCGCTCGCGCACCCGCTCGTCCTGGTGCTCGCGTGGCTGCGGGTGCCGCCGCCTGTCGTGGTCGCGGCCGCCGGTGCGGTGGGAGTCGCGGCCGCCGTCGAGCTCGGGCGCGGCTCGCTCCTGGTCGCCGCTCTGCTGATCCAGCTCAAGACGCTGCTCGACAACGCCGACGGCCAGCTCGCGCGCCTCACCGGCCGGATCAGCGCCTTCGGGCGGTATCTCGACTCGGAGCTCGACCTGCTCGTGAACGCGGCGCTCTTCGCCGCTCTCGCCTGGACGACCGGTCAGCCGGCGCTCGCGCTCGCCGGCTTTCTCGCGCTCACGAGCGTCCTCAGCCTCAACTTCAACGCAGAGCGGCTGTCGCGGGTGGCCGTGGCGGACTCCGAGCCGCAGGGGCGGGCGACCGCCGTGTGCGCCGGATCTACGGCCTCCTCTACGCGCCGCAGGACCGGCTCGCCGAGGCGCTCGTGGCGCGGCGCCCGGCGCTCATCGGCCCCATCGCCGTCTCGCTGCTCGCGAATCTCGGAATGTCGACGCAGCTCGCCGCGTTCGGGCTGCTGACCGCTCTTGGACACCCACTCGCCTTCGCCTGGGTCGCACTCGCGGAGGCAGCCGTAATCGCGCTCGCGCTTCTTCCGCGGCGCGCGCCCAGACGACAGGAGGAACTCGCATGAGCACCAACGTCTTCGAGCTTCCCGCCCACGACGGCGAGGCGGCGCGCAAGCTCACGCCGGCGGACTGGGCGCGCCTCGAGCGCAACGCGGCCGAGATCCTCGCCGCGCTCGGTCTCGACCTCGACACCCCGGGCACGCACGACACGCCGCGCCGGTTCGTGCGGGCGCTCTATGACGCGACGGCCGGCTACGACGGCGACCCGAAGCTGCGCACCGTGTTCCCGACCGAGCGCCCCGAAGGCGTCGAGGGACGGCATGCCCAGATCGTCGAAGGCCCCGTCGGCTTCTACGCGCTGTGCGAGCACCACGCGCTGCCCTTCCACGGACGCGCCTACGTCGGTTACGTCGCCGGCGACGAGATCCTCGGCATCTCCAAGCTCACTCGCCTCGTGCGGCTCTACGCGCGCCGCTTCACGGTGCAGGAGCGGATGGCGGAGGAGATCGCGGACGGCCTGCAGGAGCTGGCGGGCGCGCGCGGCGTCGCGGTGAGGCTCGAGGCCGCGCACATGTGCACCGCGATGCGCGGCGTCGAGGAGGACGGCTCCCTCACGGTCACGACGGTCTGGCGCGGCCTGTACGACGAGGATGCCGCCCTGCGCTCGGAGTTCCTTAGTCTGACGCGATGATCCACCGGGCACTGCGGCCCCGAATCCGGGTCGCGAGCACCAAGCGATGCGAGGACGCAGGGAGGGCCGATAGCGGCGCCTATCGGCGCGACCGAGGACGCCGCAGCGCGCAGCGTGATCGCGGGCCGGAGCGAGGCATGTAGTGGCGGGTGGATCATCGATCGAGCCGTTCAGGGTCCTCGCGGAGGACGAGGACCTGCCGCGGTGGGACGTCCCCGAGCAGCTCGTGGAGCTCTACGGCGGCGCGATCGGCCTGGAGGAGCCGTGCGTCGTGGCGAACTTCGTCGAGTCGCTCGACGGCGTGGTGGCGGTGCCGCGGCTGCCGCGCTCGCACGCCGTGATCGGCGACGAGAGCGAGGCCGATCGGTTCGTCCTCGCCCTCGTGCGTGCGTGCGCCGATGCGGTCGTCGTCGGCTCCGGCACGCTGCTCGCCTCGCCGCAGGGGACGTGGCGGATCGACCGCGCGTATCCGCCGGCCGCCGAGGCGCTGGCCGAGCTGCGCGCTCGTCGCGGTCGCTCGGCGCAGCCCCTCGTCGTGGTCGTCACCACGGGCGCCTCGCTCGATCCGGCCCACGCGGTGCTCGAGTCCGGTGCGCTCGTGCTCACGACCGAGGCGGCGGCGGACGGCCTGCGGGCGTCGGTCCCGGACGCGGCGGAGGTCGTCGCCGTGAACGACGGCGAGACGGTCGACCTCGCGCGGGCCCTAAACGTGCTGCGCGACCGCGGCTGCTCCGTGATCCTGACGGAGGCAGGCCCGTCGCTGTTCGGCTCGCTCGTGGCCGCGGGGCTCGTGGACGAGCTCTTCCTCACCGTCTCCCCCGTCCTCGCCGGACGTGGCGCCACCGCGCGGCTCGGCCTGGTCGAAGGCGTCGAGCTCGTCCCGCAGACGCGAGTCGCCGGCCGGCTCCGCTCGGTGCGGACCCAGCGGCTCGCACCTCTTCCTCCGCTACGGGCTCCGCTAGCCGGGCTTGTTGAGCTGCCGGTAGAGCCGGTCGATCAGCGCCGGCATCGCCTCGAGCCGGTCCGTGATCACCCGCAGGCGGTACTCCCGGAAGTGCTCGGGCTCGACCTCGAGTGCGTCCGCGAGCGTGGCCACCACGTCGTTCGACGGCACGGGGCGATTCCCGTGCACGAGGTGGTTGAGGTATCCGGCCGAGAGCCCGGTGCGCGCGGCGAGCTGCCGGTACGTGACTGCCTGCTCGTCCATCAGGCTCTGGACGGTCTCGCCGAACCCCTCCTCGCTGAACCGACGCCGCTTGGCCACGTCCTAGACCTCCTTGCCGAGATCGGCAACATCTAATCGGTTCTCGGCGCCGCTTGCGCGATTTCGCACGTCGACTTTGCCGTCCTCGAGGCTCTTGCGGCCCGCCGTGATGCGGATAGGGCACCCGATCAGGTCGGCGTCGGCGAACTTCTCCCCCGCCCTCTGGTCGCGATCGTCGAGGAGGACGTCGAGACCTGCCGCCGACAGAGCCTCGGCTGCCTGCAGCGCGATCTCCTCGGCGCCCGGCAGCGCTACGACGTGCGCGTCGTACGGTGCGACCGCCTGCGGCCACACGATCCCGTTCTCGTCGTGCGACTGCTCGACGACGGCTGCCATCGTGCGCGCGAGGCCGATGCCGTAGCTGCCCATGACGAGCGGCTTCTCCCTCCCGTCCTCGTCCAGAAACGTCGCGCCGAACGGCTGCGAGTGGAACGTGCCGAGCTTGAAGATGTGGCCGACCTCGATCGCCGTCTGGATGCGGAGCGTGCCGCCGCACTCGGGGCAGGCGTCACCGTCCTTCGCCTGGCGGATGTCGGCGAAGGTCGGCTCGTAGTCACGGCCGGCCTGGACGCCGCGGAGATGCTTGCCGTCCTCGTTCGCGCCGGCGACGTACTGGCCCTCGCGGAGCGCCTCGTCGGCGATCACCTCGAGGTCGACCCCGACCGGCCCGAGCGAGCCTCCGCCCGCTCCGAAGGCGGCCCGGATCTCCTCGTCCGTCGCCGGGCGGAATGCCGCCTCGAAGAACGTCTCGAGCTTCCCTTCGCTCAGCTTGTCGTCGCCCCGCACGAGCGCGAGCACCAGCCGGTCGCCGGTCACGACCGGCAGGGCCTTCGAGGTCGCGGACGGCGCGACCGAGAGGAACGCCGCGAGCTCGTCGATCGTCCCGACGCCGGGCGTCTCGACCACCTCGGGGGCATCCAGCGGAGGAGGCAGCTCCGCCTGAGGAGGCGCGCCGCGTGCGGCCTCCGCATCGGCGAAGTAGTCGCCGTTCTCGCAGCGCATCAGCTCGTTCTCGCCCGAGCCCGTCGGTGCCAGGAAGTCCTTGGACTCCTTGCCGCCCATAACCCCGGACTCGGCCTCCACGAGATAGGCCTCGAGGCCGCAGCGCTCGAAGATCCGCCGGTACGCCTCCTCGTGCCTCGTGAATGCGGCCTCGAGCCCGGCCTCGTCGGCGTCGAACGTGTACGAGTCCTTCATGATGAACTCGCGCAGGCGCAGGAGGCCGCCGCGCGGGCGCGGCTCGTCGCGGTCCTTGGTCGAGAAGTGGTACCAGACCTGCGGCAGCTGCTTGTACGACTGGATCTCGCGCGCGAGGAACGTCATCGACTCCTCGTGCGTCCACGAGAGCACGAACCGCCGGCCGCCGCTGTCGTTCAGGTGGAACAGGATCGGGACGTCGATACGGCCGGTCGTCTCCCAGAGCTCGGCGGGCGTGAGCGTCGGAGCGCGCATCTCCTGGCCGCCGATCGCGTCGATCTCCTCGCGGATGATCTGCTCGATCCGCATGTGCACGCGCCAGCCGAGCGGCAGCATCGCCCAGAGCCCGGCCCCGATCTGGCGGATGAAGCCGCCGCGCACGAGCAACTGGTGCGAGGCAGCCTCCGCGTCGGCGGGCGGCTCGCGCAGGGTCGGCAGGAAGAGCTGTGAGGCTCGGGCGATCATCGGCGTTGTCGCCCTAGGCTATTCGAGGGGGATCATCGACGCTTCGGCCATGGCCAGGGCGGCCGGCTTCGCCATCTTGAGGCGCTTCGGTCGGTGCATCCCGTCGGCGATCCACCTGTCGATCTCGTGGAAGAGCTCGTCGATCAGGATGTCTGAGCTGACCTTCTTAGCACGCGGCCGTGCGCGTAGATGAAGCCGACGTCGCGGCCGCCTGCGATGCCGAAGTCGGCGTCGCCCGACTCGCCCGGGCCGTTGACCGCGCAGCCGAGCACCGCGACCTCGAAGTGCCTGCGGGTAGTCCTGCAGCCGTCGCTCGACCTCCTCGGCGAGCGTGTGGACGCCGACGTTGTCGCGGCCGCAGCTCGGGCAGGCGATCATCACCGGCCCGCGCTCGCGCAGGCCGAGCGCTTTGAGGATCTCGTACGCCGTCTTCGGCTCCTCGACCGGGTCGGAGGAGAGCGAGACGCGAATCGTGTCGCCGATTCCCTCGGCGAGCAGCGTGCCGATCCCGACGGCGCTCTTGATCGAGCCGGCGAAGACGGTGCCGGCCTCGGTCACGCCGAGGTGGAGCGGGTACGTCGACCTTCTCCGAGAGCATCCGGTACGCGCGGATCATCGTCGGCACGTGGCTCGACTTGACGGAGATCTTGAAGTCGTAGAAGTCGAGGCTCTCGAGCAGGCGCACCTCCTCGAGCGCGGCCTCGACGAGCGCCTCGGCCTGATCCTTCTGCGCGAGCTCCTCGAGGTGCTTCGGCAGCGAGCCGGAGTTCGCGCCGATCCGCATCGGGATCCCCTTCGCCTTCGCCGCGCGCGACGACCTCGGCGACCTTGTCGGGGCCGCCGATGTTGCCGGGGTTGATGCGCACCGCGGCGACGCCCTGGTCGATCGCCTTCAGCGCCAGGCTCGCGTTGAAGTGGATGTCCGCGATGATCGGCACCGGCGAGAAGCGGACGATCTTCGAGAGCGCCTCTGCGTCCTCCGTCTTCGGCACCGCGACGCGGACGATCTCGCAGCCCGCGCTCGCGAGCGCCGCGACCTGCGCGGTGGTCGCCTCGACGTCATGCGTCTTCGTCGTCGTCATCGACTGCACGACGACGGGCGCGCCGCCGCCGATCTTGACGCCGCCGACCGAGATCTGCCGCTTGCTGGCCATCCGGGACTCAGTCTAGCCCCGCGGGTTCCCGCCGAACCGCGCCCTCAGAGGACGCTGAGACGGCTTAGAACTCGTCTCGAAATGAAGCACGGACTGCCCGGCCGCGCTGGTCGGCGCGATCCTGCGTCCTCGGTCGCGCGAATAGCGCTGCTATTCACGCTCCCTGCGTCCTTGTCTCGCACTCGACCATCGCACCCGGTCAGCGCGTGGTCATCCCGAGACGAGTTCTCAGTGCGGCGCGCCGGATAGGTCGTTCGAGAACGCGATCACCATGACGAGCAGGATGAAGGCGAAGCCGACGACCGAGACGCGCTCGTAGACCTCACGGGCGAGAGCGCGCCGGCGGACCGCCTCGATGAGCGAGAAGAGGATGTGGCCGCCGTCGAGCGGCAGGAGTGGCAGTAGATTCAGCAGCGCGAGCGACATGCTCACGAACGCGAGGATCTCGAGGTAGTGCGTCAGGCCGACCCGCAGCTGCTGCTGCGAGACCTCGACGATCCCGACCGTTCCCGAGAGCTGGCTGCGCCCCTGGCTGGAGAAGAGCCCGCGGAGCCCGGTCGCCGTTCCGGTCGACGACGCTCCAGAGGTCCGATCCCGCGGTGGTGGCTGCTCTGCCGGTCGAATACGGGACGATCTGCGCCTCGGGCTCGAAGCCGAAGATCCAGCGGCCGCCGAGCTTGACCGTGTGGCGCGGCCCGACCTCGACCCGCTGCCCGTTGCGCAGCACCGTCAGCGTCGACCTCGCGCCCGTGGCTCGCCCTGATCCGACCCGACGCAGCGTCGAAGGTTCTCGTGCGGTCGACCGTTGACGGCGACGATCCGGTCCCCGGGCTGCAGGCCCGCCGCCGCCGCCGGAGTGCCGCTCTCGACCGCGGCCACCTGTGCGGAGGCGCGCGACGACGGGCCTCCGCTGATGGCGAAGACGAGAAAGAGGATCGCGAAGGCGACGAGGATGTTCGCCAGCGGTCCGGCGGCGATGACGGCGATGCGCTTCCACGTCGCACCGTGCCAGTAGGCCTCGGGCGAGGTGCCCTCCTTCACGTCACGGAGCACTCGCTCGGCCGAGCGTCTCGCCCGGGGCGTCAGCTCGGCGGCGCTCACCTCGCGCTCGAGCTCGAAACAGGCGTGCCGCGCAGTGTCGTAGTCCTCTGCC
This sequence comes from uncultured Actinomycetes bacterium, assembly GCA_963720065.1. GTDB lineage: Bacteria > Actinomycetota > Thermoleophilia > Gaiellales > Gaiellaceae > Palsa-739. The sequence continues at coordinate 66,205 of CAVREH010000018.1, forward strand.
TCGAGAGCGCGCCGGACCGCTCCGACAGCCGGCACAAGGCTGGGCTGCTCGCGCATGGCCGGCTCCAGGAACAGGCTCAGGTCCCGCGCGGCCGGCCGGTTCATGCCGGGAAGCTGGACCATGCCGCCGAGCGGGATCATCCCGATCCCGTACTCGATGCCCTTGCGCTGGATCTTGAAGAGAGCGGGCGGGAAGCCGATGTAGAAGCTCCGCGGCCGCATCCCGACCGCGCGCGCGACCGAGAAGTGACCGAGCTCGTGCAGGAAAACGAGCAGGACGAGGCCGGCGATGACGACGAGCCAGGTCACGCCGCGGCCAGTGCTCCTTCGGCGAGCGCCCGCGCGGCACGGTCGGCCTCGACGAGGTCGTCCAGGTCCTGGATCGGGTCGGTGCCGGCGGCCGCGAGCGTCTCCCCCACGACCTCCGGGATCCCGAGGAACGGCAGCCGCCCGGCGAGGAACGCGGCGACCGCGACCTCGTTCGCCGCGTTGTAGACGCACGGCGCGCTGCCACCCTCCCGGCCGGCGGCGCGCGCGAGCGACAGCATCGGGAACGTGTCGGTGTCGGGCGGCGAGAACTCGAGCGTCAGCGAGGCGAGGTCGAGCGGCGGCAGCGGCGTCGCGGCGCGCTCGGGGTACGTGAGCGCGTAGGAGATGGGCACCCGCATGTCCGGGTAGCCGAGATGCGCGAGGGCGGCGCCGTCGCGGAAGCGGACGAGCCCGTGCACGATCGAGGTCGGCTGGATCGCCACCTCGATGCGGTCGTAGCCCACGCCGAACAGATAGTGCGCCTCGATCACCTCCAGCCCCTTGTTCGCGAGCGTCGCCGAGTCCACCGTGATCTTCGGCCCCATGCGCCAGGTCGGATGTGCGAGCGCCTGCTCGGGCGTGACGTCCTCGAGCTCCGCGCGGGTGCGGCCGCGGAACGGGCCACCAGAGCCGGTGACTACGAGCGTGTCGATCTGCTCCGGCGCGCGCCCCTCCAGGCACTGATAGAGCGCGGAGTGCTCGCTGTCGACGGGCAGGATCCGGCCGCGGCCCCGCTCGCGTGCGGCGAGGGCCAGCTCACCGGCCGCCACGAGGCTTTCCTTGTTGGCGAGCGCGAGATCGACGCCGTGCTCGAGCGCCCAGAGCGTCGCGTGCACGCCGGCGAAGCCGACGACCGCGTTGAGGACGACGTCGGGCTGCGCACGCTCCAGCAGCTCGGTCAGGTCGCCCCCGACCTCCTTCAGCGGCGCGTCGACGTCGTCGAGAGGCGTCGAGCCGGACGCCGCGGCGCAGAGCTCGAGCTCCGGATGCGCCTCGACGATCTCGATCGCCTGGCGACCGATCGAGCCGGTGGCCCCGAGCAGAGCGACGCGTTTCACGTGCTCAGTGTAGGCCCGTCCCCGCGGGCCACGGCTTGGTGTCGGGCACCGCGACATGGCCAAAGTGGAAGGGAGTGCGGAACACCTTGCGCTCCGCAAGCCGGTTCCGCGGCGGATCGGGACATGTCCGCGTGCCTGGCACCGGGACGTGTCCTTGGGCGAGGGGTCAGTGGAAGCCGTACGCGACGACGAGGAAGTACGCCGCCGGAGCGGCGAAGAGGAGGCCGTCGATCCGGTCCAGCATCCCCCCGTGGCCGCCGAGGAGCCTGCCGGTGTCCTTTACCTCGAGGTCACGCTTCAGCGCCGACTCGAACAGGTCGCCCATGACCTCCGCGACCACGAGGACGAGGCCGAGCACGATCGCCTGCCAGACGCTCAAGTAGTCCTTGCGCGTGTCGTAGAGCGCGATGAAGGCCACGAAGATGCCCGCGACGGCTCCGACCAGCAGCCCCTCCCACGACTTGCCGGGCGAAAGGCGCGGTGCAAGCTTGTGACGGCCGAACAACCGGCCGCCGAAGTAGGCGAAGGTCGCCGCCGCGAACGCCGTGAGCACAACGGTGAAGGCGATCAGGCGCCCGTGGTCGTGCATCTCCCGCAGCAGCAGGAGGAAGCCGAGCCCCAGACCGATCCAGGCCGAGCCGAGGACCGTCGAGCCGACGGCCGCGGTCGTTGGCGCGCGAGTGCTCGAGACCGCGTGCAGCGCGAAGGCGAGCACGAACGTGGCGCAGAAGCCGCCGAGCAGCCAGACGACTCCTCCCTTCTCCGCGCCGAACAGCGCGAGCAGCACGCCGGCGTAGACCGCGGGCGCGAGCGGCCGCAGGGGGCGTGCGGTCGTGACGAACTCGTGCACCCCGACGCAGGCTGCGATCGCGAGGAGCGTGAACAGCCACCAGCCGCCGAGCCACAGCATGCCCAGCACGAGCGGCAGGCCGACCGCCGCGACCAGGAGACGCGAGGCGAAGTTGGTCACGAGCCGCTCACCGGCTCGTGACCGTGGAGGGGGTGTGGGGGAACCGGGAGGTTCCCCCACACAAGCGAGAAGAAGGGGGCACGTGGGGGAAACATGGTTTCCACCACGGAAGGGAGGCGGAGCCGAGCGACGTCATCGACCGCCGAATCTACGGCGCCGCGAGGCGTACTCCTCGATGGCGGTCCGCAGCTCGTCCGGCCCGAAGTCGGGCCAGAGAGTCTCGGTGAAGACGTATTCGGCGTAGGCGGACTGCCAGAGGAGGAAGTTCGAGATGCGGCGCTCGCCCGACGTGCGGATGACGAGATCCGGATCGGACATCTCGGGCTCGTAGAGGCACGCGGCGAGCGCGGCCTCGTCGACGTCGTCGGGGTCCGCGCCGTTCTCGAGCAGCCGGCGCGCGGCGTCGACGAGCTCGGCGCGGCCGCCGTAGTCGAAGGCGATCCAGAGCTGGAGCCTCGACTTGTCCGCCGTCGCCGTCTCGAGCGCTTGCATCTTCGTGCGCAGCCAGTCCGGAGCGCGGTCCCGGCGGCCCACGAAGCGGCAGCGGACGCCCTGGGCGGCGAGATCCTCGAGCTCGCGGTCGATCGTCTCACCGAAGATCTCCATCAGCGCCCCGACCTCGCCGGCGTCGCGGCTCCAGTTCTCGGTCGAGAAGGCATAGACCGCGAGGGACTCGATCCCGAGGTCGATCGCCCCTTCGACCACCGGCCGCAGCGCCCGCGAGCCGGCTCGGTGGCCCTCGGCGACCGAGACGCCGTGCTCTGCCGCCCAGCGCCCGTTGCCGTCCATGATGATCGCGACCGCGTGCGCGACCTCGGGCAGGTGCTCTTCGGGGCTGACGTCTGTTCCCGGCACGGAGGCCATCAGACCTCCATAACCTCCGCTTCCTTGTGCTTGAGGAGCTCGTCGATCTGCTTCGTGTGCTCGTCGGTCAGCTCCTGGACGCGGCCCTCGGCCCGGTGCTCGTCGTCGGCGCCGACCTCGCCCTTGTCCACCAGCTCCTTGAGGTGCCGCATCGCGTCGCGCCGGATCTCGCGGACGGCGACCCGGTGGTCTTCCGCCATGTTGCGGACGACCTTGACGAGCTCCTTCCGCCGCTCCTCCGTCAGCTGGGGGATCGGCAGGCGGATCAGCTTGCCGTCGTTGGAGGGCGTCAGCCCGAGGTCCGACTCCATGACCGCCTTCTCGATCGCCTTGATCGAGCCCGGGTCGAACGGCTGCACCGTGAGCATGCGCGGCTCGGGGACGTTGATCGTCGAGAGCTGGCGCAGCGGTGTCTGCGTCCCGTAGTAGTCGACCTCGATCCGGTCGAGGAGGGACGCCGAGGCGCGGCCGGTGCGCACCGTCGCGAACTCCGCGCGCGCGTGCTCGACCGACTTCACCATCTTGTCCCGTGCCCCGTTGATCATCTCTTCTGCACTCGCCATGCCCTCAGCCCTCCTTTGCTGTCGTGGCGATGATGGTCCCGACGTCCTCGCCGTTGACGACGCGCGCGACGTTGCCCTCGGCGAGCTCGAAGACGTGGATCGTGAGGCGGTTGTCCATGCAGAGGGACAGCGCCGTCGTGTCCATCACCCTGAGCCCGCGCTCGATCGCCTCCAGATGCGTGATCCGCGGCAGGAACTCGGCGTCGGCGACGTGCCGCGGGTCGCCGTCGTACACGCCCCGGACGCCGTGCTTCGCCATCAGGATCGCGTCGGCGCCCATCTCGAGCGCCCGCAGGGCCGCGGCCGTGTCCGTCGTGAAGAACGGGTTGCCGGTGCCGGCGGCGAAGATCACGACGCGGCCCTTCTCGAGGTGGCGGATGGCCCGCCGGCGGATGTACGGCTCGGCGACCTCCGAGACCTCGAGCGCCGACATCACGCGCGTGTCGGCTCCCTCCCGCTCGAGCGCGTCCTGCAGCGCGAGCGCATTGAGCAGCGTCGCGAGCATCCCCGCGTAGTCGGCGGTGGCGCGGTCCATCCCGCTCTCGGCCGCAGCCGCGAGACCGCGGTAGAAGTTCCCGCCGCCCACCACGACCCCGACGTCGACGCCCTCGCCGCGGATGCCCGCAACCTCCTTCGCGAGCGCCTGCGTGACGCCGGGGTCGATGCCGTACTCGCGCTCGCCCATGAGCGCCTCGCCCGACAGCTTGAGCAGGACGCGGCGGAAGGCGGGCACGTTCGGCCGCGGGCCGGTCTCGGTCTCCGGCTGGGCCGTCATCCGGCCAGGGAGAAGCGCTGGAACTCGAGCACCTCGGCTCCCGCGTCAGCGAGGACCTTGCCGACGGTCTGCGAGCTGTCGTGGATCCACTCCTGCTCGGTGACGACGTTCGCCCCGAAGAAGCGCTTGTTCAGCATCCCTTCGACGATCTTCTCACGCGCCTGCTCAGGCTTCGACTGCACCTCGTCGGAGTTCAGGTAGATCTCGCGCTCGGCTGCGACGAGCTCCTCGGGAACGTCCTCGCGGGCGATCCAGCGCGGGTCGGACCACGAGATGTGCATGGCGAGGTTCCGCGCCAGCTCGTCGTCGCCGCCGCGCAGATGCACGAGCACGCCGAGCTTGTTCGCGGGCGGGTGGACGTACGCGCCGAGGCGGCCGCCGTCGACGGCTTCGAAGCGGGCGGCACCGGCGACGGCGATGTTCTCGCCGAGCTTGCCGGAGAGCTGGGCGCGCTCCTCGTCGAGCTGCGAGACGGCGTCGATCCCCTCGGCCTCGACGAGGTCGAGGACCTTCTTGCCGAACGCCTCGAACTCCTCGTTCTTCGAGACCGGCTCGGTCTCGCAGCCGATCGCGACCATCGTGCCGCGCGAGCCGTCCGCCGCCAGCCGGTAGCCGACGAGCCCCTCGGTCGTCGCGCGGTCGGCGCGCTTCGCCGCGTTCGCCATCCCCTTCTCGCGCAGGAGGACGACGGCGGCCTCCATGTCGCCGTTCGTGTCCTGGAGCGCGCGCTTGCAGTCCATCATCCCCGCGCCCGTCTGTTCGCGGAGCTCACGGACGAGCTGGGCCGAGATCTCCGCTGCCATCTAGGCCTCCTCCTTCTCGCCGCGCGTCGGATCGCCGAGAGCCGCGGCGGAGCGCTTGGTCTCCTCCGCCCCTTCCTTCGCCGGATCCTCGCCGGTCGGCACCGGGACGCTCTCGCCCTCGGTCACCGGCTGGATCTCCTCGCCGGCCAGGACCTCCTCGACGTCGCCTTCGGGGCGCTCCTCCGGCGTGGCGGCTTCGGCTTCCGCCGCGGCCTCCGCCGCTGCCTGCTGCTGCTGGAGCTCCTGCGCCGAGACTTTCTGCTTGCCGTCGTTGACGGCCTCGGCGAGGGTGTGCACCACCAGGCTGCAGGAGCGGATCGCGTCGTCGTTGCCGGGGATGACGTAGTCGGCCTCGTCCGGGTGCGCAGTTCGTGTCCACGAGGGCGACGACCGGGATCCCGAGCCGCCTGGCCTCGCGCACGGCGAGCGCCTCCTTCTTCAGGTCGACGATCACGACCGCGTCGGGCTGGCGGCGCATGTCGGCGACGCCGCCGGGGTTCGCCTCGAGCTTCTCGAGCTCGCCTGCCATCGAGATGCGCTCTTCGCGGGGAGCAGCTCCATCTGCCCCTCGTCCCGCAGGCGCCGCATCTCGTGCAGCCGGTCGATGCGGTCGGCCATCGTGCGCCAGTTGGTCAGCAGGCCGCCGAGCCAGCGGTGGTTGACGTACGGCATGTCGACGCGCTT
>CAVREH010000019.1:0-137504 GCA_963720065.1 uncultured Actinomycetes bacterium
TGTCTCCCTTTCTCGCTCGCTCAGCCCAAATCGCTCAAGACTGTGCTTCCGTGATCTCGCTCGCAATGGACTGAGGCACTTCCTCATAGCGATCGAACTGCATGGTGAAATCTGCACGGCCCTGCGTCATCGAACGCAGGTCCGTCGCGTACCCGAACATCTCGGACAGCGGGACGCTGGCCTTCACGACCTGGGCGTTGCCGAGAGGGCTCATCGACTCGATCTTGCCGCGGCGGCTGTTGAGGTTCCCCATCACGTCGCCGAGGTACTCCTCGGGCGTCGTGACCTCGACCGCCATCGTCGGCTCGAGCAGCCGGGGCTTCGCGCGCTTCATGGCCTCCTTGAAGGCCATGGAGCCGGCGATCTTGAACGCCCGCTCGCTCGAGTCGACGTCGTGATATGAACCGTCGACGAGCTCGATCTTGATGTCCACGACGGGATACCCCGCGAGGATGCCCGAGCCCATCGCCTCCTGGATGCCGTGGTCGACGGCCGGGATGTACTCCTTCGGGATCTTGCCGCCGACGATCTTGTCGACGAACTCGTAGCCCGCGCCCGGCTCCTGCGGGTAGAGGTTGATGACGACGTCGCCGTACTGGCCGGAGCCGCCGGTCTGCCGGACGAACTTGCCCCGGATGCCGAGCGCCTCCTTGCCGACGGTCTCGCGGTACGCGACCTGCGGCCGGCCGACGTTCGCGTCGACGTTGAACTCCCGCTTGAGGCGGTCGATGATGATCTCGAGGTGCAGCTCGCCCATCCCGGAGATGAGCGTCTGCCCCGTCTCCTCGTCGGTCTCGACGCGGAAGGTCGGATCCTCCTCCGCCAGCCGCGCGAGCCCGGTCGAGAGCTTGTCCTGGTCGGCCTTCGACTTCGGCTCGACGGCGACCGCGATGACCGGATCCGGGAAGGTCATGGACTCGAGCACGATCGGCGCGTTGTCGGCGGCGAGCGTGTCGCCGGTCGTCGTCGACTTGAGGCCGACGCCGGCCGCGATCTCGCCGGCCATGATCTCCTCGCGCTCCTCGCGGTGGTTCGCGTGCATCTGGAGGATGCGGCCGACGCGCTCGGTGCGGCCCGTGATCGTGTTGAGGACGCGGTCGCCGGCCTTGAGCGTGCCGGAGTAGACGCGGAAGTACGTCAGCTTGCCGACGTACGGATCGGACATGACCTTGAAGGCCAGAGCCGAGAACGGGGCCTTCGGGTCGGCGGGCCGTACCTCGTCGCCGCCGGTCTTCGGGTCGATCCCGTGCATCGGAGGCACGTCGAGCGGGCTCGGCAGGTAGTCGACCACGGCGTCGAGCAGGAGCTGGACGCCCTTGTTCTTGAAGGCCGAGCCGAGCAGGACCGGCGTGATCTCGTCGGCGAGCGTGGCGGCGCGGACGGCGCGGCGGATCATGTCCGCCGTCACCGAGGACTCGTCCTCGATGTAGGCACCGAGCACCTCGTCATCGAAGTGCGAGATCGCGTCGACCAGCTGGTGGTGGTACTCCTGGGCCTGCTCGAGGAGCTCGGCCGGGATCTCGACCACGTCGAACTCCTTGCCGAGGTCGTCTTTGTAGATCACGGCCTGCATCTCCACGAGGTCGACGACGCCCGTGAAGTTCTCCTCCGAGCCGATCGGGATCTGCAGCGGCACCGGATTCGCGGCGAGCCGGTCGCGCATCGACTGCACGGCGGCGAAGAAGTTCGCGCCGGTGCGGTCCATCTTGTTGATGAAGGCGATGCGCGGCACCTTGTACTTGTCCGCCTGCCGCCAGACCGTCTCGGACTGCGGCTGCACGCCCGCGACCGAGTCGAAGACGGCGACCGCGCCGTCGAGGACGCGCAGGCTGCGCTCGACCTCGACCGTAAAGTCCACGTGGCCGGGCGTATCGATGATGTTGATCCGATAGTCCCGCCAGAACGCCGTCGTCGCGGCCGACGTGATCGTGATGCCGCGCTCCTGCTCCTGGGCCATCCAGTCCATCGTCGCGGCGCCCTCGTGCACCTCGCCCAGCTTGTGGGTGATGCCGGTGTAGTAGAGGATCCGCTCGGTCGTCGTCGTCTTGCCCGCGTCGATGTGGGCCATGATCCCGATGTTCCGGACGCGGTCGAGCGCGACCACCTGTTCTGTCAGCTTAGTGCTCAAGTCTTCCTTCCTCGTTCCGTCTACCAGCGATAGTGCGCGAAGGCCTTGTTGGCCTGCGCCATCCGGTAGACGTCGTCCTTTCGCTTGAACGCGCCGCCCTGCTGGTTCAGCGCGTCGAGAATCTCGTTGGCGAGCTTGTCCCCCATGCCCTTCTCGCGCCGCTCGCGAGCGTACGTGACGAGCCAGCGCACCGCGAGGGTGCGGGCGCGCCGCTGCGGCACCTCGACCGGCACCTGGTAGTTCGCGCCGCCGACGCGGCGGCTGCGCACCTCCAGGACCGGGGTGACCGTCTTCACGGCCGCCTCGAGCACCTCGACCGGCGGGCGGCCGGTCTTCGTCCCGACGGTCTCGAGCGCGCCGTAGACGATCTGCTCGGCGATCGACTTCTTACCGTCGAGCATGATCTTGTTGATCACCTGCGTGACGAGCGGCGACCCGTAGACGGAATCGGCCTCGACCTCGCGGACCTGGACTTCTCCACGGCGCGGCATCACGAGCCTCGCTTGGCGCCGTACTTGGAGCGGCCCTGCTTACGATCCGAGACGCCGCCGGTGTCGAGCGCGGCGCGGATGATCTTGTAGCGGTAACCCGGGAGGTCCTTCGTCGAGCCGCCGCGCACGAGCACGACGGAGTGCTCCTGCAGGTTGTGGCCCTCGCCCGGGATGTACGCGCCGACCTCCGCCCCGTTCGTCAGGCGGACGCGTGCGACCTTGCGCAGCGCCGAATTCGGCTTCCTCGGCGTCTGCGTCATGACGCGCGTGCACACGCCGCGCTTCTGCGGCGCGCCGGCCAGGGCGGGTGTCTTCGTCTTCGCCTTCGCGGCCTTCCGGCCTTTGCGCACGAGTTGATTGACAGTCGGCAAACGAGTCCTTTCGTAAAGAGACGGTCGGCTGGGGCAAAAACGCCCCTGCCAACCGGCCCGCAGCATGGTAGCGAACACGCGGGGGCCTCGCCAATCGTCCAGAAACCCGCCAAATCGGCTAGTAGCTCGCACTCCGCGCCGAACCTAAAGTACGCCCACCGAAATCCCGGAGCTGCGGTCATGCATTGGCTTTCCATCGGTCTCGCCATAGCGCTCGTCATCTGCGTCCTCGTGGCGCTCGAGCTGCTGCGCCGGCTGCGCCGGCGGACCTCTCGCGATGTCGAGGCTCAGGTGACCGCGACGGTCCAGACCCTCGAGGCGCGCCTCGACGAGCTCGCGCGGGAGTTGAGCGGCGCCGTCAGCCGCGCCGAGGAGGAGGCGCAGCGCAGCCGGTTCCTCGGCCAGATCGCCACCACGATCGACCTCGACGACGCGATCGGCTCCACCCTCCAGGCCGCCGCCGGCCTGCCGAATGTCGACGCGGCGGTGGTCGAGCTCGATGCGAACGGCGCCGGCGACGAGCGCCTGCTCGGCTCGATCGGCCTCGACCGCGACGAGGACGAGGACGAGGAGGCAGGCATCCGGATCTTCACCGGCGCCCCGGAGCCGCGGGAGGCGCGGGCCATCGAGCTCTCGTACCTGTACGGGGAGGAGCAGGCGGCCGGAGCGGTGCGCGAGGCACTCGGTGTGCCGCTCCTCGGCCGCAACGGCAAGATCGGCTGGCTCGGCGTCTTCTCGCGCGACCCCGAGGTCCGGTTCGGCGACGACGACGTGCGCCGGCTCGAGGAGCTGGCGGAGCGCGTCGCCCCCGCGATCGAGAACGCGCGCCGGTTCCGCGAGGCCCGGCAGCTCGCCGACCTCGACTCCCTCACGGGCCTGCACAACCGCCGCTACTTCTACGAGACGCTGGCCCGCGAGGTCGACCGTGCCCAGCGCTATCAGCGGCGGCTCTCGCTCGTGATCGTCGACATCGACGGCTTCAAGGAGATCAACGACCGGATCGGCCACCTGGCCGGCGACGCGGTCCTGGCCGAGATCGCCGACCGCATCCGGCAGGTCGTGCGCTCCGCCGACATCCCCTGCCGCGTCGGCGGCGACGAGTTCGCGGTGATCGTCCCCGAGGTCGAGGGGGGCCAGGCGCGCCAGCTCGTCGGGCGGATCCAGCGCGCTGTCTCGGCGCAGCCGATCGCCCGCGCCGGCCGGGTGCGCGTTTCGGCCGGGGTGGCGGACGTCGAGCCGAACGACAGCCCTGTCAGCCTGTTCGAGCGTGGGGACGAGTCGCTCTACGCGGCGAAGCACGCCGGCAAGGGCGGGCTCGCGGCCGCGGACTAAAGCAAGCGACCCCGGACGCCGATAGGCGTCGCATGGGTCTAACCCGCCGCCTCCGCGCGCGCCTGGCTGCCGAGGGCGGCTTCACGCTGCCGGAGCTCCTGGTCACGATGGCGATCCTGCTCATCGTCGTCGCCTCCCTCGCGTCGGTGCTCGTCCAGGCCACGAAGTCCGAGGTCGACGCCAACAAGCGCTTCACGGCTCAGATCCAGGATCGCACCGCCTTCGACAAGATCCGCCGCGAGCTGCACTGTGCGAGCGGGGTCACCGACACGAGCGGGAACGCCCTCACCGCCGGTACGGCATACAACGCGATCACCGCGCAGCTGAGCTCGGTCTGCCCGAGCACCCTCGGCCAGACGCTCTACGTCACGTGGTGCACGTCCGCCAGCGCGCTGACGACCGGGGACTACGCCCTCTATCGCGTCACCTCCACCTCGTCGCGTCCGACCTGCAGCTCGAGCGGCAAGATCAAGTGGGCCGACTACCTGACGACATCGACGCCGTTCTGCCTCCCGAGCTCGAGCGTGGCCTGCAGCGGTGTCTTGAAGCCGACGGCGAGCCTGCCCATGTTGCACGTCACCCTGCCGGTGGACATCAACGGGCCAAGCTCGACCGTCGACAAGTACAACTTCATCGACGACATCGCGCTGCGGAACGGGACGCGATCGTGAGGACGCTGCGGCGGAGACTCGACGCGCGCCGCGAGGAGGGCTTCACCCTCGTCGAGCTGCTGATCGCGATGCTCATCCTCACCGTCGGCATCCTCGCGCTGGTCGCCGCGTACACCTCGGGCTACGTCGCCCTGAACCGGGCGACGCGGGTTTCCAGCGCCGAGGTACTCGCCGACTCCCAGATGGAGCGCTTCCGCGCGCTCAGCACAGCAACATCCAGCTGAACACCACCACTTGCGGCGCGAACTGCGCCGACTCGACCTATACCAGCGACTCCGCCTACAACTCGACGACCCAGATCACGGGCTGCTCGACCACCGACGCGACGTGTCTGCCGACGCGGACGGTGACGGGGCCGGACAACAAGTCCTATCGCCTCGACACGTACATCAACTACAGCTGCGTGAGCGGCACGCTGGTCGTCTCGCCGTTGAGCTGCGGCTCGACCTCTCCGGCGCCGGTCAAGCTCGTCACGATCGTCGTGAAGAGCACCGGCGGCACCGGGCTCGGAACGACCGGCGCGGTCTCGGTACGAGAGCAGTCGGCGTTCACCTCCCTCGAGGGGCAATGAGCAAATCCCTCGTTCGGGCGAATCCCCCTTTGTGGGGGCGCCCGCTCGGCTCGGGCCGCCGACAGTAATTACGTGGGATCCTGCGGCGATCCGGCCGGTCCGTTGCGGCGGCGGCTTTCCGACGAGAGCGGCATCGCGTTGATCATGGCGATCGCCGTGATGCTCGTGCTCACCGTCCTCGTCACCTCCACGCTCGCCTTCACGAGCTCCAACTCGCGCGATGCCGGCCGCAGCACGGCCACCAGAAGGCCTATGCAGCGGCCGAGGCCGGGCTCAACGACGCGCTGGCCGCGGTGCAGGTGGCCGGCAGCGACACTTCGAAGATGGCTTCGCAGGCGTCACCGACCGTCACCTCGCTTTCCAACGGTGTAACGGCGACCTGGTACGGCACCTTCAACTCCTCGACGAAGGTCTGGACGCTCTCTTCGAAGGGCAGCGTCCCCGACCCGACCGGTGGACCCTCAAGCTTCGTCACGCGCTCCGTCAGCCAGACCGCGACGATCACGCCGCCGCCCTACAGCTTCGTCGCCCTCAACACCACCTGCGACAACCACACCCTGCTCGTCGAGACCGGCGGCCAGCTGACCGTGACGAACGCGATGTACATCGACTCGTGCAACTCGCCGCAGGACGCCTTCGACATCTTCGGCACCGGCGGCAACATCACCGATCCGGCCGGAATCAAGGTCGTCGGCGGCTGGGAAACCCACAACGGGAGCACGGTCACGTCGAGCGGGACGCTTTGTCCGCTGAGCAACAGCAGCACCCCTCTCACGGCAACGCAGCCGGCTGGTTGCCCGGTCACCGGGCAGGCCGTGCTCCCCGACCCCCTTGCCAGCAAGTTGACGACGCCGCCGACGCTCGGGACGCCCGCCTGCACCGGCGGGACGGTCACGAACGGCGTGGCCTACAACCCCGCGGTGACGCTCAACACCGGCCGGGCGGCCTCACTGCGGCGGCGACGAGCGTCCCGGTCAAGTGGACGTCCGGCAGCGACCCGATCGCCGTGAACGACGTGATCCTGGTCGACAGCGAGCAGATGAAGGTGACCGTGGTCACTCCCGCCGGCGGGCCGGCCGGCGCCACCCAGGCCACCCTGACGGTGACGCGCGCCCAGAACGGCACCACCGGCGCAACGCACGCGAACGGAGCTTCGGTCAGCAAGGCCGTGACCGGCGTCTCCGGCACGGCGGCCAGCCCAGCGCCGTGCGTCTACACGTCGGGCTTGGTCACGCTCCAGCCCGGCACGTACTACGGGGGCATCTGCATCGGTTCTTCGAGCACGACCGGCTGCGACAACGGCAACTGTTCGACCGCCGGGACGATCGCGGCGTACAGCCCGGCCGTAACGCTGAACACGCTGGGAACCGCCTACAACCCGGCGGTGACGCTGAACAGCGGCCCCGGCGGCCTCACGTCGAGCGCCACGAGCGTGCCGGTGCAGTGGACGTCGGGAAGCGATCCGATCTCCGTCGGCGACACGATCATGATCGACAGCGAACAGATGCACGTGACCGCCATCACCCCGGGGAGCGGGCCCGGCGGATCCACGAAGGCGACGCTGACGGTGACGCGCGGGTACAACAGCACGACGGCGACGACGCACGCCAACAACGCCTCGGTGGTGCAGCCGGCGAACGGCGCGACAGGAGCGGCCTCTATCACGGCGACGGCCACGAGCATGCTGGTGCAGTGGACTTCGGGAAGCGATCCGATCACCGTCGGCGACACGATCCTGATCGACAGCGAGCAGATGCATGTCACGGCCGTCACGGCGGTCACGACCACGAGCGCGACCCTGACGGTGACGCGCGCGTATAACGGCACGACGGCCGCGACGCACAGCAACGGCGCCGCCGTCAGCAGGTATGCCGCTCCCTCGACCGTCAGCGCGACCATGTCGCCGGGCATCTACATCATGGCCGGCGGCGGCTTCCGCGTCTGCGGTGCCTCGACTCTCTCGGCGCCGAACGTGCTGATCTACAACACACAGGATCCCTCGAACACCAGCGGCTACGGCGCCTTCGACCAGTTCGAGCTGGACACCACCGGCAGCGTCTCGCTCGGCCCTCAGGCGTCGGGTGCCTACGAGGGGTTGACGTACTGGCAGGACCCGAGCCTCGCCCTCGACACCGCCGACGACTGCAACCACAAGAACAACCACTCGCAGTCGAGCCAGGCTCAGATCAACAACTACGACATCGCGCTCGAGTCGACGGCGAGCACCGGAGCCAACGGCACTCTCGGATCGATCTCGGGGTCGATCTACGCACCGGCGAACCGCGCGGACTTCGTCGACGAGCTCAGCGGCACCGCGAACCTTGCGGTACTCACCTCCTGCATCCTCATCGACGGCGGCAACTCCACCTTCGCCTTCAACCCAACAGGCCTCTTCGGAACGAACTGGGTCCTCGGGCCGCAGGCCGGCTAGGGCCAAACAACCGAATCCCCCGGTCGGGGTAATTTTCACTCCTTCCAGGGGCGCCGATTCGGCTGGACCCGCCGACAGTAGGAACGTGAGCGTGCTGAAGCGGTCGCCCGTGCCCCCGTTCCGGCGGCTCTCCGACGAGAGCGGATCGCGCTGGTCATGGCGATCGCCGTGATGCTCGTGCTCACCGTCCTCGTCGCCTCCACGCTCGCGTTCACGAGCTCGAACTCGCGCGATGCCGGCCGCAGCACCGCCGGCCAGAAGGCCTATGCGGCCGCGGAGGCCGGGCTCAACGACGCGCTGGCCGCGGTCCAGGTGGCCGGCAGCGACACCTCGAAGATGGCGTCGCAGGCGTCGCCCACCGTCACCTCGCTGACCAGCGGCGTGACCGCGACCTGGTACGGCACCTTCAACTCCGCGACCCAGGTCTGGACGCTCACCTCCACCGGCAAGGTGGTCGACCCGACCGGTGGGCCTTCGAGCTTTGTCTCGCGCACGCTCAGCCAGACCGCGACCATCACGCCGCCGCCCTACAGCTTCGTCGCGCTCAACACGAGCTGCGACAACCACACGCTGCTCGTCGAGACGGGCGGGCAGCTGACGGTGACCAACAAGATGTACATCGACTCCTGCAACTCGCCGCAGGACGCGTTCGACATCTTCGGCACCGGCGGCAACATCTCCGACCCCGCGGGGATCAAGGTCGTCGGCGGCTGGGAGACGCACAACGCGAGCACCGTGACGGTCAACGGGACACTCTGCCCCCTGAGCAACAGCAGCGCCCCGCTCACCGCCACCCAGCCCGCCGGCTGCCCGATCACCGGCCAACCCGTCTTGCCCGACCCCCTCGCCAGCAAGCTGTCGACGACTCCCACGCTCGGCACGCCGACGTGCACGGGGGCCACCGTCACGAACGGCGTTGCCTACAGTCCGGCCGTCACGCTCAACACGGGCCCGCCCGGGCTCACCGCGGCGGCGACGAGCGTGCCGGTGCACTGGGCGGGCGCGGCCATCGCCGATCCGGTCAAGACGGGCGACGTGATCATCGTCGACAGCGAGCAGATGCTGGTCACGAACGCTCCGGCAACCAACGGCTCGGCCATCCTGACGGTCACGCGCGCCTATAACAGCACGACGGCCGCGGCGCACGCCAACAACGCGGCGGTGGCCAAGGCGGTGACCACCGTCCAGGGCACGGCGGCCAGCCCGGCTCCGTGCGTCTACACCGCGGGTTCGGTCACGCTCCAGCCCGGCACGTACTACGGCGGCATCTGCATCGGGTCCTTGAGCAGCTCAGGCTGCGACAACGGCAACTGCGCGACGACCGGGACGACGGCGGCGTACAGCCCGGCTGTGCAGGAGAACGGCGCGGTCACGGCGTCGCAGACCACCCTCCCGATCAAGTTCGGCGCAGGCACCGACCCCGTCCACGTAAACGACGTGATCCTGGTCGGCAGCGAGCAGATGCTCGTGACGGCCGCTCCGGCGACTGCGAGTCCGGTCACGTTGACGGTGACGCGTGGCTACAACAGCACGACCGCCTCGACGCACGCAGACAAGGCGTCGGTGAGCAAGTACACGGCCCCCGGCAGCGTGAGCGCGACCATGGCGCCGGGCACCTACATCATCGCGGGGGGCGGTCTCCGGGTCTGCGGTGGCTCGTCCCTGTCGGCGCCGAACGTGCTGATCTACAACACACAGGATCCCTCGAACACCAGCGGCTACGGCGCCTTCGACCAGTTCGAGCTGGACACCACCGGCAGCGTCTCGCTCGGCCCTCAGGCGTCGGGTGCCTACGAGGGGTTGACGTACTGGCAGGACCCGAGCCTCGCCCTCGACACCGCCGACGACTGCAACCACAAGAACAACCACCAGCAGTCGAGCCAGGCCCAGATCAACAACTACGACATCGCGCTCGAGTCGACGGCGAGCACCGGAGCCAACGGCACTCTCGGATCGATCTCGGGGTCGATCTACGCACCGGCGAACCGCGCGGACTTCGTCGACGAGCTCAGCGGCACCGCGAACCTCGCGGTACTCAGCTCCTGCATCCTCATCGACGGCGGGAGCTCCACCTTCGCCTTCAACCCGACCGGGCTCTTCGGCTCCGACTGGGTGCTCGGCCCGCAGGCCGGCTAACAGCTCTACGCACTGAGCACGGGCCGGCTGGACGCCCCGTCAGCGCGTGCTCATTTCGTTGGCAGCTCTAGCCGCCAGAGTCGACCTCGTCCGGGCCGAACTCGCGCACGACGCGGGCCGGCACGCCCGCGACCATCGTGTACGGCGGCACGTCCGCGGTCACGACGCTGCCGGCGCCGACGATCGCGAACTCCCCCACCGTGACGCCGGCGAGGATCGTGCTGCGCAGGCCGAGATAGGCGCCGCGGCGGATCGTCGTCCGCAGCCCGGCCCGCGTCGCCTCGTCGCCGAGCAGCGGGTGGAAGTGGCGCGGGTAGTACGTGTGGCCGAGGATCGTCGTCTGCGCGATCACGGTCACGTCGTCCTCGAGCGTGACCGAGGAGGGCACGGCGTCGTCGATGAACACCTCGGTGCCGATGAAGACCCGCTTCCCGACCTCGACGCCGCGCCGTCGATGGAGTGAGGCGCGCGCGGCCGGGGGTAGCGGCGCGTAGCGCGCCGCGACGTGCAGCCACCGCTTGCCGACGGCCCCGACGAGGCGCACTCCCTGCGTCTCAGGGCCGACCGGGATGTTCCCCCACAGCTTCTCGAGCACCCCGCAAGGCTATGTCCTGCCTACTGCAGCCGGAGGAAGGGGAGGTACTCCGTGAGGTCGATCGCCGCCGGCTGCGGCAGCTGGTCGCGGAGGCAGATCGTCCGGTTCAGAGCCTGGTTCTGCTCGCTGATCGTCCAGTGCTCGAAGGACTGCGCGCGCTCGAAGCCGCGCAGGGCGGCGGCGATTGCCGGCCGCACCGTGGACAGCGGCAGGGCGCCGAGAGGCTGCGAGGGCCCGAGCGGGCGAACCGAGAACGTCCCGAGGAGGGTCGAGAGACGGGACTTCCGCCCGGTGGGCAGCGAGAACAGGCGTTGCGGTGCCGCCTCGGCCACCGCGAACCCGGTCGGCCCCGCAAGCCACGGCGGCGCAGGCGAGACGTGGACGCGCCGGACGAGCAGGTCCGGATAGGCCGAATAGAACGCCGCCAGCTCGCTTGCCGCCGGCTTGGGCGCGTACCGCAGCTGCTCGAGCCGCGCGCGCCGGAGCTCGTCGCCGAGCACCGAGAGCGCGATTCCGGCGGTCGCGTGCGCCTGCCGTAGCGCCGCGAGGTAGGCGCTCCGTCTGCCGTGGAAGTTGTCCCGGATCGCGTCCTGTTGCGCGGCCAGCACGGCGCGGCGCGTGATCGGGCGCGCCCTCGCCTCGACGAGCCGCTCGAACAGCGCGCTGAGGGCGGCATCCCGGTCGCCGGCCAGTGCCTCGAGCGAGCCGAGGCCACGGGCGCTCACGGCGCCGAGGCCGGCGGCGCGGCAGACGACGCCGTGCCGCAGGAGGATCTGCCCTGCGGTCAGCGAGGGGTTGAAGCTCTTCCCGAGCATCCGCGGCGCGTTGCAGAGGCTCCGCTTCCGGCCCCAGAGCCAGACGCAGGCCGCCTTCGGCTTGTCGGGATCCATCTCCTTCTTGTTCCACTCCTGCCAGCCCCAGGAGAAGATCGAGCCGAGCCCGACCTCCTTCGCGACCTGCTTCGCGGAGAGCGCCTCCCACTTCACGACCTGGAACCAGGCCGAGGAAGGCTCGAGCCCGTTGCGGCCGCCGACTCCCTTCTGGCTCAGGAAGCTGATCATGATCCCGAGCCGGCTCGCCGGGATCCCGAGCGAGGTGGTGAGATCGGTGACCGCATTCCGGTAGCTCTGCCGCAGGAGCCGATTGCCGAGGATCGGGCCGAGCGGCCAGATCTTGGTCGCGGGCAGGTAGACCTCGCGGACGACGTCGGAGACCTTCGCCACCGACTGCCACCACGCGACCGCGTCGGCGGAGCCCGCGTACGGGGACTTGTTAACGAGGAGGACCGGATGCGCGCCCTGCGCGGCGAGGTCCTGCAGGAAGGCGAGCACGTTTGCCCGGTACTGCGCCGTCGAGGCGGTCCAGGGGGTCGGAGTCTTCGCGCCGAAGAGCTCGTTCTCGACGACGAGCGGCGTCGCGCAGCCCCCGCTGCGCACCACGGCCCGCTGGTACTCGGCCTGGGCGGCCGCCTCGAGGGTGGAGGGATCGGCCGGCGCGGCCGGGGTGCCCACCTTGTTCGACATCTTCAGGTCGAAGGCGTAGGTCGCCGCGCCGCGCGCCCGCGCGGCGACCGCGTAGTCGGTGCCCGAGTGCGTGGTGGCCGCGAGCAGCGTCCCCGGCCTGGCGAGGATCGGCAGCAGCGACGGCCAGCCGTACTCGCCCCAGACGGTCTGCTGCGCCCTGATGCCGCACTGGCCGGCGAAGACGGGATCGGAGGCCGCGCGGCCGGCCGCGAGCAAACAGGCCGCTACGGCGGCGACGATAAACGGTAGGAGCTTCTTCACGACCCGCCGCCCTGTGTAGCACAGGCGCCCGCGGAGTGCTTCGGCCGAACCGGGAAAGCCGGAGCGTAAGACGGGCCGCAGGCCGTCTTACGCGGAGGCCGACCAGGCACGACCGCAGCCCCGCAAGGGAGACTGCCAGAGAGCCCTTTCAGCACGGAGGGCCGCGGAGACCGCGCTCTCCCCGGCCCGGAGTTCCGTTCAGTTGGACGAGGGCGCTAGCCCTCGTCCAACGGCGTCTCGACCTCGGGGACCTCCTCGGCCTCGAGGTCCGAGCGCGGCTCGGCGTCGCCGGTCGTCTCGACCTCGCCGCCGAAGTCGAGCCCGAGCCCGGCCAGGGCGTCCGAGCCGTCGCTGCCGATCTCCTCGAGCGCGGCCAGGAGCTGCTCCTCGGTCTGCGGGCGCGCGAGCGCGCTCGCGGGCACCTTGTCGGACGGCCCGATCTCGATCGTCCGGTACCGCTTCAGGCCCGTCGCCGCCGGGATCAGCTTCCCGATGATGACGTTCTCCTTCAGCCCGAGCAGCCGGTCGACCTTGCCCTCGATCGCGGCGTCGGTCAGCACCTTCGTCGTCTCCTGGAACGACGCTGCCGAAAGGAAGGACTCCGTCGCGAGCGACGCCTTCGTGATCCCGAGGATCAGCGGCTCCGACGTCGCCTGCTCCTTCTTCTCCTTCTTGACGCGCGCGTTCTCGCGGTCGAGCACGAGCTTGTCCACGAGCTGGCCCGGCAGGAGATCCGTGCCGCCGTTGTTCTCGACCCGGACCTTCTTCAGCATCTGCCGGACGATGAGCTCGATGTGCTTGTCGTGGATCTCGACGCCCTGCGACTTGTAGACCTTCTGCACCTCGCCGACGAGATACAGCTCGGTCTCGGTGTAGCCCTTGAGCCGCAGGAGGTCGGACGGACTGATCGAGCCCTCGTGGAGCGGATCGCCCGCCTCGACGTGCTCGCCCTGCGCCACGCTCAGCCGCGTCCGGCGGGGCACGAGAATCGAGAAGTCGTCCTCCTCGTTCCCGGTGTCGGCGACGACGGTGATCCGCAGCTGGCGCTCGGTCTCCTCGAGCGCGACCGTGCCCGCCACCTCGGCCAGGGTCGCGGCGCCCTTCGGGTTGCGCGCCTCGAAGATCTCGACGACGCGCGGCAGGCCGTGCGTGATGTCGGCGCCGGCGACGCCGCCCGTGTGGAACGTCCGCATCGTGAGCTGCGTGCCCGGCTCGCCGATCGACTGGGCGGCGATGATGCCCACCGCGTCGCCGATCTCCGACAGCTCGCCGGTCGCGAGGAAGGTGCCGTAGCACTGGCGACACACGCCGGTCTCGGCCTTGCACTTCAGCACCGACCGCACCGGGACCGAGAAGTTGTGGGCGATCTCGTCGCCGAGCTCCTCGACGATCTCCCGCAGCCGCCGCACCGTGATCTCCTCGCCCTTCGAGGCGACGACCGTCTTGCCGGGCCTGCCCGACGCGAGCGGCTTGTGGATGTCCTCCGCGGCGATCCGGCCGGCGACGGACTTGTTGAGCCCGTCCGGCAGGAAGAGCGGCAGCTCGACGAACTCCTTCGTCTTGCAGTTCTCCTCCCGGATGATCACGTCCTGCGAGACGTCGACGAGACGCCGTGTCAGGTAGCCCGAGTCGGCCGTGCGGAGTGCCGTGTCGGCGAGCCCCTTGCGGGCGCCGTGGGTCGAGATGAAGTACTCGAGCACCGAGAGGCCTTCCATGAAGTTCGCCTTGATCGGCCGCTCGATGATCTCGCCTTTCGGATTCGCCATGAGGCCGCGCATGCCGGCGAGCTGGCGGAGCTGAGCGAACGATGCCGCGGGCGCCGGAGTTGGCCATCATGTAGATCGGGTTGAGCTCGTTCAGGTTCTCGACCATCGCCTCGCGACCGGTCGGTCGCTTCCGTCCAGATCGACGTGATCTGCTCGTGCCGCTCCGACTCGGTGATGAGCCCCTGGTCGTACGCGTCCTCGACGCGCTTAACCCGCTCCTCGTAGCCGGCAAGGATCTGCTCCTTGTCCGGCGGGATGACGATGTCGTTCTTCGAGATCGTCACGCCCGCGAGCGTGCCGTAGTGGAAGCCGAGGTCCTTGATCGTGTCGAGGACATGGGCGACCGCATGGGCGCCGTGGCCGTCGACGAGCTCCGAGATGAGGACGCCGAGTCTCCTTCTTCGAGAGCGTCCGGTTGACGTACTCGTGGTCACCCGGCCGCCGCCGTAGCCGTTGCGCCGACCGCCTCGGCAGCGAGCGCTCGATCTCGGCGTTGAAGATCACGCGGCCCGAGGTCGTCAGGACGAGCTCGCCGTTCCAGAGGTACTCGATCGGCTGCTGGAGCTGCAGCTGCTTCGCCTCGACAGCGAACTCGACCTCCTCCTCCGTGCGGAAGCGCGGCGGCCGCGGGTCGAGCTTCTCGGCGGCGAGGCGTCGAGGTCCTTGTCCGAGTACGTGAGGTAGTAGAAGCCGAGCACCATGTCCTGCGTCGGCGTGCGCGAGAGCGTCCCCGTGCGCCGGCGAGAGGATGTTGTTCGCCGAGAGCATCAGGATCCGCGCCTCGGCCTGCGCCTCCGCCGACAGCGGCACGTGCACGGCCATCTGGTCGCCGTCGAAGTCCGCGTTGAACGCATGGCAGACGAGCGGGTGCACCTGGATCGCCTTGCCCTCGACGAGGGTCGGCTCGAACGCCTGGATGCCGAGGCGGTGGAGCGTCGGGGCGCGGTTGAGCAGCACCGGGTGCTCCTGGATGACCTCCTCGAGGATGTCCCAGACCTCGGCGTGCATCTGGTCGACGTGCCGCTTGGCCGCCTTGATGTTCTGGACGATCTTCCGCTCGACGAGCCGGCTCATGATGAACGGCTTGAAGAGCTCGAGCGCCATCAGCTTCGGCAGGCCGCACTGGTGCAGCCTGCAGGTGCGGGCCGGAGACGATGACCGAGCGGCCGGAGTAGTCGACGCGCTTGCCGAGCAGGTTCTGGCGGAAGCGGCCCTGCTTGCCCTTGAGCATGTCGGACAGCGACTTGAGCGGCCGGTTGCCCGGGCCGGTCACGGCGCGGCCGCGGCGGCCGTTGTCGAAGAGCGCGTCGACGGCCTCCTGCAGCATCCGCTTCTCGTTGTTGACGATGATCTCCGGCGCGCCGAGGTCGAGGAGCCGCTTGAGGCGGTTGTTCCGGTTGATCACGCGGCGGTAGAGGTCGTTGAGGTCCGACGTGGCGAAGCGGCCGCCGTCGAGCTGGACCATCGGGCGAAGCTCCGGCGGGATCACCGGAATCGCCTCGAGGATCATCCACTCGGGCTTGTTCTCGCTCGTGATGAACGCGGTGACGACCTTCAGCCGCTTGATCGCCCGCTGCTGCTTCTGGCCCTTCGACGGTGCGGATCGTCTCGCGCAGCATCGCGGCCTCGTTGGTCGAGGTCGAGGTCCTTGAGCAGGTCGCGGATCGCTTCCGCTCCCATGCCGCCGTTGAAGTAGACGCCGAACCCGTACGGCGAGCCGAAGCGGTCCTTGAGCTCGCGGAAGATCTGCTCGTCGTTGACGATCAGCTTCGGCTCGAGCTCGCGGAACAGCCGCCACGTCTCCTCGAGCCGGTTGACGGCGTCGACGGCGGCCTCGCGCGCGTCCTCGCGGCGCGACTCGATGTCGAGGTACATCTCGCGCACCTTCAGCGCCCACTGGATGATCGCGTCGAGATCCTCCTTCGTGATCTTGCCGTCGGTGCGGAGGCAGAGGTCGTTCGTCAGCTCGCGGAGGTCGGAGTCGGGCTCGGCGGTCTCGAGCACGTCCTTGAGCAGCCCGTTGCCGAGGTCGCGCGCCTTCTCGAGGTTCTTGCGGTCGACGCCCCGGTGACGACCGCCTGATCGTCCTCGTTCAGCTCGCCGCCCGTGAGCAGCCCCTCGACGATGCGGTGGATGTGCTTCGTGACCGCGCCCTTCTTCGAGCCGGTCGCCTTCTCGGCTTCCTTCTCGAGCGGCGCGATCGCGGCCTTGATCTGCTCGGCCGCCGGCGGCGACCTGCTCGATCTCGCGCGGCGTCAGCCGGCGGTCGTCGCGGATCGCCGAGTTGCGGACGAGCTCGCGGATCTTCTTCGAGTCCTCGGTCGTGATCTGGGGGACGAGCTCGACGAAGAGCCCGCCGACGAGCGTGCGCGCGTCCTCGAGGGTCGGCAGCGCCTGCTCCTCGGCCCACGTCGAGAGCCCGCGGCCCCAGAAGTCGTCATCCTCGTCGAAGTTCCGCTCCTTGCCCTTCGCGAAGTAGTCGCGGCGGCGGGCCAGCCGGTCCTCGAGCGCGGCGAGCGCCTCGTCGCGGTCGACGCCGATCCGCTCTTCCTCCGCCTTCACCTGGTCCTCGAGCCCGTTCAGGTCGGCCGCACGCTTCTCGTTGTCGACGGCCGTGACGATCGAGGCCGCGAAATAGAGCACCTTCTCGAGCTCGCGCGGCGCGATGTCGAGGAGGTAGCCGATGCGGCTCGGAACGCCCTTGAAGAACCAGATGTGCGAGACGGGCGCCGCGAGGTCGATGTGACCCATCCGCTCGCGCCGCACCTTCTGCCGCGTCACCTCGACGCCGCAGCGCTCGCAGATGATGCCCTTGTAGCGGACGCGCTTGTACTTGCCGCAGTAGCACTCCCAGTCGCGCGTCGGCCCGAAGATGCGCTCGCAGAACAGGCCGTCGCGCTCGGGCTTGAGCGTGCGGTAGTTGATCGTCTCCGGCTTGGTGACCTCGCCGGAGGACCAGTCGCGGATCTGCTTCGACGAGGCGAGGCCGATCCGAATCGCGTCGAAATCGTTGATGTCGATCAAGTGTTCCTCCCTCGCTCTCAGTCTTCGATTTCCAAGTCCACCACAGGCTCGCCCAGCGGGCCGACTTCCGCGTCGGCGTCCTCCTTGGCGTCCTGCTCGTCGGAGACCTCGACGTCCTCGAGGTCGCCCAGCGCTTCGTCGGCCGGCAGCGTCAGCTCGGCGCCGTCTCGTCGGTGCGTTCCTGCCCCTCCTCGGCCTCCTCGGCGGTCGGCTCGCGGCCGACGGCCCGGAGCGAGCCGGGCGAGAGGTCGATGCCGAGCTCCTCCGCGGCGCGGAGCAGCTCGTCCTCCTCCTCGCGCACCTCGACCTCGCGGCCCTCGTCCGAGAGGACGTGGACGTCGAGGGCGAGCGACTGCATCTCCTTCAGGAGCACCTTGAAGGACTCGGGGATCGACGGCTCGGCGATGTTCTCGCCCTTGACGATCGCCTCGTAGGCCTTCACGCGCCCGACCGTGTCGTCGGACTTGATGGTCAGCATCTCCTGCAGCGTGTACGCGGCGCCGTAGGCCTCGAGCGCCCACACCTCCATCTCGCCGAAGCGCTGCCCGCCGAACTGCGCCTTGCCGCCCAGCGGCTGCTGCGTGACGAGCGAGTACGGGCCCGTGCTCCGCGCGTGGATCTTGTCGTCCACGAGATGGAGCAGCTTCAGGATGTACATGTAGCCGATCGTGACCTTCTGCTCGAACGGCTCGCCGCTGCGGCCGTTGTAGAGCTGCGCCTTGCCCGAGCACTGGCGTCCCGCCGGCCGCTTCGGGTCGACGAGGAACTTGATCGGCGAGTCGGGGTTCTGCTTCGTCCACTCGATCAGCGCCTCGTCGACGTCGTCGGGCGAGGCGCCGTCGAAGACGGGCGTCGCGACCGGCGTCGGGTTGCCGCCGTTGATGATCTGGCGCCGGTGCCGCCAGTCGACGTCGCCGTTCTTGTCGCCGTTGGTCGCTCCGTTCTCGCCGAACACGCCGTGCGCGGCCGCCCAGCCGAGGTGCGTTTCGAGCACCTGGCCGATGTTCATCCGGCTCGGCACGCCGAGCGGGTTGAGCACGATGTCGACCGGCCGGCCGTCCTGCAGGAAGGGCATGTCCTCCTCGGGGACGATCTTCGAGATGACGCCCTTGTTGCCGTGGCGTCCCGCGAGCTTGTCGCCCTCGGCGATCTTGCGCTTGGTGGCGACGTAGACGCGGACGAGCTCGTTGACGCCCGGCGACAGGTCGTCGCCAGCGTCGCGCGAGAACGTCTTGACGTCGATCACAACGCCGCCCTCGCCGTGCGGCACCTTGAGGCTCGTGTCGCGGACCTCGCGCGCCTTCTCCTTGAAGATCGCGCGGATCAGCTTCTCCTCGGCCGTCAGCTCGGTCTCGCCCTTCGGCGTGACCTTGCCCACGAGCAGGTCGCCCGCGCCGACCTCGGCGCCGATGCGCACGACTCCGCGCTCGTCGAGCTGCGACAGCGACTCCTCCGAGCGGTTCGGGATGTCGCGCGTGATCTCCTCGTCGCCGAGCTTCGTCGAGCGCGCGTCGATCTCGTACTCGTGGATGTGGATCGACGTGAGGATGTCGTCCTTCACGATCCGCTCCGAGATCACGATCGCGTCCTCGAAGTTGAAGCCCTCGAACGGCATGAACGCCACGAGCAGGTTCGCGCCGAGCGCGAGCTCGCCGTTGTCGGTCGAGCTGCCGTCGGCGAGCACGTCGCCGGCCTTGAGCTTGTCGCCCAGGCGCACGATCGGCTTGTGGTGGATCAGCGTGCCCTGGTTCGAGCGCATGAACTTCGTCAGCGTGTAGTCGTCCTTGCCGTCCTTCGTCTCCACGACGACGCGCTCGGCGTCGACGTCCACGACCGTGCCCGGCCGTGACGTGACGACGACGTCGCCGGAGTCGACCGCGGCGCGGTACTCGAGGCCGGTGCCGACGAGCGGCGCCTGGCGCACGAGCAGCGGCACCGCCTGGCGCTGCATGTTCGCGCCCATCAGCGCGCGGTTCGCGTCGTTGTGCTCGAGGAACGGAATGAGCGCCGTCGAGACCGAGACGATCTGCGCCGGCGAGACGTCCATCAGGTCGACGTCCTTCGCCGCCGCCATCACGGCCTCGCCCTCCGAGGAGCGGCAGAGGACGGTGTCGGTGACGAACTTGCCGTTCTTGTCGAGCTGCGCGCTCGCCTGCGCGATCACGTAGCGCGACTCCTCGACGGCGTCGAGGTAGACGATGTCGTCGCTGACCTTGCCGCCCGTGACCTTCCGGTACGGCGTCTGGATGAAGCCGAACTCCGAGACGGTCGCGTACGAGGCGAGGTAGCCGATCAGGCCGATGTTCGGGCCCTCGGGCGTCTCGATCGGGCACATGCGGCCGTAGTGCGTCGGGTGGACGTCGCGCACCTCGATCGGGGCGCGCTCGCGCGTGAGGCCGCCGGCGCCGAGCGCCGAGAGGCGGCGCCGGTGCGTGAGGCCCGCGAGCGAGTTCGTCTGGTCCATGAACTGCGAGAGCTGCGAGGAGCCGAAGAACTCCTTCAGCGCCGCGACGACGGGCCGGATGTTGATGATCGTCTGCGGCGTGATCGTGTCGACGTCCTCCGTCGTCATCCGCTCGCGGACGACGCGCTCCATCCGGTACAGGCCGACGCGGAACGCCTCCTGGATCAGCTCGCCCACGGTGCGCAGGCGCCGGTTGCCGAAGTGCTCGTACTCGTCGAGGTCGTTGACGATCGGGGCGCGCGACAGCTGAGCCCCGTCCGCGGCGAAGTCCTTCGAGTCCTCCGGGATGCCGATCTTGACCGGCAGCTCGAGGAGCTTGCGGACGAGCGCGACGATGTCCTCGGTCGTGAGGACGCGAGTGTCCTCGGGAACCTGGACGCCGAGGCGCTGGTTGAGCTTGTAGCGGCCGACCTTCGTCAGGTCGTAGCGCTTGGGATCGAAGAACAGCGAGCGCAGGAGGTTCCGCGCGTTGTCGAGGGTCGGCGGCTCGCCCGGCCGCTGCTTCTTGAACACCTCGATCAGCGCCTCCTCCTCGCGCGTCGAGGGGTCCTTGTCGAGCGTGTTGACGATGTAGTGCGAGTTGTCGAAGAGCGCGAGGATCGCCTCGTTCGTCGACGTGTCGAGCGCGAAGCCCGTCGACGGGTCCTCGGCCGGCAGCGCGCGCAGCAGCGTCGTGATCGGCAGCTTCCGCTTGCGGTCGATGCGGGCGTAGACGATGCCCTTCTTGTCGATCTCGAGCTCGAGCCACGAGCCGCGGCTCGGCATGAGGTTCGCCGTGAAGACCTGCTTCGTCGGGTCCTTCGGCTCCATCAGGTAGGCGCCCGGCGAGCGGACGAGCTGCGTCACGATGACGCGCTCGGTGCCGTTGATGATGAACGTCCCGAACTCGGTCATCATCGGGAAGTCGCCCATGAAGACGCCCTGCTCCCGGATCTCGCCCGTGTCCTTGTTCACGAAGCGGACCTTCATGTTGAGCGAGGCCTGGTAGGTCAGATCCTTCTCGCGGCACTCCTTGATCGAGAACTGCGGATCGCCGAACTCGAACTCGCCGAACTCGACGGCGAGCGTGCCGGTGTAGTCCTCGATCGGCGAGATGTCGTCGATCGTCTCCCGTAGGCCCTCGTCTCTTGAACCAGGCGAACGAGGCCTTCTGGATGTCGATGAGGTTCGGTAGGTCGAGAACGTGCTCGAGACGGCTGAAGGACGTACGAGCGCGGGGCGAAACGACCGTGGTGGTCAAGTAGAACAGCCTCCCTTGAAGCGTGCGAAATCGGGCAAGAAATCGGCGTCAGAGCTGCGAGCGGCCAGACGTAGGCGCAACCCGCAAGGGTACCGGAACAACCCCCTCGACTGCAAGCCAAAGCTGCGGCAGTCGCCGGTATCGGCCGGAACTGTAGCTCGGAGCCGCAAAATCGGCAAGCGGAGCCACGTCTGGTACCTGGTACCCGTCGGGTACCAGGTACCTGCCTTCCGCGTTATTTCAGCTCTACCGTCGCGCCGGCCTCTTCCAACTGCGCCTTGATCTGGTCGGCCTCCTCCTGGGTGGCGCCCTCCTTGACCGGCTTCGGAGCCGAGTCGACGAGGTCCTTCGCCTCCTTGAGGCCGAGGCCGGTCACCGCGCGCACGACCTTGATCACCTGGATCTTCTGGCCGCCCGCCTCGGTGAGCACGACGTCGAAGGAGGTCTTCTCCTCCGCCGCGGCACCGTCACCGGCCGCCGCGGGGGCCGCGACCGCCATGGGAGCGGCGGCGGTGACGCCCCACTCCTCTTCGATCTTGTTCTTCAGCTCGACCAGCTCGAGGACCGACATCTTCCCGAGCTCGTCGAAGACCTTGTCGACTGCCATCTAGCTCTCCTCTTCCTGTTCGGTGGCGGACTCTGTGGCGTCCGCCTGTGTGGTGTCTTCCGCCGCCTCCTCGGTGGCTGCAAGCGTCGGCGGCGAAGCCGCCGACGCGCGGCCGGGCTCGTCCAAAACCTCCGAATCCCCGTCCGCGCCTCCTGTCTCCGCCTCGGGCTCCGGCTCCGGCGTGCTCTCCTCGCCGCCGAGCTGCTCGATGCGCGCGTCGATCAGGCCGACGAGATTCTGCAGCGGTGCGTTGAGCAGTCCGGCGAGCGTGGTGAGCGGTGCGACGATCGCGCCGAGCACCTGGCCGCGCAGCACGTCCTCCGGCGGCAGCTTCGCGAGCGTCGCCACCTCGTCCGCCGTCACCGTGCGGCCCTGCATGATGCCGCCGCGGATCTCGAGCACCTGGGTCTCGCGTGCCGCATCGGCGAGCGCCTTCGCCGTCGCGACCATGTCGCCGTCGGCCTCGAGGAACGCGATCGCGCTCGGGCCGTCGAGCAGCGCGAGCAGCGCATCTGTGCCGGCGGCCTCCGCCGCGCGGCGCGTCAGCGTGTTCTTGACGACGGTGAAGCGGGCGCCGCTTTCGAGCAGCCGCGAGCGGAGCTCGTCGATCTGCGGCATCGTCAGCCCGCGATAGTCGGCGACGAGCAGCGTGTCCGCCGCCTTCAGGCGCGCGGTCAGCTCCTCGACAACGTGTTCTTTCTGGTCTCTTCTCATCTCACCTCGACTGGTCTTCTGCCCTCTCACCGAGGGCTGCCAGTGGTCTCAGGCGGCAGTGGCTAGGCCGGAACTGTAGCGGCCTCCCGCGGCTGCTCGTCCAACTCTTCGACAATTCCGCGAATTCGCGCCGGATCGACGTGGATGCCGGGGCCCATCGTGCTCGTGAGCGTGATCTGCCGGATGTAGCGGCCCTTCGCGGCCGACGGCTTCGCGCGCACGATCTCGTCGAGCACGGCCGCGTAGTTCTCGACCAGCGCCCGCTCGTCGAAGCTCTTCTTGCCGATCACGACGTGGACGTTCGCGCCGCGGTCGGTCCGGTACTCGAGCTTGCCCGCCTTCGCCTCGGAGACGGCCTTGCCGACGTCCATCGTCACCGTGCCGGTCTTCGGGTTCGGCATCAGCCCGCGCGGGCCGAGGATGCGGCCGAGCTTGCCGACGTTGCCCATCTGGTCGGGCGTCGCGATCGCGACGTCGAACTCGGTGAAGCCCTCCTCGATCTGCTTGGCGAGGTCGGCGGAGCCGACGATGTCCGCGCCGGCCTGCTCGGCCTCGCGCGCCTTGTCGCCCTCGGCGAACACGGCGATCCGGACCTCCCTGCCGCTCCCGTGCGGAAGCATCAGCGTGCCGCGCAGCTGCTCGTCGGCGTGGCGGACATTCAGTCCCAGGCGAAAGTGCAGCTCCACCGTCTCGTCGAACTTCGTCGCGCCCATCGCCTTGAGCAGGCGGACGGCCTGGACCGGCGAGTAGACCTCCTCGCGGTCGAAGCTGGCGCGAGCGTCGCGATAGCGCTTGCCGTGCTGTGCCATTAGAGGTCCACCTCCACGCCCATGGAGCGCGCTGTCCCGGCGATGATCTTCGCCGCCTGGTCGATGTCGCGCGCGTTGAGGTCGGGCATCTTCGTCTCGGCGATCCGCTCGACCTGCTGGCGCGAGAGGCGCCCGACCTTCAGCCGGTTCGGCTCGCCCGAGCCCTTCTCGAGCCGCAGGGCCTCCTTGATCAGGACCGCGGCCGGCGGCGTCTTCGTGATGAACGTGAAGGACCGGTCCTCGAAGACGGTGATCTCGACCGGGGTGATGCGGCCGTTCTGGTCGGCCGTCTGCGCGTTGAACGCCTTGCAGAACTCCATGATGTTGACGCCGTGCTGGCCGAGCGCCGGGCCGACCGGCGGGGCCGGGTTGGCCTGGCCGCCGGGGATCTGGAGCTTGATCAGGGTGAGAACTTTCTTCGCCATCTACTTCCTCAGTCCAGTTTCTTGACGTTGTCGAATCCGACTTCGACCGGCACCTGCCGCTCGAAGATGTTGACCATCACCTGAAGCTTCTGCGCGTCGGGGTTGACGTCGGTGATCTCGCCGTCGAAGTCCGCGAGTGGGCCCGAGGTGATCTTGACCGACTCCCCGAGCTGGAACTCGACCTGCGACCTCGTCTGTAGCGCAGTGCCGCCGGCGCCGGTGTGGAGGATCCGGTCGACCTCGGGCTGCGAGAGCGGCACCGGAGTCGCCCCAGCGCCGACGAAGCCGGTCACGCCGGGCGTGTTCTTCACGACCGTCCAGGCGTCGTCGTTGAGATCCATGTTCACGAGCACGTAGCCCGGCAGCGTCCGCTTCTCGGCCTGCACCTTCTGGCCGTCCTTCGTCTCGATCACCTGCTCGGTCGGGACGACGACGCGACGGAAGCGCGAGCGTTGATTCATCGACTCGATCCGGTGCTCGAGGTTGGTCTTCACCTTGTTCTCGTGCCCGGAGTAGGTGTTGATCACGTACCAGCGGAACATGTGTGTGTCTCTCTCCTCGCCCTACTTCAGCAGCACATGGCTGACGACCCACTGCCACACCCGGTCGTTCGCGTACAGGTAGACGCCGGTGATGAGGCAGGCGACGATGACGACGGCGGTGCCGCTGACCAGCTGCGACTGATTCGGCCACTCGACCTTCTTCAGCTCCGCCCAGGACTCCTGGAAGAAGCGGAAGCCGCGCCGACCGGGCCTGACCTCGTCGCGGCGCTCGGCGGGTGCCTCGGCCGGCTGCCTCGGCGGCTCCTCCTCGGTGGTCGGGCGCGCGCGGGGCGCGGGCCGGAGCGGCGGCGTACCGGCAGCCTGCGCGCGGCGCTGGCGGCGCTGTTGCCTGGTGGAGCGGGCCACTATCTGGTCTCCCGGTGCAGCGTGTGGCAACCGCACCAGCGGCAGTACTTGCGGAACTCCACGCGGTCGGGCGAATTGCGCTTGGACTTCTGCGTCTGGTAGTTCCGGCGCCTGCACTCGGTACAGGCGAGCGTGATTGCGACTCTGACTCCGGTTGCCATTTCCTTATCTCACTTCGAGGGACGCGCCCAGTAGCGCCGGGTGGGCTCGAACCACCGACCTCTGCATTATGAGTGCAGCGCTCTAACCAGCTGAGCTACGGCGCCTCGCGCCGGCGCATAGTAGCGGAGACGAAACCGAGCGCCAGCGCTGCCGCACCCGCGAGGACGGCCGCCCGCGCGGCCCGCCGCGGCAGCGACGGCTGCGGGCGCACCTCGTAGTAGAGGCGCTCCGGCCGGGGGCCGGACGGACCGGAGGCGCCGTGCTCGCGCGCGAGCTTCAGCACCTGCGCAACGTGGAGCGCCCGCCGCCCCGTGTCCCCCTGCTCGATCTGGGTCTTGCACGAGAAGCCGTCGGCGACGACCAGAGTCTCCTCGTCGAGCTCGCGCACTTTGGGCAGGAGGCCCTGGTCGCCGACCTGCATCGAGAGGTCGTGATGCCCGGCCTCGAAACCCCACGAGCCCGCGAGCCCGCAGCAGCCGGCTTTCAGCGTCTCGACCTCCACGCCCATCTTCTTCAGCAGCTCGACCTCGGGGTCGATACCGCCGGTCGCCTTGTGGTGGCAGTGTCCCCAGACGAAGGCCTTGCGCTCGAGCCGCGGCGGCTCGACGTCGAACTTCTCGAAGAACTCGGCGAAGTGGTAGGTGCTCTGCGCGAGCCGCTTCGCGTCGTGGTCGTGCGGCAGGAGCTTCACGAGCTCGTCCTTGAACACGGCCACGCAGCTCGGCTCGAGCCCGACGATCGGGATCCCCTCGCGGTACCACTCGCGGAGCTGGTCGAGGCTCCGGTGAGGTAGCGCTCCGCCAGGTCGAGGAAGCCGTAGTCGTAGAGCGGCCGCCCGCAGCAGACGTGGCCCTCGGGCATCACGACCTGCCAGCCCGCGGCCTCGAGCGCCTCGACCGCGGCGACGCCGACATCGGTATGCAAGTGGTTGTTGAACGTGTCCGGGAAGAGGACGACCTCCCGGCCGGCCGTTCGCCGTCCCGCCGCGACGGGCGAACCACTGCTGCAGCGTGAGCGGGGCGAACTTCGGCACGGCTCGCTCGCTGCGTCATCCCGGCGGCGAGCTTGAAGGCCTGCGCGAGCGGCGGCGTGTGGGTGACGAAGTTGACGAGCCCCGGGCGCCCGCGACGCGAGCCGGGCGACCTGGTCGATCAGCCCGAACGCGTAGGCATGGCGCGGGCGGAGCCGGTGCTTCCAGCGGTGGGACAGGAACTCGGCCTTGTAGGTGGGCATGTCGACGTTGACCGGGCAGTCGTTCGTGCAGCCCTTGCAGGCGAGGCAGAGGTCGAGCGCCTCGCATCACCTCGTCGCGACTGCCAGCCGCGGTGATCGACCTCGCCGCTCGAGCATCTCGAACAGCAGGTGGGCGCGGCCGCGCGTCGAGTGCTTCTCCTCGCGGGTCGCCATGAAGCTCGGGCACATGACGTCGACTCCGCCCGGGCGCGCGGCACTTGCCGACGCCGACGCAGCGGAGCGGTCGCGTGCGCGAAGTCGCCGTCGTCGTCGGGGTAGCCGAAGTTCGTCTGCGGCTGCCACGGCTCGTAGTCGGCGCCGAGCCGGAGGTTCTCGTCGACGCGGTACGGGTCGACGACCTTGCCCGGGTTCATCTTCCAGTCGGGATCCCAGATCGACTTGAACTCGCTCGAAGGCGCGCGACGAGGTCGTCGCCGTACATCTTCGGCAGGAGCTCGGCGCGCGCCTGGCCGTCGCCGTGCTCGCCGGACAGCGAGCCGCCGAGCTGAGCACGAGGTCGGTCGCGTCCGAGGAACCAGCGCCGGAACTTCTCGATCCCCGGCTGCGTGGTGAGGTCGAAGTTCCAGCGGGCGTGGACGCAGCCCTGGCCGTAGTGGCCGTAGAGGGCGCTCTCGTAGCCGTACGTCGTCCGCGAGCTTGGAGAGACGCGCAGGTACTCGCCGAGGCGCTCGGGCGGCGACGGCCGAGTCCTCCCAGCCCTCGTGCGTGTCCGCCTTGCCCGGGATGAAGGCCGTCGCGCCGAGTCCGGCCTCGCGCACGTCCCAGATGTGCTGCTCGCCGTCCGGGTCGTCGTACAGCTTCATCCCGGACGGCGGCCGGCGTCCTGCTCGAGGTCGCGCATCAGCGCGCGCGCCTTCTCGTCCGCCTCCTCCTTCGTCTCGCCGCCGAACTCGACGAGCAGCCAGCCGCCTGCCGTCCGGGAGCATCGAGCGCTCGTCGGTCGTGGAGGCCGAGCAGCGTCATGTCCTCGATCAGCGTGTCGTCGATGCCCTCGATCGAGATCGGCTTGTGCTCGCGCGCGATCGTGACGTGGTCGGCGGCGCGGAACTTGTCGGGGTAGCCGACCACGAGGAGGGAGACGCACGGGGGCTTCGGGATCAGCTCGAGCGTCGCCTCGAGGACCGTCGACGCAGGTCGACTCGGTGCCGACGAGCGAGCGCGCGACCTCGAACCCGTTCTCGGGGAGGAGCTCGTCGAGGTTGTAGCCCGAGACGCGGCGCGGGATCTGCGGGTAGCGGGCGCGGATCTCGTCGGCGTTCGCGGCGGCGAGCGCGCGCAGCCGCTCGGCGATCGCGTCGCGGCGACGCCCTCGCCGCCGCGGCCGATGCGCAGCCGCTCGCCGCGATAGGTCAGCACCTCGAGCTCGACGAGGTTGTCCGCGACGCGTGGCCCCGGCCCGTGGAACTCCGACTGGACCGAGTGGCGCCGCAGGAGTTGTTGCCGAGCATGCCGCCGAGCGTGCAGTAGGCATGCGTGGACGGGTCCGGCCCGAAGGTGAGGCCGTACTTCTCGCTCGCCGTCCCACGCAGGTGGTCGAGGACGCAGCCCGGCTGCACGCGGGCGATCCGCCGGTCGGGGTCGATCTCGAGGATGTGGTGGAGGTACTTCGAGAAGTCGATCAGCACCGCGGTGTTGCAGCCCTGGCCGGCGAGGCTCGTGCCGCCGCCGCGCAGCACGATCGGCGCCCCGTGCTCGCGGCAGACACGGTGGATCTCGACCAGCTCGTCCACGTGGCGCGGGACGACGACGCCGATCGGGGGCATGCGGTAGTTCGAGGCGTCGGTCGCGTAGAGGGCGCGGCTGCCGGCGTCGAAGCGAACCTCGCCCTCGATCGCCGCGCGCAGGCCGGCGGCGAGGCTGCGGCGGTCGACCTCGTCCGCGCGCACAGCCCCGCCGTGGAAGCGGCTCTCGGTTCGCCTGCGGAGTCGTGATGCTCACGTTGCCACCTCCGCGAGCTGCCCGCTGAGCCGAGCGGCGTCCCGGTGCTTGAGCTCGAGCCCGTTACCGGGCCGCGACCGGTCCGGCGCAGGACGCCGCCTTCGGGCTCGAGGACGCCGTCGAACAGCATCCCCTCGACGCGGACGTGGTCGTGGAAGTACTCGAGATGGCGCCGCCGCTCGACGGCGCAGAAGGCGTGGGCCGAGATCGCCGGCGCGCAGTGGGCGGAAACGTCGATCGAGTGCGCGTTCGCCAGGCCGGACGCCGAGAGGAGGCCCGTGATGCCGCCGCAGCGGGTGACGTCGGCCTGGAGGCAGTCGACGCAGCCCACGAGATTGCGGAAGTCCGCCGGGACGTAGGCGTACTCGCCGGCCGCGATCTCGAGCCCGGCCGGCCCCTGGTCGCGGATCAGGCCGAGTCCCGCGAGGTCGGCCGAGGACACGGGCTCCTCGAACCACTTCACGTCCCACGAGGCGGCGTAGCGCTCGGCCCAGGCGAGCGCCTCCTTGCGCGCGAAGGCGCCATTGGCGTCGACGTAGAGCTCGACGTCGTCTCCGATCGCCTCGCGCGCGGCGTCGAGGCGGGCCGGGTCGCGCTCGGGCTCACGCCCGACCTTCATCTTCACGCGCGGGATCCCGGCCTCGGCCCAGCCGCCGAGTTGCTCGCACAGCCGCTCGTCGCTGTAGGAGCAGAAGCCGCCGCTGCCGTAGATCGGGACGTCGTCGTGCGCCGCGCCGAGCAGCACGACCAGGGAGACGCCGAGCAGGCGCGCCTTCAGGTCCCAGAGCGCCTGATCGACGGCCGAGACGGCGCAGAAGCCGATGCCCGGCCGGCCCGCGTTGCGGACCTGCGCGCCCAGGCGCAGCCAGGCCGCGCGCACGTCCAGCGCGTCCTCGCCCTCGACGACGCCGGCGAGCTGGGAGGAGACGACCTCGGCGGCGGCCGCGTCGCAGTACGTGTAGCCGAGGCCGGTCTGCCCGTCGGCGTGCGCCTCGACGACGACGATCGTGGTCGAGTCCCACTCGAGCGTCCCGTCCGACTCCGGCTGGTCGGTCGGGATCGTGAAGGAGTGGACCTCGAGCCGCTCGACGGGCGCCGCGACAACCACTACGACCTGAGGTGCTCGGTGAACTCGATGAGCTTGCCGCGCAGGGACTTCTCCATCACGCCGGTGCGCTCGGGGTCGCCCTTGACCATCGCCTTCGCCATCTTCTCGGCCTGCTCGAGCCGGATGTGCGGCGGGAGCGGCGGGATCTCGGGGTCGGTCTTGACCTCGAGCACGACGGGGCGGTCGGCGCCGAGCGCCTCCTCCCAGGCCGAGCGCATCCGGTCGCCGTCGTCGCAGAAGATCCCCTTCAACCCGCAGAGCTCGGCGTAGGCGGCGTAGTCGAAGTTCGGCAGCCACTGCGTGCCCGGGTACTTCGGGTCGCCCTCCATCACGCGCTGCTCCCAGGTCACCTGGTTCAGGTCCTGGTTGTTGAAGACGCAGAAGATCAGCCGCTGGTCGTGCCAGCGGTCCATGTAGCGCTTGACGGTCAGCATCTCGTTCATGCCGAGCATCTGGAAGGCACCGTCGCCGACGAAGCAGACGACCGGGCGGCCGGGGTGCGCGAACTTCGCGGCGATCGCGTATGGGACGCCGGGCACCATCGTCGCGAGCGTGCCCGAGAGCGAGGCGAGGTTGCCCTGGCGCAGCTTCAGCTGGCGGGCGTACCAGTTGGTCGAGGAGCCGGAGTCGGCCGTGACGATCGCGTCCTCGGGCAGCACCTGCGAGAGCTCATGGACGACCCGCTGCGGGTTCATCGGGTCCGCGTCCATCATCGCGCGGCGCTCGACGATGTCCCACCACTCGGTGACCTTCTTCTCGATCCCCTCGCGCCAGCCGCGGTCGTCCTTGCGCACGAGGTGCGGTTCGAGCGCGCGCAGGGTCTCCTTCGCGTCGCCGATGAGCTGGACGTCGGCGGGGTAGCGGATGCCGATCATGTCGGCCTTGATGTCGATCTCGACGCACCGCGCCTGGCCCTCCTTGGGCAGGAACTCCGCGTACGGGAAGCTCGTGCCGACCATCAGCAGCGTGTCGCAGTCCTCCATCATGTCGTAGCTCGGGATCGTCCCCAGGAGGCCGATCGCGCCGGTCACGTACGGCAGCTCGTCGGCGAGCACGTCCTTGCCGAGCAGCGCCTTCGCGACGCCGGCGCCAAGCAGGTCGGCGACGCGCTCGAGCTCCTCGGTCGCGCCGCGGGCGCCCTGGCCGACGAGCATCGCGACCTTCTCCCCCTCGTTGAGGATCTCGGCCGCGTGCTGGATCTCGGACTCCTGCGGCAGGATGCGCGGGCGCCGGTAGCCGACGCTCGAGTAGACGGAGCCGTGCGTCCGCGGCGGCGACTCGACGGCGTCCAGCTCGGCGACGTCGTTCGGGACGATGATCGTGCAGACGCCGCGGTGGTCGAGCGCGATCCGGCAGGCGCGGTCGACGAGGTGGCGCGCCTGCTCCGGCACCATGCAGTACTGGACGTATTCCGACACGTCCGAGAACAGCACCGGGAGGTCGATCTCCTGCTGGTAGTGGGCGCCGAGCGAGGAGCGCTTCTGCTGGCCGACGATCGCGACGACCGGGACGTGGTCGAGCTTCGCGTCGTAGAGGCCGTTGAGGAGGTGGACGGCGCCCGGGCCGGAGGTCGCCATGCAGACGCCGAGCGCATCCGGGCCGGCGAACTTCGCGTGGCCGCACGCCATGAACGCCGCCATCTCCTCGTGGCGGGCCTGGATGAAGTCGGGGTCGCCGTCGGCGCGGTCGAGCGCGCCGAGGAAGGCGTTGATCCCGTCGCCGGGGTAGCCGTAGATCCGGTGCACGCCCCACTCGCGCAGGCGCTTCAGGAAAAAGTCGGCGACGAGCTCGCCCATGGGTCAGTCCTCCTCGGAGTTGCTTCCCCGAGGTTGTGGACGTCAAGGGCGATCGGGAAACGCGCCGGCGTGATCGTCAGGCGTAAGGACTGTGACTGTGGTGGGGGTCCCGTCTGGGGCTGTTGTCAGGTTGGTGCCGGTGTTCTTCGTTTGTGACTCAGCGTAAGGATGACCCTGCGGGTGTCTTTCGAGCGATTCGTCCGAGCGAGGAAGCCGGTACCGGCCTGGCGCCCGCTTGCTGGCCTGATCAGAAGCCTGTCCGCCCGTTGGGCGTGACCCATCACAGTCCTGCCGGCGGCGGTCTCATCCCCAGACCGGCACCGGAGTTGTCCCCCAACCTGGGCTGGAGGTCGGTCAGTGATGCTTGCAGATCAGTTGGATTACGTTGTCGGCGTCGACTCTCACCGCGATGCGCATGCGGTGGCGGTCGTCGCGGTTCCGAGTGGTGTGGTCGTGTTCGAAGCCAGCATCGCGGCGGACGCTGACGGGTACGCGGAGGCGCTTCGGTTTGCGAGCAGACACGCTCCGGGGCGGCGTGCATTCGCGATCGAGGGCACGGCGTCGTATGGGGCCGGTCTGAGTCGGTTCCTGCTTGGCCACGACGAGCAGGTGTTCGAGGTCGGCCGTCCTCGTCGAGAGCGCCGCTCGGGCGGCAAAACCGATCCGCTGGACGCGGTCCGGGCTGCGCGCAGCGTGCTCATGCAGAAGCGCGGTGCGCTGCCGCGGAGCGCGGGCGAGCGGGAGGCAGTGCGGGCGTTGATGGCGGCTCGTGAGGGGGCGGCGATCGCGAAGCAGGCCGGGCTCAACCAGCTCTACGCCTTGCTTGTGACCACGCCCGAGCCGCTTCGTGCCGAGCTCCGTGGTCTGACCCGGGCACGGCTGCTCAACCGCCTCGCTGCGATGCGCCCGGCCCGTCGACGCGATCCCGAGCTCCAGGGCACTCTGCTTGCCCTTCGCGCTGTCGCTCGCCGCGTGCAAAGCCTGACGCTCGAGGAGCGCCAGCTTGCCCGCGAGATCGACCGACTCGTGCGCAAGCTCGCGCCACAACTGCTCGACCAGCCCGGCATCGGCACGCTCCTGGCCGCGCAGGTCCTGCTCTCCTGGTCACATCGAGGACGGCTCCCGACCGAGGCTGCCTTCGCGCGGCTCGCCGGCGTCGCGCCGATCCCCGCCTCATCCGGCCAGACGATCCGCTACCGCCTCGACCGCAGCGGCGACCGAAAGCTCAACCGCGCCCTCCACCTCATCCTGCTGACCAGGAAACGATCACACCGACCCACGATCGACTACATCGAGCGGCGACTCCAAGAAGGCAAAACCCGCCGCGAAGCAACCCGCTGCCTCAAGCGCTACCTCGCCCGCAGCCTCTACCGCCTACTGGAGAACCCGCCGCTGCCGACTTGACAAACATAGAAGCATCGCTGGCCCAACTCAGCGTCCTATTCCTCGGACGCCTCAAGGCCCGCAAGCCACCCCTCCGGCGCGTCAAGGTCGAAGTGCATCTTCGCGGTGTACTCGTCTTCTTCGGCCTCCGTCATCCAGTCCGGTCGCTCCCCGGCTCGGAAAGACGGATAGCTGCGGAAACCGGGCGGAGATCTCTTCGCGGTTTCGCGCCCTGACCTTCACCCAGACGCCACCCATGCTGAAGTCGTAGACGGCAAGGAACTCGCGTCTCTCGTCGGTTGGCACCCAGGAAGGATGCCAGCCTGCTCAGGGGTCATTGCGGAACACTGGCCCATGCCAGAGTTACGCCACCCAAGCCTAAGTGCTCAGGGCACGCCCGGCTGCCCAACGAGCACGAGCGCGACGATCACCAGTAGCCCGACGCCGACGACCATGGCAAGCCAGAACATGCCGCGGGTTGTCTCCGGTGTGTCTTTCCACGCCATCGGACCGGCCAAAGTCTAGGCGGCGCTCAGGGGTCATTCCGGAACACTGGCCCAGGCGACAGGCCTCGGGCTTGACGCTTACGCTGGTGCTAACGATACTAGTGCTATGACGTTGCGCGTTCCGCATCTCCCCTTCGCGCTCGATCCGCTGATCGCGGAGGCGAAGCGTCGGGCGCGGCAGAGGCGCTTCCTGGCCGCCTTCGCGGCCTTGATCTTGGTTGGACTCTCAGCAGGGTTGGCTCTCGGACTTCGCTCGTCAGGTGGCGGGACGAACGGTGGACTCGCAGGAACGGGAAGCGTCGGTGCGCTCACGATCCCGAAGGGGACAGATGGCATCGCCGTGATCCTCTACGGACGTCTCTTCGTGACGACGAAGAGCGGCTTTCACGTTCGGGGACTTCCGGTGACTGCTGCCTCCCTTTCTCCTCGGGCGCGTTATGTCGCCGCAGGTGTCGGCAACTCGGTGGTTGAACTCGCCCCGAACGGACGGCGGATTTGGTCGCGCTCAGCAGGCGTCCCGAACTGTCCGGCGATTGACAAAGCGTGCGACGTTGTCAGGTCGGTCGCGTGGTCACCCGACGGCTCGCGGATTGCCTACGTCGTACTTACCCCGACACGGAATGACGTTCTCCACGTGATCTGGCGAAACGGAACGCACGACACTCTGATCGCTCGCAACGCGCGATCCGGGCAACTGTCCTGGAGGGCAGACTCGCGTGCGTTCGCATACCTCGGCGCGGGGACCCGACTCGGCGCAGACACCAGCCCGA
Organism: uncultured Actinomycetes bacterium; assembly: GCA_963720065.1. Taxonomy (GTDB): domain Bacteria; phylum Actinomycetota; class Thermoleophilia; order Gaiellales; family Gaiellaceae; genus Palsa-739. Next base: position 33,385 of record CAVREH010000019.1, read on the forward strand.
TCATCTACGACCTCGCGCGCAAGTCACGCCATGTGATCCGCTGGCCGCTCGCACGCTCGCCAGTGACACATTTTGCCTTTGCGCCTCACGGAAACGAACTCGCCATCGGAGCCTATGAGACCGGCGCACTGCTTGTCGGAGGCCGCGACCGAGTCGTCTGGCGCGGACAGACTCACGAAGTTGGTTGGCTCGGCGGCCGTCTCGCCGTTACGGCGCGTGTCGGCATAGCCGCCTACCACTCCCATGACGTGACGAAGCTTTACTCGGTCACGCATTCCGGAGCGACCCTCCGCCGTACGACCCGGCTACCGGCACCGATCCTGGCCTTTCACGGGGGGACGGTCGCCCTGTGGGCCGGTAACAGCGTCCTCGCCGGTCCGATTGGATCGCTCCACAGAGTTCTCCGCTTCACACTGAAGCCTTGCGACAACTCCGGCTTCACCTCCAGCTGTCAGCTCCCAATGGGCGAGCAAGACATCAGCATCGGCTAGCGCTGCCCTTCACCGCTCGCCCACCGCTTAACTCAGGGGTCACTCCGGAATACTGGCCCAGGCGAGTGTCGTCTCCTGACGTTGCCCCGGTGGACCGTTCAGTCGGGGAAGGTTTCGGGGCGCCGGATGAGTCTGACGGCGAGGGCGAGGGCGAGGGCGAGGAAGCCGAGTAGGCCGAGCTCGAGCAGGAAGTTGGTCAGTACGCGTCCGGATGAGGGGAGTCGTTCGAACTGAGCAGTGACGATGAGGATTCGCCGCACGACTGCGATCAGACCGATGAAGAGGAACGGCTCGACCGCGATCTTGTGCGTGCGCAAGACGAAGCGGAGCGTGTAGGCGAGCTCGGCAATGATGAGCAAGAGCAGGATCCGGTCGAGCAATCCAACACCGGTGTCGACCGCGCCGGCCCTTATTGAGATCGCGTGTGCGAGCTCGTGAACCGTTCCGACGAGGACGAGCACCGCAGCAGCCGCCAGCAGGAGCGCGACTGCGGCGTACAGGAACGCTTCAAACCCGACGAGGCCCCTAAGGAGACCGCGGTCGAGGGAGCGTGACTCCTCTGGCGCTGGCGCAGCATCTTCGGAGGGCATAGCCCAGCGTACTGCGAGCATCCGCCTGCCACCAGTTCGGGGGCCCGCCTGTTCGCGTCAGAGGTCATTCCGAAACACCGGCCCAACCGAGAGTCCTTGATCCCGGTATATGGCAAATCGGTTCAATCGATTAAGCCGAAGCAGGCCACCCCAGAGAGGTGGAGTGCGACCTCGTGCTTGCTCGCGTGTGTTCGTCCCAGCCGCGTTGTACGTTTGAGCGCGTGCTGCGCAGGCCACGCTCACTTTTCCTCGCAGGCTCGCTCGCACTCGTCGTCGTGGCGAGCGCGTCGGCCGCCTGGGGCGGGAAAGATCCCGCGCGCAACACGCGGATCGGGCGGATGCCGAGCTCCTGCCGCCGCGGCGCGCCGACTGGCAAGGAGTGCATCGACGCCGTCGTGTACTACCTCGACAGGGCGCGGTCGCGTGTTCATCTGCCGCCGTACGCGCTCCCGGCGAACTTCCCGTCGCTGTCGCCACCGCGGCAGTTGTTCATCCTCGTCAACCTCGATCGCGTCCAGTACGGACTCCCGCCGATCCCCGGAATGACGGCAGCGCTGGATCACGACGCGCTTGTGAGCGGCGTCTGGCGGGCGGATGACCCGCACCCGAGCAACACGACCGGCCTCAACACCTGGTGGCCGGGTTGGGCCGGCGCGTTCTACAACGCCCCGATGGCGTACGAGGCGTGGGTGTGGGATGACGGGCTAGGGAGCAAGAACCCCCGCTGCACGCCGACTGATCATTCGCGCTGCTGGGGACACAGGCACTCCGTGCTGTGGAAATACGGCCCGGTGCTCGCGATGGGCGCGGCCGCGGGACGCGATTCGAGGCACCGCCGCGGCTACGCGTATCTCTTCGTCGGCGGCAGCGCGCGCTACAAGCCGGCGTACACGTACACCTGGAAGCAGGCCGTCAAGGACGGGGCGGGCACGAACACGTACGACCCCGGCCCAGCGCCGAGCTCGCTGTGCAACGTCCCGGTCCTCATCGGGCGGAAGCTGGCCGGCGCGTCACGGGCGATCGCGAAGGCGCACTGCAGCGTCGGCGAGGTCGTCTCCAAGCACGCCGACTACGTGCGCGGAATCGTGATCCGGCAGTACCCCGCGTGGGGCACGACGCTCGCGCGTGGCGCGAGTATTCGGCTCACCGTCAGCCTCGGCCCGCGCTAGATCACGCCTTCCCGGTCAGCGTCAGACCGACGAGCACGATCGACAGCGCGCCGGTCGCGCGATCGCCGCACCGCGGGAGCTCCGCCAGGAGCTTGACGTTCTGGGCGGCCCGCGTCACAGCCGGACTCTCAGCGATGGGGATTGCGCGCGCGATAGTGGACTCAGGCCGCCGAAACCGCGCTCAGCGGTCATTCCGGAACCCTGGCCTAGGCGAGTGCAATGCCGGCGGACACAGCAGCCGACTCTTTCAAAGTCCCCCAGACGAGGGGATCATGGAGCGGACGCGCGTCCGACAACGTTGTGTGATGGGGTTTCTTCGTAGGCCGCTGGGATTGTTCGTCGCCATCCTGGTCGTCGGCGTCGTCGTCATCGCGGTGGGCATGAATGCGTTCGGGGGAATCTCCGGCGCGACCGGTTATTCCGCCACGCCGCTCTCGAGTCGGCAATTCGCTCACCTGGGCGAGCAGGCGTGCAGCTCCCTTCGCCGGCAGCTCAAAGGAGTCACCGACAGGAAACCACGGACCCGGAAGGCCGCGGCCAGGTCGGTTCGCAGGTTCGCCTCGATACTCGACCGGCTGAACATGGAGCTTGATGGACAGGTCCCGCCGTCTTCCGAGGTGGCTCCGTTCAGGCGCCTTCTCGGCAGCATTCAGACAGCAGGGCGCGCCATGAATCAACTGAATCGCCTGACCGAGACGGGCCAGTGGCAACGGGCCACCCTCCTCGTTCGATCTCGTTCGTGGCAGATCATCGGCAAGCGACTCAGGCCGTCGGCCAGGGCGGGGGATGTTCGCTGCGGCCGGGCTCGCCGGACCGACGCGATCCTCACCGCGGTAGCGATGCGGGTGTCCGGCGGCACGTCGGCTGCTTCCTACTACTACGCCAAGCCGCTCTCGTTGGCGCAGTTCGCACATGGGCTCGAGCACTTCTGCGTTTCCGCTCGCGCACAGCTCGAGCAGATCGACGCCGAGAAGCCCACCAGCCTGCCGGAGGCGGCAGTAGAGATCGACGTTCTCACATCGTCTTTCGACCGCTACCTCATGGAGTTGCGTGCACTGACCCCGCCTGCCTCCATTGCCGCCGCCTACCGGCACGTGCTCGGCGAGCTCCAGATCGAAGATCGAGCCATGCACAATCTCGATGAGCTAGGACGCACCGGGCAGTGGCGCAGCGCCGAACACCTCGTGCGTTCTCGCCGGTGGCAGGACATGGTCAACCGATTCGGCCCGCCGGTCAAGCCCGCCGACATCCAATGCGGCTAGCGGCCGCTAGGAGTACCGCGCGATGAACTCGAGCGTGCGCTGCCAGGCCTCGTCGGACGCGGCCTGGAACTCCTCCTGCTTGCGGTCGAAGAAGCTGTGCGGCGCGCCCTCGAACTCGATCAGCTCGTAGTACTTGCCGGCGTCGCTCAGCGCCTGCTCGAACGCGACGTTGTCCTCGTGGGGGATGCCCTGGTCGGCGCCGCCCTGCAGGGCGAGGATCGGGGCTTCCAGCTGCGGCACGAGGTCGATCATCCGGCTCGGGCGGCCGTAGAAGCCGACGGCGCCGGCGAGGCCGTGGCCCCACGCGGCCGCCGCCCACGAGGCGCTGCCGCCGTAGCAGAAGCCGACCGTGAAGATCGCGTTGCAGCCGAACGCGCGCAGGTCGCGGACGCAGGCGCCGACGTCGGCCTGCACCTGCTCGTGCGTCAGCTGCTGCACGAGCGGCATGTAGTCCCAGTCGTCGGGCCGCTTGTCGACGCCGGCCGTGCGGCCGAAATAGTCGAACGCGATCGCGGCATGACCGCGCTCGGCGAAGCGCAGGGCGAGCTCCTCGTAGAAGCGGTAGAGCCCGCGGACGTCCGGCAGGATGACCACGCCGGTCGAGACGTCCTCCTCGGGCATCGCCCGGAAGGCCGCGAAGCGGTTGCCGTCCTCGCTCTCGCCGACAACGTCTTCGTGGGAGACGGCAGCGCCCGAGATCCGCGGAATCGGCGGCTCGGAATCGAGGTCGAAGCACATGCCCGCGAGCCTACGAGAGGAGGCGCGTCCTCTGCGGCGTACCCTGAGGGCGGTGGAGGACGAGTCGCAGCGTGAGGAGATGAACGCCGCGATCCGCGCCCAGCGCGAGCGGGGAGCGGTGCCGCGCTCGATGCTCCCGCCGGAAGAGGATCTGCCGGAGCGGCCCTCGCCTCCGGCGGAGCCGCCGGCCGCCGAGCCCGAGCCGCCGCCGCAGCGCGGCCTGCTCGCCCGCCTGTTCGGGCGCTGACCCGTATCCGGAGACGGCCTGCGGCGTTTACCCGACGTCGCATGGGAGACGCGAGCACGCACAATCGAGGGCTGCACGTGAAGCGGGGGCTGCAAATCGCCGCCGCCGGCATCGTCGTGCTCATCGGCGCGTTCGCCATCGGCAGCGCGGTCGCCGGCCCGTTCTTCTGGTACTCGTGCAGCCTCGACGGCCTCGAGGCGCACGGCCCGTCTCAGGCGAGCATCCTCCTCTCGAGCGACGGCACGCACCTGGGGCTGCTCGGCGCGAGCGGCAACCGACAGCCTGTCTCGCTCGAGCAGATCAGCCCCGTGATGCGGAAGGCGATCGTCGACACCGAGGACCGGCGCTTCTACCAGAACAACGGGATCGACTACATCGGGATCATCCGGGCGCTGAGGACCGACGTCTCGTCGGGCGGGTTCGCGCAGGGCGCGTCGACGATCGAGCAGCAGCTGGTGCGCAACCTCTATCTCAGCCCACAGCAGACGCTCAGCCGGAAGCTCAACGAGGCCTGCCTCGCCGTCCAGCTCGACAAGCAATGGAGCAAGGACCGCATCCTCGCGACCTACCTCAACGACATCTACTTCGGCCAGCAGGCGTACGGGATCCAGGCCGCCGCGCACGCGTACTTCGGCGTGGACGCGAAGGATCTCTCGCTCGAGCAGGCGGCGCTGCTCGCGGGGCTGCCGCAGGCTCCGTCGGCGTACGACCCGCTCACCCGGCCCGACGCCGCGAAGGCCCGCCGGGCGGAGGTCTTACAGGCGATGGTCCAGGCCGGCGACATCTCCCCCAGCCGCTATCGACGCGCGGTCCGGAGCCCGCTCGGCCTGCACCCGCGAGCAGCGCCCGGGCTCGGAGGGCAGACGTACCTGACCGACTTCATCACGAGCCAGCTCGTGAGCCAGTACGGCGCCGAGCGAGTGCGCCGCGGCGGCCTGCGGATCTACACCACACTCAACGCGAAGATGCAGACCGAGGCGACCCACGCGATCCTCGGCACGCTCGACCGCAAGAGCGACCCGGCGGGATCGATCGTCTCGATCGATCCGAAGACGGGCCAGATCCGCGCCATGGCCCTCGCCCAGACCGGGAAGCGCATCGCCTTCGACCTGCCGGTCGACGGCCAGCGGCAGGCGGGATCGACGTTCAAGATGTTCGTCCTGACGCAGGCCGTGCAGCGGGAGATCAACCCGTACTCGACGCAGTACCTCTCGGCTCCCTTCGTCGGGCCCGACAACTGGCACGTGCACACGTTCGAGAACACGTACTCCGGCCGGATCCCGCTCACGCAGGCGACCCTGCTCTCCGACAACACGGTCTACGCGCGCCTCACGCTCGACCTCGGCCCGAAGCCGGTCGCCGAGCTCGCGCACCGGATGGGGATCCAGTCGCACCTCAAGGCCGTCCCGTCGATCGTGCTCGGCGTGAATGCGGTGAGCCCGCTCGACCTCGCGAGCGCCTACGCGACGCTCGCGGACGGCGGCGTCGCGCACGACCCGACCATCCTCACGAAGGTGGTCTTCCCCGGCGGCCAGACCGAGCGGGCTTCGCAGCCGAAGGGGAAGCAGGTCGTCGACCCCAAGGTCGCGGGAGTGGTGACGAAGGTGCTCGAGGCGAACGTCCAGTCGGGGACCGGCACGGCTGCGGCGCTCGCCGGCCGGCCCGCGGCCGGGAAGACGGGGACGACGGACAGCTTCGCGGACGCCTGGTTCGCGGGCTGGGTGCCGCAGCTCACGACGGTCACCTGGGTCGGCTACCCGACCGGGGAGCGGCCGATGCGCGGGGTGCACGGGATCCCCGGCGTCACGGGCGGCACGCTGCCCGCCGAGATCTGGCACACGTTCATGACGGCTGCGCTCCAGGGTCAGCCGGTCGAGCAGTTCGCGAGCCCGGGATCTCCGCCGTTCAAGCGGTGGTGCGGCCGCTACCAGTTCGCGCTCACCTGGCGCAAAGCCCGCCCGCACGACGGCTGCAAGCAGAAGAAGGCGAAGAAGCACAAGACGACCACCCGGCAGAAGACCACCACGGCCAGGACGACGACGGCGCGCACGACGACGCAGACCACGACCCGCACGCTCCCCACGACGACCGTGGTGCCTCCCCCGACCACGAACCCGCCGCCGACCACCACTGCTCCACCGCCACCGCCGACTACTACGACGACGACAACAACGACAACGACCGGTCCGCCCTGATCTGCGCCGGAGGAGCCCGGCGTCCCGAGCTCCATCCACGGCTGGGCGCGCGGCTTAAGCCGCCTTGTTCCTCCCGAGCATCTTGTTCCACCACTCGTCCTCGTCGACGAGCGTCGGGGCGACGACCTTCGGCCCACTCGGCCAGCGCGGCAACGTCACCCGCCGCTGCTTCGTGAGCTCCTCGAGCACGATCGCGCGCAGCGTGTGCAACCGCTCGTGCTGAGCTTCCACATCGCGGGCGAGCTCGCGGCGCTCGGCTTCTCTCCGGGCAAAGTCGTACTCGACCTCGAGCAGGCTGTCCCGGTGGATGACGCTCTCCTCGATGGTGCTGGACATGCGGCTCCTCCTCGACTCGGCTGGTGCGGACGCCGCAGGTGTCCTGGCGCAATCGTCGTCCGTAGCGGCCTGCGGGGCCATCCCTCGAACAAGCGTTTCTTGGGCCGGGGTCCGCTGTATTCAAGTTCGATGCTTTTGGCGCCGATAAAAACGGCGTGATTTCCCTGCGGCGGGTCGGAACTCTGGCATGAGCGCTTCCTCCGAGAGCGAGCGCATGCCGCAGCGTCAGCTCGGCGAGCTGATGACCGAGCTCGGGCTGATCAGCCAGGAACAGCTCGCGACCGTGCTCGAGGTCCAGCAGCAGTCGAAGCGCCCGTTGGGCCAGATCATCGTGGAGCTCGGCTTCGCGTCGGGCGCCGCGGTTGCGCATGCGCTCGCGATGCAGAGCGGGGAGCGCTCCGGACCGAGTACGGCTTCGCGCTCGGCGTCCCGCCGAAGGACGAGGAGCCCGACGCGGAGGAGACGCGCACCGACCTCCCCAAGCTTCGGCTGGCGCCGACTGCCGTCGCGCCGCCCGCGCGGCCCAGCGTCGAGCCGACCGAAGACTCACCGGCAGACGTCCCCGCCGAGCCGGAGGCGGTCGAGGAACCGCCCGCGCCTACCGCTCTCCCGGCCGAGACCGAGCCGGAAGAAGTCGCGGAGGTCGTGGAAGCCCAGGCCGTGGCGACCGTTGTCGAGGAGCTGGAGACCGCTTCGGACGAAACCGAAGAGACCGCGCACGCCGAGCCCGAGGAAGAGCCCGCAGACGCCGAGCCGAGCGCGGAAGCGCCGCTCGCCGTGGAGGCCGACCCCGCGGAACTGGAGCATTTGCGCGCCGAGATCGAGCGCCTCGAAGCCGCCCTCGCCGAAGCGCTGGCCGAGCACGAGCAGACGCTCGCCCGGCTCCAGGAGGAGCAAACGCGGGCCGCCGACGAGCTCGAGCGCCTGCGGGACGGCGCTGCCGAGCAGGAGCGGCTGCTCGCCGAGGTCGAGAGACTCGACGCGGCCCTCTCCGAGACACAGGCCGAGCACGAGCAGACGCTCGCCCGGCTCCAGGAAGACCAAACGCACGCCCACGAGCAGGAGCGGCTGCTGGCCGAAGTCGAGAGGCTCGAGGCGGCCCTCGCCGAGGCCCAGACGACGCAGGATCAGAACCTGCGCGGCCTGCAGGACGAGCACGAGCGGGCGACCACCGAGATCGAGCGGCTGCAGACCGCCCTCGCCGACACGGAGACCGAGCGCGAGCAGGAGCTCGCGCGGTTGCAGGAGGAGCGCGACGAGGTCGCGGCCGAGCTCGAGCGGCTCCACGCGTCGCTCTCCGAGGCACAGGCTGCGGCCGCCGACCACGAGCGCCGGCTCGCCGAGGAGCACGAGCTGCACGCCGGCGAGCTCAGCGAGCTCACGGCGCAGCGCGACGAGATCAGCACCCAGCGCGACGAGATCAGCACCCAGCGCGACCGATTCCGGGAGGAGCTCGGCGACGCACTCGAGCGTCTCGCCGCCGCCGGCCCGGCCGCCGAGGAGCGGGACAGGCTGAGCGCCGAGGTCGAGCAGCTCCGGTCCTCGCTCGCCGAGGCGCAGGACGCGGCCGCCGGCGAGCGGGAGCGGCTGCAGGCCGACGTCGCCCGCCTCGAGAGCGTCCTCGCCGAGACGCAGGCCGCGCACGAGGAGGAGCTGGCCCGGCTCCGCCAGAAGCGCGAACGCGCCCGCGAGCAGCTCGACGAGCTGCAGACGGCACTCGCCGAGGCGCAGGCCGCCACGACGGAGCACGAGCGCCGGCTGGCCGAAGAACAGGAGCAGCACGCCGCCGAGCGCGACGAGCTCACGGGGCAGCGCGACGAGAGCAGGACGCAGCGCGACGAGGTGACGGCCCAGAGCGAGCGGCTGCAGGAGGAGCTCGGCGACGCGCTCGAACGGCTCGCCGTCCTCGGCCCTGCCGCCGCAGAGCGCGACGAGCTGCGCACCGAGGTCGAGCGACTCCAGCACATCCTGGCGGAGGTACGGGACAGCTCGGCGGCCGAGTTGCGCGCCGTCGTCGAGGAGCGCGACAATCTGACGGCCGAGCTCGAGGAGGCCCGGGAGCTGCTGCGGCAGGCGGAACGTGTCCGCGACTCGCAGATCGCCCTCGAGGCCGAGCGCGACCGCGCCGTCACGGAGCTCGAGCGGCTGCAGGTCGTCGCGACCGAGGCCCAGGCGGAGGCCGAGGAACAGACGCGCCTCCTCGCCGAGGAGCAAGACCTTCACCGCGAAGAGCGGGAGACCCTGCTCGCCCAGCGCAGGTTGCTCGAGGAAGAGCTCGGCTCCTCGATCGAGCAGCTCGCAGCCGCTGCCAACGCCGCCGACGCGCGCGAGGCCCAGCTGCAGCTCGGGTCGCGGCGGCTGGTCGAGGCGCTCGAGGCAGTCCGCCGGCTCGCGGCCGAGCTCGGCTCGGGCAGCGAGGAGGCCGCGGAAGAGCCCGCGACCGACGTCATCGAGGCAGGCCCGGAGGCCGAGGCGGAGGTCGAGCTCGTGGAGCTCGCCGCCGAGCCCGAAGAGATCGAGTACTCGCTGTTCGTCCCGGGCCCGAACGGCTATGAGCTCCTGCCGCAGACGGGCGTGCCGCCGCATGCGGGCCAGACCGTCGAGCTCGTCCTCCCCGAGCAGGAGGAACCGACCGTGTACGAGGTCGTACGCAGCGGCCGCACGCTCCCGGACGGCGACGTCTGCGTCTATCTCGCGCAGGTTTAGACCTCCCGACGCCTAAAGCAGGGCGTCGAGGGAGCCGATAACTCCGTAGATACGCGAACTGGAGGCCTGCAGTGGACGACTACAACTTCGACAGCGAAACGACGTTCGACGACGAGCAGCGCGTCGAGCCCGGCGACGAGCGCGACGCGGCCATCGCGACTGCGCGTAGCTGGGAGCTCCCCTACCTCGACGACGAGCCGCTGCTGATCGACAGCGAATCCGCAACCCGGGTGGGCGGTGAGGAGCTCGCGCGCATCGGCGCCGCTCCGGTCCACTGCGGCGACGGCAACGTCCGCGTCGTCCTCGCCGACGCGACTCCCGAGCGCATCGCGGGCATTCGCGAGCATTTCTCCGGCGCCGTCGACATCGGCGTCGTCAAGACCTCGACGCTCGCTTCCCTGCTCGACGCCGCGTCGATGGCAGTTGCCTCCTCCGGCACCGACCCGGTCGCGAACGGTGCGGCCGCTGCGGCGCCGGTCTGGGGACGGTCGCTCGAGCGCGTGCTCAACGCCTTCGACACCGAGGCGACGCGGCTGCAGGATCTGCGCAACAAGCTGCAGGAGCTCGGCGGCGAGATGGCCGCGCGGGAGCAGCGCGTGCAGGAGCTCGAGACGGAGCTCCAGCGGATGCGCGTCGAGCGCCTCCGCGACCAGGAGGCCGTCGACCGCATGCGGCACGACCTGGGTGACCGGAACAACCGCCTCGAGCGGGCCCTGGCCAAGACGCAGGAGCTCGCCGCGATCATCCAGGGCGGTCACCTGCAGTGAGAGACGCGCCGGCTCGGACGCTCGCCGCGGCGGGCATTGCCGGCGCAGGAGCTGCGGCTGCCGCGGCTGCCTACCTGATCGTGCGCGGCGTTCCCGGCCTGCTCTACGCAGCCGGGATCTGCCTGGCCGCGTTCGTCGGCGCCGTCGCGGTCCTCGCGGGCCGGAGCGAGAAGGATCCGGTCGTCGAAGCCCTGACGAAGGAAGCTCCCGAGCCGGCAGCTGCCCGGCGGGCGCCGCGCTGGCGCCGCAAGAAGCACATCATCGCGGAGCTCGAAGTCGAGCTCGCCGCGACCGGCTCGGAGCTCGAGGAGCACCGCCACGCGCTGGCGAATCTCGCGGCGCAGCGCGCACGCGAGGCGGAGGCCGCCCACCGGAAAGCGCAGGAGCTGGAGGGGCGGATCCGTGAGCTCGAGGCCGAACGGGACGACCTCCTGCAGCTCGTCGCCGAGGAGCGGGAGCGGTTCGAGCGCACGCTCGACGAGCTCGGCGGCGGCCTGGGGCGACACGGCAACGAGCTTGCAGAACTCGAGCGGGAGCTCGAGGCCCTGATCGCGCGCTAGGAGAGACCGATGCTGCTGAAGATCATCGTCGTCGGTGCCCTCGTGATCGGGGTGATGGCCGCCGTCAAGGACGGGCGCATCCTGAGGGACGCCGGTCTCCTGAGCAGCTGCTCACCGGTCCTCGTCAGCGGCCAGTCCGATTCGACGCTGCTGAGCTGCACGAAGGCCGCCTCGACGGCTGGCCGGACGAGACGAACAACTCGTGCAGCCTGATCGTGGTCCACCCCACCCGCGAGTACTGGCGCTGCGCGGCTCCGGTCGTCTCGTCGCGGACGCCGACCGGATGAAAGAGCGGGAAGTAGACCCAAGCGCCCGTCCGGGGGAATCGGGCCTAAAGCTGGTGCCGTAAGCGGCCGATTGGGAAGGTTGCCGATGGATCTCGAACTCGTGCTCAAGCGCGCCGTAGAACTCGGCGCAAGCGACATCCACCTCAAGGTCGAGAGGCCTCCGATCCTGCGCCGCGACGGCAACCTGGACGTGCTCGAGGGCGAGCCCGACCTGTCCGAACGCGACCTCGAGCTCGCACTCGAGCAGGTCTGCGCCGAGACGCCGAAGCGGCTGCAGACGTTCCTCGAGACCGGAGAGCTCGACAGCGCCTTCTCGCCGCCGGGCCTCCCCCGGTTCCGCGTCAACGGCTTCCGGCAGCGGGGCTCTATCTCGATCGCCTTCCGCGTCATCCCCCGCGAGGTCCCGAACTTCGACGAGCTCTCCCTGCCGCCCGGCGTCCGGCGCCTGGCAGAGGAGCACCGCGGGCTCGTCCTCGTCACGGGAGCGACGGGCTCGGGAAAGACGACGACGCTCGCGGCGATCATCGACCACATGAACCGCACTCGCCGTCAGCACATCGTCACGATCGAGGATCCGATCGAGATCGTCCACGGCGACCACGGCTGCATCGTCAACCAGCGCGAGGTCGGGCTCGACACCGCCTCCTTCTCGCAGGCGCTGCGCCGGGGACTTCGGCAGGACCCGGACGTGATCCTGATCGGCGAGCTCCGCGACGCCGAGACCGCCGAGACCGCTCTGGCCGCGGCGGAATCTGGCCACCTCGTCCTCTCGACGATGCACACGGTCGACGCCTCCGAGACGATCGGGCGGATGGTCGAGTTCTTTCCGTCCGTCAAGCAGCACCTGATTCGCTCCATCCTCGCCGGCGTGCTCCGCGGCGTCATCAGCCAGCGCCTGCTCCCGAAGCTCGACGGCGGACGCGTCCCGGCGGTCGAGGTCATGATCGCGAACGCCCGGATCTCGGACCTGATCCGCGACAACAAGCCCGAGGAGATCACCGAGGCGATCGCCGAAGGCGACTTCTTCCAGATGCAGACCTTCAGCAAGGCGCTGATCGAGCTCGTGCTCTCCGAGAAGGTCGACCGCGAGATCGCGGCCAACGCCGCCTCGAACCGCCACGACTTCCTGATCGCGCTCGACCGGGCCGTGAAGGAGCAGGCCCACGTGGCGCATCTCGATTCCCTCGCGGAAGAGGATCCCGTTCCCGACGAGGAGCCCGAGCCGGCGGCCGAGGAAGCTGCGGACGCGGAGGAGCTGCCGAGGCTCCGCGTCGCCGGCCAGCAGTAGCCATGAGACGTCTTCTCCCGCTGTTCGGGGCGGCGCTCGTGCTCGCCCTGGCCCTCGCGGGTACCGCGGGGGCGGACACGTTCCGGGTCGCGCGGCCTCATCGACAGAGCGCCGGCCCCGCCGCGACCGTGGTCCCGTTCACCGCCACCGCGCAGGGGCAGCCACAGGGCGGCGCGATGTCCTTCGCGGCCCTCCGCCCGATCTGGCAGGCGGCCGGCAACGCCTACGGGATCCCGTGGGAGGTGCTCGCCGCGATCAACAAGGTCGAGACCAACTTCGGCAGCAACCTCGGGCCGAGCTCCGCGGGCGCCGTCGGCTGGATGCAGTTCATGCCCTCGACGTGGGCCCGGTGGGGAATCGACGCGAACGGGGACGGCGTCGCCGACCCGAACAACCCCACGGACGCGATCTTCAGCGCGGCGCGCTACCTCGCCGGGTGCGGCGGCCAGTTCGACATCGCCCGAGCCATCTATTGCTACAACCACGCCTCCTGGTACGTGAACGAGGTGCTGGGGCTCGCCAGCCTCTACGGCCAGAGCGGCGGCGGAGTCGGAGTCGGCGGAGTCGGAGTGGTCTTCTCGGCCAAGCAGCTCAAGGCGCAGCTCGCTTCCGCACGTAGCCGGGTCTCGGCGTCCACGCGCTGCTCGGCAGCGCCCGCGCGCAGGCTCGAAAGCTTGCGCGCTCCGAGCGGAAGTTTCTCCGCGCCGCCAACGACGCCCGCCTCCTCTCCAGCCGGCTGGACGCCCAGAGGCGCGCCGTCCTGCTCGGCGTCCGCCGTCGCGCCGCCACCGCGCGCGTGAACCAGTTGCAGCAGCGGCTCGACGCCGCGACGAGCCGGCTCGGCACGTTCCGCAACGAGGCGAACGGCCCGGCCTTCGCCACCAACGCCCCCGCGCTGCTCTCGAACAACCTGTTCGCGACCGGCGGCGGCTCGGCGGCGCCCTACAGCGGCGTCGTCTCGATCGCGATGCAGTACCTCGGCGTCCCGTACAAGTGGGGAGGCTCCAACCCGACCACCGGCTTCGACTGCTCCGGCCTCGTCCAGTACGTGTTCGCGCAGGTCGGGATCTCGCTGCCGCACTACACCGTCTCGCAGTGGAAGTACGCGGGCGGCGTCCCGGTGCCGAAGAACCAGCTGCAGCCCGGAGACCTCGTCTTCTTCAACGGGGTCGACCACGTCGGGATCTACATCGGCTTCGGGGACATCATCGACGCGCCGCACACCGGAGCCAACGTCGAGATCGACAGCCTCAGCGAGCCCTGGTTCGCCTCGAGGTACGACGGCGCGAGGCGGATCGTCGGCGCCGCGGTCGGCGGCGTACCGCAGGCGACCGGCTCCCCAGGCACCAGCGCATTCAGCTCCGACGTCGTCTACTTCACCCATTAGGGGGTCATGGGCATGTTCCAACGTTCCGATGCACGAGCCGTGCCCCGCCGCATCCTCACGCTTCCGCGCCTGACCGCCGTTGCCGCTGCCGGCCTGCTCGTCAGCGCCACGATCAGCCTCGCGGCCGACAAGCCGACCACCGCGACGAAGCAGGCGAAGCACTCGTCCGCTCCGCAGCAGGTGATGACGGTGCCGGACGTGCGTGGCCAGCTCTTCGTCTTCGCTTCGGGGATGCTCGAGGACGGCGGCTTCGGTTGGAAGGTCCGCGGCGCCGTCGAGGGCTATCCGGCCAACGTCGTCGCCTCCCAGTCGCCGCAGCCCGGCGCGCACGTGCTCGACACCGGCGCTCCGACCATCACGCTGCACCTCGTGCGCGGCAAGGGCGCACAGCTCGGCGAGCCGCAGGAGCGCTCGCCGTACGGTGCGAGCCTGATCCGCCGCCCGGCGAAGCACACGACCTCCAAGTAGCGCGCCGCAATCCGCCCTCAAGGGGCACCGCGCGACTGTCGATAACAGACGGGATGGATCTCGTCCTCCCGCTCGTCTTCGTGCCCGGGCTCGCCCTTGGCAGCTTCCTCGGCGTGGTCGCAGCACGCGTGCCGCTCCGCCGCTCGATCGTGCGGCCGGGCTCGGCGTGCATGAGCTGCGAGACGCCGATCAGCTGGTACGACAACGTCCCGGTGCTCTCCTACGCGCTGCTCCGCGGCCGCTGCCGCAAGTGCGGCGTCCGGATCCCGCCGCGCGACCTCATCATCGAGCTCACGACGGCGCTCCTCCTCGTGGGCTGCGTGCTCGCGTTCGGCCTCACGCTGAGGACGGTCGCGGCGGCGATCGGCTGTGCCGCGCTCGTCGTCGTGATCGGCCACCGACATCGAGCGGCGGATCGTCCCGAACAACGTCGTGCTGCCTGCGGCGGCCGCCGTCCTCGCGCTGGACACCGTGTGGCACCCGTCGCCCGAGTGGGCGACGGGGCGCTCGGCTTCGCGGGGTTCCTCTTCCTCGTGGCGCTGGCGTACCCGGGCGGGATGGGCATGGGCGACGTCAAGCTCGCGCTGCTCATCGGCGCGCTGCTCGGCCGGACGACGCCGGTCGGGTTCATGCTGGCGCTCCTCCTGTCCCTCGTCCCGACCGTCTTCCTGATCGCGCGCCACGGCCGCGGGGCCCGGAAGCTCAAGATCCCGTTCGCGCCGTTCCTCGCCGCGGGCGCCGTGATCGCGCTCTTCGCCGGCGAGGCGATCCTCCACGCCTACCTCCACCATCTGACGTGAGGCGACTGCGGTGTCGGCTCAGCCCGTAACGGGCGACGGGAACCCGGTGTCGAAAGGCCCGGTCGCCCCTGCGCCGATCTCGCAGCTCATGGGCGAGCTCGTCGTCGACCTGCTCGAGACGACAGGGCTGATCCCCGAGGCGAAGCTCGAGACCCTGCGGGAGCAGGCGAAGCACACGTCGGTCGTGCAGGTGCTGATCGACGAGGGGCTCGCCTCGAGCGAGGCGATCGCCCGCATCGTCGCCGCGCAGTACGGGCTCCCGGTGGTCGAGCTCGGCAGCGTCGGCATCGACCCCGTCGCCGCCGAGGCCATCCCCCTGCATGTCCTCGAGCAGGTCACCGCGCTGCCGTACGCCTTCGAGGACGACTACCTCTGTGTGGCGATCTCCGACCCTCAGAACATCCACGGCATCGACGCGCTGCGGCTCGCCAGCCGCCACCCGATCTCCCTGCGCGTCGCCGCCAGCGAGGAGATCGCGAACGAGATCGGCCGGCTCGCGCGAACCGCCGAGGCCTTCGGCGCCCGCTCCGGCTACAGCGACATCGCCGAGCTCGAGGTCGTCGACGAGGACGAGCTGGACGACCTCGAGATCGACGACGGCATCTCCGACGCGCCGCTCGTCCGCCTCGTCAACTCGGTCATCTTCGAGGCCGCAGAGGATGGCGCGAGCGACGTCCACTTCGAGCCGCAGAGCGATTCGCTCGTCGTGCGCTTCCGCATCGACGGCGTGCTCCACGAGATCCAGCGGATCCCGAAGCGCAGCGCGATCGGCGTGACCACGCGCCTGAAGGTGCTCGCGAAGCTCGACATCGCCGAGCGCCGGAAGCCGCAGGACGGCCGGATCTCGCTCTCCGCCTCCGCCGCCGGCCGGATGCTCGACGTCCGCGTCGCCACGCTGCCGACGGTCGAGGGCGAGTCGGTCGTGATGCGCCTGCTCGACAAGTCCAAGAAGCCGCCGACAATGGAGGAGGTCGGGCTCAGCCTCGCGATGCAGGAGCAGCTGACGGCGATGGTCCACCGGCCGACCGGCGCTCTGCTCGTCACCGGCCCGACCGGCTCGGGCAAGTCGACCACGCTCTTCTCCGCCATGACGGAGATCAACCGGCCGGAGATCAACATGATCACGGTCGAGGACCCGGTCGAGTACCGGCTCCCCGGCGTGAACCAGGTGCAGATCAACCCGCGCGCCGGGCTGACGTTCGCCACCGCGCTGCGCTCGATCCTGCGCTCGGACCCCGACGTCGTGATGGTCGGCGAGATTCGCGACGGCGAGACCGCGAAGATCTCGATCGAGGCGGCCCTGACGGGCCACTTCGTCCTCTCGACGCTGCACACCAACGACGCGCCGAGCGCGCTCTCGCGCCTGAACGAGATGGGCGTCGAGCCGTTCCTCACGGGCGCGGCCGTCACCGGCGTGCTCGCGCAGCGTCTCGCGCGCAGGCTCTGCGAGCACTGCTAGGAGCTGTACACGCCGAGCAAGGAAGAGATCGACGCGGCCCGCATCCCGGAGGAGCTCCGGCACGGCAAGACCGAGCTCTTCCGCCGGAACGGCTGCCCGCGCTGCCGGCAGACCGGCTACGCGGCCGCATCGGCGTCTTCCAGCTCCTGGAGATGAACGAGGAGCTGTCGACGCTCGCTGCGCGCGAAGGCGGGCCGCGAGGAGATCGAGCGGTCGGCGCTCGGAGCCGGCATGACGACGCTGTGGGTCGACGGGATCGAGAAGGTCCTCGCGGGGCTTACGTCGCTCGAAGAGCTCGCCCGCGTCACGACGCTGTAGCGCAAGCGACCGCCGGCGCTCTGTGCCTCGACCGGTGGCAGGCACCGGCACGTCTCTGTTACGGCGACTCGCGCCTGGCCAGGCGCATCGCGTGAAGACGCGTCACACGTTCGGGAGCGTTTCGTGACGGTGGCTGCCACCGGCCTTTCGCCTCCCGCTGGCTGGGAAAATCGTCCGACGTGGACGTCGGCTGGGATCTGGTGCGCGCGCGCCGGCTGCTCCGTTCCTCCCTGAGCGAGCGGGCGAGCGGCGACCGGCTCGTCGGCGTCGTCAGCGCCGTGTGCGGCGTGCACGCGCAGGTCCAGACGTCGGCCGAGCTCCAGCTGGCAGCCCGGGTCGACGGGATCGAGCAGGCCGACGTTCGCGCGGCGCTGTGGGAGCGGCGTGAGCTGGTCAAGGCGTGGACGATCCGCGGCACCCTTCACCTCCATCCCGCCGACGAGCTGCCGCTCTGGCACGCGGCCCGGCGCGCGGTGCTCGGCGCGCCGGACCAGGGCCTTCCCGCCTGGCCCGACCCGGCAGGCGTGGTGCACCCGGCGCTCGGCGCCGACGAGGCCGCAGCCGTGCGGGCGGCGGTCTGGGACGCGCTCGACGGCCGCTGCCTCCTCCGCGACGAACTGACCGAGGAAGTCGTCGAGCGGGTCGGAGCCGCGCCCCGGGAACGGCTGCGCTCGGGCTTCGCGTTCTTCCTCTCCGACCTGTGCCAGGGGCCGCCGCAAGGGTCGCGGATCACGCTCGCGCGGCCTGATCAGTGGCTCGAGCGCCCGCCGGAGCTGGACGAGCGAGAGGCGCTGCGGGAGGTCTGCCGGCGCTTCCTGCGCGCCTACGGCCCTGCTCCGCCGGCGAGCTTCGCCGAGTGGTTCGGCACGGCCACGTTCAGGGTGGCGGAGGCACGCGCACTGTTCGCCGAGCTCGCAGGCGAGCTCGAGGAGGTCGGCGTCGGCGGCCGCGCCTGCTTCGTCCTCGCGGGCGACCGCCCGTTTCCCGAGCCAGTCGCCCAGGTGCGGCTGCTGCCGGAGTACGACGTCTACGTGATGGGGTTCCGCGAGCGCGACCGGCTCGTGCCGCCGGCGGTGCGGGAGCTGATCGCAAGCCACGGCCGCGGCCGCTACGAGGGACCTGCCGCCACGCGGCTCGTGCTGGTCGACGGGCTCGCCGCGGGCCTGTGGGAGCGGAAACGGCGCGGCAAGCGGATCGAGCTGCAGATTCGGCTTGCCGGCCGGGTCGGGAAGGCGGCCCGGGCCGCGCTCGTCCTCGAGGCAGAGCGCCTCGCTGCCTTCCTCGGGCTCGAGCCCACGGTCGGCGTCGACGCCGGCTGATCGAGCTGCGCGCGCTACTCGCCGCGCGAGCGGCCGCCCATGCTGAACTTCGTCGGCCGGCTGGCGGCCGCGAGATCCTCGAGCGAGGTCGGCGGGGGCGTGAAGCCCGACGAGGAAGCAGGTCGAGCCGGCTCCGGTTCGGCGGCAGGCACCTCTGCCTCGGGCTGTGCGGACGGCTCCGGCTCCGGCTCCGGCTCCGGCTCCGGCTCGGGCTGCGCGACCTCGGGCTCGGGCTCGTGCTGGGGCGCCGCTTCGACCTGGGCGGCTGCGAGCAGCTCCTCGGCCTCGCGGCGCGCGGTCTCGGCGATGCCCTGCGCCTCGGCGCGCGCGTGTTCCAACAGCTCCTGGGCTGCGGCGCGTGCCGTCTCGAGCTCTTCGGCGGCCGCGGCGTCGGCCTTGGCGTCTGCGAGGAGCTGGTCGGCCTCGCGCCGCGCGGTCTCCGTGATCGACTGTGCCTCCGCGCGCGACTTGTCCAACAGTTCCTGGGCCGCGGCACGCGCAGTCTCGACCCCTTCCGCGGCCTCGGCGGCGGCGCGGGCGACAACGCCTTCCGCCTCCGAGCGGGCCGTCCCCAACACTGTGTCCGCCTCGGAACGTGCACTGCCCACGAGCGTCTCGGCCTCTGAGCGTGCGCCGCCCGTGAGGGCCTCTGCCTCGGAGCGGGCCGTTCCCAACAGGGCCTCCGCTTCGGAGCGAGCGTTGTGCAGCGCAGCCTCCGCCTCCGAGCGGACGCTCACCGACGCCGCCTCGGCCTCGGTGCGGGCGGAGGCGACGAGACCATCTGCCTGGGCGCGCGCTGCCTCGACGGCCATGTCCGCCTCCGAGCGCGCGGTGGCCGCGACCGACTCGGCCTCGGCCCGGGCGGCGGCGACGAGGCCGTCGGCCTCGACGCGCGCTTCCTCCTGCAGGGCCTGGACGCGCTCGTTCGCGGCCGCGATGGTCGCGGCGGCCTCCGCCTCGACGGAAGCCAGGCGCGCCTGCGCCTCGTTCGACGCCTCGGTTGCCTGGCGGCGCTGCTCCTCGATCTCCTGCTCTGCCTGTGTGAGCTCCTGGCGGGCGCCGTCGAGCTCGCGCCGGAGGTGATCGAGCTCCTTCTCGCGCTCGTCGAGGGCGAGCCGGCGCAGCCGGACCTCCTCCTCGGTGCGCGTGAGCCTGTCCTTCGCCGTCTCCTGCGCGTCGCGCTCGATGCGATCGGCGAGCTCGACGGCCGCCCGGACGAGCTCGAGCGCTTCGAGCCTGGCCGAGCGGTTGTCGGCGGTGAAGCTGGAAGCGGGGTCGGGCGCGTCGGGGTTCGGAGGCAGCCGTTCGAGCTGAGGGAGCGCGATCACGTCGGCGCCGGGCTCGTCGTGCCGGAGCTCGCCTTCTTCTCTCGCCACGGGATCCACCTATCTCCCGCTCGCGCCGCTCAGGCGTGAATCTCGCAGCCGAGGTAGACCAGGGCCTCGACGGCCTCGGTCACGAACGTGCTCGCCTGCTGGGCGTCGGCGAAGCTGTACGAGCGCGGCTCTGCACCGTCCTCGCGACCCTCCACCTCGACGTCGACGACGCAGGCATCGCCGAGATCCATCGCCCGCATCGTCACGACGGGGCGCCCGTACCGGCTCGCGCTGCGGACGAAGAGCTCCCGCGGCTCCGGCTCGGCGGCCTCAGGGCGACTGCCCTTTCTCATCAGCGTGCGTCTGCGACGGCCTGCGCGACCACGTCGCGGTCGACGAAGCCCTTGAACTGCGCGGTGATCGCGCCGTTGCGCTTGACCACCAGGACCTCGGGCGTGTCGACGACTCCGAGCTTGCGGAGGATCGCCGTGCCGGGGCTCTGGTGGAAGACGTCGATGGCGACGAAGCCCGCCTGCATCTGGGCCGCGCCGGCCTGCGCCTCCGCGCCGGTGGACTGCTCGTCGGCACCGCGCGGTGTGGTGAGTGCGACGACCACCACGGAATGCTTCTGGAGCGCGCGGGCAACCGGAACCGGCAGCCCGTGGCTATCGAGCGTCGCGGGCGTCACCGTGTGGGTGTGCGGCTTGCTCTGGGAGGGCGTCGTCGTGGCCGGCGTCGTGCGGGCCGGCGTCGTGGGCGGCGTCGTGGTCGTGGTCGACTTGTGCGTGACGGCCAGGTAGCCGCCGGCGGCGACGACGACCAGCACGAGCAAGGCGACAACCCGGATCTGGCGCGTGCTGAGCGTCGTGTTCATGGCCTTCCTATCGGCAGGCCCGGCGGCGCGGGCCTCCCTGAAAAGGGGGATACGCGCAGCAAGGCAAAAAGAGAGGGCGCAGTTTCCCGCGCCCTCGGTCGTGCAGTTATTCAGAACCGCTAGCCGGTGAAACCGGAACACGGATCCGAGGTCGCAGCCGTGTCGTTCGTGACCTGGCCGCCCGGGCCCTGGACGTGTGCCCAGTGGCCGCCGGAAACAGCCGAGATGCAGTACGCCTGCGCGTTCGTCGAGCCGCCGATCGCACTCCCGATGCCCGTCGAACCGCTGGACGAGATCACGAGACCGGAGTCGTACGTGGTCTGCAGCCCGCTGGCGGACATGCTGGCGTAGCTGTTGTTGTCCGAGTAGTACGCCTCGGCATCCGGAATCGCCGAGCGGACGTCCGACATCGCCGCCGTCTGCTGAGCCTTCTTCTGGAAGCCCAGGTAGGACGGAATGGCGATCGCAAGCAGGACGCCGATGATGATCAGCACGACCAGGAGCTCGATGAGCGTGAAGCCGCTCTCGTCCCGGGCGTTGAGCCGCTGTCTGAGGGTATTCAATGCAGTCTCCTTTGATAGGACGGGTAACCCAGACCCGCCCTCTATCGGCAGCGGCCGCGACGGCTCGTCCCCCCGTACGAGTGATTCGCCTCACCCCCGGTATCCCCCGCGCTGGGGGATGCCTTTCCGGCGCGGGCTCGCGGCTCTCCCTCGATCGAGTGATTCCCGACGGCCTCTCTAAAGCGAGCCACATCGCCCGCCGATAGCTCGCTCGCATGACGCCGCAGCCTTTCTCCATCGACACGCTTCTCGAGCGCGTTGCCGCCGAGGACGCCTCCGACCTCCACATCACTGCGGGGTCTCCGCCGCTGCTGCGCATGCGCGGCCGGCTGGCGCCGCTGGAGGAGTTCGAGAAGTTCACGCCGGAGGAGACGCGCGACCTGCTCTATCGCGTCCTCGACCGAGCAGCAGAAGCGGCTCGAGATCGACCGCCAGATCGACTTCTCCTACTCGGTCCCCGGGGTCGCCCGCTTCCGCGTCAACATCTACTTCCAGCGCGACACCCTCGCCGCCGCCTTCCGCCTCGTGCCGAGGCTGATCAAGTCGGCCGCCGAGCTGGGCCTCCCCGAGGTGCTCCTCCAGCTCGCGTGCGAGCCGCGCGGCCTCGTCCTCGTGACCGGCCCGACCGGCTCCGGTAAGTCGACGACGCTCGCGACGATGATCGACTCGATCAACGAGAGCCGGCCGCTGCACATCGTCACGATCGAGGACCCGATCGAGTTTCTGCACCAGCACAAGACCTCGGTCATCAACCAGCGCGAGGTCGGCTCCGACGCCAAGGGCTTCGCCGAGGCGCTGCGCGGTGCGCTCCGCCAGGACCCCGACGTGATCCTCGTGGGCGAGATGCGGGACCTCGAGACGATCTCGACCGCGCTGACCGCGGCCGAGACGGGCCACCTCGTGCTCGCGACGCTGCACACGCAGAGCGCGCCGAGCACGATCGACCGCATCATCGACGTCTTCCCGTCGGCCCAGCAGGGCCAGGTGCGGATGCAGCTCGCCGCTTCGCTCCAGGGGATCGTCACGCAGACGCTGCTCCCGAGCGCCGACGGCCGCAAGCGCGTGCCCGCGCTCGAGGTGCTCCTGCCCGACGACGCCGTCCGGAACCTGATCCGGCAGGGCAAGACCGAGCAGATCTATTCCGTGATGCAGACGAACACGACGCGCGGCATGCAGACGATGGAGCAGTGCCTCGCCGACCTCGTCGTGCGCAAGCACATCACGCAGGACACCGCGCTCGCCGTCACCAGCCGGCGCGAAGAGTTCGAGGCGCTGCTCGCACGCAGCGGCATCGCCCCCCTGGACCGATGAACACCTCCCCGAGGCCCTCCGCGGCCTCCGAGTGGCAGGAGCCTCACAGTGAGTGGACTTTCCGAACTACTGAAGAAGGACATCTCCTTCAAGCGCAAGCCGTCGACGAAGACCGCGGCCAAGTCGCCGAAGACCGAGAACCCGTCGACCAAGACCGTGGCAACCGCCACGACGGAAGAGAAGGCGCCCAAGAAGCGCAGCCTGTCGCTGCCCAAGCGCACGCCGAAGCAGCCGAAGGCCGAGACCCCGGCGACCAAGACCGAGGCCACCGCCGCGACGGAAGAGAAGGCGCCGAACAAGAAGAAGCGCAGCCTGTCGCTGCCCAAGCGCGCGCCGAAGCAGGCGAAGGTCACGTCGGCGAAGACGAGCTCGAGCGGCCGGCACAAGCAGGTCGTCGGGCTGAGCGTCGGCGCGTCCCAGCTCGCGGCCGCCGTCGTCGTCAACAACGGCAGGCCGAAGCTCGTCAAGGTTGCCCGGCACGCACTTCCGCCCGAGGTCGTGGTGGGAGGCGAGGTGCGCGACTCCGAGGCGCTCGCCAACGAGATCGCGGCCTTCTTCTCCGCCGCCGACCTCCCGCGCAAGAACGTCCGCCTCGGCATCGGCTCGAGCCGCACGGGCGTGCGCGTCTTCGAGCGGCCCGAGGTCGACGACCCGCGTCAGCTCGCCAACGCCATCCGCTTCCGCGCCTAGGAGACCCTGCCGATCCCGATCGAAGAGGCGATGCTCGACTACCAGATCGTCGAGGGAGGGGAAGGCGCGCCCGACCGCGTGTCCTCCTCGCCGTCGCCACCGGGAGCTCGTCGACCGCTTCGCGGCACGTGACCCTCGCGAAGATCGAGCTCGCCGGCATCGACATCGAGGCCTTCGCCCTGCTCCGCGCCGTCGGCGGCGAGCCGCTGCACGGCGGCGAGCGCGCCGAGGCTCGGCTCGCGTCGCCGTCTCGATCGGCCACGACCGCACGACGGTCGCGGTCTCCGACGGGCAGCTCTGCGAGTTCACCCGCGTGCTCGACTGGGGCGGTGTCCGCGTCACGGCCGCGATCGAGCGCGCTCTCGACGTCGACGCCGAAGAGGCCGACCGCATCAAGCACACGATCGACATCTCCGCCCGCGCGGCGGAGGAGCCGGTCGACGAGCGCACGACCAAGGCCGCCGAGGCAGCGCGCCGCGAGGTCACCGGCCTGGCACGCGAGCTCGCCTCCTCCCTCCACTTCTACCAGGATCAACCGGACTCTCTGGGCTTCGCCGAGATCACCGTCACCGGCGGCGGCGCCCATCTTCAGGGGCTCGCCGAGCAGCTCGAGGAGCTGATCGGCATCAGCGTCCGTGTCGCCGACCCGTTCGCTCGCGTCGGCTCCGGTCACGGCATCAGCTCCAACGGCCAGGACGGCGCCCTCGCCGTCGCAATCGGACTTGGAATCGAGGACTGATGCGCGCCGTCAACCTTCTCCCCCGCCAGCAGGTCGAGCACAAGCGCGAGCGGCCGAACGCGGTCGTCCTCGTCGCGGCGATCGGCGGCGCGGCCGTCGTGCTCGCGCTCGTCGCGGGCACCCTGGTCGCCAGCCGCAGCGTCAGCCGCCAGCAGCAGGCGCTCGCGTCCGCCCGGGCCGTGCTCGCGGTGACCCCCGCGCACCACGTCTCGGCGACGGCGCAGGCCTTCCGCCAGCAGGTGCTCACCCAGCGTGAGCAGCGCTCGCTCGCCCTGGCGTCGGCGCTCTCCAAGCGCGTCGCGTGGGATCGGATCCTGCGCCGCTTCGCACTCGTCCTGCCGAACGACGTCTGGCTCACGGGCCTCAGCGCGACCGTGCCGCTCGATCCCGCGCCGACGGTCCCGACGACCTCGAGCGCGCTTCCGGCCGCTGCGACGGAACTGAACTTCCAGGGCTACACCTACTCCCAGGAGAGCGTCGCCCGGCTCCTCGAGCGGCTCTCGGTCGTCCCGGACTTCGAGGACGTCCAGCTCCAGAGCAGCACGAGCGCGACCGTCTCCGGCCAGAACGTCGTCAGCTTCACGATCGTCGCCAACATCCGCAACGGAAAGGGGGCGTCGTGACCGCCCGCCTCGCGAGCCTGCCGAAGGCGGCTCAGGTCGCGCTCGTGGCGACCGCGCTGCTCCTCGTCGCCCTCGTCGGCTACTTCACCCTGATCTCGCCGAAGAACTCGACGGCCGCCAGCTTGAAGAAGCAGACGGCAGCCGTGCAGAGCGAGATCAACAGCAACCGCTCGTCGGCGTTCACGCAGGCGCTGCCGGCGGTGCGAGCCGCAAGCGTCTTCAGCGTGTCGCAGGCGATGCCGAACACGCTCGACACGCCCGACGTGCTCATCGCGCTCAGCCAGCTGGCGAAGGACTCCGGGATCTCGTTCGACCAGATCACGCCGGAGGGCGCCTCCAGCTCGAGCTCGACGTCGGCCAGCGCTGCGAGCGGAGTGGCCACGACGACCACCAGCGATCCGTTCGCCACCGAGCCGATCCAGGCCAAGTTCACCGGCAGCTTCTACAACCTGCTCGCCTTCCTGCAGCGGGTGCGGAACCAGGTCCGCGTGCAGAACGGCAGGCTCTTCACGGCCGGACGGCTCTTCGACGTCAGCGGCGTCACCCTCGCCGAAGGCCCGCAGGGCTGGCCCCAGGTCTCGGCGACGCTCGTCATCAACGAGTTCGTCCCGCAGTCGACCGCCCCGGCGACGACTCCGGGCACCACCGGCACCACGTCGACCACCACGACGGCCACGACGACCAGCTCCGGCACGTCGGCCGCCCCGAGCTCGAGCGGAGGAACTTCATGAACCGCAAGCAGAAGAGAATGGAGAACCTCCGCGAGGCCAAGGACAAGAAGATGAAGAAGGTCGCGGTCGGTCTCTCGGTCGTGCTCGCCGTGGTCCTCGCGTTCGAGGTGCCCTCGCTGCTCAAGGGCAGCGGCGGCGGCAGCTCGACGCCTCCGGCAGCCACGACGACCAGCGACTCCACCAGCGCAGCGCCTGCGACCTCCGTCGCCCCCGCGACCACGCCGCCCGGCACCGCAGCGGCCGCCGTCACGCCGGTGTCGAGCACGCAGCTGCCGAACTCCGACACGCTGCCTAAGGTCGAGAAGTCGCAGCTCTACTCCTTCAGCCACTTCACCGCCAAGGATCCGTTCGTCCAGCAGGTCGTCGACGTGACCGCGGGCCAGCCCGACCAGAGCGGTCAGAACGCCAGCGGCAAGCCGACGCAGACGGGGACGGGGACGACCGCCGCGATCAAGGCGCATGACCCGACGACTCGCACGCTCGCGGTACGGGGCGCGGCCCGGATCACGGTCAACGGCCGGCTGCAGGTCGTGCGCGTGGGGACGAGCTTCCCGAGCGCCAACCCGCTCTTCCGGCTGGTCTCGGTGGGCAGCAACGGCGTCGCGCGGATCGGTATCGCCAGCGGCTCGTACTCGAGCGGCGCGCACACGGTCTCGCTCGTGCCAGGCCGGACGCTGACCCTCGTCGACACGGCCGACGGCATCCGCTACCAGCTCCGCCTGCTCGGCTAACCGCACAATGGCCGGCTTCGCCTACACCGCGATCAGCATCGAGGGTCTCGAGACCGTCGGCGAGGTCCACGCGCCCGACCTAGAGGCCGCCCGCGAGCAGCTCCGCATCCGCGGCCTGCTCGCGCAGACGCTCCGCGAGCTGCCGCCAGCGGCACCGAAGGCCTGCGCACGACCTTCAAGAAGATCAAGCCCCGCTCGATGCAGGTCTTCTCGCGCCAGTTCGCGACGATGATCGAGGCGGGCCTGAACATCGTCGCCTCGCTCGTGATCCTCGAGCAGCAGACCGACGACCCGTATCTCGCAGAGGTCATCGCCGAGCTCCGGGCGGACGTCGAGGCAGGTCTCCTCCTCTCGCAGGCGATGGCCCGCCATCCGAAGGTGTTCGACGAGCTCTACGTCTCGATGGTGCAGGCCGGCGAGGCGGCGGGAATGCTCGACAACGTTCTCGACCGCGTCGCGGACCAGATCGAGAAGGAGACGAAGCTCAAGCGCCGCGTGAAGGGCGCGATGGTGTACCCGACCATCGTCTTCGTCTTCGCCTGCCTCGTCCTCGTGGCGATGCTCCTGTTCATCGTCCCGATCTTCGCGAAGATCTTCACGGAGCTTCACGGCCAGCTGCCGTTCCTGACGCGGATCGTCCTCGACGCCTCGAACGGGCTCCGCGACTACTGGTACATCATCTTCCCGCTGCTCGGCCTCGGGATCTGTGGGTGCGTCCGCTACAAGAAGACCGAGTCGGGCCGGCAGAAGCTGGGACCGGTTCCAGCTGCACGCCCCGGTCAAGATCGGCGACATCGTGCTCAAGGTCACGATGGCGCGCTTCTCCGCACGCTCGTCGACGCTCGTCGCCGCGGGCGTCGACATCATCAAGGCGCTCGAGATCGCCGGGTCAGACGGCCGGCAACTACGTCGTCGAGAAGGCGATCGCCGAGGCGCGGATCAAGGTGCAGGAAGGCGTCCCGATCGCGGAGCCGCTGATCGGACGACCCGATCTTCCCGCCCATGGTCAGCCAGATGGTCCGGATCGGCGAGGAGACCGGCGAGCTCGAGCAGATGCTGTCGAAGATCGCCGACTTCTACGAGGACGAGGTGGACAGCGCGATCGAGTCGCTCACCTCGATCATCGAGCCGCTGATGATGATCGGCGTCGGCTTCATGGTCGGCATCATCATCATCTCGATGTACCTGCCGATGTTCAAGCTGATGCAGCTGATCGGGAACCAGCAGTAGGCCGCGCGGCCAGCGAGACGGCATAGATCGCGCGAATCGCGGCCAGCTCGGCGCCGCGGGCCGAGGCCGGGTCGGACAGGCTTCCCTGGAGGAGCTTCTCCAGCGCGCGGAACGTGACGGGCAGGCGCGCGAGCGCGTACGTCGTGCGCGGGAACCGCTCGAAGGCACCCTTCGCGCCCCAGCCGGCGCGCGTGAGCGGTGCGATCCGGCGCTCCACCGCCGCCTGGTACCCGTCGAGGTTCTCGGCGCGTCCGGCGAGCACGTCGAGCGCCGCCTCCGCGACGAGCCTCGCGGAGAGGAACGCCTCGTACATCCCGTCGCCCGTGAAGGGGTCGACGAGCCCGGCCGCGTCGCCGATCACCGCGGTGGTGCCGCGCGCGAGCCGCGTACCGGGCATTCGCATCGGCAGCCGGTAGCCGCGCGTCTCGCGCGCTGCATCCGGATCGATCCCGTAGGCCTCGCACATCCGCCGCAGCTCGGCGCGCAGCTTCGGCCCCTCCTCCCCATTCCCGCCGACGCCGACGTTGACGTGGTCGCCCTTGGGGAAGATCCAGCCGTAGCCGCCGCGGACGACCGCGATCTCGAGCACCATCGCGCCCGCGTAGCGCTGCTCGTGGGGGTAGTTCGCCTCGAGGGCGACGCCGTGGACTACGCGGTCGGCGAGCCCGAGCTGCTTCGCCGACCGGCCGTTGCAGCCGTCGGCCCCGATCACGACCCGGGCGTCGAGCTCGCGGGCGTCGGCCGTCTCCCCCTCGCGCACCTCGGCGCCGGCCTCGACGGCCTTCTGCAGGAGGAAGTGGTCGAGCCGGCTGCGCTGCGTCATATAGGCGAGCGGTGCGCGCGCGCGGCGCGTGACGTGCTTCCCGTAGCGCAGGCCGCACTCCAACCGGTCGGCGACGTCCTCCACGACCGGCTCGATCGAGAACGGAAGCAGCCGCGCCGCCCGGCCGGTGACGCCGCCGCCGCATGGCTTGTCGCGCGGGAACTTGGCCTTGTCGAGGAGCAGGACGCTCGCGCCCGCTCTCGCGAGCCGGTAGGCGGCCGTCGAGCCCGCGGGCCCGCCGCCGAGGATCGCCACGTCGTAGGTCGTCACACCCCGAACGGTATTAGAAGTTCTTAGGTCACGACCCTCGCGTGGAACGTCCGTAAGGAGAAGATCGCCAGTCCGATCGAGCCGCCCACCAGCGCGAGCGTGAACGCCCAGACCGGCATGTGCGGGAGCTCCGGCGTCAGCGAGGCCCGCAGCGCCTCGCTCATGTAGACCATCGGATTGAGGAGGACGAGCAGCTTCAGCCACAGAATCGGCGTGAGCGCCGCCCACGGGTAGTAGATGCAGCCGAGGAACGTGAGCGGGAGGACGACGACCGCGAAGAGCAGCGTCACCTTGCGCGGGTCGAGCACCGTCCCGATGAAGAGGCCCATCGAGGCGGCGAGGAACGAGGCAAAAATCAGCGCGAAGGCGAAGAGCCACGGGTCGTAGACATGCACGTTCGGCGCCTCGCCGTGCGCGTGCACGAGGTACACGATCGGGAAGACCACGCCGGCTGCCATGAGGGACTGGATCGCGCCGGCGAAGATCTTCTCGAAGCCCACGACCCAGACCGGCACCGGCGCGAGCACGCGGTCCTCGATCTCCCTGCTGATGCTGAACTCCTGCACGAGTGGCAGCGCGACGGCCTGGATCCCCTGGATGTTGATCGCGACCGCGATCAGCCCGGGGACGAGGACGGTGGAGAACGAGACGCCGGCCGCCGCGCTGTGGACGCCCTGGCCGATCTTCGGGAAGACGTAGGCGAAGACGAACACGAACAGGAGCGGCTGCATGATGGTGCGCACGAGGAACTGACCGAAGTTCCGGCGCAGGACGCGAATGTCGCGGGCGAGCAGCGCGCCGAACGTCCGGACGTACGGCCTCACTCCCGGTACTCCCGGCCGGTGAGGTTGAGGAAGACGGTCTCGAGGCTCGGCGGCAGGCTCGACGCATCGCGAACCGACAGGCCGAGCTCGACCGCGGCCTGCACCAGTTCGACGAGGACGCCTTCCGAGCTCGCGGCGCGCACGCGGACGAGAGAGCCGTCTCGCTCGATCTCGACCGAGCGCACGGCGTCGAGCCGCTCGGCGCGTTCGGCCAGGGGTGCCGGATCGCCCTCCACCCTCAACGTGATCACCGTCTCCGCGCCGTGCTTCCGCTTCAGCTCGGCCGGGGTGTCGACGGCGAGCGCCCGGCCGTGGTCGATGATCGCGATCCGCTCGCAGAGGACGTCGGCCTCCTCCATGTAGTGCGTCGTGAGCAGCGTCGTCTGCCCGGCGCGGTTGAGGTCCTCGAGGATCCGCCAGAGATTGATCCTCGTCTGCGGGTCGATGCCGGAGGTGGGCTCGTCGAGGAACAGCACCTGCGGCTCGTGCACGAGCGCGCGGGCCAGCATCAGCCGCTGCGCGAGCCCGCCCGAGAGGTGGAAGACCATCGAGCCGGCCCGCTCGGTGAGCGAGAACTGCTCGAGCAGCTCGTCGGCGCGCGCTCGCGCGCGGGCGCGCGGGACGCCGAAGAAGCGGCCGTGGTAGTAGAGGTTCTCCCAGACCGTGAGTGCGCGGTCGAGCGTGTTTGCCTGCGAGACGACGCCGATCTGGCGCTTCACGTCGGCGGCGTGCCGCGTGACGTCGAGGCCGGAGACGAGCGCGCGGCCGCCGGTGGGGACGACGGTCGTCGTGAGCATCCCGATCGTCGTCGACTTGCCGGCGCCGTTCGGGCCGAGGAGCCCGAAGAACTCGCCCCGCCGCACCTCGAGGTCGAGCCCGTCGACGGCGACGAGCGATCCGAACGCCTTGCGCAGCTGCTCGGTCCGGATCGGCGGGTCCCCCATCGCCGAGAACGTATCCGTAGTGCTCGGACTACAATGCGCCTCCCCCGGGGGTGTGCCCGAGCGGCCAAAGGGAACGGGCTGTAAACCCGTCGGCTCAGCCTACGGAGGTTCGAATCCTCCCGCCCCCACTATGCAGAGGGGCCGGCAAGCCGGCCCCTCGTCTGGCGGGTGCGTCCGAGTTACGCGACTGCGAGCTCGTTGCTCTGAGCGATGATCTTGCCGCTCGTGATCTTGGGCTCGTTGGGCATCAGCGTCTCGAGCTTCTCGTCGTGGATCCAGCTGGTGACGACCCTCGTCGACTCCTCGCCCTGCTCAGGCGTGTCGAAGAGGCCGAGTGAGCTGAAGACGCCGTTGCCGGCCTCGATCAGGTAGTAGCCCTTGAAGCCGGGCAGCGTGCGCAGCTTCGGGACGAGGGTCTCGTTGACCTTGCCGGTCAACTCGGTGATCCGATTCTGGTCCACACCGTCGTAGCGGCGAATGGTCGCATGCATGTGAATCTCCTTCAGTTCATCTATCAGGACAACAGAGTCCGAACGGACTCGCTGCGACGCTCAGGCCAGGTGTGACAGACGAAGAGGAAGGTGCAAAAAGCCTCGGCGGCTTCAACGCTAGAGCCAACGCGCTACCAGCCACCCTAGCAGTGATCGACCCGCGCCCGCCCTCTCTGCGCGGGGATGACGGTCGGCGCGGGCGTCGGCGGCGCCGGCGTCCGCGCGACCTCTACGCGTGCTGAAGCTCGCGCACGCGGAACGCGTACACGATGTCCCGCACCCCGCGGATCAAGGCGAAGGCGCAGACCCAGGCGATCAGGACGACCGCGCTCCGGCCGTAGTCGCCGGCCGCCCAGAAGCCGAGGAAGACCAGGCGCGGTCAGCCTGTTCGAGATATTCCCGTCGTCGAGCCTTTGCTCGGCGCTCTGCTCGTCATTGCGGTCGGTGTCCCCGAGTCGGTGCACGTGACCGCGCTCGCATTGCTCGTGCTCGTCGCCGTCCGCGAGTTCCAGAGCTATGTGATCAATCCGCGCCTGATGGGCCGCTCGGTCGGGCTCTCGCCGCTCGTCACGCTCGTCACGGTGTCGGTGGTCGGGTTGCTCTTCGGCGCCTTCGCGGTGATCCTCGCCATTCCGGCCGCTCGGCAGCCGCCACGCTCGTCGACGTGCTCGTCTTCGGACACGACCCACCCGCGACGCCGCCGCCGCGAAAGCTGCGGCTGGGACGGGGCCCCTCCTCGAGCTAGCGCGCTGCGGGCGCCAGCGCGGAGCAGGGCTACAATCCGCGCTCCAGCCCTCTTAGCTCAGTTGGTAGAGCACCTCCATGGTAAGGAGGGGGTCGACGGTTCGAGTCCGTCAGAGGGCTCTGCAAAAGCCCCGCAAATCGGGGTTTTTTCGTTCAGCTTGACTTGCATATTCGTGCAGCGTGCGGTGGGCATGGAGCCGTTTATGGAGCTTTCGCGTCGGAAACGCCGTGCGAGTTCCATCGTTCCCCTCGGGGCCGATCTCCGCCCGACCCGGATGCGGCGAGTCTTCTCCCGTCGAATCGCGCTGTTCTACGAACAAGCAGCTAGGCCGCCGGGTACTTCTCCTTATATGCCTGAAGCCGGACTGGACTCTGGCACTCGATGCGGCACGTCGGCGAGAACGCGGGCTCGCTGACGAGATCGGGGTTCAGGCCGTAGATAAAGATGTGATCGAACGACCCGCGCAACGCTGCATCAGGCGCGATCGCTTCTTTGATCAGCTCGGCGGCGGCCAACGTGCCAGCGAGGTCTGAGACGAATGAGAGCGAAGGCGCCCGGTTGTCCGGCGGGTCGTCACACTCGACGTCGGGATCGACCGGTGCCGCACCAAGCGTGACCCGCAAACTCATCGCCGCCTACGTCGCGGAGCCCGAACCGGCACGTGGCTCGGTTCAACACCTGCCCGAGCTCGACCAGCTCACACCACGCGAGCATCAAGTGCTCACGCTCGTCGCACGCGGCCTTAGCAACCAGGAGATCGCGGAAGAGCTACACCTCAGCCCCCTGACCGCAAAGACGCACGTCTCACGCATCCTGATGAAGCTCAACGCGCGCGACCGCGTCCAACTCGTGGTCGTCGCCTACCAAAACGGCCTGGCCCCGACCCCGCAATGACCTGGACCCGTTCGCGCGTCGACACAGCACCGGCGGGATCACGCAGCCGCCCAGCACATACGACCCGCCGCGCACACCGCACCGCACGATGAAAGCGCAGGCGTGCGCACATACTTTGGATCAGTCTCACCGCCTCTTTTCGCCTACCTAAGCGGCTTCCGCCACCTCAATCGCTCGCCTTCCGTGCCTAGCAATCGCGCGTCGCGCTCAGCGTCAGCTTTGGTCGGTCGCGTGCGCCGACTCAGCGGCGTTGGCCGCCTACGAGGACTCGGCGTCGCGCGCCAGGTCATCGGCGACGAGCGTGCGCTGGCTGACGAGCTTGTTGAGCTGCGCTTCAAGATTCGCAAGTTCGCCGGCGCCGATCTGCTTGGCCCAGCGTCGGCGCACGTCGTCGAACAGCTTCCCGCCGACCGCCATCAGCTCGTGGCCGCGGGGAGTGACGCGTATCCGCTTCCGGCGAGCGTCGTCGGGATCAACCTCTCTGTCCACGTATTGCATCTCTTCAAGGGCCGCAAGCGTCTTTGCCGCCGCCTGCTTGGAAACCGCCAACCGGCGCCCGAGCTCTGAGGCGGTGTCGGCGCCGGCGTCGATGGCGCGCAGAGCGAACTCGTGAGCTGGTCGAACGCCCTGATGCCCTCGAGCTTCGAGTTCGACGGTTACTTCATCGACCATGGTGTGAAAGCCGCCAAGAAGAAGGAGCGCCAGCTCCGGCCCTTTCGAGCTCGCCATGGGCCGGATCATAAGCTCGCGGACGGGGGATTCGACAACACGGTTGTCTATACGCTACAATATTAGACAACCTGGTTGTCTACATTGAAGGAGATTTGACGTGACCGCCATTCCGCCAGCCACTCATCCCGCGGTGACCCACCACCGCCTCGATCTCAACGACACCGAGCTCCACTACGTCTCAGCCGGGGAAACGGGATCGCCCGTGCTGCTCGTGCACGGATTCCCGGAGAGCTGGTGGACCTTCCACAAGCTGATCCCGCTTCTGGCCAACGATCACCGCGTCTTCGCCGTCGATCTGCGCGGCTTCGGCGACTCGTCGGTCGCGGACGCCGACCACTCGAGCGCCGTCGCCGCCAACGACCTCGCGGCGCTGATCGAGAGCCTCGATCTCGGGCCGGTTCACCTGAGCGGCCAGGACATCAGCGGGCCCACGGCGTTCCGTGTCGCCGCCTCGCGCCCCGAGCTCGTTCAGAGCTACACCGCGATCGAGACCGGCCTTCCTGGATTCGGCCTCGAGATGCTCGCTGACGTGACGCATGGCGGCGCCTGGCACATCGGTGTTCTCGCCGCGCCCGGCATTCCCGAGATGCTCCTCGCCGGCCGCGAGCGGGCGTTCCTCGTCAACTACGCGATTCCTTCAATGAACGGGACTCCCGATGCATTCAGCGACGCCGACATAGACGAGTTCGTCCGCGTCTACGCCCGCGACGAAGGCTTCCGCGGCGCCGAGGGGCTCTACCGGTCGCTGCTCAGCGAGGGTGAGGAGATCCGCGCGCTCGCCGCAAAGCCCTTGAGCCTGCCTGTGCTTGCAGTCGGCGGAGGGTCGGGTGCTTTCACCCCCTCGACCTTCGAGCAGGTCGCGACCAACGTCACGCCGGTGTCGATCGAGGGGATCGGACACTACGTCGCGATGGAAGCTCCCGACCGGCTCTCCGAAGCGATGCTCGCGTTCTTCCACTAACCACGCCGACGCAGCGCACACTTCGAAATCTCTCTCCGAACTCAACGTCAGGACAACCGCGCACACAGCCGCCGTACGAGCAGAGGTTCATCGTCGTGATGAGGGCACCGTCCAGGCATTGCTCCGTCGAGAATGACCCCCTCTCTATACAGAGAAGGCTCAGCACTCGACGCGCACACAGCGTGGCGCCGGAATCCTTTGGCCATGGGGGATCGACGGCGAAGTGGATGGAGCACTTATGGAGCCCAGCGGGCGCAACCGGTGGCAACCGGTGGCAAATCGGAGACCCCCAAAAACCGCTCAAACAAGCCGATCCGCAACCGGTGGCAACCCCCGGCAACCGTTTCGGAGCGCATGGTAATGGAGGGGGTCGACGGTTCGAGTCCGTCAGAGGGCTCTGCAAAAGCGCCGCACGTTGGCGCTTTTGTGTTCAGGTCGACTTGCAGGTCCAGCTACGTGCGGTGGGTGTGGAGCCGATTATGGAGCATTCGCGTTGGCGAGGGCCTCTGAGCCGCCGCGTCAACGCCGGGAACGAGGTATGGATGAGCGACCGTGACGGCCCGTAATCCTGCGCGTACCGGCGCGCTTCAACGCTTGCGAACAAGCTCCACGCCGACGGTTTCACCTGCGTCCCCGGTGCACCGGATAACGCAAATGGAGCACCCCCTCGCCTAGGACGACCACCTCCGGGTCCTCGAGCATCAGATGGCCGTTAGCGAGTGTCCCGAAGTACGGCTTCCCCCGGCCGAAGACGACCGGCACGATGTCCATCGCCACGTGGTCGATCAGCCCCAGCGACAGCGCCTGCCCGCCGACGTCACCCGCGCCCACACCGATCTCCCCCTCGCCAGCCAGCTCGTGTGCTCGCGCGATTCCCTCCTCCACCGAGGTGGCGAAGTGGTACGACGCCTCCGGGTGCCAGCCCGCCGGCCGCGGCCGGTGCGACACACCACGACATGGTCGCTCGCCGGCGGGTGGCCCTCCCAGCCGTTTGTCAGGTCGAATTGGTGCCGCCCGATGACCAGGACCTTCTGGCGCGACCACATGCCACGCACGTAGTCCGCCGAGGCCGCTGAGACCCGGAACGGCACGCGCCGTGAACATCGGCGTGGTCTTCGTTGACAAGCGGATGGTCGCCGTTGAAATACCAGTCGTGGAGCGCCCCCACGTCGTCGCGCTCATCGGCAATGAAGCCGTCCAGCGAGACCACTGCGTGCAACAACGTCGTACCCATCCGCACCCCTCCCCGATACGAGTCATCACCAGGAACTATCCCACGGTTAAGACGCGCAGCGAGGCGAAAACTCATCGCCGCGAGGTTCCCGGGGCGCATACTTAGGTCTTACGGTCGGGCCCGATCCGGTCGGCGCAAGTAAGCCGTGCGCAATTGTTCCCGACCAGGTCGGCGCAAGCAAGCCGTGCGCAATTGTTCCCGACCAGTCGCACCGGCTTCGCGCCAGCACCTAAGCCCGCGCTCCAGCAAGAAGCTACGCCCGGGCGTACATGATGTGAGTCACCCCGGGCGCCTCAACCGACTCGACCTGCTCGAGCCTCGCATCTCCCACGTTTTCGAACAGCCGAGCGCCGCCTCCGAGCAGAATCGGGACGACCGAGACGACGATCTCGTCGAGCAGACCCGCTGCAAGGTATTGCTGCGCGACGGATGCCCCGCCCCCGAGAGACACCTCCTTCTCTCCGGCTGCTGTGCGTGCCTGCTCGAGCGCCGACTCGATCCCATCCGTGACGAAGTGGAACGTCGTTCCACCCTGCATCTCCAGCGGCGTGCGCGGATGGTTCGTGAGGACAAAGACGGGATGGTGGAAGGGCGGATCGTCTCCCCGCCAGCCCTTCCACGACTCCTCCCACGGTCCCGGGCCGCCCCCGAACATGTTCCGGCCCATGATCGTCGCGCCGGCGCCGCCAAGAATGCCCTCGGCGAACGGCGTGCTCGCGTTGACCTCGCCGCCATCCTCACCGTGACCCTCGCGGAACACCTTGAGCGGATACAGCCAACCGTGGAGCTCCTCTCCGCCGACCCCGAGCGGATGCTCTAGCGACTGGTCCGGGCCGGCGACGAAGCCGTCGATCGACATCGTGATGGTCAGCTTCAGTTTGCTCATTGATCCTCCCTCTTTCGACATGCTCGTCGTCTCCACGCCAACACGTGAGCTCCTGAATCCAATCCGTTCAGGCTGGGTGCGAGGCCTTGGAGCGCGACGAGTGCTTGCGAGCGACGATGCCACGGACGGCCGCTTTGCCGTGGCAACCACGGCTCGGGTTGGACGGCACGCCAAGCCCCGCCGGAGAAGTGCTTGCGATTCAGCGACGGACCCGGTAGCGGATGTGTGTTGCCTCCGGTGTGTCGATCACTCGAACGATCTCCAACTCGATCCTCGCCGGCAACACATCGAACAGTCGGCGCCCGCCACCAAACAGCACCGGGACCTGGTGAATCTGCAACTCATCGAGCACACCCGCCTCGAGTGCCGACTGTGCCGTGTACGCGCCGTGAACCAGCACGTCGTGATCACCGGCGGCAGCCTTCGCCTGCGTCATCGCGCTGACGATCCCGTCGGTCACATACGTCACCAACGGATACTTCGCAGCCGAGGGCCCCGGCGGCCGGTGACGGGGCACAAAGATCGGGACGCCGTCATGGTGATCGCCGCCCCAGTGATCGACCTGTTCGACGGTATTGCGACCGGCGAGGACCGCGCCGGTCGTTCTGCCTTCGTCGAGAAACTGTTTCCCTATCCCCGACGCCTCCGCGTTCGGTCCAGCATCTGAAGCAAACCCATACCACTCATGCAGCCGCATGAAGCCATCGCCGCCGGGGTTGCCCGGTTCGTCGCTAGGGCCAGCGATGTACCCGTCAAGCGACATCGACATGTAGAGCACTGAGGCAGACACTTCGACCTCCTACGGTCTCGATCCAAGATGGTTCACCTTCGCAGCTGGGACAGCTCGGTGCCCCAAAACTCATCGACGGCGCGCAACTCCAGACGATCAGCGCTCGCCGCAACGGCTCGCAACCCACGGCAATAGACCACCTCTTGCTGGTAAGCAGGGAGTGGACGGTTCTAGTCCGTCAGAGGGCTCTGTATAGGCGCCGCACAGCGGTTTCTCTTATGCGTTTAGCGGGGCGGAGAGGCCTATGCCGGTCAGTATGGAGCTCTTTTTTGGAGCTTTCGCGTCGAGAATGCCCTCGGCGGTTCTCCGCGATCCGCCCGACGGGCATGGGCTGACACTTGATAGCTCCCCGGGGAATGCCGCGGGCCAGGGACGCGGCCTGAGAGCGTGCACCCCCATCCGAGGTCCAGCCCTTCAGCCGATTCTCATTCCGAGCAAATAGGGCCTCGCGCCGACGAAACAGGCGGAGTTTGAGTCGCTCCTATTCATCGACGTAGCAGACCGCGCCGCAGCCGAACCTACTCCACCACCGGGCATGCGCAAGTACTACGGCCGCCCGTGGCTCCAACTCCGCGATGAGATGATCGCCAGTGAGGCAAAGACGGTCGCGGAACTTCGGGCCGACCGGATCGTGGCCTTCTACCACTCCACCAACCCGCCGCGACGCGGCCTGCTAACCGCTCTCAGAGACCTCTTCGTCAGCACGTCATCGACCTGACAGTTCTCAATAACCCTCCTCCCGCAGCCCGCGGCTGAGCAGGGCGCCGAGCTTCTTTTCGTCCTCGAACACAAGCAGCCGCAAGGCTCCATTGTTGCGGAGGCTGGAGGTGACGCCGTGGCCTCCTCGCCTGCGCCAATGGTCGGAGCCGGCAACAAGCTCGTTAGCGGGGTATAGGAATCGACGTAACCCGGACAAACCCTAGGGTTGGTCGGGTCTTGGCCGGACTCGATCTGGCACTCGCGCTTCCATCGATGAATTCACCTCCTCTGCCATGCCGCGACCGCGGATCTCTCTCCTGAACCCTGGCCGCGGCGAGTGCTCGCAGCTCTGGGTCCGGTCGGTCAGGGGCGTGCAGGGGACCGCGACGGCTCCGTTGCAGAGCGTTGACGTGGGCGGAACGCCCCGATCTGACGCGCGACTGGCGCGCACGAGCGCCGAGAAGAGGACGAACGCGGTGTGAGCCGCAAGCAACCTTGACCTGTTACCGGCGACTTCTCGGCGCCCGTCGCTCGTGAAGAATGGTCGCGTATATTCCCGCGTGATGGAGCCTCGGCGAGCTACGCGGTGAGCGCCGACGAGTTCGCCCTCCACAACCCGAAGGTCCGGGACGCGCGACTGCCTTTGTGGGTTTCATCGGTGCTGTCGCTTGTGTTTTTCGCGTTCCTGCCTGCGTTCCTGACCGCGCGTCTCATGTTCCAGCACGGGTTCGGCTGGGATTTCCGAGCCTTCTATGACGGGGCGCGCGCCTACATCCACGGAGTCTCCCCTTACCCGCAAAACTCGCTGGCTGCGCTCGCCGACAAGCAGAAGTTCGTCTATCCGGCACCGACGGCGCTGATACTCGCGCCGCTGGCGCTGCTTCCCTACACCGCCGCCCTCGCCTGCTGGGTGGTTGTCTCGGTCGCCGCCATCGCCCTCGCGCTGCGTGTCCTAGGTGTTCGCGACTGGCGCTGCTTGGGGGCGTTGCTTTTGACGCTGCCTGCCGAGCAGGGCCTCCGGCTGGGGACACTCGAGCCGCTTGTTTTGGTTTTGGTCGCGCTGCTTTGGCGATACCGAGATCGCGTCGTTGTCGCTGCTGTCCTCGCGGCGGGAGTCGCGCTTTCGAAGGTTTTCCTGGCGCCGCTGCTGCTTTGGCTGGTGTTCACGCGGCGAATCCGAACCGCAATGCTGGCCGCGTCGCTAGCGGCCATCATGTGCCTGCTCGCATGGCTGCCGCTCGGTGAGTCGACCATCCTCTCCTACCCATCGCTCCTCCACACGCTCGCGGGGTACGAGCAGACTTTCAGCTATTCGCTCACCTCGCTCTTCGTTGGTCTTGGGCTCGGGTCGGTGACGGCGACCGGGCTGGCCTGGGCGGTAGGCCTCGCGCTTCTGTGTATCGCCTACGCGCGGCGGTCCGACGACGAGCTCGTCTTCCGGCTGGCGCTCGCAGCCTGCTTTGTTTTGTCCCCGATAGTTTGGGGCCACTACTACCTCCTGCTGGCCGTCCCCCTTGCCCTGCGCTGGCCCCGGTTTGCGCCAGCGTGGGTGCTTGCGATCTGGATCCAGTCGGACACTCTTGCTCTCCACCACGCTTCGCTATTCGTCGCGCTCGCATTGGTGGTGATGGCCGCGCAACTCGGTCTGCTCCCATCTCCGAGCAGTTGGGCGCAGGTCGGCACGGGACGCACGCGGCTCCTGATCGCCGTCGGTGCTGTTGTCGCAGTGCAGCTGGCGAGCCTCTCATCGGCCGAAGCCGGCTACACGCGCACAGCAGCGCTCCGCGCCGTCGCAGGCAGCCGCCAAGCAAGCGGAGCGGGATCGCTTCGGATCGACCCGCGCCGCCGACTGTGCTGGAGGGTATGGACACAGGCGCTCCCGTCTCAAACAGCGCGGGTTGTGGTCAAGCCACGCTTCGCCTCCGGCCCGGTGTTCGTTCACTCGACACTGATCGCCAACGCGCAGGCGCAGGGCTGCACGATCCTGCCCCGTACAGACAGGGGACTTCTCCGTGGACTGATCGGCAGTCCCGCTCGCTACCGCCTGCTCATCGCCGCCGCCGGACAAGCCGCGATCGCAGGCACGCTCAGCAAGCAGGGGGTCAGTCCCGAACACTCGCCCAGGCCAGTCAACTAGCGGCTTGCCGAAGCCGAAGCCGAAGCTTGCCTTGCCGGGCGTTCCAGGTCCTAGGGTCAGGGGCGTCCTTGACCGGCGGGGTTAGGGCTTGAGTCCCCCATCGCCTGGCGTCTGTGAGCAAGGCGACTAGGGGAAGCGCAGGATGTTCATGTGCTGCGCCTTTAGCCACGTCGCCGCATTTGCGACCCCTGTTGCTGTTAGTCCGACGCGGCGCTGGAACGCTCGCGTAGAAGCGCGAGTCTGCGCGTTGTAAACGCCGTCAAGAACGATCGGCGCGAGCCCACGCCTAGCCCGCCATATGTTGAGCGCGTGTTGCCACCATCCGACGGGGCCGACCGGTCGGACTCCGAACCCGTGCAGTACCTGAGGCGTGAAGTCGGGAAGACCAGCACCACAGCACGTCACGTTGCCTCCCACCCACGTCTTCCATGTATGCAGGGTCACGACTCCCGTTGCCTTCTGGTAGGCATCCCGCTGCCAGTAACGCGTGGCCGCCTCGGTCGCCCTCCCGAAGTTGCCGTTGACCTTGATCGTGCCGACGCGCGCACGGGCCGCACGAGCCCGTGGTCCGCCGGGGATTGTGTAAGCCACCCATCGAGAAGTCGCTGCCACGCCGCAACGACGGGTCCGTGACTGCCCAGCGCGAGGGCGGGTTGAGACGCGACGACTGAGACGGAGGGCGACACCGCTCCAGGGCCGCCGCCGTTGGACGAGGGCCGCAGCACGAAGGTTGCTCCGATAGCGACACCCACCAATGCGAGCGCGAGTGCGACCACGACAAGTCGTCGCTGTCGCGCCCTCCGCTTCGCCTCGGCGATCAGCGGATCGAGCGAGAACGGTAGACGCGGGACCTGCGCCGTCATAACGCCATTATCGCTAGTACCACCGCGATCGTCAAGCAGGCGGCTCAGGGGTCATTCCGGAACACTGGCCCAGACCAGGGTCCTCTCACCCGGAGCGGATGCGACCCGTTACGCGGAGCGGACTAGCCGAGCGCTGCGCGCCGCATCTCACGCCCCGGCAGCCGGTCACGTTACGCCGCGAACGACGGTGCGACTCGATGGCCTCTTTGGCGTGTCCTCTAGTACCGAGCGGCGCTACGCCCGGGTCGCGGGCGTGGGCGCTGTCACGCGCCATTCTGCGACGTTTCCCGATTTCGCAGCCGCTGACGTGCGGCCCTTGCCGCTGAACCACCTGGCACCGCTTCGAGCCCACATCGGCTCGCTCCCGCTGCTCGCGCCGACGTTCTCGCGGCTTGACCGAGCAGGAACGCGGCCAGGGCGGCAGCCGGCGGCGGGATCCGTGAAAATGCTTCACCTGTCGGCCTCAGTGAACGGGGTGATCGACGGCGAATCGTCGCGCGAGCGCTCGGATCGCGGTCGCGACGACGTGGACCTCGTTCGACTCAGTTGCATGCCTGGCAGCTCGAGATCGAATGCCGAGGCGGGGACGAGGTGGTCGTCCCATCCGATCGCGCTTCCCGGATAGTCGGGTAGTCGCTCGAGGGGAAGTTTGAGTGCACGGGCGAGCTGGCGTTCTGCCAAACGGGGGCCTTGCGAGTCGTCGACCAAGCCGTACGGCTGGTGGAGCCAGATCGCGAGGCCCGGGCGTATGCGCCGTAGGAACGATTCGAGCGCCCGCGATTCCGGTTCGGAGGCGGGTCTCGGGCCGGAGTAGTAGCGACTGCCAGGGGCGCCGAGGTGACGCCAGCGGTAGGGGAAGTTGCGGTTCAGATCGACGCGGTTCGCGTTGACGCGCGTCCCCCGGGCGGCCCCATCTGGATTCGCGTCGGGGATCAGCCACAGTCGCACGCCGGCGATCGCAGCCTGCGAGGCGAGCATCCTGGTGACGCCGATGCCTCCCGGCTCGTCGCCGGCGATCGAGCCCACGACCAGCACCGCCCGGCGCGCATGGCTGGCCGCGATGAGCCAGGCGACGATCGGACGGCGTTCGACCGAGTAGCCGAGCACGTATCTCGTCCGTGACGTCGCGGCCCGGTGGTTCAGCGACCGATGCGCAGAGGCTGCTACCGAGAAGCTGCCGCTCAGCGCGAACGCAGCGCCCAGACCGGAGAGCAGGGCAAGACATGCTGCGGGCGACGGGCGCATGCGGCGAATTTCCGGTCTGCTGCCTGAACGTGACCTGACCGCGCGAACCGAATGGTCGATTCAGGCGGAGGGAAGGACGACGACGAAGCGGCCGCCGCTGCGGTCTGCGAGCGCCTCGATGTCGCCGCCGGCGCTGTGGGCAAGGCGGCGGGCGAGGGCAAGGCCAAGACCCGCTCCGGCGCCGTCGCGGGCTCCCTGGGTCCCTCTGACGCCTGGCTCGAAGATCCGCTCGCGCTCTTCGGCGGCGACGCCGGCGCCGTCGTCGTCGATCGTGTAGCGGACGACTCCGCCGGCACGTTCAATCGAGACGCTGACCGTGCTCGAGCCGTAGCGGCAGGCGTTTTCGAGGAGCGGCTGCAGGATGCGCTCGCCGAGATCGGGATCAATCGCGACGCGGATCGGCGTTGGTGGCGAACTCAGGTTGAGCTCGACACGGCGCTGGGCGGCGAGATCGGCGCACGCCGCGGCCGCTTCGGCCGCGAGTTCGTAGGCGTCAGCGCTGCCGCGCTCGAAGCCCGCCTCGTGACGGGCTGCCGCGACCAGCGCGTCAACCGTGCGCGTCAACTGTGCCGCGCTGCGGTGAATAAGCTCGAGCGCCTCCCGATACTCGCCGGGCTCGCGCTCACGGCGCAGCGCGAGCTCGGACTCGGCCATGACGCGTGCCAGCGGCGTGCGCAGCTCATGCGAGAGCTCGGCCGAGAACCGCTGCTCCCGGCGAAGGCTCGCGGAAAGCCGGTCGAGCAGTCCGTCGAGCGTCGCCGCAAGCTCACTCAACTCGTCGTTCGGCTCGCCCAGCGCGAAGCGGCGATCGAGGTCGCGCTCGCTCCAAACCGCTGCCTGCCGGGTCATGCGCAGCACCGGCCGCAGCGAGGCGGCAAGCAGCCAGCGCGTCGCTAGTGCAACCAGGGCGAGCACGAGCCCACCGAGGATGAGCGAGGCGATCAGCGCGAGCCGGCGCGTTTGCTCGTAGGGGGCAAGCGAGACGCCGGCGACGACGGTTCCGGCTCGCCGGCCGCCGGAGACGACGGGTGCCGCGTAGAGGCGGATGTCCGCGCCGGGGACGTCCGCGTATCGTGCGCCGCCCGTTGCAAGCGCACGCGCCGCCGCGTACACGCTCGCGCCGCTGCGGGGCTGCTCGAGGACGGTGCCTCGGGAGAACACCCAGATGAAGGCGTCGGCGGCAGCGGCGTCGGGGGCCTCCCGCACGGTGACTCTTCCGTGGTCTGTCGTGAGCAGCGCGAGCTGCGCCGAGGCTCGGGTGCGGGCGAGATCGCGAGAGTCGTGGGTCAGCGTGCGCGCCAGGATGAGGTTGAAGCCGAGCACGAGCGCGGCGACTGCGACGCCGACGGTCACGACCACAACCAGGAAGAGGCGACGGCGGATGCCGACGCTGCTCATTCGATCCGGTAGCCGACGCCGTGAACGGTCGTGACTGCGGGTGCGCCGTGGAGCGGGCGGAGCTTGCGGCGCAGGCGCGCCACGTAGGCGTCGAGGGTGTTCTCGCGCACGATCGCGCCGTGCGGCCAGCCGGCGCGGACGAGCTCCCGCCGCCGGACCGCCTCCCCAGGGTTCGCGAGCAGTCGAGCGAGCAGCCGGAACTCCGTTGGCGTCAGCGGCACCTCCTGCGCGTAGTCGCTGACCGAGTGCGTGACCGGGTCGAGCTGAAGCCCGGCCGCCTCGACTGTGCCGCTGGTGCCTGCCCGGCGCAGGAGCGCCCGCAGGCGCACGACGAGCTCGGCAAGCGCGAACGGCTTCGGCAGGTAGTCGTCGCCGCCCGCGTCGAAACCGGCGATCCGGTCGACGAGTGCATCGCGCGCCGTCAGGAAGAGCACCGGCGTCTGCACGCCACGCGCTCGCAGCGCCTGGCAGAGGTCGCGCCCGTCCGCATCCGGCAGGCCGATGTCGACCACGAGCACGTCCGGCTCCCCGTCCGCGACGCGCGCGAGCGCGGCCGCTCCGCTCGCGACGGCCTCCACCGCGAAGCCCTCTTCCCGCAGGCCGCGGCCCAGCAGGCTGCGCAGCACCTCGTCGTCCTCGACCACCAGGACGGTCTGTCCGAAGCTCATACGCGAATTGTCGTCATTCCTCGCGCAGGATCGCGCCGAGCGGCAGCCGGCGGATCAGTAGCGCCGCAAGCGCGGCGGCGATGAGGCTCCCGGCGACCGCGGCACCGGCGAGCCCGCCGAGGAACGCCCACGGCACGGCTAGCCGGTCCGGCGGCGGATCGAACACGTGCTGGAGCATCGCCACGAGCATTTCAGCGAGCAGCCAGCCGAGCAGCGCCGCAAGCGCAACCGCGGGGACGAGCACGAGCACC
Source organism: uncultured Actinomycetes bacterium (assembly GCA_963720065.1). GTDB lineage: Bacteria > Actinomycetota > Thermoleophilia > Gaiellales > Gaiellaceae > Palsa-739. The sequence goes on from CAVREH010000019.1 coordinate 77,435, forward strand.
GCCTCGCTCCAGAGGAACGCGGCGGCGCGGCTCATCGACGCGCCGAGCGCGGCCATCGTCGCGAGCTCCTGCCGGCGCTCGGCGAGGCCCACGCCGACGAAGAGCGCCATCGCCGCAACGGCGAGCACGAGCACGAACGCCTCCTGGATCCGGCTGATCCCACGCAAGTCGACCGTCGTGATCGAGCTGGCGGTCTGACCCGTTTGCCGGCGGATGTCCTTCACGCTGACCCCGTAGCGGCTCGTCTTCGCGGCGACTCTGCGCGCGAGCGTGCGGGGGTCACCCGCGGCGCGCACGAAGAGGACGTTCGGCCCGGAGTCGTGCGTCACCTGCTGCAGGTACGCGAGATTCGTCACCATGAACGAATCCTTCGGCGCGGACGGGAACTCCTGGACGATGCCGACGACGTGGAAGGGCGCGACGTGGAAGCGGCCCGTCCGGTGGTCGAGCACGCGCAAGCGCAGCAGGTCGCCGACGTTCAGCGAGTAGTCGGTGATCGTTTCCTTCGAGACGAGGATGCCGTCGCGCGTCGCGCGAAGGCGCGAGATCATCTGCTGCGCGGTGCCGCCGACGAAGTACGAATCGCGCAGTGTCGTCCCCTGGGTGAGCGTCGCCGGATCGATGCCGAAGATGTCCTGCAGGTCCGGCCCGACGTAGGCGTAGGAGTGGTCGACCGCGGAGACGCCGGCGACATCCGGCAGGCGTGACACCCGCTGGACGAGGCCGTGCCGCGTGACCGCGCCGGGCGGCGCGGTGGCCACAACGTCGGCACCGAGTGTGAGCTGGGCATCGACGCGGGCCTGCTGGTCGTAGGTCGCCGTGAAGATGCCGAGATTGACGCCGAACGCAAGGAGGAGGCCGAGGACTAGCAGGCCACGGTTGAGTGCTGCGCCGCGGCGGCCCGCGCTCGCGAGCAGGAAGCCGAGCGACGTGTGCGCGCGACCTCCGGCGGCGCGCGCGACCAGCCAGCCGAGCACGCGGCCCCGCAAGCGCAGGAGCAGCAGCGCCGCACCGACCCAGAGCAGCGCCGGCGCGAGGAACATGTAGACCGAGAGCGACAAGGTCGGGTTCGAGTCAGGGTTCACCACGGCGGAGAAGCCGGTGCGCGCGGTCAGCCAGTAGACGAGCCCAGCGACCGCGAGCGCGATCAGGTCGAGGTACAGCCGCTGCCAGAGCGGCGTCCCGATACGCCTCACGCTGCGCCGGCTCTCGGCCACGCTCCCGCGGAAGGCGACTAGCCCGGCCCCAATGCGCGCGGCCGCGGCGCCCACCGCCGCGAGCGCGACGCAAACTCCGAAGGTTGCGAGAACACGGCCGGTGCCGACTCCGCCGCTGCTGCCGGCGAGACGGACGGCTGCAAGCGCGACGACGGTCCCGATGCCTCCCGCCGCGATGCCGAGCAGGAGGCTCTCGAGCGCCGCCAGCCAGATCAGATCGCGACGGCGGGCGCCACGCGCGCGCAGCAACGCGAGGGTGCGCCGGTCGCGGTCGGCGGTGCCGAGCGCGGCGAGGTAGGCGAGCCCGAGCGCGACGAGGGCGCCGGGTACGGCGAGCATGATGTACAGCGTCTCGGCGTAGAGCGCATTACCAGCGGCGCTGTTGAGGGTGTCGGCGAGGTTGTCGACAAAGACGATCTGGCCGGGCAGCGTGCGCTCGACCCGGTTCCGCAGCTGTGTGGCCTGCTGCAGCGCGTGCGCCGGGCTTCCCGTCAGCGCACCTGGGTCGACCTGCGCCTGCACCTGCCATTGCGTCCCGCTCTGCGAGCCCGGGAGGGCGGACGCGCCCGCGACCGAGCTGATCGACGGCAGCGCCGGCGCCACCTTCGCCGCGAACGTAGCGAGCGGGAGGATGGCGATATCGGCGGGCGGCTGGGCCGGCGCGGGACCGAGCAGCGGATTGAGCGGCTGGAAGAGCACGTCGGGGGCGGTTGCGAGCGCGATCCCGCTGACGCGGAACCGAATCGGCTTCGCACCGCGCCGCGGCGTCAGCGCGACCGTGTCGCCCGGTTGCACCTGAAGCGTCGCCGCGAGCTGCTGGTCGAAGACGATCTTCCCCGGCCGCAGCGAGCCGCGAAGGAAGCGGAAGGTGTGGATGTGGGCGAGATAGCTGGGCGGGACAGCGACGATGGAGCCTGCGCCGGAGCGGATCGAGCCGGCGCCCGGCGAGACGTGCTTAATCCCGGCGAACGGCGCGGTCGCAGTGGGGACAGCCTCGGCGACACCGGGCTGCCGCGCGACCCGGTGGGCGACCCTCGTCGCTGCGCGGCCGCTGCCGACCGGACCTTGCCAGTCGAGCGGGACGCTGCTCACGGCGCCCCGGGTCATCGTCCCGAGCGAGTGCCCGACGAAGAGCACCATAGCCCCGAGCAGCCCGACCGCGGCGGCAAGCGTCAGCACGCGCAGCACCGTGCGTCCCGGACTGTGCATGAGCTCCGCCAGCGCGAGCGGAGCGGCGATCCTCATCCGCTCTCCTCACAGACGATGGCTCCGTCCTCCAGCTCAACCGCCCGCTCGAGACGGGCCGCGAGATCGGCGTCGTGGGTCGCGACGACGAGGGCAAAGCCGAGCTCGCGCTGCAGCGCCTCGATCAGGTCGAGCACGCGCTCGCTCGTGTCTGAGTCGAGATGCCCGGTCGGCTCGTCGCAGAGCATCAGCTCCGGCTGCTGGGCCAGCGCACGCGCGATCGCGACGCGCTGGGCCTCGCCTCCGGAGAGCTCCGCCGGCAGATTGTCCGCCTTGGCCGAAAGCCCGACGAGCTCGAGCAACCCCTCCGGTGCGAGCTCCGAATCGCCGGCGAGGTGCGCGGCGAAGGCGACGTTCTCGACCGCGGTGAAGTGTGGCAGCAGGTTCGCCCCCTGGAAGACGTAGGCGATCCCGTGCGCCCGCACCGCGCCTCGCGCCGCCCGGTCGAGCGAGGCGAGCGGCCGACCCCGCCACTCCACGACGCCGCCGCTCGGCTCGACGAGACCGCCGAGCGCGTGCAGCAGGGTCGTCTTGCCCGAGCCGGAGCGACCGAGCAGCGCCAGGCTTTCAAGCGGCCGGATCTCGAGATCGACGCCGGCGAGCGCGTGCACGGCCGACTCGCCCTCGCCGTAGCGCACGTCGACGTTGCGGCACGCCGCGAGCGCCTCCCGCGCCGTCTGCGCCACGGTCATCGCACTTCCTTCCCGTCGCGGATCTCGATCACGCGGTCGACGGCGTCGGCGACGCGCGGCGAGTGCGTGACGACGACGACCGTGCTGCCGAAATCGTCGCGCAGGCGTCGCAACGCGTTCAGCACGACCTCCTCGCTGCGCGCGTCCAGCTCCGCGGTCGGCTCGTCCGCTAGCACGAGCGGAGACTCTCGGGCAGCCGCCCCGGCGATCGCGACCCGCTGCTGCTCACCCCCGGAGAGCGAGCCGGCACGCTGCCGCTCCCGCTTCTCCAGGTCGAACGCGTCGAGCGCGCGCTCCGCCGCGCCACGAAGGTCTTTGCGCCCTGCGAGTCGCAGACCGAGCAACACGTTCTCGCGCGCGCTCAGATCCCGCCACAGATTGCCGCTCTGGAAAACGAGCGCGACCTCGCGGGCCCGATAGGCGGCAAGATCCGCCTCCCCGAGCCGCGCGAGCGAGCGCCCCAACACCACCACATCACCGGCAGACGCCTCCTCGAGACCAGCGGCGAGATGCAGCGCCGTGCTCTTCCCGAGCCCGACGGTCCGAGCAGCGCAACGAACTCACCGGGCTCGATGCGCAGGTCGAGGCCACGCAGCGCCACCGTCTCCGCCGGGCCAGACCTGAAGATGCGAAAGACGTCATGGAACTCCAGCGCACCGAAGCTGACGTCCGTCCGACGCTCCGGCTCGCGATAAAGGCTCCTCAGCTCCACCGGAAGCTCTGGCTGATCAGCCGATAGGCATCGACGTTGTCGACCCCCACCGGGGCGCCGAGATCGAGCACGGCGCGACGGCCCTGCTTCCAGACGTAGTAGCGGTCGACCGACAGCGTGACGCGCTTGCCGGTCACCGGGTTCGGCACGCTCACCGTCCGGTACACGACCTTGAAGGCGGGCCGGCCGGAGAGCGTGATCGCCTGCGGCGGACTCTGCACCCGCGCCCCCTTCAGCGCGCGCAGGTCGGCCTGCACATTTGCCCGCGTCCACGCCGCGCCGGCGGGGACAACGACGCGGATGACGTTGTTCTTGTCCCGGAAGGAGACGCTGTCGCCCGATCCCTGCTGCGCCCACCCCTCCGGGTACTTCATCGAGTAGCCGGCGCGCCCGTCCCGAAAGACTAGGAACACCTGGTTGTCGGGGATGTCCCCCGCCGCGGCCGCGGCCGCCTCCGCCTGCAGCGCGCCCGCGCCGCTCGTCGAGGTGCCGCTCGTCATCACCCGCGGCGTGGTCGTGGCGGTGGAGCCCGTAGTCGGCGAGGAACCCCCGCCGGAGCCGCAGCCCGCGGCGACCGCCACGAGCACAAAGGCGGCGCCGAGCAGTGCAGAGGAGCGTCTCATGGCGGCAGTGTCGGCGTCCGTGCCTGAATCCGTCCTGAACGCACACGGGACCCGGCCAGGAGCTGGGATCCCATGTGAACAGTCACCCCGCTGCCTAGCGCCGCCCGCTCGGCGCCGGAGAAAACGTGATCGAGCGAACGTAACGCCGGTCACCGAACAGGGCGAGCAGCCGCCTGCGCCCGGAGCGATCGAGGATGGAGCATTTGTGGAGCCGAGCGGACGCAACCAGCGACAGCCAGTGGCGAAGCGGCGCGTTCCGATAACGGCTCAAACAAGTCATCCGCACCGGTTTGCAGTCCGTGGCAACGGTCCAGGACTTGATGGTAAGGAAGGGGTCGAACGTTCGAGTCCGTCAGGGGGCTCTCAGTAAAGGCTTGCTACCGTGGACGCGCGCCCGCCGACTCGGCGCTCGCACCTCCTTATGCAGGCCTTTCCCTCCCAGCGTCGCAGGCGCTAGTCGTGCTCGCTCGCCGCAATGACCTGCGCAACGTCGCGATCATCGCGCACGTCGACCACGGGAAGACGACGCTGGTCGACGCGATGCTCTGGCAGTCCGGCTCGTTCCGCGAGAACCAGGACGTCGCGGAGCGCGTGATGGACTCGATGGATCTCGAGCGCGAGAAGGGCATCACGATCCTCGCCAAGAACACCGCGGTGTCGCTCGGCGACACGAGGATCAACATCGTCGACACGCCGGGCCACGCCGACTTCGGCGGCGAGGTGGAGCGCGCCCTGACGATGGTGGACGGCGTGCTGCTACTCGTCGACGCGTCCGAAGGGCCGCTGCCGCAGACGCGGTTCGTCCTGCGCAAGGCGCTGGAGCTGAAGCTGCCGGTCGTGCTCGTGGTCAACAAGGTCGATCGCAGCGACGCGCGGCCGGCCGAGGTCGTGAACGAGGTCTACGAGCTGTTCCTCGATCTCGACGCCGAGAGCTCGCAGATCGAGTTTCCGATCGTGTACGCGAACGCGCGCGCGGGTCGCGCGGGATTCGCTGCGGACGAGCTCGCGCCCGATCTCGACCCGCTGTTCACGACGCTGCTCGACACGATTCCGGCACCGAGCTACGACACCGAGCATCCGCTACAGGCGCTGGTCACGAATCTCGACGCGAGCCCGTACGTCGGGCGGCTCGCGCTGCTGCGGATTCGCCACGGAACGTTGCGCAAGGGCGCGGCGATCGCCTGGTGCCGTTCCGACGGGACGATCCAGCAGGCGCGCGTGAACGAGCTGTACATCACCGAGGCGCTCGACCGCGTTTCCGCCGACGAGGCGGGGCCCGGCGAGATCGTCGCGCTCGCGGGGCTGCCCGACGTGACGATCGGCGAGACGATCGCCGATCCCGACGATCCGCGGCCGCTGCCGGTGACGACGGTCGACGAGCCGAGCTTGTCGGTGACGATCGGGATCAACACGAGCCCGCTCGCCGGCACCGAGGGGACGCGGTTGACCGCGAGCCAGGTGAAGCAGCGCCTCGACGCCGAGCTCGTCGGCAACGTCTCTCTGCGCGTGCTGCCGACGGCGCGCCCCGATGCCTGGGAAGTCCAGGGACGCGGCGAGCTGCAGCTCGCAATCCTCGTCGAGATGATGCGCCGTGAGGGTTTCGAGCTGACGGTCGGCAAGCCGGAGGTGCTGACGAAGCAGGTGGACGGGAAGCGGCACGAGCCGGTCGAGCGGGTCGCGATCGACATTCCGGAGGAGTTCATCGGTGTCGTTACGCAACTGCTCGCGCTGCGCAAGGGGCGGCTGCAGCAGATGGTGAATCACGGCACCGGCTGGGCGCGGATGGAGTACCTCGTCCCCGCGCGCGCGCTGATCGGCTTTCGCACCGAGTTCCTCACCGAGTCGCGCGGCACCGGGATCCTGCACCACGTGTTCGAGGCCTGGGAGCCGTGGCACGGCGAGCTCCGCACGCGACCGACCGGCAGCCTCGTCGCCGACCGGCGCGGCCAGGCCACCGCGTTTGCAATCGCCAACCTGCAGGAGCGCGGGTCGCTGTTCATCGCGCCCGGCGACGAGCTGTACGAAGGGATGGTCGTCGGCGAGAACTCGCGCGACAACGATCTCGACGTGAACGCGTCGAAGCCGAAGAGGCTGACGAACATGCGCGCCGCGGCCGCCGACGAGACCGTCCGCCTGATTCCGCCGCGGCCACTCTCGGTCGAGCTGTCGCTCGAGTTCATCCGCGACGACGAGGCGGTCGAGGTCACGCCGGAGTCGATTCGGCTCAGAAAGGTCGAGCTGTCGGCATCGAAGCGGCACACGTTGACCTCGCGCGCGAAGCGCGAGCGCACGGTGGCCGTTTAGACAACGCGCGCGAAGGGGTATCCCCGCCTATCGCCTCCATACCGTCGGAGGCTCAACGCGGGGGGAACCACATGCAGAAGCTGGTCCGCGGCTTCGCGGCGGTGACGGCGCTCACTGCTGCGCTGCTCGTCATCGCCGGCGGCGCATCCGCTAACACGAGCTGGACCGCGACGAAGACGCTCGCCGTGCATCTGGCGGGGACGCCGGCGGGCACCCTCGCCCCGTCCACGCCACTGAGCGTGGACGTCGCACTGCGGCTTCGCAACACGAGCGGCCTCGACAACGCGATCGCCCAGGGCGCGCAGCTGACGCCCGCACAGTTCAAGGCCGGCTACGCCCCGAGCAACGCTTCGGTAGCGAGCGTCGAGGCCTACCTCACGCAGCAGGGGTTCACCAACGTCGGCGCAACCGCGAACAACCTGTTCGTGACCGGCGACGGGACTGCCGCGACTGCGTCGAGCGCGTTCAACACGACGCTCTCGAAGTGGAACGTGAGCGGCAAGACGCTCTACGCCAACTCGACCGCAGCCGAGGTCCCCTCGTCGCTGAACGGCGTCGTGCTCTCGGTGCTCGGGCTCAACGACGCCGTCGCGATGCACGGCGACGCGACGATCGGGGTCCCGAACTACCTCGTCTCCTACGACCCGCAGGGCTTCTGGAAGGCGTACGACGCCGGCTCGACGCCGACCGGCTCCGGCTCGCAGATCGCGATCTTCGGCTCGGGCGACATGAGCGGCGTCGTCTCCGACCTCCGCACCGAGGAGGCGGCGACGGGCTTGCCCCAGGTGCCCGTCAACGTCGTCTACACCGGCGTCGTGACCCCGGCGAACGGAGCGGACGAATGGGACATGGACACGCAGTTCTCCACGGGCATGGCCGACGGCGTGTCGCAGCTCGACATCTACAGCGCCGCCTCGCTGAGCGACTCCGACCTGACACTGACCTTCAACCGGTTCGCGACCGACGACACAGCGCAGGCCGGGAGTGCTTCCTTCGGCGAGTGCGAGGCCTTCCCCGCGCTCGACGGCTCGATGGCCGCCTGGGATCAGATCTTCCAGGAGGCGGCCGCGCAGGGCCAGACGGTGTTCGCGTCGGCCGGCGACACCGGCGGCTTCTGCCCGGTCGGGACCGCGGTGAACGGCGTTCCCGCGGGCGCTCCAGACGTCAACTACCCGGCCTCGAGTCCCTGGGTCGTCTCGGCCGGCGGCACGACCCTGCTGACGAACTCCGACGGCTCGTACGACGACGAAGTCGCGTGGCTCGCCGGCGGCGGCGGCCAGAGCCTCTTCGAGCCGCAGCAGCCCTGGCAGGGCGCCGTCTTCAGCGATCCGGTCGGCAAGTCGGTCCCCGACGTGGCGATGGACGCCGACCCCGAGAGCGGTGCCAACGTCTACGTCGACGGCTCGCCGGAGGGCGTCGGCGGCACGAGCCTGTCGTCGCCGCTCACGCTCGGCGTGTGGGCCCGGCTCGAGTCGGCGCATGGCAACGGTCTCGGATTCGCCGGACCGGTGCTGTACGCGCGCTCGGGATCGGCGGGGTTCCACGACATCATCCTCGGTGACACGGGGCCGTATCCGGCGACGCCGGGATACGACCTGGCGACGGGACTCGGCACGTTCGACGTGTCGGCGATGAACAGCCTCGTCGGCGGCTGATGCAGCTCTGGTGCCGGAGGCCTGCGACGCGGGCCTCCGGCAGCCCCGACCCGCTTGGGTAGCGTGGCGCCATGGAGTACGTGAGCCTCGGCCGGACCGGCCTGCGCGTGTCGCGGGTCTGCCTCGGGATGATGAGCTACGGCGCGAGCGACGAGCGGCCCTGGGCACTCGACGAAGAGGCGGCCGAGCCGATCGTGCGGCGGGCCGTCGAGAGCGGCATCGTCTTCTTCGACACCGCCGACGTCTACAACGGCGGCCAGAGCGAGGTGGTCACCGGCCGCCTGCTGAAGCAGCTGTTCTCCACGCGCGAGGAGTACGTCCTGGCCACGAAGGTGCACGGCAGGACGATGCCCGGAGTGAACGGCGCGGGGCTCTCGCGCAAGCACGTCCTCGCCTCGATCGACGCCTCGCTGCGGCGCCTCGAGCTCGACTACGTCGACCTCTACCAGATCCACCGCTGGGATCCCCGGACTCCGATCGAGGAGACGATGGAGGCGCTGCACGACGTGGTGCGCGCGGGCAAGGCGCGGTACATCGGGGCAAGCAGCATGTTCGCCTGGCAGTTCGCCAAGGCGCAGGCGGTCGCGCCCACACGCTTCGTCTCCATGCAGAACCACTACAACCTCGTCTATCGCGAGGAGGAGCGGGAGATGATCCCACAGTGCATCGATCAAGGGGTCGCCGTGCTGCCGTGGAGCCCGCTCGCGCGCGGTCTGCTCGCCGGCACCCGCACACGCGAGGGCGAGCGCCTGACCGAGCGCGCCCGCACCGACCCCTTCGGAGACAGCCTCTACAAGCCGGAGGTCGACTTTGCCGTCGTCGACCGCGTCGCCGAGGTCGCCTCAGCACGCGGCGTGCCGGCGGCGCAGGTAGCCCTGGCCTGGCTCCTGCACAAGCCCGGCGTCACCTCGCCGATCGTCGGCGCCACCAAGCTCGAGCACCTCGACGACGCCGTCGCCGCCGAGCAGCTCACGCTCGACCCCGCCGAGATCGCGCGGCTCGAGGAGCCGTACGCGCCTCACTCGATCGCCGGCCACTCGTAGCGGCCTCTACCCCGTCAGTTGTGCGTCCGCTCGGCGACTTCGCCGGCTTCGCCGGTCTTCTCCACCACGAGGTAGTCGTCGTGGGTCTCGACGACGCGCTCGAGCTGCGGGTCCTGGTGGCCGGGCAGGACGAAGAAGAGCCTCGGCTGCTCGCGTACCCGCTGGTAGGTGTCGAGGTCGACGGCGAGCTGCTCGGTGCAGCCGTCGTTGGCGCATTCGCAGATGAAGACCGGCTCGGTGATCGTGGCCCCGTGGCGCTCCTCGAGCCGCGCGATGTTCTCGTTGACCTCACGGAACAACGCCTCGTTTCGGGCTGCGCGCTGTTCCCACAATGACACGGTCAAGCACGAGGTTAGCCGTTACCGGAGAACGGCAACAGTCGTTTCACCGACGATGGCTGTTCGCGTCGACACGCGAGAGCGAGCGAAAGGAGACCGGGCCTTGGATGCCCGCACGGCGAACGACCGGATCGCCGAGAAAGCGGAACAGCTCCGCTTCATCTCTCGCGTGCCGATGATGTGCGAGTGCAGCGCCCCGGGCTGCCGCAAGCTCGTGATGATCGCGCTCGGCGACTATCGCGCGCTTCGCCGCAATCCCGACAGCATCCTCACCGCTCGCGGCCACGACGCCGATCGAGCGGACCTCCTGCAGGAAACCCCGGGCTACGACATCCGCGGCGCACGGCGTGACGGCGGCGAGGGCAACGGCGACCGCCGATCCGCCTAGCGACTTGCGATACTCGTGCTCGTGGGTGGGATCGATCCCCTAGGCACGCGCAGGCAAGGTCTCGACGCGTTCCTCGACGAGAAGGTCGCCGAGGGTTACGTGATCGAGACCCGCACCGACACCCACGCGATCATCTCGCAACGCCCGAGAGGTCTGAGACGCTTCACCGGCGGGGCAGACCCCGGACGCTTCGTCGTCGAGGTCGACGAAGATGGAAGTGCGACGATGCGTCCGGCAGAGCCGCGACGCAGCTGAGGCTCGATTCGCATCCACAAGGAGGTCGGAGCATGACGACCAAGGACAAGAACACGAGGAAGAGCATGGACAAGAAGCCGGCCCAGAAGACGCTCAAGGAGAAGCGGCAGGCCAAGAAGGCAAAGAGGTAAACCCGTAAACCGACCGTTTTGCTGCTAGGCTCGGTCGACTATCTGAGCGAGTACCGGATGCGCGTTGTGTGCCTCCTCTGCCCGTTCCTGAAGTAAGCAGAGGAGGTGTTTCATCTATGGCAACCGGAACCGTGAAGTGGTTCAACGCCGACAAGGGCTACGGGTTCATCACCCCCGACGGCGGCGGCGACGATCTGTTCGTTCATCACAGCGCGATCGTGGGCGAGGGCTACAAGACGCTCGCCGAGAACGCGAAGGTGCAGTACGAGCCCGAGCAGGGCGACAAGGGGCCGCAGGCGACGAACGTTTCGCCGGTGTCCGCCTGATTCGAGAGGTCGGCTGCGGCGTCGCACGAAGCTGCAGCCGCCGCTCGACCTACTGGGAGGAGCAGCGGATGGCCGCGAAGAAGCAACAAACGCATGCAAAGCGGGCGCGCGAGCTCGCGGTCAAGGAGCGCCGCGAGCGAAAGCGGCTCAGGAAAGCGGAGCGCGCCAACGCCACCGAAGACGTCCCCATGGACGGGGACGACAACGGAGACGACAGCGTCGCCTCCCCTGAGCTGCCGGAGGATGAGAGTGCGGTGGGATCGGCACCCGTCGAAGCCCGTTGAGCGCCCAGGAGGGTGGGATCCCCCGTCGCCGTGAACGGGTGAGCGTGCCGCTCGGCGCGACGGCGAAGAACGAGACCTGGGCCGGCGCGAACGAGGCCAAGCGGGAAAAGCTGCTGCGAAACACCCTCCAACGGCGCGCCCGCGCGCAGGGGTTCGAGCTCCGGCACTCGGACAACGGATACGCCCTGCTCGACCGGACCCGCAGGCGAGTCGACGATCGAGGCGACCTGACCCTCAAGGAGGTCGAGTCGTGCCTCAAGCGCAGCTAGCGTCGGTCGACGACGCACGCTCGCAGGCACTCGACGCATTCCTGAGACAGCGCGAGGCGGAGGGATACCGGATCGAGACGCGCACCCTCATGCAGGCGGTGATCTATCGCCGTCGCCGCCTGCACTTCGTCCTGCGCCTGATCGCGCAGGGAAGCGCGCAGCGCCGACTGGTGGTGTCGGTGGACCAGCACGCCACGATCACCAGCGTCGCGGTGGAGCCGGTCGTGTGAACCCGGCCCGGACCTCGAACTCGACGAGTTCCTAGCCGACTCGAACGACGAAGAACGCGATCGCGACGTACTGGCACGCGAGCGCGACGAGCGTCAGCGCGTGGAACATCTCGTGGTAGCCGAAGACGGCCGGTAGCGGATCCGGCCGGCGCCGCGCGTAGACCACGGCTCCCAGCGTGTAGGCGAGACCACCCGCGGCGAGCAGGGCGACCGCCGCCGGCCCTGCCGTTCGTACGAGCTGCGGCATCGCGACGATCCCGACCCAGCCGAGCGCGACGCCCAGGACGGCGGTGAGCCACTTCGGCGAAGTGGCCCAGCAGAGCTTGACGAGGATCGCGGCCCCGGCCCCGGCCCAGACCACGGCGAGCACCACGTGCTGCAGGCTGCCGTGAAGCGCGAGCAGACCGACCGGTGTGTACGTGCCCGCGATCAACAGGTAGATGCCGGCATGGTCGAGCTTCCGCATCCTCAGGCGCGCGCGCGGGCTCCACCTCACCCGGTGGTAGAGCGTGCTCGCGCCGAGCATGGTCACGGCCGCGGCAGCGAAGACTGAGGCCGCCACGAGTCGCCTTCCGTCGACCGCACTGACGAACACCGCGCCCACCACGCACGCGACGACGAAGCCAACCTGGTGCAGCGTGCCGCGCAGCAGCGGCGGCGCGGTGCCGGCGGCCTCAGTCACCGGCAACGACCTGCTGAAGGACCCAAGCGTCGGCCTCCTCCGGCTCGATCCCGCGACAGGCGGCGATCTCGGCCGTGAGCAGCTTGCGCGCCCGACGGAAGAGGTCGTTGGCGATCGGCTTGCTCGACGTGGTCGTGAGCCGCCGCTCGCGCTCCAGGCCGTCGCGGACGATCTCGGCCAGTCCGCCGATCTCGCCGGCCGTCAGCTTCTGCTGCGCGAAGCGGTGACGCCGCGACCACGGCCCGACCGGCGGCCCCACGTCGGCCTGCAGGGTGAGTCGAACGTCCTCCAGTTCCGGCTCACCGGAGACGGAACGCAATGCCTCGCGCGCTCGCGCGAGCGGGAGTGTCACCCTCAGCCCGCTCTCGAGCAGGAAGATGACCTTCGCGGGCTCGGTGCCCGCGGCGTCGTGCATCGATTCGATCCGCCCGATCCCGTGTGAGGCATAGACCACGACATCACCGACCGCGAGGCGCAGCGAAGCCGTGGCGTTGTCGCGGTCGAGAGGCAGCATCGCGCCTCCGATCCCGCCACGGCTCGGCGGCCGGTGGCCGGAAAGTCGCGACGCTTGTGTGCTCACACTGTAGCGGCGTCGCTGCCTCGCCCCTCGCGAGGACCGGTCTCATGGCGCGAGTCCCGCGGCGTCGGTCGCAGAGCTGCGAGCGGATGCGGATCTAGGACGAGGCCACCGTCGCCGGCCGCTCGACCGGCGAGGCCGCCGGAGCTTCGGTCCACGGCAGGGAGATCCACACGTCCGCGCCACCTGCCGGGGACTCGCTCAACCCGGCTGCGCCCCCGTGAGCGGCCGCCACCAGCTCGACGATCGAGAGCCCGAGCCCCGAGCCGCCGCGGCTGCGTGCCTCGTCGGCGCGGCTGAAGCGGTCGAAGGCTCGGCTCCGGAACGCGGGCGGGAATCCCGACCCGCTATCGCGGACGTGGAGCTCGACGAAGCCGTCTCGCTCCTCGGCCCTGAGCTCGACCGTGCCGTCGCCATGGATGAGCGCGTTGTCCACGAGGTTCGCGAGCGCCTGGCCGGCGCGGAGCGGATCGGCGTCGACGTGGAGCTCGGTCTCCACGACTCGGAGCTCCCGCCCGAGCGAGCCGGCCCGGTTCGCGAACCGCGTCGCGGCGTCGTCCAGCAGGTCGTCGGCCGCGACGACCTCTCGCCGCACAGGCAGCGGCCCCTGATCGGCGCGCGCGATGAGGAGCAGGTCGTCGGCCAGCCGGGACAGGCGCTGCGTCTCGACGGCGGCCGAGCGTAGGGCGCTCTCGAGCTCTGCGCGCGAACGGGGACGGCGGAGCGCGAGGTCGAGCTCGGTGCGGAGCAGCGCCAGTGGTGTCCGCAGCTCGTGGCTCGCGTCGGCGACGAAGCGCCGCTCGTGCTCGACGGCCGCCTGGAGCCGAGCGAGCATCTCGTTCAGCGTCTGGGCGAGCCGGGACAGCTCGTCCCCGGCCGGCGACACGGGCAGCCTGCTCGGCTCGCCCGGCTTCACGGCCTCGGCGCGTCTGCGCAAGAGCTCCACCGGGCCGAGGGCGCCGGCCGCAAGCGCGTAGCCGCCGAGCGAGGCGGCGAGCAACGCGATCGGCAGGAAGATCAGCAGCTCGTGACGCAGATGGTCGAGCGACTCGTCTCGAGGCTCGAGCGAGCGCGCGAGCACGACGACCCCTCCGGACGGCGAGACCGGGGCGACGAGGACCCGCCAGTCACCACCTCGGTGCGGGAGCGCCTCGTCGAGCCAGACTCGCCGCCCGGCGAGCGCCTCGGCGAGAACACGGCGTCCGACGAGCGGCGAGATGTGCTGCGGCTGCGAATGCCGGAGTTGCCCCTGGGGGGAGAAGGACTGCGCGAAGGTCGGGCCGCTTCCCGTGTCGACGTCGACCTGCCCCGAGTGGGCTTCGTCGTGGACCTGCCCGAGGAGCGCCTGGTCGACGGTTCCGAGGAGCTCGTGGGCGACCCGCTCGTACACGAAGAGCCCGACTCCCGCGAGCACGATGGCCATCGCAGCGGCGAAGCCCAGGGTGAGCCGGACGCGGATCGGGACCCTGCACATGGAACCCTGCTCACGGCTCAGCACAGAGGCGGTACCCGACACCGCGGATCGTCTCGATCGAGTCGCGTCCGAACGGGCGGTCGATCTTCTCCCGCAGGTAGCGGACGTAGACGTCGATCACGTTCGACCGGCTCTCGAAGGCGATGTCCCAGGCGCCGTCGAGCAGCTGCGTGCGGCTGAGCGTCATGCCCGGCCGGCGCATGAACAGCTCGAGCAGCGCGAACTCCTTCGCCGACAGCTCGAGCTCCTGGTCGCCGCGCCACGCCCTGTGCGCGGCCGGGTCCAGCCGCAGATCGCCGACCTCGAGCACCGATGGCCGCTCCGCGGGCGCCCGCCGGGTGAGAGCGCGCAGCCGCGCGAGGAGCTCCTCGAACGCGAAGGGCTTCGTGAGGTAGTCGTCCGCGCCCGCATCCAGGCCGCTGACCCGGTCGTCGACTGCGTCACGCGCAGTGAGCATCAGCACCGGAGCCCAGACGCCGCTGTCGCGCATCCGGCGGCAGATCTCGAAGCCGTCCGCGCCCGGCAGCATCACGTCGAGGACGATCACGTCGTAGTCGACGGCCCTGACCATCCAGAGCGCCTCCTCGCCGCGGTCGGCCAGATCCGCGGCGTAGCCCTCCTCGCCCAGGCCACGGCGGAGGAGCTCGCCCAGCTTCCTCTCGTCCTCGACTACGAGAACCCGCATCGCCTAGCCATTGTCGCGCAGCGGGTGAGAGCCGGATGAGTCACCCCGTCGTCGGGTGGGTGGGCGTCGTGCCGCCGGGAGCGAGCACGTCGAAGCCGTCCGGGGTGTTGAGTAGCCCCGGCGTCGTGCCGGGATGCCCGTCTACGCCGTACTGCCAGACGAGCGCCTTGGTCGCCGGGTCGATCGCGACCATCCGGTCGTTGTAGTCGTCGTTGACCATGAAGACGCCCGAGGGGAGCTTCTCGACCAACGACGGGTGGTCGAGCTCGCCGAGCCCGCTCGCGGGCTGGTAGCGGTAGAGGATCCGGCCCCGCCGGTTGAACTCGACGATTCCACCGGGGTGCTCGTAGTCGGCGACGAGGTAGCGGTCGGGGCCGAGCTGCTGGGGGTCCGAGGGGTAGCCGATCGGGAGGTGAACGGCCCAGACGCGCCGCCCGGAAGGCGTGAGCTCGTCGATCCAGCTGCCGTTGATCTCCGAGATGAGGATGTTGCCGTCCTTGAGAGGTGTGTCTCCGTTCGGCGAGCCCAGCGCGGCCGGAGGGTCGTGCAGGCAGCGGCCGGGAGTGCCGATCTGGTGGACGACGCGCTTCGTGCGCGGGTCGATGATGAGGACACGACAGTTCCCGGGGTCGGCGACGGTCATCTGGCCGTTGCCGAGCAGGTAGGCGTCGTCGGGGGTGTTGAGGTAGCCCGGGCCGCTTCCCGGAGTGCGCGGGTGCCCGTAGTGGAACGTGATCCGCCCCGACGGATAGGCGATCTCGACGATCGTGTCGTTGTCCTCCTGGTTGGAGATGATCGCGCTCCCGTGCCGGATGAAGAAGGCGTCGTCGGGGAAGTAGAAGCCACCGGGTGGCGCCGGCCGCCCCCGGGACGGGTACCTCCAGATGACCTGGTCGCGGTCGTTCAGGAGCAGCAGCCGGTCGCTGCCGCGGTCGGCGATCAGCAGCTTGTCTCCGGCGAACGGCGAGCCGGCGGCGAGGTCTCCGGCCTTCCCGAAGCCCGGGTTGGGGACGACCATCTGGACGTCGCCGGTCGGCCGGCCGCCGCTCGACTCGCCGCCGACGATCCAGAGCCTCCCGTCGCTCACCGCGGTACCGGCGTTGGCGGTGGGCACGCGCAGCGAGCCCGCGCGCAGGAACGAAGCGTTGCCCGGCTCGAAGGCATAGACGGCGCTGGTCGGTCCCCGCCCGTTGCTGCCGCCGGCGAGATAGACCGTGCCGCCGAGCACGCCCGCCGCGGCCCCGTCGAGCGGCTTGGGTAGCCGGCCGACCACGTGAGCGGTGCGATTGGCCGGGTCGACGAGCTGGACCGCGTTGCTGGGATGGCCGTTCGCGAGCAGGCCGCCGAAGACGTAGATCTGCGAGCCGAGCACGGCAAGCGCCGGGTAGCGGACGGGAACCGGAAGCGCGACCACCGGGCGATAGCTGCGGCCGTCGGTCGTCGAGACGACCTCGGGCTCCATCGCCTTTCCGTCGTACCCGCCGACCACGTACGCGGTGCGGCCGATCGTCACGGCGCCCGCGTCCGCGCGCGCCACGGCGGGTGCGCCGCCCCGGGTCGTGTTCCCGCCGGCCACGATCTGGTCCCGCCGGCCGCGGCGGACGTGCCACCGCCGATCACGAGCAGCCGCGTCCCGAGCGCCGCACCCGCCGCGTCGTGGGTCGCCTGGGGCAGGCTCCCGCGCGGAGTGAGCCGGCCGGTTCGCGTGTCGAGAACGTCAACCCCGTTCGTGGACGAGTCTCCCGAGCTCAGGCCACCGAGAACGACGAGCTCATGACGCGTGCCGGCCCGAGGCAGCACGACCTCGCGGCTCAGCGGCGCCGCGAGCTGCCACGGGAGCAGGCCCGCCTCGGCCGCCGGAGGACGTGCCGGTGGAGTCGCCTTCGCGCCTGAGGTGGAAGGCGACTTCGCGTGGTGTCCTCTCCCCGTGGCGAGGGCTACCCCTCCGGCGAGCATGATCGCCAGCACCACCGCCAGGGCCGCAGCTCTCGGATGCATGTCGTGCACTCCAGCAATCATCCGTGAGAACGGCCTGAACACGCCGGCTCGTTCCCACATTCGCCTCCCAGCCACCTCACATCGGCCTCTCATCGCTCCCCGGCACCCTGCGGCGCATGGAAAGGAACTCCCGCATCGAGGCCGCGAGAGGCCGGGCGCGCACCGCGAAGAGAGCGATCGGCCTGCTGACCGCACTCGTCTTCGGGGTTGCCTTCGTGGGCGCGAAAGTCCACGCACCCGGGCACGCAAAGGGCAAGGCGAAGTCGCTCGGCGCTCCCTCCTCCTTCAAGCACGCCGTGCGGCGCAGTGTCGCCCAGGGCGGCGGCCAGATCGCGCCGGCGGTACAGGCTCCGCCCGTCGCCAGCTCGACGTCGTGAGTGTCGACATGGTGCACCGGTCTCGCGCCATGGGTTGCGAGGTCGCCGTCGCCGGGGGCAGCCACTCGGCGGTGGCCGGGGTGCTCGAGCGCTGGGAAGCGGCGTTCAGCCTGTTCCGGCCGGAGTCGGAGCTGTCGCGCGCCAACGCGTCGCAGGCGCAGATGCTCCGGGTCTCGCGGCTCTTTGCCGCCACGCTCGAGACGGCCCTCGACGTCGCCGCCGAGACGGCGGGTCTGGTCGACCCGACGCTCTGCGGCCGCTGGCCCGAAGTCGTCGTCTCCGGGCGAATGCTCTCCCGGCCGCCGGGCCTGGCGCTCGACCTGAACGGCGTCGTCAAGGCGCTGGCCGTCGACGAGGCGGTGGACGCGCTCGACGGCCCCGGCTTCGTCTCGGTCGGCGGCGACCTCGCCGTGCGCGGCCCGGTGGACGTCGCGCTGCCGGCCGGAGGCGCGATCCGGGTCGTGTCCGGCGGTCTTGCGACGAGTGGCACAGCCTCGCGCGGCGCTCACCTGATCGACACGGCAACGGGCGTCCCGAGCACGTCGCGCTGGGAACAGGTGACGGCGTCGGGGGCCACGTGCCTCGCTGCGGACGTCGCCGCGAAAACCGGCTTCCTCCTCGGCGACGGCGGTCCCGACTGGCTCGACGCGCGCGGCATCCCGGGCCGCTTCGTCAGCGCCGGCGGCGAGATCGTCGAGAACGAGACCTGGGCGCGCTCGACGCGGGAGATGCAGCCGTGCACGTGAGCTCGAGCCCGGCGCTCTGGTACGCGGCGCGGGCCTCCGGGGTCGCGGCGTACGTCGTGCTCAGCATCGTCGTCTCACTCGGACTGACGCTCGGGAGCAAGGCCCAGAGCCGGCGCTGGCCACGCTTCTCGGTGGAGGACGTCCACCGTTTCGGCGGGCTGCTCGTCGGCTCACTCGTCGGCGTGCACGTCCTGGCGATCGCCGCCGACTCGTACCTGCCCTTCTCGCTCTCCCAGCTGTTCGTCCCGTTCACGGCGAGCTACCGGCCGCTCTGGACGGGCCTCGGCATCGCCGCCGCCGAGCTGCTCGTCGCGCTCGCGATCACGAACCACTACCGGCGCCGGCTGCCGTACCGCTTCTGGCGCAGAGCGCACTACCTCAACTTCGCCGTGTGGACGTTCGCGTCGCTGCATGGGCTCATGGGCGGAACCGACCGCGGCGCCCCCTGGCTCGCGGTCCTCTACGGAGTCTCCGTCGCCACCGTGCTGATGCTGCTGCTGTGGCGCTTCGGCGGGCGGCACACGAGGCGAGTCGCGACGGCGGGCGCCGTGACGGTCGTCGCGCTGCCGCTGCTGATCGTCGGCCCGCTGCGGCACTCGCCGCCGCTGTGGAACGCCGCGAACGTCGACGAGAGCCTCACGGGCACCGTCATCCGCAACGGCACCCAGCTCCAGCAGATCGTCTCCTTCGTCGGGCAGGCGCAACGCCCGCAGAAGCTGGTCGTCCGCGCCGACCTCCTCGTCGCACCGCAGCAACTCGAGCAAACCTCGCTGCAGCTCGAGTACCTCCCGAGCGGCGACGTCTGCCGTGGCCGGGTCACGAATGTCGGAGGCACGAGCTTCAGCGGGACGTGCCGGCTTCCGAACGGCGATCACCGCACGCTGGAGGCGAGCTGGGTGCCGAACGCAGCCGGAACCGGCGTGGTCGGCGACATCCGGCTGAGCAGCTGACCTATTAGAACTCGTCTCGGAATGACCACGCGCTGACCGGGTGCGATGGTCGAGCGCAAGACAAGGACGCAGGGAGCGTGAATAGCAGCGCTATTCGCGCGACCGAGGACGCAGGATCGCGCCGACCAGCGCGGCCGGGCGGCCCGTGCTTCATTTCGAGACGAGTTCCTAATCCGCGCAGGCGACGTTGACGTAGCCCGAGCGGAACGGTCTCGCCTCCCCGGATCCGGGGTCGAACGAGTGGCGCCAGACGCAACCCGTGTCGTTCGTGAGCAGGTGGATCGAGACCGACGTGACGCTGGACGTCGTCCGCACGCGGTGGATGTCGTCGCGCGGCGGGATCAGGGCATAGAAGTCGCCGGGAGCGAGCGAGCGCCGCTCGACGAGCTCGAGCGCGCCGTCTCGCCGCGCGTAGATCTCCTCGTCCTGCTCCCCGCGGTAGAGGCCGACGAGCCCCCAGGCCAGGTGGTCGTGGATCGGCGTCTCGGAGCCCGGCGGGACGACGAGGGAGAAGAGCGACAGCGACTGATCCCCGGCGCGGTAGAGGAGCCACTGGCCGATGCCGCCGCCCATGCCGCTGTCCGGGACGGCCTCCTGATAGGACGCCGGGAGCCAGTCCGGGTCGGCGAGCAGCTCGGCGAACCGAGGCCGCAGCGCCTGGCACGCCTCCTCCGGCGAGGCCGCAGCGGCGATCGTGGCCTGGACGTCGGCGACGAAGGCGCGCACGACCGCCGTGTCGAGGACGAATGGCTCGCTCACAGCTGAAAACGGTAGACGCGAGCGTCGTGCTGCGCGAACCAGTCGCGAAAGCCGTTGCGGGCGACGCGCACGGTCCTGAACGTCTGGCGGCTCGGGTCGACCGGCGGCGGGAGCGGCTCTTGCACGTACTCGAACAGGACCTCGCCGCCGGGGATCGGCTGCCCGTCGCGCCGCCGTGGCAGCCCGCTGAAGCCGACCCTGCTCGTCCCGCTGCCACGCCTCACGGCGATGACGTACAGGAAGTCTCCGGCCTCTCGGGTGACGAGCTCGACGCCTTTCGTGCTCGCCTTGACCGCCCTCGGCGCGTCGGGGGCCACGAGCACCGGCGCGACGGCAGACGAGGTGAGCTCCTCGAACACCGGCCCGAGCACGCGCTCCCAGAAGGTCCAGTTCCAGCCCGCGACCGCGTCGACGGGTCGGGCGACCGGCGTGAGATCGCCGCCGAAGAACGCCAGTCCTCGAGCTCCGTTCACGATCGCCTGGTACGCCATGAACCGCTCCTGGTTCAGGGTCGGGAAGCGAGGGACGTTGTCGGGGTGCTGCTGCGACCGCAGGACTCCGCTCCACGCGATCTGCAGCGTCATCCAGACCGGCTTGCCGCCGGCGGCGCGCACCATCTTCCGGGTGACGTCGCCGACGACCCCGATGTCGCGGTCGCGGCCACCTGCGTGCTTCCCCGGCGGATACGA
Organism: uncultured Actinomycetes bacterium; assembly: GCA_963720065.1. Taxonomy (GTDB): domain Bacteria; phylum Actinomycetota; class Thermoleophilia; order Gaiellales; family Gaiellaceae; genus Palsa-739. Next base: position 98,084 of record CAVREH010000019.1, read on the forward strand.
GACCGGATAGATGTCGGCGCCGGTGATGTCGAAGGCCGGCCGATAGGGAGCGAGCTGGGCCCACGGTGCCGACGGGGGCCTGGGTGATCACGACCGGGTGGTCGGGATCGATCTCACGCAGCTTCCGGTAGGCACGCACGAGCCCGGCCACCGGCACCCGGGCGGGCCGGCTGGGGTTCGCGGGCTCATCGATCCCCTTCCAGGCGCCGAGCGCCGGATGGTCCTTGAGCCGCCCGGCGATTCGCGTGAGCAGTTGCTCCCTGGCCGCGAGTCCCCGCGCGGGGAGATCGGGCGTGTTGCCGAGCTGCAGCCAGCAATGGAGGCCGTGCGCCGCAGCCGCGTCCAGCACCTCGCGCACCCCTGCGATCTCCTGATCGATCGACCCGGCGCTCCACTCGTGTCGCCCGACGCGGAGGAAGTTCGCGCCGCCGGCCGCGAGCACGGCCAGCGCGTCCTCTCCAGCCGGCGTCTTCGCGCCCAACGGCGGCCCGTCGGAGAGGACGAGCGGGAAGACCTTCTGTCCCTTCACAATCAGCGCGCCTGTGGCGCGATCGACCTCGACAACGCTCATCGGGTCCCTCCTGCCCGTTGTCAGCATCATTTGCTCCTATGGCGGACGAACAAATCCGGATCGGTCGACGCACAGTCCGGCTGACGCATCCCGAGCGCGTCCTGTTCCCCCGCGACGGCGTCACGAAAGGCGACCTCGCGCAGTACTACCTCGCGATCGGGGACACGATCGTTCCGCACCTCCGCGACCGGCCCTTCACCCTGAAGCGATACCCGCACGGCATCGACGGCCAGGCCTACTTCCACAAGCAGGCGCCGAAGGGCAAGCCCTCCTGGATCCCGACCCGGCAGTTTCGGACCTGGCCGCGCGAGGGCGAGTCGCGGCTCGTCGACTTCACGCTCGTCAACGAGACCGCTGCGCTCGTCTGGATGGTGCAGATGAACTGCATCGACATGAACGCGTGGTACTCGCGCGTCGACAGGCCCGAGCGCCCGGACTACGCCGTCTTCGACCTCGACCCGCCGGAGTCGCGCAACGGCTTCGCCCAGGCGATTCGGGTGGCGCACCTGATCCGCGGAGCGCTCGAGGAGCTCGGGCTGCGCTCCTACCCGAAGACGAGCGGCGCCGACGGCATCCACGTGCTCGTGCCGATCACGCGGCGCTCGTCGTACAAGGACACGTACGAGCTCGCGGAGCTCGTCTCGCGCGGGCTCGAGGCGGCAAACCCCGGCCTCGTGACCACCGAATGGCTGAAGAAGAAGCGCCGGGGCGTGCTCGTCGACCACCGCCAGAACGGGCACGGGAAGACGATCGCCTCGGCATACTCCGTCCGGCCGAAGCCGGGCGCGTCGGTGTCCACCCCGCTGCGGTGGGAGGAGCTCGGCGAGAAGGTGCGCCCGCGCGACTTCGGCATGCGCGAGGCGCTGCAGCGCGTCGAGAGGCACGGCGACCTGTTCGAGCCGGTGCTACGAGGCGGCCAGGCGCTCGGCCCGGCACTGCGCCGGCTCCGCGAGCAGTAGAGAGGAGAGAATGGCCGGATGGCGTCCGTCGAGCTGAGAGCCTTCGTCTGCGCGAACCTGCCCGGCGCGCCCGCGCGCGTGCTCGAGGTCGGCGCGGGCGCCGGACATCTGGCGGGAGCGCTGCGCGCGGCGGGCTACGACGTGGTGGCGATCGACCCCGAGCCCAAGAGCGAGGACGTCCGCGCCGTCGCCCTCGCCGACCTCGACGAGCCCGCCGGCTCGTTCGCGGCCGCGGTCGCCGTCGTCTCCCTCCACCACGTCGATCCGCTCGAGGAGTCCTGTCGCCGGCTCGCCGAGGTCGTCGCGCCGGGCGGGACGCTCGTCGTCGACGAGTTCGACGCGGGCGCCTTCGACCTCGGCGCCGCCGCGTGGTGGCTCGAGCAGCGCGCCGCGATCGGCGACCCGCAAACGCAGACCGCCGACGAGCTCGTCGCGGATCACCGCGAGCACCTGCATCCCCTGGAGCGGATCGTCGCGGCGCTCGAGCCGCACTTCGAGCTCGGCCCGCCCGTGCGCGGTGCCTGGCTCCACAACTGGAAGCTCGGCGACTCGCTCCGCGCGGTCGAGGAGGACGCGATCGCCCGCGGCAGCCTCCGGGCCGTCGGCGCGCGTCTCGTCGGCCGCCGCCGATGAGATAACGAGGCCTCGAGCGCTCTAGGCTCTGCGGGGGTCGCCCTCGACCACGCCGTGCGGCTCGCCGTAGTCGGCGAGCAACTCGAGGAACGGGTCGGGCGGGAACGACTCCGGGCCAAGGACGCCCGTCCCCTGCCAGGTGCCGGCCGCGAGCAGCTCGAGCGCGACCACCGGATTGAGCGCGGTCTGGAGGACGACCGCCTGGTGGCCGTACTCGCGCATCGTCCGCTCGTTGTCGGCCACGTGGTAGAGGTAGACGGCGCCGTCGCTCCCGTCCTTCCGCTTCCCGGTGACGAGCGTGCCCGCGCAGGTCCTGCCGCGCATCCGGTCGCCGAGCGTGGCCGGGTCGGGGAGCGTTGCGGCGACGACGTCGCGCGGCGCGACCTCGATGCCGCGTACCCGAACCGGCTCGGTCGAGTCGAGCCCGAGCTTGTGCAGCGTCCGCAGAACGTCGATGAACTCGGCGCCGAGCCCGTACTTGAAGGTCACGCGGCGGCAGTCGATCTCGCGCGGGACGAGCACGACCTCCTCGTGCTCGACGTTCACGCACTCGATCACGCCGATCCCGTCCGGGAACTCGAACAGCTCCGGCTCCGAGAACGGCTCGGTGGTGTAGAAGCCGCGCTCCTTCTCCCAGATCAGGGGCGGGTTAAGGCACTCCTCGATCGTCGTCCAGATCGAGAAGGTCGGCGCGAAGTCGTAGCCCTCGACGACGAGGTCCGCCCCGTCGCGCACCCCCACCTCGTCGATCTCGTCGAATAGGTGGTCTGCTGCATAGCGGGCAAACACGTCGGCGAGACCCGGCTCGACCCCGATGCCCGCGAGCGCGAGCAGGCCGCGCTCCTGCCAGCGCTCGTGCAGGTCCAGCTCGTCCTGCCCGAGCTGGACGCCGGGGCTCGAGAGCGTCATCGCCATGTCGAGATAGGTGCAGCCGTACTCGAGGGCGGCGTCGAGGATCGGCGGGTTGAAGCGCGGGTCCGCCGAGTTCAGGACGGCGTCCGCCTGGGTCTCGCGCAGGAGCGCGACGAGCGCGTCCTTGTCGCCCGCGTCGACCTGGGCCGCGGCGAAGCGGTCGTCGCCGTCCCGTGCGACCACGGCAGCGGGCCGGGCCGGGTCGAGGTCGGCGAACGTGATGCTCTCGAAGAAGGCCCGGCGCTTGGCGACCGCCGCAACCGCCGCGCCGACCGCCCCCGTCCCGACCACCAGCACCTTCATCCCGAGCGCGATTCAACCACAGCGCCTCGGGCGGCGGCCGCTACTGGCCGGCCGGATCCTGGGCGGCGCAGGCCGCGGCGCCCGTCGGCGCGACCGCGGGAGTGAGCGCAGGAGGCTTGAGGAACGCCGGCGCGCGCAGGTCGAAGCAGTCGAGCATCGCGTTCGCGTTCGCGTCCCGGTTCGAGAGCGCGGGCAGGTTCCACTTCGTCTCGACGAGCCGCAGGATCGACGTGTGGTCGAACACCGTGTGCGAGACGTAGTTCGCCTTCGCCCAGGGTGAGACGACGACGGTGGGCACGCGGAACCCGGACCAGGAGTAGACGTCTCCGTACGTGTCCGCCGCGGCGGGCGGGATGTCGTCAGGCGGCGTGAGCCGTACCGGCGGGACGTGGTCGTAGTAGCCGCCGTGCTCGTCGAAGGTCAGGACGAGCGCGGTCGACGGCCACGCCGGGCTGCGCAGCACCGCGTCGATCACCTGACACGCGTAATAGGCCCCGACCTGCGCGTCCTGCGGATTCTCCTCGGAGCCTTCGAACGACTCCGGGTCGACGATGCTGAAGCTCGGCAGCGTGCCGGCCGCGCAGTCGGCGTAGAAGTCGGCGATCGGGACGACCTTGCCCGGGTTGTTCTCCACGACGTAGGGGAAGAGCCCGGCCGTCGGCAGGTCGGCGAAGTAGTCCTTCCACGTGATGCCGAACGCGTTCAGCATGTCGAACACCGTCCCGAACCCCGACGGCCGCGGGTCGGGATCGCTCGGCCCGGGCAGCGGGTCGTCAACCTGTCCGAACGCCGAGCCCGCGATCAGGAAGCGGCGGTTCGGATACGTCTGCGCCATCGTCGAGCAGAAGTAGCGGTCGCAGACCGGAAAAGCCGACGCGAGCGAGAAGTAGAACGGGATCTCTGCGTCGGTGTAGTAGTACATCGCCTCGTCACCGCAGACGCGCGCGAAGCCGTCGTTGCGGCCGCTGTCCCAGCACTGGTGGCTCGCGTCCCAGCTCTGGCTGATCGTGTAGTTCGCCTGGCAGGTCGACGGTGCCGCGCTCGCGTAGACCGGAGCGCCGTTCGAGCCAGGGTTCGAGTTCTTCGCCTGTCCGCTCGCGGTGAAGCTGAGCCCGTCGACGCCCCGGCGCGGCAGCGCCCCGAAGTGGTTGTCGAACGAGTGGTTCTCCATCATCAGCACGACGATGTGCTTGATCTGCGGCAGAGACTCCGTCCCGGCGGGCAGGGTCGGGAACGGCCGGTCGCCGGCGTGATGCGGAGGCGGCGCGGCTGCGGCGATGTGCGCGAGCGATCCACCCGCGGCGAGACCGAGCCCGGCCGCTGCGCCCTTGGCGAGAAAGGTCCGCCGGTTCATCGCGTGTACACGTCGCTGCCGAAGGTCGCCGACGTCGTCGCCGCGTAACCGAGCCGCGGCACCCCGAACAGGTCCTCGATCGACCCGAGGAGGCCGTAGTGGTTGTACGGCGTCGCGCTCACGGTCCCCGGCTTGATGAACGGCGAGAGGAGCACGGCGCCCACGCGCCCGCCGCCCATGCCGGTGATGCCGGGCAGCGGCGTGTTCGGGCCGGCCACCTCGTTGCAGCACGCCGACGCGTCGCTCTGCGGGCCGTCGGACTCGTCGAACGTGATCACGAGCAGGCCGTCCTTCTTGAACGCCGGCGACGACGTGATACGCGGCACCCACGTGGAGAGGAAGCGGTCGATGTCGTCGACCGCGCTCGTGCCGGGGGTCGGCTCGTTCGTGCACGGATAGTCGTGCCCGTCGTCGCAGAGGTTCGGGACGATGAACGAGAGGTTCGGGGTCGTCGACGCCTTAGAGAAGTCGCCCGCCGCGCCCGCGAGCGAGACGACGTGCGCCGCGCAGTAAGCGGGGTCGTCGATGATCGAGTGGAAGTAGACGAAGGGGTCGTGGCGGGTGACGTAGCCGTCGCCGGGCTCGGGGGACTGCGTCTTGTCCTGCGAGTCGAGCGCCGGATGCCCGCACGTGCGCGACTCGCGGCTCGGGTCGTTGCCCATGTCCTCCATGTAGCCCTTCCACGTCAGCCCGTTCTCGGTGAGCTGGTTGCCGATCGTCTGCACCGACTCGGGATAGACGCAGCCCTGGCCCGACCGCCTGCCCGTCGACCGCGGTCGGGCCCGTTCCGACGAAGTCGTCGTAGATCTGGCAGTCGCCCTGGTTCTGGGGATTCGGGCCCTGGCCGCTGACCATCGAGACGTAGTTGTCGTTGCTCACGTGGCCGGTCCCGTAGTACTGGGTCAGCAGGGCGCCCTTCGACGGCAGCGTCTTCGCGAGGTACGGGTCGGCTGCCGGGTCGCCGAACGTGCTCGCGTAGCTCTCGTTCTCGAGCACGATCACGAACACGTGCTTGATCGGAGGCCGCGCCGTCGGCGACGCGCCTGTCGAGCCGGCGAGGGCGGCTGCGGCACCGAGCACCGCGAGCAGGAGCAGGGACCGCATCGCGACTCCTCATTCCCGGTGCTCGCAGCGGCCATGCCCGAAAGTGCCGGCGGTCCGGTGACGGTTCTGTGTCGAAGCGGTGACGCGCCTAACGCGGGCGGATCAACGTCACGCCCTCACGGAACGGGAGCAGGACTGCCTCCACCCGGTCGTCGTGCAGGACGTGCTCGTTGAAGCGCGCGATGGCAGCCGCGTTCTCGCCGTCGCCGTCGAGGCCGAACAGCGTGTTGTCGGCGGCGATCACGCCACGAGGCGAGAGCTTCGGCAGCACCGCCTCGTAATAGTCGACGTAGCCGGGCTTGTCGGCGTCGATGAAGGCGAGATCGAACGGCCCGTCGAGTGTCGCGAGCGTCTCCACCGCAGGGCCGAACCGATACTCGATCCGGTCGGCGACCCCGGCTTCCTCCGCGTAGCGGCGGGCGACGGCCGTCGTCTCTTCGTTGACGTCGCAGGTGACGAGGCTGCCGCCGGGCGGCAGGGCCTGCGCCATCGCGATCGACGACCAGCCCGTGAACGTGCCGACCTCGACGATCCGCTGCGCGCCCGTCATCGTGACGTGACGAGGAAGGAGAGGAACGCGCCCTCGACGTCGCCGACCATCATCTGCGGAGCGCTCTGGGTCTTCTTCGTCTCGTCCGCCAGGCGGCCGAAGCCCTCCCAGCCGGCGCTCGTGTAGCGCTCGGCGTAGGCCTCGACCTCGTCGGTGACGTAGCGACCCATCGGCCCCGGAGCCTATGGGAAAGCACCGTCTCGCGGCGTGCTCGACCTAAGCGGAGGAGACGGCCTCGCCGACGATCAGGGGCCGGACGAACTTCGGCGCCTTCGGCATCGTCGCGTGCTCCAGCCTGGAGACCGTGAAGCCTTCGGCCTTGATGGTGCCGAGCGTCGGCCGGTTGCAGTCGCAGCCGACGACGATGCGGTTCAGCCAGTTCAGACGGTCCTGGAAGCGCGCGAAATCGGGGTCGTCGGCAAGCACGTGCTCGAGGAAGAGCAGGCGGCCGCCGGGCCTGGAGCACGCGCCGCGCCTCGCGCACCGCGCGCGGCTGGTCGTCGACGCCGCAGAGCACGAGGGTGGTGACGACGGTGTCGAAGGAGTCGTCCTCGAACGGCAGGTCCTCGGCCGGCGCCCGCAGCACCTGTGCCTGTGGTGCCTGCTCGTGTGCCGCCCGCTGCAGCCGGCGCAGCATCGGCGCCTCCGGCTCGGTGAGGACGAGCGACTCGAGGCTGCCGTTGTAGTGGGGAAGGTTCAGCCCGGTGCCGGCGCCGATCTCGAGCACGCGCCCGCTCGCGTCTGCGACGAGGCCGTGCCGCATGTCGCGCAGGCCGGCCTCCTCGCTCCCGCGCGTCAGCCGGTTGTAGGCCGGTGCCGTGATCGTCCAGCGAAGACTCATGCCGCGAGGTTACGACGGGACAGTCGCAGCCGCATGAGGCGATTGCCCCATCTTTCAGAGGAGCCCGTGCTCGGTTGCGTAGAGGCTCGCGGCCACGCGGGAGGAGGCGTCGATCTTCGTATAGATGTGCTCGATGTGGTTGCGCGCGGTCTTCGTCGTGATCACGAGCTCGGTCGCGATCTGCTTGCTCGACAGGCCGCGCGCGACGAGCCGCAGGACGTCGACCTCGCGGCTCGTCAGCCCGCCCGGCCACTCGTGGCGGCGGCCTGCCGGATGCCCGGCGGCGGCGAGGACCGCGGCGACGGCCTCGGCGTCGAGCTTGCCGGCTCTCGCGTCGGCCCGGAGCTCCTCGGCGGCGTGCTGCGCACTGAGCGCGGGCCGGTGCGGACGCGGCTCGCGCATCGACCGGTACGCGTCGACGGCGCGAGGATCCGGGCCGGCCTGATGATCGCACCACCGGATAGGCCCTTCGGATAGCCGGAGCCGTCCAGCCGCTCGCGGTGCTGGACGGCGATCGCCGCGAGCGGGGCGAGCGCCTCCGACTGGTGGAGCATGCGCTCGGTCAGATAGGGGTGGAGGCGCACCCGCTCCCACTCGCCGGCGCCTAGTGGGCCGGGTTTGTCCCAGATCGCGTTCGAGACGCCCAGCGCCCCAGGTCGTGGACGAGCGCGGTGCGCCGGATGAGACGCGTCTCGTCCTCCGGCAGCTCGAGCTGCGCCGCCGTCGCGACCGCGAGGTCCCCACCGCCCGCGCGTGGCCCAGCGTGTACGGAGACTTGAGGTCGACGAAGTCGGCGATCGCGCGCAGCGCACGATCGAAGTCGTCTCCCCCGAGCGTCACACGCAGCGCCGGCTCGGCGTCGATCACGGCGCTCCAGGTGTGCGCGGAGTCGAGCCCGCCGAGAATCCCTTCCGGATCGGCGCGCAGAGCCGCGGACAGCGCCGGGTCGAACTGCAGGCCGGCGCGCTCCTCGGCCAGCTCGAGCGCCGCGGCGTTGCCGCCCAGCCGGTGCGCAACCTCGACGAACTCCGCGAACTGCGCCAGGCGAGAGGCGACCGGGATCGCATCGCCGGCCCGGCCTTGGGGCCAGCCCTTGCCGTCCCACTGCTCGTACGAGGCACCGACGGCTTCCTGCACGGCCTCCGGCAGGCCCAGCCGCTCGGCCAGCGCCGTCGCCACGGCCGCGTGCCCGGCGACCATCCCGTCGAGGTCGTGGCGCCCGGAGATCGCGAACTCGAGCCCGACGCGGAAGCGGTGCAGCGGTGGGTTGCCGCTGCCGACGAGGCTCAGCATCGCGACCGTCGCCCGCAGGCTCCGAAAGTCGTGGTCGTACTTGCCCGACTTGAGCGCGATGTCGTCCCCGAACCACTTCGCCTGCTCGTGCGCGTCGGCGTGGCAGCCGACGTTGACGAGCAGGCCCGTGTAATAGACGGTCGAGCGCTCGGCGTCCTCCAGCCCGATCCGGTCGGCCAGCCGCAGCGCGATCATGCTTTCGCGCAGAACGTGCTCCATCGGTTGCCCGAAGCCGAGATCGACGCCGAGCGACAGCGCCGCGACGAGCTCCGCGAGCCGAACCTCGGTCACACGTCAACTATGAACCCCTTCGAGCTTGCTATAGTGAACTCGATGGTTCAGTATTCCCAACCCGTCGACCGAGCCTTCGCCGCCCTGGCCGACCCGACCCGCCGGGCAGTCCTCGAGCGGCTCGGCTCGGGCAGCGCGACGATCAGCGAGCTCGCCGAGCCCTTCGGCATGTCGCTGACCGGGATGAAGAAGCACATCCGGCTGCTCGAGAACGCGGAGCTCGTCACGACGGAGAAGGTCGGCCGCGTGCGCCGGTGCATGCTCGCCCCCTACGCGTTCGAGGGCATCGGCATCTGGCTCCGGCGGCTCGACCGGTTCGCCCAGGTCGTCGAACGGACGAAAGGAGCAGCATGAGCCCGACGAAGAGCAAGCAAGGATTCACCGCCGCGGAGAAGGCCGCCATGCGGGCGCGCGCCAAGGAGCTGAAGGCCGCCCAGGAAGGCGAGAGGCCATTCGCGAAGCGCTCGCGAAGATGGCGCCGGCCGATCGCGCGCTCGGCAAGCGGATCGACGCGATCGTCCGGGAGACCGCTCCCGACCTCATCCCGAAGACGTGGTACGGGATGCCGGCATACGCGAACAAGGACGGCAAGGCCGTCGTCTACTTCAAGGACGCCGGGAAGTTCAAGTCGCGGTACTCGGAGCTGGGCTTCAACGACAGCGCGAAGCTCGACGACGGTGCGATGTGGCCGATCGTCTATGCGTTGACCAACAAGCTGAGCAAGGCCGACAAGGCGAAGATCGCGAAGCTCGTCAAGCAGGCGGTGAGCGGATGAACGAAACCGTGGTCACTACCCCGAGCGAGCTCGAGATCCGCGTCGAGCGGGAGTTCGACGCGCCGCGGGAGCATGTTTTCTCCGTCTGGACGGATCCCTCGCTGATCCCGGAGTGGTGGGGCGATCAGACGGTCGTCGAGGAGATGGACGTCCGCCCGGGCGGCCGCTGGCGCTTCAACACCGGCTACGGCGTCGTCGAGGGCGAGTTCCGCGAGGTCGCACCGCCCGAGCGACTCGTCCAGACGTTCCAGAACCACCTGCAGACGCTGGAGTTCGAGGAGCTGGGCGAAGCGCGGACGAAGCTGACTCAGACGATGCGCTTCGCGACGACGGAGGAGCGCGACACCACGATGCAGTACGGCGTCGAGGAGGGCGCGAAGGGCGGCTTCGCCCGCGTCGACGCGGTCTTGCAGAGGCTCCGCCTCAGGGAGTAGCGCGGCGCCGTAGCTCCCGCTGCAACTCGTGCGCCGCGGGGCCGAGGCCGAACGCCTTGCCGTCGACGGACGCGACCGGCATCACCTCGCGGATCGAGGAGCAGAGGAACACCTCGTCGGCCGCGAGCAGCCGGGCGAGCGGGAACGCGCCCTCGACGACCTCGCGCGCGGCGGACTCGAGCAGAAGTGCGCGCGTGACGCCGGCGAGAATCGGGAGGTCGAGCGACGGTGTGACGAGGGTACCGCCCTCGCGCCACCACACGTTCGCGGTCGGAGCCTCGAGCACGGTGCCGTCGCTCGCGACGAGCAGGGCGTCGTCGGCGCCGGCGGCTACGGCGGCGTCCTGGGCCGCCATGTTCTCGGCGTAGCTCGTCGACTTCGCGCCTGCGAGCGCGCCGGTCGCCCACAGAACCGAGACGAGCCGCAGCCCGCGGGCGCGCAGCACCTCGAGCTCCGGGTCGAGCAGGCCCACGGTGACTGCGAGCGTCCGGCCTGTCCAGTAGAGGCGGAGCGCGAGATCCCGCTCGTCGCAGGCGCCAATCGCAAGCTTGGCGAGCTGCCCTCACTCGGCGGAGTCGGGCAACGCGAGGCCGACACGCTCGGCCGAGAGGGCGAAGCGCGCGAGGTGCTCGTCGAGGAGAAACGGCCGGCCGTCGTAGACGCGGCGCGCGTCGAAGATGGACCGGCCGCGCAGCAGCGCCTCGTCGTCGGCGGCGAAGACCGGCTCGCGCGGATCGACGAGACCGCGCCCGGCGACCGCGACTGCGCACACGCCATCATGCGAGTGCGAGCAACGGCCGGGCTTTCACCCACGACTCCTCGATCTCGGCGTCCGCCTCCGAGTCCCAGACGATCCCTCCGCCGACCCAGAGGTGGATCTCGCCTTCCACGACGGCGAAGGTGCGGATCGTGAGCGCGAGGTCGAGGTCCCCGTTCGCGTAGACGCGGCCGAGCGCCCCCATCGACGCGCCGCGGCCGACGGGCTCGAGCTCTGCGATCAGCCCGAGCGCGCTGCTCTTCGGGCAGCCGGTGACCGAGCCTCCCGGCAGCACCGCCTCGAGCAGCTCGGTCAGCGTCACGCCGGGCCGCAGCTCGCCCTCGACGGTCGCCACGAGATGCGTAACGCCGGCGAGCTGGCGCTCGGCGAGCAGTTCGGGCCAGCGGACGGTGCCGGGCACGCAGACCCGCGACAGGTCGTTGCGCTCGAGGTCGACGATCATCACGTGCTCGGCAGCGTCCTTGTCGATCGACGGTGACGCCCGCGGGACGCGTCCCCTTGATCGGCGAGGTGCGCACGATCCGCTCGCGCTTCTGCAGCAGGAGCTCGGGTGAGGCGGAGACGATCGTCCAACCGTCACCCGCAGCGCGGCGCCTTCGAGCGGCCGCAACGGGGCGAGCGCAGTCGCGAGCGCGAGCGGGTCTCCCGCGAAGCGGCCCGGAGATGCTGCACGAGGCTCACCTGGTAGACGTCGCCCTCGCGGATCGCCCGCGCACACGGCCGATCGCGCTCGCGTAGGCGGCGGGGCTCCAGGTCGTGTGCCACTCGCCGGTGCGGAAGGAGCCGGTGGGCGAGGCGGGCCGGTCGAGCGAGTACGCGACCCTGGGGATCCGGCAGGGCTCCGGCGCCGACGGCGCACAGGCGCCGTAGCCGACGAACACCCGTGCAACGTCGAACTGCTCCGGTGCGAGCGCCGGCTCGAGCTCCTCGAGCGAGGCGAGCTCGACCGTCACGCGCGCCTGGGGCTCTTCACGTAGTCGTAGCCGAAGCGGCCCTTGATGCACAGATGGCCGTGGGTGACGTCGTGGTCGATCGGGCGAGGTCACCTTGACGATCCGGTTGTCCTGCACGTGGAGCGTCAGGTTGCAGCCGACGCCGCAGTAGGGGCAGACCGTGTCGGTCTTCGGTCTGCTGGCTCTCGTCCCAGTCGCCGGCCTGCGCGCATGTCGTACTCGCTCTTGAACATCAGCGCGCCCGTCGGGCAGACCGCGATGCAGTTGCCGCAGTAGACGCAGGCCGACTCGGTCAGCGGCACGGCGAACTCGGTGGAGATGTGCGCGTCGAAGCCGCGGCCGGCGACGGCGATGGCGAACGTGTTCTGCGCGTCGTCGCCGCAGGCCTCGACGCACTTGTAGCAGAGGATGCACTTCGCGTAGTCGCGCACGTAGAGGTCGTTGTCGACCTTGACGGGCTGCGCGACGGTCGCCGCGGTCGCCGTCGGGCGCGTGGTGATGGCCGGGCGCGCGGCGTCGCGCTCCCGGCCGGCGCGGCGGCTCGCGGCCCGAAGCGCTCGGGCGGCGCCGTACCGCCGATGTACCGGGCATGGGGTGCCGTGGACAGGTCGACCGACGAGGCGAGCAGCTCGAGCACCAGCTGCCGGCTCGGCGCACCCGCTCGGAGTCGGTCCGGATCGACCATCCCGGCCTCGACCTTGCGCGAGCACGCGGGCACGAGCGTCCGCGCGCCCTCGAGCTCGACCACGCAGACGCGGCAGACGTTCACCGGCGTGAGGTTCGAGCGTAGCAGAGCGTCGGCGTGTCGACGCCGCAGCTGCCGGCGCAGGATCGTCAACGACGGGACTCGTCGGCGCCCTCGAGCGACACCTCGACGCCTTCGCGCCGGTCGACGGTGACGCTCGACGCTGGCGGCGGTCGGTACCACGAGCGAGTCGAGCGCTCATGAACGGTCTCCGTCAGAGCGTCGAGCTTCGCGAGCGCCGACACGATGGCGTTGGCCGCAGTCTGGCCGAGGCCGCAGATCGAGGCGTCGCGCATCACCTGCGTCGAGGTCGGCGAGCAGGTGCCAGCTCGCTCGTCGCGATCGCCATCGCGGCCCGAGCGAGGCGCTGCGAGCGCCTCCTCCTGGCGCACGGTGCCGACGCGGCAGGGGACGCACTGGCCGCACGACTCGTCGCGGAAGAAGGCGGCGATGCGGGCAGCATGTCGCCGAGGTCGACCGTGTCGTCGAAGCACGAGCACGACGCCCGATCCGAGCGTGGCCCCGCCTCGCGGGCGCCCTCGAAGGTGAGCGGCATGTCGAGCTGGTCGGGCCGCGACGAACGAGCCGGCCGCGCCGCCGAGCAGCACCGCCTGCGGGCGTCTGCCGCCCGCTACCCCGCCGGCCAGCTCGAGCAGCTCGCCGAGCGTCGTGCCGAACTCGAGCTCGTAGAGGCCCGGCCGGCGCGACGTGGCCCGAGACGCAGAAGAGCTTCGGACCGGTCGATCGCCGCGTGCCGATGCGGCGTACGCCGGGCCGCCCTCGAGGACGATGGCGGGCACGTTGACGAGCGTCTCGACGTTGTTGACGACCGTCGGCTTGCCGAACAGGCCGACCTCGACCGGGAACGGCGGCTTGTTGCGCGGCTCGCCGCGGTAGCCCTCGATCGACTTGAAGAGCGCCGTCTCCTCGCCGCAGATATAGGCGCCGGCGCCGCGCGCAGCTCGATGTCGAAGGCGAAGCGCGGCCCATCACATCCACGCCGAGCGCCTCGCGGGCCGCTCGATCGCGTTCTGCAGCCGCTCGTGCGCGAGCGGGTACTCGCCGCGCACGTAGAGAAGGCCTTCTCGCAGCCGGTCGCGAAGCGCGGCGATGGCCATCGCCTCGATCAGCGCGAACGGGTCGCTGCTCCATCAGCACGCGGTCCTTGAAGGTGCCCGGCTCGGACTCGTCGGCGTTGCAGACCAGGTAGTGCGGGCCGCGCGGGCTGGCCGCGCGACCGCCTCCCACTTCGCGCCGGTCGGGAAGGCGGCGCCGCCGCGGCCGAGGAGCGGCGACGCCTGCACGAGCTCGATCACGCGCTCGGGGCCGAGCTCGCGCGCGCGCGCGAGCGCGCGGTAACCCCGTGGCGCGGTAGTCTCGGGCTCCGGCTCGACTACGGCGATGCGGCGCAGCAGCTTCAGGCCCGTCGGCCGCCTGCGGCAGCGGCGGCGACGCCGGCGAGGATCTGCGGTCCTCGCGGCGGCTCCGGGCGCCGGCGCTCGTCCGCAGCGCGGCCGGCGCGCGTTCGCAGAGGCCCAGGCACGGGACTGGCCAGCGGCGCCCTCCGGGACCTCCGCGCCGGCGAGCCGGCACGCGATGTCGTTGCAGACGTGCGGCACCACGGGCGGGCGCTCCTCGAGCGCGAGAGCGCGTAGAAGGTCGCCACGCCGTAGGCGTCGGCCGGCGGCACGTCGAGGCGGCGCGAGGTGTAGCCGAGCGCACCGGGCGTGACCCAGCCGACGCGCCGCTGCGCGGCCCGGAGCGCCGGCAGCAGGAGGTGGCGCCGGTTCCGATCGCGCCGCGCGACCCGGTTCCCGTTCGACGCCTCCGCGCCGACGACGGCGTCGACGGCCTCGCGCTCGGCGTCCGTGGGCTCCGCGTCGAGCAGCTTGAGATCCACTAGACCGCCTCCAGCCGTCGATCGGCGGTCGCCTTGAACTCCGCGGTGCCCGACTTCGGGTCGGTCGCGTCGATCGTGAGCACGTTCGTCGCGACCTCGTCCGGGAAGTGGAGAGTCATGAACACGAGGCCCGGGCCGCAGTGTCGCGTCGAAGCGGGCCGGGGCCTCGACCGAGCCGCGCCGCGAGACGACCCGCACGCGCGTCGCCGTCGGCGACGCCGTAGCGCTCGCCGTCCGCGGGCGCGAGCAGGATCGAGCCTCGCCGCCGCGCGGAGCGGCGACGAGAGCCGCCCGTCTGGACGCCCGTGTTGAAGGACTCGAGCCGGCGGCCCGGTCGTAAGCCGGAGCGGGAAGTCATCGTCGAGCAGCGTCGACGGGCGGGTCGTGCTCGACCGGCTTGAACGGCGCGCGCGGCCCGTCGACCGGCTCGTCCCAGAGCCGGCCGTGAAGGAACAGCTCGCCCGGATGGTCCTCGTCCTAGCACGGCCACTGGATGCCGCCGGCTCCTTCGAGCCGCGCGTAGCTCATGCCCGGCGTGCATCGGCGAGAGCGTGCGCAGCTCGTCCCAGACCTCCTCGGCCGTCGGCGATGCCCCGGTCGTGGCCAGGCGGCGCGCAAGGTCGGAAAGATCGTGACGTCGTCGCGCGCTCCGCCCGGCGGGTTCGAGGCCTGGCGCACGCGCTGAACGCGGCGCTCGCTGGACGTGACGGTTCCGTCGGCCTCGCCGAGCGCCGCCGCCGCCGGGAGGACGACGTCGCGAGCTCGGCCGTCCTGGTCAGGAAGATGTCCTGCACGACGAGGTGGTCGAGGCCTTCGAGCAGACGCCGGGCGCGCTCGTGGTCGGCTTCGGACTGCGCCGGGTTCTCGCCCAGCACGTAGAGCGCACGCAGCTCGCCCCGCTCCATCGCCTCGAACATCTCCGGTCAGGTGCCAGCCGGGCTGCGGCGGGAACGGTGGCGTTCCAGCGTCGCTCGAACTTGCCGCGCGGCCGTCGTCGCGGAGATCCTGGAAGCCGGGAAGCTTGTTCGGGATCGCGCCCATGTCTCCGCCGCCCTGGACGTTGTTCTGGCCGCGCAGCGGCTGCAGGCCCGAGCCCCACCTGCCGACCTGCCCGGTGAGCAGCGCGAGGTTGATCAGCGCGAAGACGTTGTCGACGGCGTTGTGGTGCTCCGTGATCCCGAGCGTCCAGCAGAGCTGCGCGTGCTCGGCCCGGCCGTAAGCGTGCGCGAGGTCGCGGATCGCCTCCGCGGGGACGCCGGTGACGCGCTCGGCCTCCTCGAGCGTCCACGGCTCGACCGAGTCGCGGTAGACGTCGAAGCCGGTCGTCGCGCGCTCGATGAACTCCAGGTCGGCGAGGCCGGCCGCGATGATCTCGCGCGCCGACGGCGTTCGCGAGCGGGATGTCGGTGCCGACATCGAGCCCGAGCCAGAGGTCGGCCCACCGCGCCGACGGCGTGCGGCGCGGGTCGACGACCATCAGCTGCGCACCGGCGTTCACCGCCTTGAGCACGTGGTGGAAGAAGATCGGGTGCGCCTCTCGCGCGTTCGAGCCCCAGAGGACGATCAGGTCCGCGCTCTCGAGTCTCCTCGTAGGAGCTCGTCCCGCCGCCCGCACCGAACACCGTCGCCAGACCGACGACGCTAGGGGCGTGTCAGGTTCGGTTGCAGCTGTCGACGTTGTTCGTGCCGAGGACGACCCGGGCGAACTTCTGCGTGGCGAAGTTCAGCTCGTTCGTCGCCTTGGAGCAGCTGAAGACGCCGGTCAGCGCGCCCTCGTCGAGCGCGCCGCGAAAGCCGGCCGCGGCGCGGTCGAGCGCCTCGTCCCAGCTCGCGGCCCGCAGCTCCCCGTCCTCGCGCACGAGCGGCGTCGTCAGCCTCTCGTACTTCGTTCTCATGGTTTGGAATCTACAAGCGGCTCGCGAGCTCTGCGGTCTCGGCGGGACACCTGCGCGATCTCGAGAGAGGAGGTGATCGCCGTCGCCACCGTCTTTCCTTTCTACACTCCACGACCGTGCTGGGAGAGTTGAACGTCGCCGAGCTGCTCGTCGCGATCGGCGAGCGGACGCCCGCGCCCGCGAGCGGCGCGGCGACTGCTCTGACCGCCGCCCTCGCGGCCGCTCTCGCCGAGCTCTCCGCCCGCTACGCGGGCAACGAGGAGGACGCGGAACGCGCTCATGCGCTCGCCGCCGAGCTCGTCGAGCTCGGCGACGCCGACGCAGCGGCCTACAACGCCTTCATGGCGAACCGCAACGAGGAGACGCGCGCGGAGATCGTGCGCATCCCCGAGGAGATCGCCGGCCTCGCCGACGAGGCGACCGAGCTCGCGCTCCGCGCGACCGAAAGGCTCAGCCCGAGCGTGGCCGGAGACGCCGAGGCCGCCGCCGAGCTCGGCCGGGCCGCTGCGGCGGTCGCCCGCGGCCTCGCGGACCTCAATCGCGCGGGATCTTGAGCTCGCGCCCGAGATAGAAGCCGGAGACCTCTTCGAGGACGTACGGCGCCATCGCCCGCCGCCGCTCCGACTCCACCTCCGACCGCCGGTAGCGGTCGCGCGACTCGATCGAGTCCCAGACCGACACTCCGACCACCTCGTTCCCGTCGGGCGAGACGAGCTCGTACGCCCGCAGCATTCCCTCGGGGAACTCGCGCGGCCGCCACGAGCGGCCAAACTCCTCGCGGGAGCCGGGCTTGAGCTTCCGGCTCGTGACCCAGACGTAGGCGCCGTCGAGCTCCATGGTGCGCACAGTCTCACAGAACCCCGGAAATGCCAAAGCCCGCGAACCGCTTGCGCAGTCCCCGGGCTTTGACGCTGCGTAACCTCTCACATGGAGGAGGGTCCCGTCAAGTGTGGAATTTCGCGCGGTGATCAACGGCGCGAACACGGGGTTCATGCTCCTCGCCGCGAGCCTGGTGATGCTGATGACGCCGGGGCTCGCCTTCTTCTACGGCGGGCTCGTCGGCCGCTCGAACACGCTGACGATCATGATCCAGAGCTTCGCCTCGATGGGGATCACGACCGTCCTGTGGTGGTTCGTCGGCTACTCGCTCTGCTTCAGCGGCGGCACGAACGGGATCTACGGGAACTTCGACCACGCCTTTTTGCGAGGCGTCACCGTCCACTCGGTCTACGAGCCGTCACACATCCCGCTCGTCGTGCTGATCGCCTACCAGATGATGTTCGCGATCATCACGCCGGCGCTGATCACCGGCGCCTTCACGAACCGCGTCACGTTCAAGGCCTACCTGCTGTTCCTCGTCGTCTGGCAGCTCGCCGTCTACTACCCGTTCGTGCACATGTTCTGGGGCGGCGGCCTGCTCGCGCACTGGGGCGCGCGCGACTTCGCCGGCGGGATCGTCGTGCATGCGAGCGCGGGTTTCGCGGCGCTGGCCTCGGTTCTCTACGTCGGCAAGCGGAAGTTCGTCGACTCGCCGCACAACATCCCGTTCATCGCGCTCGGCACCGGCCTGCTCTGGTTCGGCTGGTACGGCTTCAACGCAGGGAGCGAGCTGAAGGTCGACGACATCACGTCACTCGCCTTCCTCAACACCGACCTCGCCGCCTCCTTCGCCGCGGTGACGTGGCTCTTCGTCGAGTGGCGCGCCGCGCGCAAGCCGCACTTCGTCGGCCTGCTCACCGGCGCGGTCGCGGGCCTGGCCTGCATCACGCCGGCTGCCGGGTACGTGCCGATCTACGCCTCCGTCGTGATCGGGATCGCAGCCGGCCTCGTCTGCTACTACGCGATCCAGCTGAAGAACCGGCTCAAGTGGGACGACGCGCTCGACGTCTGGGGTGTGCACGGCGTCGGCGGCCTCCTCGGCATCGTCCTGCTCGGCGTGTTCGCCTCGACGGCGACGAACCCAGCCGGAGGAGAGGGGCTGATCCACGGCTCGGCCGCCTTCTTCGGCAAGCAGGTGGCGGCAGGCCTCGGCTGCTCGGCCTACGCGTTCGGGTTCACCTACGTGATGCTGCACGTGCTCGACCGGGTCACTCCGGTGCGCGTCGGCGAGGACGCCGAGAGCGGCCTCGACGAGGCGATGCACGGCGAAGTCGCCTACGTCTGAGCGCGCCTCCGATGAGTTTCCCGTAGTGGGCCGGTCGTAGCTGCGACACCCACCCACGAGGAGGCGCCAAGATGTCCACCGTGACGTCGAAGCTCAACATCAGCAAGGTCGGCCGCGTTTGCGTGACGGTCGCCGACACCGACCGGGCGATCGACTTCTACACCCGCCAGCTCGGCTTCGAGAAGGTCGTCGACGAGCCGATGGGGCCGGACCTGCGCTGGGTCGAGGTCGCCATCTCCGGCGCGGAGACGACGATCGCGCTCGCCCCGCCGCCGCCGGGCCAGCAGGCCGGAGGCAGCCAGACCGGGATCATCTTCGACACGACCGACGTCGACGGCGCGCACGCCGCGCTCAAGGAGGCGGGAGTGGACGTCGACGACGAGGTCACCCGGTACGGCGGGCCGGTGCCGCCGATGTTCTGGGTCCGCGACCCGGACGGCAACTCGCTCATCATCGTCCAGCCGACGAGCTGAGCACCACCCTCGACCTGCGGACGGTCGACTTCCTGGCGCGCCTCCGGCTCCGGACGGGGGCGCGCCTCGTCCGCGCGCCGCGCGAGCTCTGGGAGCTGCTCGACCTCTGCGGGCTAGTCCAGGTGGTCGGGCAGGCCGAAGAGCGGGAAGAGCTTCGGCGTGTCGAGGAAGAACGTCAGCTCGACGATCCGGCCCTCTGACACCTCGGGGACGATGACCGACCACGGCTCGTAACCGCCGTTCGGGTCGGGCTTGTACTGGCCCCAGGCCGGCATTCCGTTGACGAGGCCGACCGGCACGAGCTTCGAGCCCCGGCAGCCGATCCCGGGACCGAGCCACCAGGTGAAGATGTCGTGACGTCCCTGGAGCCAGAGGCTGAACGGCGGCATCGACTGGACGGCGTCCTCGTGCAGGAGCTCGGTGAGCCGGTCGATGTCGTACGCCTCGAACGCGGAGACGTACCGCTCGAGCAGCGCCCGAGCCTCGTCATCGAGCCGGCTCGGCGCGGCGATGTCCGCCGTGGCGAGAGTCGCACGTGCGCGCTGCAGCGCGCTGTTGACCGAGGCGACGCTCGTCTCGAGCAGCTCGGCGGCCTCGGTCGCCTGCCACTTCAGGACCTCGCAGAGGATGAGGGCCGCCCGCTGCTTCGGCGGCAAATGCTGGAGCGCCGCGACGAAGGCGAGTCGCAGCGTCTCGCGCTGCTCCGCCAGCTCGTCCGGCGTCGGCAGCGGCGTGATCCAGGTCACCTCCGGCAACTCGGCGAGGTTCTCGAACAGCGGCTCCTGCGCCGGCCCGAGATCCATCGGCCGCGCCCGTCGCTCGCGGCCGGCGAGCGCGTCGAAACAGACGTTGGTCGCGATCCGGTACAGCCACGACTTGAGCGCCGAGCGGCCCTCGAAGCGGTCGAGGGAGCGCCACGCGCGCACCATCGTCTCCTGCACCGCGTCCTCGGCGTCGAACGCCGAGCCGAGCATGCGGTAGCAGTAGCCGGTGAGCTCGCGCCGGTACTGCTCGAGGGCCTCGGACGTAGCGGACTGGGCGGTGGCCACGTCCGACATCCTAGGAAAAGACCGCCTCGAGGCCAAGCCAGGCGGCGAGGTCGTCGATCTCCTTGCGCACCGCCTTTCTCAGCGCGGCGCTGAAGCTCACGTCCTCGTGGATCGCGTGCACGCGCAGCACCGACGCCTTACGGTCGACGCTCGCGTCGAGCTTCCCCACCAGGCGGTCGCCGTGGAGGATCGGCAGCGCGAAGTACCCCCAGCGCCGCTTTGCGGCCGGCTTGTACATCTCGAGCGTGTACTCGAACTCGAACAGCTCCTCCGTCCGGACACGATCGTGGATCAGCCGGTCGAAGGGCGACAGCAGCGCCGTCCGCCCCTTGAAGCCGCCGTCCAGGTACGCCGGGTCGACGCGCCACTCGCCCTTCACGCCCTCGACGACGGCGGGCTCGCCCGCCTCGCCGACGTGGACCGGCTCCATCGGCATCGCCCTCGCCTGCGCCCGCGCGATGCCGAGGGCCGCGAGCCGGCGCTCGTTCCTGATCCGCTCCGCCTCTTCGACGGACGGGATCACCACTTCGGCCGGGTAGACGCGCTCGGGCAGGTCCCAGAGACGCTCCCGCCCGATCCGGCCGGAGATCGCGACCTGACCTCGCGCCTGCAGGAACTCGAGCATCTGGGTGACGTTGCGATCGTTCGTCCAGCCGCTCGACGCCCACGACACGACACACGTTTCCGGAATGTCACGGGAGACGAGAGGCCCCGAACGCTCGAGGAGCTCGAGGATGTCTCGCCGGAAGCGGTCGTTGTCGCGGAGCCACGCATGCACCCTCCCGTGGCCGCGCCGTCCATCTGCACCGGAGAGATGGAGACCGAGATCGCTCATGGGCCGGATGAGCGCATTGAGCTCGAACAACGTCCGATCCTGCTCGAGCGCGCGAGTGAGGTGCTCGGGCCGGTACGACGAGCCGAGACGGCTCCAGGCGACGAGGTCGGCATTCGGCGCGATCGCCGCCGTGGGATCGACCTGCAGCAGCGTCAGCCGCTCCACGACCGCGAGCAGCCCCTGCGGGCGCGGCGCATCGAGCAGCTGGGCGCGGACGGCGATCCGCCGCGCCTGCTTCTTCGTCAGCCGGTGCACGGGCGAGAGGCTATCTGCGGAGAATCCGCACTCCGCCTGCGCTTCGTACCGATGCGGCGAGACAAATCCCGGCCGATCCTCGGTACAGCGAAGGAAAGGACGGAACCCATGTTCAAGACGATCGTCTGGGCAACCGACGGCTCCGAGCTCGCCGACAGCGCCCTCCATTTCGTACGGGAGCTGGCGCGGCAGGACGGCTCGAAGATCGTCGCCGTGCACGCGAACGAGCTGATGCGCGGTCGCTCCAGCGGCTATCCGGCCCTCGCGGACGAGCCCGAGCTCGAGGAGAAGATCGGGAAGCAGATCGACGACCTCAGAAGCGTCGGGATCGACGCGACGTTCGAGGGTCCGCAGTGGCAGCAAAGCCGTGGCGACGCTCATCGCCCAGGCGGCGGAGGACGTCGACGCGGATCTGATCGTGGTCGCGACCCACGGCGCGGGCGGCTTCACCGCTGCGCTCATGGGCAGCGTTGCCCGCGCTCTCTGCCACACGGCGAAGAGGCCGGTGCTCGTCATCCCGCCGGCGAAGACACCGGCGCAGCCGCCTGTGAAGGACGACCAGCTCGCGGCGGTCTGAGGAGGCTGACGGCGGGCGGGACCGAAGTCCTGCCCGCCGTTCAGACAGTTACTACGCCTGGCCCGCAGGCGAAGTCGCCGGCACTCCCGGCGCGTCGAAGCCGGCCTCGATCTGCTTGAGCTCCTCTTCGGTGCCCTGCCGGACCGGTCCCTTGAACCACTTCCGAGCCGAGAGCACGTACCAGCCGCCGAACAGCAGGAACGCGGCGGCCACCGGCAGCACGGTGTAGTTGAAGTCCAGCCAAACGAAGCCCGCCTGGAACGGGACGCCGCCCTTGAAGGTCGGGAGAACGAAGACGATGCAGATGAACACGATCCAGAGGATCGCGAGCGAGTCGATCCATTTGTAGTGCTTGCCGAGGTGCCAGGCGCCCCGCTCGAAGCTCTCTCCCGCGCGCAAGCGCAGGATGATCGGCAGGACGAACGCGATGTAGAGCCCGATCACGGCCACCGCGGTCGAGGCCGCGTAGCCGACGTAGCCCCACCAGAGCGCAGGCAGCGGCGTCAGGAAGGCGAGGACGACGATCGCCCACACGGTGTAGATCGGAATCCGGTCCCGCTTCGACACCCTCCGCCAGAGCTGGTGGCCGGGCACCGCGCGGTCGCGTGAGAAGGCGAACATCATGCGCGAGGCCGACGTCGTCGAAGCGATCGTGCAGAACGTCTGTGCAAGCACGGCTATGAACAGCAGGAACTCGGCCCATCTGGTGCCCATGGAGTCCTGCCAGATGCTCTGGACAATGTACGCCGAGGTGTCAGACGGGCCTTTCGCCGGGATCGCGAACGTCACGGCGACCAGCAGGATGAACCCGAAGAACACGGAGACCACAACCGACATGACGATGCCCCAGGCAGCGCCGAGGGACGCGTTGCGGGTCTCCTCGCTCATGTGCGCGGACGCGTCGTAGCCCGTGATCGTGTACTGGGCGAGCAGGAGCCCGGTCAGGAAGACGTAGATGTAGATCAGTCCGTGTGTTGCGCCGCCTTTGAAGCCGGTGTTGTTGACCGTCTGCGAGAAGACGTAGCTCACCGACTGGTGGTGATTCGGCACCACGGCGAGGACGATCACGATCACGAGGACGCCCGCCATGTGCCACCAGGCCGAGATCGAGTTGATCATGGCGGTGATCGAGACCCTGAACATGTTGATCAGGCCGGCTCCGAGCATGATCATCCCGTACGTGAAGTAGATCCAGCCGTACGAGTTCGGGTAGCTCCAGAGCAGGTGCAGCAGCGAGGTCATGAAGATCGCGCAGCCGAAGCCGATCGCGGCCGTGACCGCGATCTGGCCGATGAGATTGAACCAGCCGGTGAACCAGCCCCAGCCCGGGCTGCCGAGCTTCGACGACCAGTAGTAGAGGCCTCCGGCGGTCGGGTAGGTCGAGGCGATCTCGGCCAGGGCCAGTGAGACGAGAATGCAGGCCCCGCCGACGATCAGCCAGCCCCAGGTGATCGCGACCGGCCCGCCCTGGTTGAACCCGATCGCGTAGGACGTCAGGCAGCCGGACAGGATCGAGATGATCGTGAACGAGATCGCGAAGTTCTGGAAGCCCCCCATCGAACGGAACAGCTCCTGTGCGTAGCCGAGCTTGTGCAGCTGAGCTTGGTCGTCGAGGTTCGCGGCCGGAGCATCGGAACTCACGTGATTGCCCTCCCTTGGGATTGACCTGGTTCGGGCGACGCTAACGGGATGTGCTGGACGTTGCAACCCTCCCGGCCGGTGTAGTGTCGGCGGCGATGCCGAGCCTCGAAGAACTGCGGGAGGACGTCTCCGCCGGCACGGTCGACACCGTCATCGCCTGCTTCACCGACATGCAGGGCCGCCTGATGGGAAAGCGGCTCGACGCCGAGTTCTTCCTGGCCGAGAACGAGGCCGGTCACCCGGGCGAAGGGTGCAACTACCTGCTCGCGCTCGAGATGGAGATGGACCCGGTCCCCGGCTACGCGATTGCGAGCTGGGAGCGCGGCTACGGCGACTTCGGGCTACGGCCGGACCTCTCGACGCTGCGCCGGATCCCGTGGCACGAAGCCACGGTGATGGTGCAGTGCGACGTCGAATGGCACGACGGGACGCCGGTCGGCCCGTCGCCGCGCCAGGTGCTGAAGGCGCAGGTCGAGAAGGCGCGCGAGTTGGGACTAGAGCCGATGTTCGGCTCGGAGCTCGAGTTCTTCCTCTTCCGTGAGACCTACCTCGAGGCGTACGCGAAGCACTACCACGACCTGACGCCCTCGGTGCCGTACATCCTCGACTACCACATCCTCGCGGCGAGCTTCGACGAGCCGTTCCTCCGCTCTGTGCGGACGTCGATGAGGGCGGCCGGGATGATCGTCGAGTCCTCGAAGGGCGAGGCGTGGGCCGGCCAGCACGAGATCAATTTCAAGTTCGCGGACGCGCTGCGAGCGGCGGACGACCACGTCGTCTACAAGACCGGAATCAAGGAGATCGCGTTCCAGCGCGGCTGCTCGGTCACGTTCATGGCGAAGCCGCACCACGACTGGGTCGGCTCCTCTTGCCACATCCACTCCTCGCTCTGGCGCGACGGCGAGAACGCGTTCGCCGGCGAGACCGAGCTCTTCCGCCACTACCTCGCCGGGCAGATCGCATGCCTCGGCGACCTCGCGATCTTCGTCGCCCCGGTCGTCAACTCGTACAAGCGCTTCGCGGCGGGGAGCTGGGCTCCCACCACGCTCGCGTGGGGGTACGACAACCGGACCTGCGGCTTCCGCGTCGTCGGGCACGGCTCGGCCACGCGGCCCGAGACGCGGATTCCCGGGGCCGACGCGAACCCGTATCTCGCGTTCGCCGCACTCCTCGCCGCCGGGCTGTACGGCATCGAGGAGAAGCTCGAGCTCGCACCGGCGTTCGAGGGCAACGCGTACGAGTCCGATGTGGAGCGCTTCCCGCATGCGCTGCGCGAGGCGATCGCCCGTCTCGAGTCGAGCGCCGTCGCCCGCAGGCTGCTCGGCGACGAAGTGGTCGACCACTACCTCAACTACGCGCGCACCGAGCAGGAGCTGTTCGACAAGACCGTCACCGGCTACGAGCGCGAGCGAATGTTCGAGCGTGGCTAAGCCGCTCATCGGGATCACGACGTACGTCGAGCCCGCGTCCTGGGGCCACTGGCAGGTCGAGGCCGCGCTCATCCCGTACACCTACGTCCGCGCGGTCGAACGGGCGGGAGGCCGGGCGGTGCTCGTGCCGCCCGACGAGGACGGGATCGAGGAGGTGCTGGACGCCCTCGACGGGCTGATCTTCTCCGGCGGCAACGACGTGGAGCCCGACGAGTACGGCGCGGAGGCGCATCCCCAGACGACCGGTACGAACCCCGAGCGCGACCGCGGCGAGCTCGCGCTGCTCGAGGCAGCGCTCGCACGCGACCTGCCGGTGCTCGCGATCTGCCGTGGCTTCGAGGTGCTGAACGTCGCCCGAGGCGGCGACATCGTCCAACACCTGCCCGAGATCGTGGGTCACGAGGAGCACCGCGAGGTTCTCGGCGAGTTCTCGGAGCATGCGGTGCGAGTCGATCCCTCGTCGCGCATCGGCGAGGTTCGCGGCCCGGTCATGTCGCATCACCACCAGGGCATCGATCGAGTCGGCGAGGGCCTCCGTGAGGTCGCCTGGGCCGAGGACGGCACCGTCGAGGCGATCGAGGATCCCGACAAGCCGTTCGTCGTCGGCGTCCTGTGGCATCCCGAGGCCGGCGAGGACCAGCGCCTCTTCGAGCAGCTCGTCGAGGCCGCGCGCGAGTGACGGCGATCGTCAACCCCGCGACCGAGGAGACGATCGCGGAGGTCGCGGCGGCCGGGGTCGAGGAGACGGACGCCGCCGTCGCGCGCGCAAAGGCTGCTTTCCCGGCGTGGCGCGCGGTGGCACCCGCCGACCGGGCACGGCTGCTGCGGCGTCTCGCGGCGCTCGTCGAGGAGCACGGCGAGGAGCTCGCGCGGCTCGAGTCGCGCAACGTGGGCAAGCCGATCGCCGGAGCGCGCGGCGAGATCGGGATGGTCGCCCAGGTCTTCCACTACTACGCGGGCGCAGTCGACAAGCACGTCGGCGAGACGATCCCGGTCGCAGGCGGCGTCGACCTGACATTCCGCGAGCCGCTCGGCGTCGTCGGGCTGATCGTCCCGTGGAACTTCCCGCTCAACATCGCGTCGTGGAAGCTCGGACCGGCGCTGGCGTGCGGCAACACCGTCGTTCTCAAGCCGGCAGAGCTGACGCCGCTGTCGACGCTGCGGCTCGGCGAGCTCGCGCTCGAGGCGGGCATCCCCGAGGGCGTCGTCAACATCCTCCCCGGCAAGGGCTCGGTCGTGGGTACGCGGCTCGTCGAGCATCCGGACGTGGCGAAGATCGGCTTCACCGGCTCGACCGAGGTCGGGCAGGGGGTGATGCGGGGCGCTGCGGGGACGATCAAGCGGGTCACGCTCGAGCTCGGCGGCAAGTCCGCCAACGTCGTCTTCGCCGACGCCGACCTCGAGCGCGCCGCGGCGGCCGCACCGTACGCCGTCTTCGACAACGCCGGCCAGGACTGCTGCGCGCGGTCGCGGGTCCTCGTCGAGGCGAGCGTCTACGACCGCTTCGCCGAGCTGCTCGTCGAGGCGACGCGCGGCGTGAAGGTCGGCGACCCGGAGGACGACGCGACCGAGATGGGGCCTCTCGTCTCGGCGGCACACCGCGAGACGGTGGCGAGCTTCGTCGAGAGCGAGCCGCTCTTCCGCGGCGACGCACCTGACGGCAAGGGCTTCTGGTACCCGGCCACTCTCGTGGAGGCGCGGCCGGACGACCGGATCGCGCGTGAGGAGGTATTCGGTCCGGTCGCAGCGCTAATCCCGTTCGCCGACGAGGCGGAGGCGATCCGGATCGCGAACGACTCCGACTACGGCCTCTCGGGCTCGATCTGGACGGAGAACGGCGGCCGCGCGCTGCGCGTCGCGCGCGCGATCGAGACGGGCGTCCTCTCGATCAACTCGAATTCGTCGGTGCGTCCCTCGACGCCGTTCGGCGGCTTCAAGCGAGCGGCTTCGGCCGCGAGCTGGGCATGCACGGCCTCGCCGGCTACAGCGAGATCAAGAACGTGTTCTATTCCACCGAATGAACGGACGGCTGGAGGGCAAGGTCTGCGTGATCACCGGCGCCGGCGGCGGGATGGGCGCCGACGCCGCCGTCCGCTTCGCCGAGGAGGGCGCGCAGATCGCGGTCGCCGACGTCGACGGCGACGCCGCCGAGAAGGTCGCGAGCGAGATCGGCGGCCTCGCGGTGCGGGTGGACGTCTCGGACGAAGCGTCGGTCGAGGCGATGTACGCAGCCGCAGTCGAGCGCTTCGGCGGCATCGACGTGCTCTACAACAACGCCGGCATCTCCCCCGCCGACGACGCCTCGATCCTCGAGACGGACCTCGACGCGTGGGAGCGCGTGCAGGCCGTGAACACGCGCGGCGTCTTCCTCTGCTGCAAGCACGGGATCCCGCACCTGCTCGAGCGCGGCGGCGGCTCGGTGATCAACGTCGCCTCCTTCGTCGCGCTCGTCGGCGCAGCGACCTCGCAGATCTCGTACACGGCCTCGAAGGGCGCCGTCCTGTCGCTGAGCAAGGAGCTCGGAGTCCAGTTCGCGCGCCGCGGAATCCGGGTCAACGCGCTCTGCCCGGGGCCCGTCGAGACCCCGCTGCTGCTGCGGATCTGGGGCGAGACGCCCGGCGCGGCCGAACGGCGGCTCGTCCACCTGCCGATGGGACGGATGGCGCAGCCCCGCGAGATCGTCGACGCGGCCCTCTTCCTTGCGAGCGACGAGTCGAGCTACGTGAACGCGGCGACGTTCGTCGTCGACGGCGGCCTGAGCGCCGCCTACGTCACACCCGAGTAGCGATTTAAGAAACCCGTAAGCGCTCGCTCATCTCGCCGCAACCCTGACGGTCGATGCTTCAAACCGTCGGAGTCCTTGCGTCGAAGGGAGTACTGATGCGCTCGAAGAGACTGGCCGCCGCGACCGTTGCCGCCGCGGCGCTCGGCGTGGTACCGCTTGCAGCAGCCGGGATGATGCATCCCGAGCTCGGCGCGCACCTGTCGGGCATGGGTGAGACCGGGGTCGTCAACCTCACGGCGCACTCGAAGAAGCACCAGCTCTGCTGGAAGTTCCAGCTGCACACGATGCACGTGCTCGGCGCCACGGTCCGCGACAAGAGCGGGATGACCGTCGCCAAGCTCGGCCACATGTACCGTGCGAAGGGCTGCGCCATGGTGCCGAAGATGTCCCTGCAGCTGATCGAGGAGAAGCCCGGCCATTACTGGGTCTGGGTGGCGACGAAGGGCCACCCGGGTGAGCTGCGCGGCAAGCTCTTCGCCGGCATGGCGCACATGTAGATGGACACCCCGCCCGTCACCGAGCACGACCCCCAGCCGGACGACGCGCCGCGCCGCTACGGGCGCAGGCTGTTCCTCGTCACCGTGGCAGGCGGCATCTCGTCCCTCTACTGGGGCAAGGCCGCCTGGGATCACGTCAGCGGCGTCATCTCCCCCGTCGCCTCGGCCCTCGCGCCGATCCTGCCGACGGGCGGCTGGCGCATCTACACGATCTCCGGCCACATGCCGGTCTTCGATCCCGCCACCTGGCGGCTGAGGATCGGCGGCCTCGTCGAACAGCCGGTCTCGCTGACCTACGACGAGCTGCGCGCCTTGCCGCACGTCGAGCAGGTCTCGAACTTCCACTGCGTCACCGGCTGGAGCGTGGACAACGTCCGTTGGGGCGGCGTCCGGATGCACGACGTTCTCGCCGCCGCCAAGCCGAGCTTCTCGGCGCACGCCCTCGAGTTCGTGTCGATGGAGGTGCCCTACACCGACTACCTGACCGTCAAGCAGGCCTCGATCCGCGACGTGATGCTCGCCTATGAGATGGACGGGAAGCCGCTGCCGCGCGAGCACGGCGCGCCGGTGCGGCTGATCATCCCGCAGATGTACGGCTACAAGAACGTCAAGTGGCTGACGGGGATCAACCTCGTCCCGCAGGAGCAGCTCGGCTACTGGGAGCAGCTCGGCTACGACCAGGACGCCTGGGTCGGCCGCTCGAACGGGTACGGCACGTGAAGAAGGCCGGGTACGTCCCTCGCTTCTCCCCGGTCGAACGCCTGCTTCACTGGCTCAACGCGGCCGGCTTCTTCTTCCTCCTCGTTACGGGGCTGATCCTCTATCTCCCCCGCCTCTCGGTCCTCGTCTCGCGGCGGCAGACGGTCCAGTACATCCACTTCTGGGGAGGCGTCGCCTGGCTGGGCGCACTGGCCGCCGTCGTCGTCCTCGGCGGCCGCCGCCTGCTCGCCACCGCGCGCGAGCTCGACGGCTTCGACCGGGACGACCTGCGCTGGCTGCGCGGAGGGAAGGCGCCACAGGGCAGGTTCAACGCCGGCCAGAAGATCAACGCGATCCTCACCGCGGCCTTTGCGATCCTCTTCGGCGTCTCCGGCCTTCTCCTCTGGTTCGGCGAGCAGGACACGCGTTTCCGCTTCGCGAGCACGGTGCTCCTCCACGACGGGCTGATGTACGTCTCCCTCGCGCTCCTCGTGGGGCACCTCTACCTCGCGCTCATCCACCCGGCGACGCGGCACGCGCTGCGCGGGATGACGCTCGGTGATGTCCGCGTCGAGTGGGCGATGAAGCACCACGCGAAGTGGGAGCCGGAAGGCGTCCGCATCGACCGTGGCGCGCCGAGCCCCGCGACGCTCGACCCGAAGCCACACTAAGGAGATGCAGCAGACGGTGTTGGTCGTCGACGACGAGCCGATCGTGCGGGACGTCGTCGTCCGCTATCTCGAGCGCGACGGCTTCCGGACGCTGACGGCGGCGGACGGCGACGTGGCCAGGACGCTGATCGAGGAGCGGGAGCCGAGCCTCGTCGTGCTCGACGTGATGTTGCCGGGAACGGACGGGCTGGCGCTCTGCCGCTGGATCCGCGGGCGCTCGAGCCTGCCCGTGATCCTGCTCACGGCCCGCGGCGAGGAGGCCGACCGCATCGTGGGGCTCGAGCTCGGGGCCGACGACTACATCACGAAGCCGTTCTCGCCGCGCGAGCTCGCGGCGCGCGTGCGCTCGGTCCTCCGGCGCAGCAACGGCAGCTCGCCGCCCCGCGAGACGATCGCCTTCGGCGAGATCGAGCTCGACGGCGTCAGTCGCGAGGCCCGCCGGAACGGCACCGCCGTGCAGCTCACGGCGAAGGAGTTCGAGCTGCTCTGGTTCCTCGCCTCGCACCCCCGGCACGTCTTCTCCCGCGACCAGCTGATGGCCCGCGTCTGGGGCTACGAGGCAGCCGTCGACACCGGCACGGTGACCGTGCACGTGCGGCGGCTGCGGGAGAAGATCGAGCCCGACCCGGCCCGGCCCCAGCACCTGCGGACCATCTGGGGCGTCGGCTACAGGCTTGACCCATGATCGGCCTAGCCCTTGTCGTCGGCGCCGGCAGCCTCGCAGCGGGGCTCGTCCTCGCCTACCTCCTGCGCCGGGCGCCCACGGTCTCGCTCCAGCTCGTCGGGCTCGCCCTGATCGCGGTCTGCGTGCCGCTCACCGCCGTCCTGCTCTCGGGCTGGGTCATGTTCCACATGGGCGCCGACGTGAAGATCCTCGCCGTCGCGGCCGGCTCGGCGACCGCCGCCGTCTTCGCGGCGCTCGTGCTCGCCCGCTCGATCACCGCGTCGCTCCGGCGGGTGGGATCGGCCTCCCAGTCGCTGGCCGCCGGCGAGCTGTCGGCGCGGGCCCCGGTCGAAGGCGCCCGGGAGATCGCGGAGCTCGCCGCCTCCTTCAACACCATGGCCGCCGCGCTCGAGCAGCTCTTCGACGCGCGGCGGGAGCTCGTCGCCTGGGCGAGCCACGACCTGCGCGCTCCGATCGCGTCGCTCCAGGCGATGCTCGAGGCGATCGAGGATGGGCTCGCGTCAGCGGACGACTATCTGCCGACGCTGCGGGAGCAGGTGCGGACGCTCTCGGCGCTCGTCGACGACCTGTTCGAGTTGGCCAGGATCGACGCCGGCGTGCTCACGCTCGAGTTGCGGCGCATGCCCGTGGCACCGCTCGTCGCTTCCGCGCTGCGGCTCCTCCAGCCGGAGGCCGAGGCCCGCGGCGTCGCGCTCAGCTCCGAGGTCGACGAGAAGGTCGAGGCGCGGCTGCGCGCCGGACAAGTTCGAGCGCGTCCTCTCCAACCTCGTGACGAACGCGCTTCGCCATACGCCGTCGGACGGCTCGGTCGCAGTCCGGGTCGAGCAGCGAGCCTCGGATCTGCTCCTGCGCGTCGAGGACAGCGGTGAGGGACTGTCGGCGGACGCGCCCGCGCGGATGTTCGAGCGCTTCTGGCGGGCAGACCGCGCCCGGAGCGGCAGCGGAGCCGGCCTCGGGCTGGCGATCGCCCGCGGTCTCGTCGAAGCGCACGGCGGTCGGATCTGGGCCGAGAACCGCCCACAGGGCGGTGCTTGTATCTCGTTCACGCTGCCGCTCAGCTCTGCGAGCTGAGCGGCAGCGTGAGACGAAGCGGTACTGCGCGGGCCGGAAAGCGCGGTTTCCGGCCCGCTCCGTGCTGTTTTGCTCTTGAGGCTCTGCAGGGCGGAGGCCGGTGTCGTGCGCTCGCGCGCGGCAGCGGCCGGCACGAGCGCAGTCCGGCCTGCGGCTAAGTCACCGCTACGCGGATGTCTTAGCCTCCGGCCCTAGGTGCCTACGCGGCGCAAACCCAACCGAGCCCTCAGCACGGAGCCAACGGGAGACCGCGCTCTCCCGTTGGCGCAGTTCCTTAAGCCCCGGGCGAAGAGCGCAGCTCTTCGCCCGGCGTGAGCAGCGCGATTACTTCGGCGCGGGTCGAGACGCCGAGCTTGCGCTCGACGGAGCCGACATGGCGGCGCACCGTGACGGGGGCGACGCCGAGCTCGGTAGCTATCTCCGACGTGCTCGCCGCGCGCAGCAGCATCTCGGCCACTTCCCACTCACGCGCGGTGAGCGCGATCCGGCCCTTGCCGGCGAGCACGACCGAGCGCCGGCGCTCGCGTGTCCTCAGCTCGTCGAGCAGCCGGGAGACGTACCTCCGGGGCACGGCCGGCTCGCCGCGCAGCGCGCCCTGGACGACGAACGGGAGCCGCGCGGGGTCGAGGCTCTGCGTCAGGTAGCCGCTCGCGCCGGCCCGCACCGCGGCCATGAACTCCTCCTCGTCGGGCTTGTTCGTGAGGAGGATCACGCAGGCGGACGGAACGCGCGTGGCGATCTCGTTCACGACCTGCATCCCCTGGCCGGAAGGATCGAGCCCGAGGAGACAGACGTCGGGACGGTCGCGCACGGCCGCGTCCACGGCCGATTTGGCGTCGATCGCCTCGGTGCAGCGTGCTTCCGGCTCGAGCGCCAGGCGGAGACCGACGCGCGTCGGCAGCCGCTCGGCTGCGATCAGCACATGCGCTTTCCTGGTGGGAGCAGCGGTGCTCACGGTCTCGCGCTCTCGGAGACGACAGGTCCGCCGACTACGATCCCCTTATGCGAGTTCTCATTGCCGACGATCATCGCCTGATCGTGGAGGGAGTCAAGCGCGCACTCGAGGAGGCGCCCGACTTCGAGGTCGTCGGCGAGTGCAACTCCGGCTCGCAGGTGCTGCCGCTGGTCAGCCGCACGAATCCCGACATCGTGCTGCTCGACCTGCGCATGCCGGGCGCCGACGGGCTCGCCTGCCTGAGCCGCATCCGCAAGCAGCATCCCGACGTGAAGGTCGTCGTTCTCTCGGTCTCCACCGACGAGAACGTGATCCAGACCGTCCTCAAGCGCGGCGCGAGCGCCTTCATCGTCAAGAGCATCAACCCCATCGACCTGCCCTCGGCGCTTCGCCAGGCGGTCGACGGAACGGTCTACAGCGCGATCGGCCTGCCCGATCCCGGCGAGAGCGCCGCGCGCGCCGCCGGACTCACCGAGCGCGAGACCGCGATCCTCGCCGCCCTCGCGCGCGGCCTCTCGAACGAGGCGATCGGCAAGGAGCTGTGGGTGGCGGAACAGACGGTCAAGTTCCACCTCACGAACATCTATCGCAAGCTCGGCGTCTCGAATCGCACCGAGGCGGCCCGCCTCGCGTACCAGAACGGGCTCGTGGAGAGCCCGATCGACGACCGCTGAGCTAGTCCACATCCGAACCCTCCCCACGTAGAGCTGGGAGGGGACGCGGGTTGGTTCCCGCGCCCCCTCAGTGCTTGTTATCCCGTGACCGGCGGGGTGAAGGGCGCTCTGACGCCGACCCGCACGGCTCCGCAGCTGGCGGTAGCGCCGTGGACGACCGGGGTGAAGCGAAGGATGCCCTTCCTCTTCATCTTCAGCGTGTGCTTGATGACGCCCCTGGCGTTGGAGCGCTTCGTGACCACGTTGATCCCGGCGCCCTGGATGTGCACCTTGAAGCCCGCGGCCGCGTTGTGGCCCTGCGTCAGGTGCACGGTCAGCGTCGTCTTGCGCCCGACGACCAGCTGGCCCGGCGTGATCTTCGAGATGAGCACGCAGGGGAGCTGCTGGAACGGGGCGACCTCGACCGAGGCGGTCGCCACGTTGTTCGCCAGGTTCGTCTCCGGCCGGTCACCGGACACCGTGGCCGTGTTGGTCTGGATACCGACCGCGCTCGGCGTGGTGACGAGCGTGATGGTCACGCTGGCTCCGGCAGCCATCGTGCCGAGGTCGCAGTTCAGGATCGCGCCGCCGGTGCACGTTCCCTGCGTCGTCGTGGACGACACGTAGGTGTTGCCGGCCGGCATCGGATCGGAGACCTTCACGTTGGTGTCGGTGTCCGGGCCGTTGTTGGTGACCACCATCGTCCAGGTGATGTTGCCCTGGCCCAGTTCCTGGGTCACGGGCGCGCCCGTCTTGGTGATGGCCAGATCGACCCGGAAGGCACACGACTCCTCGGCCGAGACCGGGTTCGGGTTACCCCCGTTCGTCGTGGTCAGCGTCGCCGTGTTGTCGTAGACGCTGCACTCGGTCTCCGAGGTCTGCGCCTTGATGTGCACCTTGTAGTCCGCACCAGCCGGCAACGTGGTCGAGGCGAGACTGAGCGTCTGGCTGCCCTTCGCACCGGAGAGCACGAACCGGGCCGGCGT
Source organism: uncultured Actinomycetes bacterium (assembly GCA_963720065.1). Classification (GTDB taxonomy): domain Bacteria; phylum Actinomycetota; class Thermoleophilia; order Gaiellales; family Gaiellaceae; genus Palsa-739. Next base: position 131,801 of record CAVREH010000019.1, read on the forward strand.
ACCCACCGAGCCGTCGATCGTCCAGGTCACACCCGTGCCCGAACCGGCCGGCAGCGGATCCGACAGGTGGACGCCGTTCGCGGCACCCGATCCCGTGTTCTTGATCTCGACGGTGAACCCGATCGGGTCGCCGGCGTTCACCGGCGCCGAGTGATCGGCCGTCTTGGAGATCGTCACCGCCGGCGCCGCCACACACGTCGAGGCGCTCGAGGAGCCCGAGCCGTCGTTGGTCGTGGTCACGTTGCCGGTGTTGTTGACCACACCGCTGCCGCCCGGGCAGACGCCGCCGGTCGCGGCCGTGGTCGGCGAGGTGACGTGCACCGTGAACGTCGATGCGGCCAGCGTCGTCCCGGCAGGAACCGTCGCCGGGCCGCAGGTCAGGACACCCGCAGCGATCGCGCAGCTGCCGCCCCAGCCGGCACCCTGGCCCGCGATCGTCCAGGAGAGACCGGACTTGACCGGCAGCGTGTCCGTCAGCTTCACGCCCTTCGCGTTACCCGTGCCGGTGTTGTAGACGGTCAACGTGAAGCCGATCGGATCGCCTGCATTGACCTGCGCAGCGTCCGCCTTCTTCATGATGCCGATTCCCGGCTTCGCCACACACGTCGAAGCCGACGACTGACCGCTGCCGTCGTTCGTCGTCGTCACGTTGCCGGTGTTGGTCACAACGCCGGTACCACCCGGGCAGGTGCCGCCGGTCGCAGCCGTGGTCTGCGACGTGATGTGCACCGTGAAGGTCGACCCGGCCAGGGTCGTGTTGTGCGGCACCGTCACGCCATTGGCGCCGCCGCAGTTCAGCACACCGGCCGTGATCGCGCAGCTACCCGCCCAACCGGCACCCGGAGGCGAGACCACCGTGTCGATCGTCCAGGACAGGCCCGACTTGACCGGGAGCGTGTCGTTCAGCTTCACGCCGTGTGCGTCGCCGGCGCCCGTGTTGTAGATGGTGATCGTGAAGCCGATCTGGTCGCCCGCATCCACCTGGGCGGCGTCCGCCTTCTTCAGGATCTGAATATTCGGCGGGTTGACGCAGACCGTGTCCTCCGACTGGCCGGAGCCGCCGTTGCTGGTGGTGACGTGGCCGGTGTTGTCCACCAGACCAGTGCCCGGACAGGGGCCACCAGTCGCAGAGGTGGTCGAGGAGATGATGTGCACCGTGAAGCTGCTCGCGGCCAGGGTCGTGTTGTGCGGCACCGTCACGCCGTTGGTGCCGCCGCAGTTGAGGACACCGGCCGTGATCGCGCAGGTGCCGTTCCAGCCTGAGCCCGGAGGCGAGGTCACCGTGTCGATCGACCAGGACAGGCCCGCGTTGGTGGGCAGGGTGTCATTCAGCTTCACGCCCTGTGCGTCGCCGGCGCCCGTGTTGTAGACGGTGATCGTGAACCCGACCTGGTCGCCCGCATTCACCTGCGAAGCGTCCGCCTTCTTCAGGATCTGGATCCCCGGCGGGTTGACACAGACCGTGTCCTCCGACTGGCCGGAACCGTCGTTCGAGGTCGTGACATGGCCGGTGTTGTCGACCACACCACTCCCCGGACACGGACCAGCCGTGTCCTTGGTCGTCGAGGAGATGATGTGCACCGTGAACGAGGAGCCAGCCAATAGCGTCCCGGCCGGCACCGTCACGCCATTGGCGCCACCGCAATTCAGGACACCCGCGGTGATCGCGCAGCTCCCGGCCCAGCCGGCACCCGGAGGCGACGTCACCGTGTCAATCGACCACGAAAGACCCGCATTCGCGGGCAGCGTGTCGTTCAGCTTCACGCCATAGGCGTCGCCGAGACCGCTGTTGTAGACCGTGATCGTGAACCCGACCTGGTCGCCGGCGTTGACCTGGGCGGCGTCGGCCTTCTTCAGGATCTGAATATTCGGAGCGTTGACACAAACCGTGTCCTCCGACTGACCCGAACCGTCATTCGAGGTCGAGACATGACCCGTGTTATCCACCACACCACTACCCGGACACGGACCAGCCGTGTCCTTGGTCGTGCCGGAGACGATGTGCACCGTGAACGTCGACCCCGCCAGGGTCGTGTTATGCGCCACCGTCACCCCGGACGCGCCACCGCAATTCAACACACCCGCCGTGATCGCACAGCTCCCGGCCCAGCCGGCACCCGGAGGCGACGTCACCGTGTCAATCGACCAGGACAGACCGGTGTTCGTGGGCAGCGTGTCGTTCAGCTTCACGCCGTGCGCATCGCCGGCGCCCGTGTTGTAGACGGTGATCGTGAAGCCGACCTGGTCGCCCGCGTTGACGGACGAGGCGTCAGCCTTCTTCAGGATCTGAATCGCCGGCGGGTTGACGCAGACCGTGTCCTCCGACTGGCCGGAGCCGCCGTTGCTGGTGGTGACGTGGCCGGTGTTGTCGACCACACCACTACCCGGACACGGACCAGCCGCGTCCTTCGTCGTCGAGGAGATGATGTGCACCGTGAACGTCGACCGCGGCCAACGTGGTGTTGTTCGGCACCGTCACGCCATTCGCGCCGCCACAATTCAGCACACCCGCCGTGATCGCGCAGCTCCCCGCCCAGCCGGCACCCGGAGGCGACGTCACCGTGTCGATCGACCAGGACAAGACCCGCATTCGTGGGCAGCGTGTCGTTCAGCTTCACGCCCTGCGCGTCGCCGGCACCCGTGTTGTAGACCGTGATCGTGAACCCGACCTGGTCGCCCGCGTTGACCTGCGAGGCGTCAGCCTTCTTCAAGATCTGGATGCTCGGGCGGGTTGACACAGACGGTGTCCTCGGACTGGCCCGAGCCGTCATTCGAGGTCGAGACATGACCCGTGTTATCCACCACACCAGCACCCGGACACGGACCAGCCGTGTCCTTGGTCGTGCCGGAGACGATGTGCACCGTGAACGTCGACCCCGCCAGCGTCGTCCCGTGCGGCACCGTCACCCCGGACGCGCCACCGCAATTCAGGACACCCGCCGTGATCGCACAGCTCCCCGCCCAGCCGGCACCCGGAGGAGAGGTCACCGTGTCGATCGACCAGGACAGACCGGTGTTGGTGGGCAGCGTGTCGTTCAGCTTCACGCCATAGGCGTCGCCGAGACCGCTGTTATAGACCGTGATCGTGAACCCGACCTGGTCGCCCGCATTCACGGACGAGGCGTCGGCCTTCTTCAGGATCTGAATATTCGGAGCGTTGACACAAACCGTGTCCTCCGACTGACCCGAACCGTCATTCGAGGTCGAGACATGACCCGTGTTATCCACCACACCAGCACCCGGACACGGACCAGCCGTGTCCTTCGTCGTCGCGGAAATGATGTGCACCGTGAACGTCGACCCGGCCAACGTGGTGTTGTGCGGCACGGTCACGCCAGTCGCGCCACCGCAATTCAGCACACCCGCCGTGATCGCGCAGCTCCCCGCCCAGCCGGCACCCGGAGGCGACGTCACCGTGTCAATCGACCACGAAAGACCCGCATTCGCGGGCAGCGTGTCGTTCAGCTTCACGCCATAGGCGTCGCCGAGACCGCTGTTATAGACCGTGATCGTGAACCCGACCTGGTCGCCCGCATTCACGGACGAGGCGTCGGCCTTCTTCAGGATCTGAATGTTCGGAGCGTTGACACAAACCGTGTCCTCCGACTGACCCGAACCGTCATTCGAGGTCGAGACATGACCCGTGTTATCCACCACACCAGCACCCGGACACGGACCAGCCGTGTCCTTGGTCGTGCCGGAGACGATGTGCACCGTGAACGTCGACCCCGCCAACGTCGTGTTATGCGCCACCGTCACCCCGGACGCGCCACCGCAATTCAACACACCCGCCGTGATCGCGCAGCTCCCGGCCCAGCCGGCACCCGGAGGAGAGGTCACCGTGTCAATCGACCAGGACAGACCGGTGTTGGTGGGCAGCGTGTCGTTCAGCTTCACGCCGTGCGCATCGCCCGCGCCCGTGTTGTAGACCGTCAAGGTGAAGCCGACCTGGTCGCCCGCATTCACCTGCGAAGCGTCCGCCTTCTTCAAGATCTGAATCGAAGCCGGGTTGACGCAGACGGTGTCCTCGGACTGGCCGGAGCCGTCGTTCGAGGTCGAGACATGGCCGGTGTTGTCCACGAGACCAGTACCCGGACACGGACCAGCCGTGTCCTTGGTCGTCGAGGAGATGATGTGCACCGTGAACGTGCTCGCGGCCAGGGTCGTGTTGTGCGGCACCGTCACCCCGGACGCGCCACCGCAATTCAGCACACCGGCGGTGATCGCACAGCTCCCGGCCCAGCCGGCACCCGGAGGAGAGGTCACCGTGTCGATCGACCAGGACAGACCGGTGTTGGTGGGCAGCGTGTCGTTCAGCTTCACGCCGTAGGCGTCGCCGAGACCGCTGTTGTAGACGGTGATCGTGAAGCCGACCTGGTCGCCGGCGTTGACCTGGGCGGCGTCGGCCTTCTTCAGGATCTGAATATTCGGAGCGTTGACACAAACCGTGTCCTCCGACTGACCCGAACCGTCATTCGAGGTCGAGACATGACCCGTGTTATCCACCACACCAGCACCCGGACACGGACCAGCCGTGTCCTTCGTCGTCGAGGAAATGATGTGCACCGTGAACGTCGACCCCGCCAGCGTCGTCCCGTGCGGCACCGTCACGCCGTTCGTGCCGCCGCAATTCAACACACCCGCGGTGATCGCACAGCTCCCCGCCCAGCCGGCACCCGGAGGAGAGGTCACCGTGTCAATCGACCAGGACAGACCCGCATTCGTCGGCAGCGTGTCGTTCAGCTTCACGCCATAGGCGTCGCCGAGACCGCTGTTATAGACCGTGATCGTGAACCCGACCTGGTCGCCCGCATTCACGGACGAGGCGTCGGCCTTCTTCAGGATCTGAATATTCGGAGCGTTGACACAAACCGTGTCCTCCGACTGACCCGAACCGTCATTCGAGGTCGAGACATGACCCGTGTTATCCACCACACCACTACCCGGACACGGACCAGCCGTGTCCTTCGTCGTCGAGGAAATGATGTGCACCGTGAACGTCGACCCCGCCAGCGTCGTCCCGTGAGGCACCGTCACGCCGGACGCGCCACCGCAGTTCAGGACACCCGCGGTGATCGCGCAGCTCCCGGCCCAGCCGGCACCCGGAGGAGAGGTCACCGTGTCGATCGACCAGGACAGACCGGTGTTGGTGGGCAGCGTGTCGTTCAGCTTCACGCCGTAGGCGTCGCCGAGACCGCTGTTGTAGACCGTGATCGTGAACCCGACCTGGTCGCCCGCGTTGACCTGGGCGAGGCGTCGGCCTTCTTCAGGATCTGAATGTTCGGAGCGTTGACACAAACCGTGTCCTCCGACTGACCCGAACCGTCATTCGAGGTCGAGACATGACCCGTGTTATCCACCACACCACTACCCGGACACGGACCAGCCGTGTCCTTGGTCGTGCCGGAGACGATGTGCACCGTGAACGTCGACCCCGCCAGGGTCGTGTTATGCGCCACCGTCACCCCGGACGCGCCACCGCAATTCAACACACCCGCCGTGATCGCACAGCTCCCGGCCCAGCCGGCACCCGGAGGCGACGTCACCGTGTCAATCGACCAGGACAGACCCGCATTCGTCGGCAGCGTGTCGTTCAGCTTCACGCCGTGCGCATCGCCCGCGCCCGTGTTGTAGACCGTCAAGGTGAAGCCGACCTGGTCGCCCGCATTCACCTGCGAAGCGTCCGCCTTCTTCAAGATCTGAA
>CAVREH010000020.1:0-71152 GCA_963720065.1 uncultured Actinomycetes bacterium
GGCGAGAATTGCCTCCTCACCCTCGGCGCCGCGCTCGTCCCAGCCCGGCTCGTCGGCGTCGAGCGTCTCGGTGAGGCGGGCGCGAACGCGGTCGTCTGCCTCGGTCCAGGCGCGGATCACCAACACCGCTGTCCGCTCGTCCTTTGCCGCAGTCATCGTGCCGCCACAGTAGGCGGCCATCGTCACCCGCGCATGTCCCGCGCGTCAAGCCCCGCCACGAGGTCGAGCATCAGCGGCGACGGCTCGACGCCGAGTTGCTCGAGCAGCAGCCTGCGGCAGAGCCGGAACTGGCGGAGCGCCTCGGCGGCGTTGCCCTCGGCCAGGTGGAGCGAGACGAGCGCCCGGTGCGCGCTCTCGCGCAGCGGCTCACCGACGAGCGCCAGCAGTCCCGCCTCGAGCGCCTCGTCGAGCCTGCCCGCGGCCGCGAGCCTGGTGCACATCGACTCGAGCGCGCGCAGCCGCAGCTGCCGGAAGCGCTCGCGCTCGAGCAGGACCCAGTCGTCGTACCAGTCCGGCAGCAGGTCGAGCGTGAGCTCGTCCGGCGCGGCGCCCGACGAGCCGCCGGCGAGCTCGGTGCGCGCCTGCGTCTCGGCGTCGCGGAGGTCGACCCGGACGCACGTCCCGAGTCGCAGCGTCTCGCCATCCGCGAGGACGAGCTCGGCGGTGTGCCGGTGGATGCGCCAGAGCGCCGAGCGGAGGCTGCCTGCGGCGCGCTCCTCGGGGCTGTCGAGCCAGAGCATCCCGGCGACATAGGTCCGCAGCACCGGCCGCTCGTGCAGCGCGACGAAGGCGACGACGCGCTGGGCGCTGCCGGGAAGCGGCACCTCCGTGCCTGCAACTTCGACGCCGAAGCCGGCGAGCAGATGCAGCACGACCTCCTCGGAGGCGCCGTCGTGACGCCGCGGAGCGCGGACGTCGGGCCGCAGGGGTGAGCTCGTTCGGGCCACATCCCCTCCTGCGCTGTCGGACTCTTTGACCCTAGAACCGCCCTCGGCACCTGTCAACGAAGGTCACCGCCTTGTCACCGAGCCGATCAGCGCCTAACCTCAGAAGCAGGAGAGAACGCCGTCACGGATCGGAGGCCGGGTGACCGGGCTGACCCACCCGTTGAGCGACGTCTCACCCGTGCGGCAGGTGCAGGCGCAATCCAGGGGAAACGAGGCGCACCCGCCGACGTTCACCGAGCTGGTCTATGCCCACTACGCTTGGTGGAAGGCGCGCCAGGCCGGCACCGTTGATCCGGCGACCGAGGCCGCGTACGACTCGATCCTCACCTCCTTCGAAGCCAGGCACGGCCGCCTCGTTCGGGCCTACTGGTGTTCGCAGGTGGAGAGCGCGGTCGCGCTGACCGAGAGGAAGGGGAGGCTCGGCGGTCCCGTCTACGGCTTCCACCGCGAGAGCGACTGGGCGACGAAGCACGCTCCCGAGGTGGCAGCGGAGCTCCATCGCTGCGACGCGCTGGGGGTGCGGGCGAGAGCGGTGCTGACGGGAGTTCGGCAGCACATCTGCCTGGAGCTCGTCGTCTCCTGCGCCGCCAACCTCCTCAGCCTCGTCGACGCCCGCGCCCGCAGCGGCGACGAGGCGAAGGCCGCGGCGGCGCTCGAGCACGAGCGGGCCGCGATCGACAAGGTCGAGGCCTACTACCACAACGCGGCGAACGGACAGGCGCAGCTCGTCTACTTCGCCGGGATCGCCACCGTCACCGTCGCTCTCGGCGGCCTCGCGGCCGTCTGGCTGTCGGTGAGCTGGGCGGCACCCGTCGCGGCGCTCGTCGCCGGCGCTCTCGGCGCGGTCGTCAGCGTGATCCAGCGGATCAACAGCGGCAAGTTCGAGCTCGAGTACGACGTCGGCGGTCCGTACACGTTCTTCCTCGGCGGCCTGCGGCCGTTGATCGGAGGCGTCTTCGCGATGGCCATCACGTTCGCCTTCAGCGGCGGCCTCCTGCAGCTGCCCGTCGCCTCCCAGGAGACCACCGGCCATCGTCACCTGGCCCTGCTCGTCCTCGCCTTCCTCGCCGGGTTCAGCGAGCGCTGGGCGCAGGACACGCTCACCGCCATCGTCCCTTCTGCGGCGAAACCACCACCCCCGGAAGCAAAGCCCGCAGAAAGGAGCAGTTCATGAGCAAGGCACCAGAGGGTCTCGCCGTACGGACGCAGAAGCGCTTCGGCTGGAGGGCGGACAGTCCCGACATGCGTGACTACCTCCTGGCGGTCGAGCCGGTGAAGACTCTGCCGCGGTCGGTGAGCCTCCGCCGCAAGATGCCGCCCGTGTACGACCAGGGGCAGCTCGGCTCGTGCACGGCGAACAGCATCGGCGCTGTCCTCGAGTTCAACGAGCTCAAGCAGGGAGAGAACGGCGCCGCCACGCCGTCGCGGCTCTTCATCTACTACAACGAGCGCGCGATGGAGGGAACGATCGAGCAGGACTCCGGCGCCGAGATCCGCGACGGGATCAAGTCGGTGGCCCAGCTCGGGGCGCCGCCGGAGACCGACTGGCCGTACGTGATCACGAAGTTCGCACGGAAGCCGCCCGCCAAGGCGTACAAGGACGCGCTCCAGCACGAGGCGATCCGGTACGCGCGGGTGCCGCACACGGAGATGGGGATCCAAACCGTGCTCGCCTCGGGCTATCCCATCTCGTTCGGGTTCACGGTCTACGAGTCGTTCGAGAGCGACGTGGGCTCGAACGGAATCGTGCCGATGCCGGAGCCGAGCGAGTCGGTGCTCGGCGGCCACGCGGTCGTCGCGGTCGGCTACAAGCAGATCAAGGGACAGCTCTACTTCGAGTGCCGCAACTCGTGGGGGCCGGACTGGGGGGACCACGGCTACTTCTGGCTGCCGTCCGCCTACGTCGCGAGCAGTAGCCTCGCCAGCGACTTCTGGGTGATCGACCAGGTCGAGTAGCTCAACCGAGTAGCCGCACTTTCGCCGGCGGCGGCCCGAGCCCACCGCCGCCGGCCGAGGCTTGAACTCGTCCGCTCGTTCCCCTAGCCTCACGCCAGGCGCCACGCGACCACAGGGAGAAGCCTTGGACACCTACCACGTCGTCCTCTATCTGCATCTGCTTTCGCTCTTCGTCGGTATCGGGGCGGGATCGGTGCTGCTCGCCTGCCTCTTCCAGCTCCGAGCCGCGGGCACGGTCGAGCTGGCTGTGCCGTGGGGGATCGTGTCCGGCAAGGTGGCGCGCCTCTTTCCCGTCGCCATCCTCGGTCTCTTCGCCACCGGTGCGTACATGACGAGCAAGGTGTGGACGTGGGGGACGCCCTGGATCGTCGTCGCAATCGCCGGCCTCGTCGTGGTTACCGTCCAGGGCGCGGGCATCGCCGAGCACACCGCGAAGAAGCTCCAGGCGGCGATGCAGGCCAATGGTCCCGGTCCGCTCGGCTCGGAGGCGCGGCGGATGACCCTCCATCCCGGCCTCTGGGTGACCGAGCTCACGAACTTCGGACTCGTGCTTGCAATCGTCTGGAACATGACCGAGAAGCCGGGCTGGGGCGAATCGATCGCCGCGGTGCTCGTGGGCTACGCGGTCGGCGCCGGGCTTGCGCTGCTCCTGTCCCGCGCGCCGCAGGAGGAGCTCGCCCCGACCGGCGAGCCCGCGGGCTAGGCCCGCTTTACGACAACCGAACATCTTTTGACGCAATAGCGTCACGCGGCCCGAGCCGTCCCGCGCGCATGCTGGAGACATGGACGAGATCGAGCTCCAGATCAGCGACGTCGTGCTCTTCGAGCTGCCGACGTTCGCGGCGGCCCAGGCCTTCCGCGTCCGGCTGCGGCCGCGCTGGGCGGGTTGGTCGCACGACGACGAGCCGGTCTGGCTCTTCGCGGCCGAACTCGGCGACGAGGCCGACGACCTGGCCCTGCTGCTGCGTGAGGCCCAGGCGCTCCTGTCCGATCTCGACCTGCCGGCCATCGTGTTCTGCCTCGACGGGCGCTCCTACCTCCTCGATGCGGCGGAGCCGCTGTACGTGCGGGCCGACAAGCGCGTGCAAGCCGCCTGACCGGCGGGCCGGCCGGCTAGGTCGCCCGCAGCGTGTCGGCGATCACCCGCGCGTAGATCGTGCAGCCGTACGGCCACGGGTGGGTGCCGTCCTGCAGCATCTTTGGCGTCGAGCTCCCGTACCAGTCGGCGAGGTGCGCCGCCGGCCAGCCGCGCACCCAGTTGACGAGCGCGTGATTCGACTCGTCCTGCCAGCTCGTCGAGTTGCGGACGTTGACGACGACGACGTTCGGGATCCCGTGCAGCGCCTGGCGTAGCCGCACGAGGTCGTGGTACCAGAGCGGGCCGTTGTTCCCGACCTGGATCACGACGATCTTCGGCAGCCTGTGGTGCCGGCGTAGCCGCCGGAGCTCTTTGATCTGGTCGTCGATCTGCCGGCCCACGGTCGCGTCGACGTGCACGTGGTGGTGGAGGGCGATCTTGAGCTCGCGCGAGCAGCCGAGCATCACCGAGTCGCCCAGCGCCAGGATGCGGCCGGGCGGTAGTGCGGGCTTCTGCTTGGGCTCGTGACCCGTCGGCCGGGTGACCGCCGTGGTGGTCGTCGTCTGCCGGGGGTGGGTGGCGCCCTTCGCCTTCGGCGGGCTGACGTAGACCGACACCGGGTTGAGCGAGGCCGGTGTCACGAACAGGATCGCGAAGGCCACGGCGAGGCCCAGCGCCCCGCCACCGATGACCTCCAGCCGGTACCGCCGCGGGTGCCGGGCGAGCCGGCGCTGCAGACTCCCCGTCCGGATCGGCTGCTCGATGTACCGGTACGAGAGCGCGGCGACCGCGAGGACGAGGGCTGCCTCCGCGATCACGACGCCCACGCTCGGCCGCGTGTTCACGCCCGCGATGAGCACGATGATCGGCCAGTGCCAGAGATAGATCCCGTAGCTGCGCTCGCCGATCCAGCGCAGCGGCGCGACGCCGAGCGCCTCACCGAGGCCTGTCTGGGGGTGGGCGACCGCTGCGACGAGCACGGCGAAGCAGAAGGCGGCCGCGAGGTCGCCGCCGCGGTAGAGCGTCGGGTTGAAGTCCTGCATCTGCCGGAAGAGGAGAACCGTGCCGACGAGCGCCGCGACGCCGAGCAGCTCGAGGAGCGGCACCGCGCGCCGCATCCGCATGATCCACGGCCAGACGAGCGCGACCAGGATCCCCATCAGGAGCAGGAAGGCGCGTGTGTCGGTGCCGTAGTAGACGCGCGAGGGGTCGCCGTTCGGGTTGTAGAGGATCCACATCAGCGCGGCCGAGGCGGCGATGCCGGCGATCACGATCATCGGCATTCGCTTGCGGCCGAGGAGGACGAGGCACGGGACGAGCAGGAGCGGCCAGACGATGTAGAACTGCTCCTCCACCGCGAGCGACCAGGTGTGCTGCAGCAACGACGGGTTGCCCATCACGTTGAAGTACGAGTGGTTCGCGATGATCTGGTGCCAGTTCGCGTAGTAGAAGAGCGAGCCGAGCACGTCGCTGCGCGTGTGGGCGAGATCCTGGCGGGCTAAGACCGCGGCGAGGGCGAGCGATCCGAGCACGACGACGACGAGCGCCGGCAGCAGCCGCCGCGCACGGCGCAGCCAGAAGCGGCGCAGGTCGATGCGGTTTCTCGCTTCCCACTCGACGAGCAGCAGCGAGGTGATGAGGTAGCCGCTGAGGACGAAGAAGAGGTCGACGCCGAGAAAACCGCCCGGCAGCCAGTCGATCCGGGAGTGGTAGAGGAAGACGGCCGCGACCGCGAGCGCGCGCAGTCCGTCCAGCCCGGGGCGGTAGGCGATGTGCGGTGCGTTGGCGACTGGCTTCGGCATTTTCGGCTGCAGAATAGGGTCAGATTCGGCGGATCGCCAGGGTCGCCGCCACCAGTTCCGTCAGGCACTCCGCCGGCTCGGCCAGCGCGCGCCCCCGGCCGTGACGCGCGACGAGCGAGAGCGCGTCGATCGGGCTGTCCGCTGCGACGTCTCCGGCGACGACGAGCGCCTCGACTCCCGCTGCCCGCGCCCGCTCGAGGACGCCGCCGACGACCTTGCCCGTGGCGGAAGTCGCATCGACGAGGCCCTCGCCGGTGACGACGAGATCCGCGTCCGCGAGCCGGGCGTCGAGGCCGACTCGATCGGCGACGAGATCGAAGCCGGGCAGGAGGCGCGCGCCGATCGCCGCCAGCCCGCCGGCGAGCCCGCCCGCCGCGCCGGAGCCCGGCAGGTCGGGGACGACGAGCTTCGAGAGCCGCTCGTGCAGGATGCGCACCTGTTCCGGCGTCGCTCCCTTCTGCGGCGCGAAGACGTCGGCGGCCTCGAGGAAGCGCGCGTCGACGTCGCACGCCACGTCGAGCGGGACGCGGAGCGGATGCGGGACGGCTTCCGCGGCGCCGACTCCGCCGTCGGTCGACGCCACGCCGCCGACGAAGACGACGATCCGCTCGGCTCCCTCGGCCACTGCGGTCGCGATCAGCTCGCCGACGCCGCGGCTCGTCGCGCGGAGCGGGTCGTTCCGCTCCGGTCCGCCCGCCAGCGTGAGCCCGCACGCCTGCGCGGCCTCGATCAGCGCGGTGCCGTCCTCGTCGAAACGCCAGGCAGCTTCGACCGGATCTCCGAGCGGACCGGTCACGACCGTCCGCCGGTTGCCGCCGCCGATCACGTCGAGCGTCCCCTCGCCGCCGTCGGCGAGCGGGAGCTCGATCGCGCTCCAGCCGGCTCGCTCACCGCCTGCGGCGATCGCGGTCGCGGCCTCACGCGCCGACAGGGTGCCGCGGAACTTGTCGGGGGCTGACAGGAGCCGCATCACACCCTGATTCTGCGCTACCTTTCGTCGGGCACTAGAACTAGAGCGAGTACCGGTCGCGCGTCGTTCGCGCCTCCTGTCCGTTCAGAACTCCGCGGAAGGAGGTGTTTCAATGGCAACCGGAACCGTAAAGTGGTTCAACGACGCGAAGGGGTATGGCTTCATCACCCCGGACGAGGGCGGCAAGGATGTGTTCGTCCACTTCAGCGCGATCGACTCCGAGGGTTTCAAGACGCTCGCCGAAGGCGCGCGCGTCGAATTCGAGCCGTCCGAGGGGCAAAAGGGCCCCGAGGCGCGGAACGTCGTTCCCGTCGGCTAGTTGGTTGAAGCGGGGCGCCTCCTTCGAGGCGCCCCGCTTCCCTTTCAGAGTCAGCTGACGTTCAGCGCCGTGTCGTCGATGACGAACGACGTCTGGAGCGAGCTGTCCTCCACGCCCTTGAACGTGAGGGTGACCGTCTGACCGGCGAAGCCGGAGACGTTGAACGAGTGCTGCACGTAGCCCGATGCGTGATTCAGGTTCGAGTACGTGGCGAGCGTCGTCGAGCCGAGTGACACCGTCAGCTTGTCGTACGCCGTCGTGGTCGTGGTCTCGGACGTGTCGATGTGCAGCCAGAACGAGAGGGTGTAGTTGCTGCACCCGCTCGGGATGGTGATCGAGTGCGACAGCGTGTCGGTATGCGACGTGCCGTAGCCGTCGAGCCACGCATCCCACGTGCCCGAGTGCGCGGGCTCGTACGGCCCGTTCTGCGCGATCACGCCGGAGGTCGCAGACCAGCCGGTCGACCCGGACTCGAAGCCGGGGTTCGTGATCTTCTGGCCCGCGGTGCACGAGCCGCCCGCCGTCACGGTCAGGGTGAACGACGTCGTGTGCGTCGCGGACGAGTCCGTTCCCGTGATCGTCACCGGGTAGGTCCCGGCGGCCGTCGAGCTCGAGGTCGAGATCGTCAGCGTGGACGACGAGCCGGCGGTGACCGAGGTCGGCGAGAACGACGCCGAGGCGCCGCTCGGCAGGCCGCTCGCGCTCAGCGAGACCGTCTGCGCCGAGCCCGAGGTGACCGCGGTGGAGACCGTTGCGCTCGTCCCCGAGCCGGCTGTGACCGACGCCGACGTCGGACTGACCGACAGCGAGAAGTCGTTCGTCGCGGCCGCCGTCAGGCTGAGCGTGAGCGTGGCCGTGTGCGAGCCCGTCGAGCCGGTGCCCGTGATCGTGACGCTGTAGTTCCCCGCCGCCGCCGAAGACGACGCCGTGAACGTCAGCGTGGACGACGAGCCGGAGTTGACCGTCGACGGGTTGAACGACGCCGTCACGCCGGTCGGCACGCCGCTCGCGCTCAGCGCGACCGACTCGGAGTTGCCGGAGGTGACCGCCGTCGAGACCGTGGCCGACGCGTTCGAGCCGGCGGCGACGCTGACGTTCGTCGGGTTGACCGAGACCGAGAAGTCGCTCGTGCCCGTCGATGCGGGACCGAACGCGGCTGCGCCGTCGGGTGTGCCGAGCCCGGTCGGGCCGTCGTAACCGACCTCTCCGGTGCAGAGGTACGCCGGCGAGCAGGTCGCGGTGTGGCCGGTCGTCACGTCGTACAGCGCACCCGGATCGGCGTACGGGTAGGAGTTGGGGTACGCGCTCGGCGCCGGCGAGTTGGCCAGCGCGTACATCGCGCCGATGATCGGCGACGCGACGCTCGTGCCGCCGAACACCGTCCAGCCGCCCGAGCCGTACGAGTCGTAGACGGCCACGCCGGTCGCCGGGTCGGCGACCGCGGAGACGTCGGCGACGGTCCGGCGTGCACAGCCGGTGTCGGTCTGGAACGAGGGCTTCGGGTCATACGCCGAGCAGCCGCTGCCCGCACCCTCGGTCGAGGACGTCGACCAGACGGCCTCCGTCCAGCCGCGCGAGTTGCTCGTCCGCGTCAGCTTGGTTCCGCCGACGGCCGTCACGTACGTCGAGGCGGCCGGGTACTCGACCCCGTAGCCGCTGTCGCCGGACGAGGCGACGATCGCGACGCCCGGATGCTTGTAGTACGAGTTGTCGTAGCTCGTGTCGCTCGAGGACTCGGAGCCGCCGTAGCTGTTCGAGACGGCGACCGCGCCCTTCGAGACAGCGGTGTTCACGGCAGTCCCGAGGTTGGCGGTCGTGGGACTGCTGGCCTCGACGAGCAGGATGTGACAGTTCGGGCAGATCGCCGAGACCATCTCGAGGTCGAGCATGATCTCCGACGACCAGCCGGCGTTCGCCGCCGGCAGCGGACTGGCCGCGCCGCTCTGGTTGACCTTCGTGAAACAGCCGTTGCCGGTCGTGCACGCCGGCAGCCCGAAGTTGCTGCGGTAGGTGCTGAGATCGCTCGCAGCGTTCGGGTCGTTGTAGGCGTCGACGATCGCGACGGTCTTGCCCGAGCCGAGCGTCGTCGGCACGTTGTACGCGCTGTCGAGATCGGACGGCCCGTAGCCGCTGACCGCGACGGCTGGATTCGTGCCGGCGGCCACATGTGCGACGACGCCGGTCGTGCGGCGCAGCGCGAAGCACCTCATCTCCCCCTGAGGGACCGCCGCGCAGGTGCGGACGAAGTGAGCCGAGGTCCCCGCCGCGGCGGCGGGGCGAGCGCTGCCGCCGACCAGCGATCCGGCCAGCGCAGAGAGTGCAAGGACGATCAGGACATACCGAGGGCGCGGTGTGCCCGCGATGCGCCGGCTGCGGCGCGAGAACCTCTTAGACATCGGACGACCCTTTCCATTGTTGGGCGATGCGTTCGTGCCGCAGCAGCCAAATACGTAGCAGAGTCGCCGTCAGAATGCGATCCCCCCACCGAGAAAGTCACGGTAGGGGGATCAAGTCACGAGTGAAGCGTCAACTCTTGCGCGCCGTGGCGCGGCCACCCTTGCGGCCGGCGGCCTTCTTCTGAGCGGTCGTCCCGCCCTGGCTGGAGTTGCTCCGGCGAGTGCCGGATCCGGATGCCTTGCCGCCGCGGCTCGAGGCGCCGGGCGAGTTAGCGATCTTCGCCGCGCGCTCCTTCGACATCCCCTTCTCCTTCAGCTTCTCGTACTGCTTCTCGTTCTTGACGCTCGGTCGCTTGCCTGGCATGCACACCTCCGGATGTCGCTTGTCTGCCTTAACGCTCGACCCCCGCCCGAGGATGCGCCAGAATGAGGATGTGTCGATTCGCGGCAGACCCTGATCCGCTCGCCGTAGCGCTGCGACGCTCGTCGCGGCGCTGCTCGCGATCGAGCTGCTCGACGAGCTCGTCGGCGGCACCCGCGCGGCCGCCTGGCCGTCGATCCGGCACGATCTCGGGCTGAGCTACCCCGAGATCGGGCTCGTCCTCGCGATCCCGGGATTCGTCGGGAGCGCGCTCGATCCGCTGGTCGGTGTCGTCGGCGACACCTCGCGCCGGCGACTGCTCATGGTCGTGGGCGGGCTCGCGTTCGCCGCGTCGGCGGCCCTCAGCGCCGCCGCCGGCGGCTTCTGGCTCCTGCTCGCGGCGCTCGTGATCGGCAATCCCGCGACCGGCGCTTTCGTCTCGCTTGCGCAGGCGACGCTGATGGACGCGGAGCCGACGCAGCGGGCGCGGAACATGGCCCGCTGGACCCTCGCGGGCTCGTTCGGCTATGTCGGAGGGCCGATCCTGCTGGTGGTCGCCGCGTACGTCGGTGTCGGCTGGCGCGGTGCGCTCGCAGCCCTCGCGGTCGTGGCCTTGCCGCTCACGCTCGCAGCGGTTCGGTTCCCGAGCCCGCAGCGGGAGACCGCGCCGCCGCTCGGCCGGGCGGTGCGCGACGCGCTCGCCGCCGTCCGCCGCCGCGACGTGATTCGCTTGCTGCTCACACTCGAGGCCGCCGATCTCCTGCTCGACGTCTTCTACGGCTTCCTCGCCCTCTACCTCGTCGACGCGGCCGGCTTTGCCCCGTCGACGGCGGCGCTCGGCGTCGGCGTGTGGACCGCAGCCGGTCTCGTCGGAGATTGGCTGCTGCTTCCGGTGCTGCGCCGGACGACCGGCGCGCGGGTCATTCGCGTCACCGCGCTGCTCTCGCTCGTGGCCTATCCGGCCTTCCTGCTCGTTCCGGGGCTTGCGCCCAAGCTCGCTGTGCTGGCGGCGCTCGGCTTGCTCAACTCGGGCTGGTACGCCATCCCGAAGGCCTGGCTCTACGACGCGCTGCCGGACCGGAGCGGTGCCGCGGTCGCGGTCGGCGGCCTCGGCGGAATCGGGGGCGCAGCGGTCCCGTTGCTGCTCGGGTTCCTGGCGGGCGCCGCCGGAATCGCGGCCACGATGTGGGTGCTGCTGCTGGCGCCCCTGGCGCTGCTGGCGCTAACCTCCGAGCGATGAACGCGATCCGGACAACGACAGCCCGCCGCGCGCGGCTGACCGTCGCCCGGCCGCGCGCGGCTTAGGCTTAGTCCGCTTCCGGATCGTCTTCGGCGATCGGAGCTCCCTCTTCGGGATCGGGCGCAGGCGACTCGTCGATCGCCTCGTTCCTGTCGTCTTCGCGGGGGTGCTTATCCTTGGCCGGTTCTGTCATGAAAGTCGTCCTTCCCGACAACTCGGAGCTCGAACTTCCGGACGGCGCGTCCGGGCTCGACGCCGCGCGCGCCATCGGGCCGAAGCTCGCCGAGCAGGCGGTCCTCGTGCGCGTGAACGGACAGGTGCAGGATCTGCGTCTGCCGCTGCACGACGGCGATCCGATCCAGCTCCTCACGACGCGCGACACGAGCGACCCCGACGCGCTGGCGGTGCTGCGCCACTCGTCGGCGCATCTGCTGGCCGAGGCCGTCACGCATCTCTATCCGGGCGTGAAGCTCGCCATCGGGCCGCCGATCGAGAACGGCTTCTACTACGACTTCGACTTCCCCGAGCCGATCCGGGAGGAGGATCTCGGGCGGATCGAGGACGAGGTCCGGCGTGAGCTGAAGGAAGGCCGCAGCTGGGAGCGCCGCGAGATCTCGCGCGACGAGGCGCGACAGCTCTTCGCCGACGACCCGTACAAGCTCGAGCTCGTTGACACCGCCGAGGGCGACATCTCGCTCTACCGACAACATGGAGATGGGGGCGACTTCACCGATCTCTGCCGCGGCCCGCACCTGCAGGACTCGAAGCCGATCAAGGCGCTGAAGCTGACCGGCCTCGCCGGCGCGTACTGGCGCGGCGACTCGGCGAACCAGCAGCTGACGCGCATCTACGGCACCGCCTTCTACTCGCAGGCGGATCTCGACGCGTACCTCGAGCGGCTCGAGCTCGCGAGGACCCGCGACCACCGGCGGATCGGTCCGCAGCTCGATCTCTTCCACATGTCGGAGTACTCGCCCGGCGCCGCGCTCTGGACGGCGAAGGGCATGGCGATCTACAACGCCCTCGAGGACCTGCGACGCCGCGAGAACGCGAGGCGCGGCTACCTCGAGGTGAAGACGCCGCTGATGTGGGACGTCGAGCTGTGGAAGCGCTCGGGCCACTGGGAGAAGTACGGCGACAACCTGTTCCGCATCGAGCACGGCGAGTCCGTCTACGGGCTGAAGCCGATGAACTGCCCGGGCCACATGCTCCTGTTCAACACGCAGCTTCGGAGCTACCGCGACCTGCCGATCCGCTACGCCGAGGCCGCCGTCCTGCATCGCGACGAGCCGACCGGGAGCCTGCAGGGGCTGACCCGCGCCCGGCAGTTCAGCCAGGACGACGCGCACGTCTTCTGCATGGAGGACCAGATCCAGCAGGAGATCGACGCCATGTTCGACTACGTCGACTTCCTGTACGAGACGTTCGGGGTGCGCGAGCTCGCGCACGCGGAGCTCGCGACACGGCCCGACAACAAGCTCGGCAGCGACGAGCAGTGGGATCAGACCGAGGGCGTCCTGCGGCGGGCGCTCGAGCGGATCGGCCTGCGGTACCGCGTCGCCGAGGGCGAGGGCGCGTTCTACGGGCCGAAGATCGACTTCTTCATGGACGACGCGCTCGGCCGTGCCTGGCAGATGGGGACGATCCAGCTCGACGGTCAGCAGCCGGAGCGGCTCGGCTGCACGTACATGGGCTCCGACAACCGCGAGCACATGCCGTACGTCATCCATCGCGCGCTGTTCGGCTCACTCGAGCGCTTCATCGGGATCCTGCTCGAGCACTACGGCGGCGACCTGCCGTTCTGGCTCGCGCCGGTGCAGGTGCGCGTGCTGCCGGTGGGGGAGGGGCATCTCGAGGCGGCGCGCGATCTCGAGCGCCGCTTGCGCGCTGTGGGCTACCGCGTGGAGGTGGCCGAGCCGGCGGAGACGATCGGCAAGCGGATTCGGGCGGCCGAGCTCGACAAGATCCCGTTCACCGTGGTCTACGGCGACCGCGAGTCGGACGAGAGTCTCGCCGTGCGCGAGCGGGGCGGCGAGCAGACTACTCTCTCCCTGCCGGAGCTTCTCGCCAAGCTCCGGCCCCTGCTACCCTCCGAGGTCTGAAAAGCAGGGGCGGACCGTTCCTCACCTCCCGGGCCACACGATGGACCGCGGGGGTTCAACCGAGTCACGGTGTTGGCTAACACTGCCTGGCGAGGAAACGGCCGCTGCCCGCAGCGGCTTTTCATGTTGCGACCAGCTAATTGAGGAGGAGTAAGCCCAACTTGGTGATTTGCCTTTGAGGCCCAGACGCCGGCCGATCGAGCAGACCCGCCCGTCGCCACGCGACACGACGCGCATCAACGATGCGATTCGCGTCTCCCGCGTTCGGCTGATCGACGACGACGGCGCCCAGCTCGGAATAAAGACCACGGACGAGGCGCGCGACTACGCCTACGGCAAGAACCTCGACCTCGTCGAGGTCGCGGCCCAGGCCGACCCGCCCGTCGCCAAGGTCATGGATTACGGCAAGTACAAGTACGAGCAGGAACAGAAGGCGAAGCAGGCCCGCAAGCACCAGAGCCAGATCCAGGTCAAGGAGATCAAGTTCCGGCCGAAGATCGGCGTGCACGACTACAACACCAAGAAGGGACACGTCGAGCGATTCCTCAACCAGCGCGCGAAGGTGAAGGTCACGATCATGTTCCGGGGCCGGGAGCAAACCCATCCGGAACGGGGCCGCGACTTGCTTCTCCGCCTCGCCGAAGACGTCAAGGAGATCGGGATGATCGAGTCCCAGCCTCTCCAGGACGGGCGCAACATGGTCATGCTGCTCGGCCCCACGAAGAATGCAGGAGTGAAACGAGATGCCGAAGGTGAAGACACGGAGCTCCGTGAGGAAGAAGTTCAAGGTGACGGGCAGCGGCAAGATCCTGCGCCGGCCGGCGATGCGGAGCCACAACCTGGAGAAGAAGTCGTCGAAGCGTAAGCGCGGCTTTCGCAAGGATCGCCAGGTCACGGGCGCCGACCGCGGCGCGATCAAGAAGATGCTGGGAATGGGATAAGTGACCCTCCCGGCAACACTCGGCGGCGCCCGCGTCGTGATCACACATCGCCAGGCGGCGTCCTCAGTCGCGTCCGGGCTAACCAGCCCGAACGCTCCCTGCGTCCTTGCCTGGCTCGGTGCTCGCACCGCAGGCATCCACCAGCGTCACCGGGAGGGTCACTGATGCCTCGCGTCAAGCGTGCTGTCGCCGCGCACAAGAAGCGCCGCAAGGTCCTCGAGCAGGCGAAGGGCTACTGGGGCCGCAAGAGCACCCACTACCGTTATGCGAAGGAACAGGTCGAGCACTCGCTCGTCTACGCCTACCGCGACCGGAAGGTGCGGAAGCGGGAGTTCCGCAAGCTCTGGATCACGCGGATCAACGCCGCCGCCCGCGCGAACGGGCTGTCGTACAACCAGTTCGTGCACGGCTGCTCGAAAGCCGGGATCGAGCTGGACCGGAAGGTGCTCGCGGACCTCGCCGTCAGCGACCCGGTCGCGTTCGGCGCGATCGCCGAGCAGGCCAAGACCGCGCTGCAGAGTTAGCGGCTATCACCGGAGGCGCGTGTTCCACATCGCCTCGGCGATTTTCCACGCGCCGTCGGGTCCCCTGCGCCAGATCTCCAGAAAGTCGCCCTCGTCGGAGATTGACGCGGGCGCTCCGACTGGACGCAAGGTGATGGCGTACCGCCCGCGTACGTACGCCATCCCATCGGCGCCGTCGATCTGGTCTCGGACGAGCTCGTAGCTGCCGAGCTCTTCGATTCCACCGAGCCAGTTCTCGATCGCCTGGCGCCCTTGGTGCGGCTCCTCGTTCGGCGGGATCCTCACGGCGTCCTCCGCGAACGAGCGAGCAACGCCTTCCCAGTCCGCTGCCTGCATGGCCGCGACGTAGGCGTCAGCCGCCTGCTCGATCGCGGCGCGGTCGTCAGCGCTCAAGCTCGGCACGAACCGATCCTCGCACGCACCGCCAGGTAGCGTCGCAAGCATGGTGCTCCGCCGGCCGTGATCACCTCGCGCGACAACGAACGGCTCAAGCTCGTCCGCAAGCTCCACGACCGGCGCTGGCGGGACAAGCTCGGGCTGTTCGCGGTCGAGGGGGAGGATCTGGTCGAGGCCGGGCTCACCGCGGGGCTCGAGCCCGCGGACGTGCTCGTTGTAGGCGAGGACGTCTCGCCGGAGCTGCTCGCCGAGGTCTCGGCGCTCGCGCATCCACCGCGGGTCGTGGCGGTCTTCCGGCGGGACGACTTGCCGCGCGGAAGGCGGCCGGTGACGCTCGCGCTGTGGCGCGTGGGCGATCCCGGCAACGTCGGCACGCTGCTGCGGGCAGCCGACGCGTTCGCCGCCGGCATCGCGCTCTCGGAAGGCTGCGCCGACCCGACGGGATCGAAGGCGGTGCGGGCGTCGATGGGCTCGCTCTTCCGCGTGCCGCAGAGTGAATTCGGCGAGCCCGCCGGGAAGCGGATCGCGCTCGTCCCGAGTGGCGGAATCCCGCTCCCGGAGCTGGATCCCGGCGGCGACGTGGTGCTGGTGCTCGGCGCGGAGCGGGAGGGTCTTTCACCCGAAGTGCTGGAGCGCTGCGACGAGCGGGTCTCGATCCCGCAGCCGGGCGGAGGCGAGTCGCTCAACGTCGCGATGGCGGGCGCGATCGCGCTCTACGAGCTCGCGCGACGCGGCTCGGCTGCCTTCGAACGCCAATAGGCGATGCGCTCCCGAAGCCGCCGCGCCTGGTCCTGATACCTGGCCTCGTCGGCGGCGCGCTCCTCAGCTGTCCTCTTCTTCCTCATCGCCGTCCTCCTCCTCGAGCAGCCACAGCGTCCGGTGCACGCCGGTGCGAATGTCGAACAGGACCTCGAATAGTAGGCGGATGTCTTCTGGCTCCAAGCCCCTCGATCGTCCCGGAGCGTCCGCTCTCCGCAAGACGCTCTTTCAGACTGGCCCCGAAAAGCGGCCGGCCCCCTTGCGGGGGCCGGACCAAAGAATTCGCCGAGCCGGTTTCGCTTTCGTCCGCCTCGTCCAACCGGCCCTTCGCTTCGGGATTGCTCCCTCTTCGTCCGACCGCTCGGTCGAGGTTTCGACCTACTTGCGTTCCGTGCTCGGCGCAAGGAGGAACCTATGCCAACGCCGTCACCGGATCAAGACCCCGCCGACACGATTTTGTCGCAATTTGCGAGCTGATCATTTTCGGCGGGCGATCCAGACGCTGTCCTCGCCTCCGGCGAACGGCCGGCGGTCGAACCAGCCGTAGCACTCGAGCACCTCAAAGCCGGCCTCGGCGAGAAGTGAGTGCCAGCGCTCGGGCTCGACCCACCAGAGCGTCATCGTCGAGGAGCTCTGCGCGCCGCGCACCGAGAGGGTGAGGGTCTGCGCCGCGAGATCCCAGTCCGCGCGCTCGTCGATGCCCGGCTCGCGCTCGATCCAGCGTCCGTGCGTCTCCTCGATGTCCTCTCGGGACGGCGTGAAGACGTCGAACACGAGGCGCCCGGCAGGCCGCAGCAGCTCGCGCGCGGCGTGGAGGGCCTCGAGCCGCTCGTCGTCGTCCCGCAGGTGGAGATACGACCGGAACGGACAGGTCACGAGCGGGACGCGCTCGTCGACCGGCGGCCGCCGCAGGTCGCCGAGCCGCAGGTCGAGCCGCTCCGCGACGCCGGCCTCGCGTGCCCGCCGGGCGCAGACCTCCAGCATGCCGGGGGACGAGTCGACGCCGATCACGTGCGCGCCCGCCAGTGCCACGGGGATCGCGATCCGACCGGTGCCGACGCCGAGCTCCACGACCTCGCCGCTGGCCTCCAGCGCCTCGTCGACGTAGAACGAGACGTCCTCGACGACGCTGGCGCTCCACGGGTCGTAGAGCGAAGCGATCGGGTCGTAGACGCTCATCGGCGGTAGTATCGGAACAGATGTCTGCCTCGCGCGTCTTCGCCTTTACGCAGCCCCGGCTCGTTGCCGGGGCGTCGGCGCGCTGAGGCTGCAAGCGGCGACGGCGGAACCGCCGCCGCGCGGCCGGTAGACCGCCGGCCGTTGGCCGGCCGGCAGCAGGCGTCGTCTCCTCCGCAGCACGAGCCGGGGCGTAAACGTTCCCGTGCCCGCGAAAGGAGGAGAAACCGTTGGATAAGGTCGCCCCCGTGGATCCCGACGACCTCGAGAAGGAGGCACTCGCTGCCGCTGCCGAGGCGAGGTCGCTCGCCGCGCTCTCCGAGGTCCGGATTCGCTTCCTCGGCCGCCAGAGTGCGCTGAAGCTCGCGCTGCGCGAAGTGCGCGACCGCGAGACCGGTATGACGCTCAACGCCGTGCGCGAGACGGTCGAGTCGGCGCTCTCGGCCCGCGAGGAGCAGCTGGCGCGGGCCGAGCTCGAGGAGCGGCTCGCGACCGAGCGGGTCGACGTGACCCTGCCGGCAGAGCTGCTCGGGCCGCCGAAGCTCCGGCCGCGCGGCACGCTCCATCCGTCGACCCTCGTGCGTCGCGACGTCGAGGACATCTTCCTCGGCCTCGGCTACGAGATCGTCGACGGCCGCGAGGTCGAGACGGCCCGCTACAACTTCGACACTCTCGGCTTCCCCGAGTGGCATCCGGCGCGCTCGCGGCGCGACACGCTCTACCTCGACGAGCAGACCGTACTGCGCACCGAGACTTCGCCGGCGCAGATCCACAAGATGGAGTCGCAGCCGCCGCCGATCTACATGGTCTCGATCGGTCGCGTCTACCGGCGCGACGACATTACGGCTACCCGTTATCCGATCTTTCACCAGTTCGAGGGGCTCGCCATCGACAAGGGCATCACGATGGCCGACCTCAAGGGAACGCTGCGCCACGTCTTGCGCCGGCTGTACGGGCCGGAGCGCGAGCTGCGTTTCCGCAAGCACTACTTCCCGTTCACCGAGCCTTCGATGGAGACGGACGTCTCGTGCTTCAACTGCGGCGGCGCGGGCTGCGCGATCTGCAAGCACTCCGGCTGGATCGAGATGGGCGGCTCGGGGATGGTCGACCCGTACCTCTACGAGTTCGTCGGCTGGGACGCCGAGGCGTACACGGGCTTCGCCTTCGGGATGGGGATCGAGCGGACCGCGCAGCTGCGCTACGGCATATCCGGGATCCGCGCCTTCTGGGAGAACGACCTGCGCTTCCTGCGCCAATTCCGATGAAGGTCCCGCTCAGCTGGCTGCGCGAGTACGTCCGCGTCGACGCGCCGACTGCGGAGATCGCCGAGGCGGTCACGGTCGGCGCGGCCGAGGTCGAAGGCGATCGCGCGGGTCGGGGTGCAGGGCGAGCTGCGGCTCTTCCGCGTCGGGCACGTGCTCGAGGCGGCCAAGCATCCGGACGCAGACCGGCTGCAGCTCACGTCGGTCGACGTCGGGGAGGGCCGGCCGTACTCGATCGTCTGCGGTGCCTGGAACTTCGGCGCGGGCGCGACGGTCGCCGTTGCGCTGCCCGGCGCGACGCTCCCGAACGGGCTGCACGCTCGAGCGGCGCAAGGTGCGCGGCGCAGCTCTCCGACGGCATGATCCTTGCCGAGGACGAGCTCGGCCTCGGGGCCGACCACAGCGGGATCATGGTGCTCGACGCGCCCTCGAGCCCGGGACGCCGCTCGCCGAGCGTGCTGCCGCTCGTCGACGAGGTGCTCGACCTCGAGGCCACGAATCGGCCCGACCTGCGCGGTCTACGGCGTCGCGCGCGAGGTGGCGGCCCTCCTCGGCGCGCGAGCTGCTGCCGATGCCGGGCGCGGACGCCGGAGCGCGCCGGCGACGAGCCGGTGCGCGATCGGGATCGACGACCTCGAGCGCTGCCCCCGCTACATCGGCCGCCTCTTCGAGACGTCGACGATCGGCGCGCCGCCGCTGTGGCTGCAGGCGCGGCTGCGGCGCGCGGGCGTGCGCCCGATCTCGAACGTCGTCGACGTGACGAACTACGTCATGCTCGCGCTCGGCAGCCCGCTGCATGCCTTCGACCTCGACCGAGCTCGCACGGCGGCGGATCGTCGTGCGCCGCGCGCGCAAGGGCGAGAAGGTGCGGACGCTCGACGGCGTCGAGCGCACCCTGAGCGCCGAGGATCTCGTGATCGCCGACGGCGAGCGCGCGGTCGCGCTGGCCGGGATCATGGGTGGCGAGGAGACGGAGATCTCCACGCTCGACGACCAACGTCCTGCTCGAGGCGGCGAACTTCGAGCCGGTCGGGATCCTGCGCAGCTCGGAGCGGCACTCGCTGCGCACCGAGGGCTCGAGCCGCTGGGAGAAGGGCGTCGACCCGTATGTCGCGGGGCCGGCGGCGACCTACGCGACGCAGCTGATCGTGGAGCTGAGCGGGGCGCGGTGGGCCGGGGCCGAGCGACGTACACGGCGAACTGCCGAAGCCGGCCGTGATCCGGCTCCGGCCGGAACGCGCGAGCGAGGTCATCGGGGCTCGAGGTGCCCGCCGAGCGAGCAGGCCGAGATCCTCGGCCGGATCGGCTTCGAGCAGCTGAAGAGGCGGTTTCCGCGTACCGACGCTGGCGCGCGCGCGACGTGACGCGCGAGGTCGACCTGATCGAGGAGGTCGCGCGGTTCAAGCTCCCCGAGATCCCGTTCACGCTGCCGCGCCGGGACGCGATGTTCGGGCGGCTGACCCGCGAGCAGCGCCTGCGCCGGCAGGTGGAGGACGTCCTCGTCGGTATCGGCTACGCCGAGGCGTACACCCCCTCCTTCGTCGCCGACGGCGACCTGCGCCTGCCGGAGCCGCTCTCGGCCGAGGCAGCCGCGTTACGCACGGTCCTCTATGCCTCGCTGCTCGAGCCCGCACGCCGCAACGCCGACGCGGGCGAGGAGGCCGTCGCGCTGTTCGAGGTCGCGCGCGTGTACCGCGACGTCCCCCGCTCTTCTGGCCGGGCGTCGCCGGCTTCGCCGGCGGCGCTTCCAGCCGAGGCCGAGCTCCCCGAGGAACACTGGCACGTGGCGGGCATCGCCGACGGCGGCTTCGCCGAGGCGAAGTGGGCGGTCGAGCAGATCTACTCCGCGCTCGGGATCGAGCCGAGCTTCGAGCGGACTGGCGAGCCGTATCTCCACCCCGGCAAGGCAGCCAGGACGACCCAGGGCTGGCTCGGCGAGCTCCACCCGGCGCTGCTGGAAGGCGTCTGGGGAGCGTTCGAGCTCGATCTCGACGCGCTCGCGGCTGCAGCGCCCCAGGTCGTCGCCTTCGAGGAGGTCAGCCCCTATCCGGAGGTGCGCCAGGATCTCGCCTTCGTCGTCGACGAGGAGGTCCCCGCCGCCGAGATCCTCGCCGCGATCCGCGAGGCGGCCGGCGAGCTGCTGCGGGAGCTCGAGGTCTTCGACGAGTACCGCAACCCCGGCACGCTCGGCGAGGGGAAGCGGTCGCTCGCGTTCCGGCTCGCCTTCGGCTCCCTCGAGCGGACGCTGACGGACGAGGACGTCGCGCCCGTCCGCGCGTCGATCGTCGACGCGCTTGCAACACGCTTCGGCGCAGTGCTACGGGCCTAGTCGTCCCGGAAGCGGCGTCGAATCTTCAGCGCCGTCCGCACGGCGAGCAGCGTCCCGGCGACGGCTCCGACCATGACTCCGAGCCGCTTGCCGCGCTCGGCGGTATGGTCGAGCTCCTTGCGCAGGTCGGCGACGGCGTTCGTCAGCTCGCGCCGCTCGTCGGCGAGCTCGCGGCGGAGGTCGGGCTCAGTCGCCATCGCGCAAAGCCTCAGCCGTCAGCCGTGCTTCCTCGACCGCCTGCTCCGGCATCGGCTGCGTCCCTTTCCGCAGCAGGAGGTAGCCGACGAGGGTCAGGGTCGCCGTGAGCAGGATCAGCGCGCCGCAGACGATGAGCAGCGACTCCCAGACGGTCAGCGAGGTGGTCGACAGGCCAGCTGCGGCAGCGGCGAGGCCGAAAACGAGGGCCAGGAACGCGAGGACTGCAGCGCCGACCATGAGCCCGACCCCCGCGCCGATCGCCGCGGCCTTCCGCTTGAGCTCGGCGGTCGCCAGTTTCACCTCGAGGTCGACGAACGAGCGCGCGTGATCGGCTACCCGCTGGGCAGCGTCGGAGAGTCCGTTCACGGCGTCCTCCTTACCACGTACCGCGGACCGTAACCGACCCTCAGCGATTGCGGCCGGTGAGCCACCACGCGAGGCGCTGGTACCAGCGAGACTTCTGGGGGAGGATCTCCTCCTCCACTTCCTCGTGCATGTCCTTGAGGGAGGCGATCTCGTCGTGGGAGCTGGTGAGCCGGACCTCGCCGACGGCGATGCTCGCGACGATCTCGGCCGGGACGTACTTGGCGCTGCCGACCCGGCCGGTCTTGATGGCGAAGCCGTCGAAGATGTCGTGCTCTGTGTCACCCGCGATCTCGTGCACTGTTCCGACCTGCTCGCCGTCGCGGTCATAGACGGGCCAGCCCTTCTCGACGACCTTCCAGGCGACGGGATCGGGCATCAGGCGGGACGGCGTCCGAGGACGAAAGTGGCGCCCTGTGTGCCCACCGGCTGCACGTCGCTCAGCGTCCGCGTGATCCGGACGTGGCCGGTGATCCCGGCTTCGTCGAGCCGGGCAAGGCAGCGGCCGACCATCCCGGCGGACGCGCCGTACCCGTGCCGGCTCGCACTGCGGAAGCGAAAGCCGGGCTTGCCGGTAGGCGAGAGGCTGGGGTTGATCGGGGCACAGAGGACGGCGGCGCGGTCGAGGTCGGCGCTCGAGTCGAGCTCGAGCTCGGCCACGACGTCGCTCCAGTCGGACGGGAGCACGTCGAGGGCCGCCTGCCACTCGGCCGCGAGCGAGACTGCCGGCGGCTCCGGCTCCGGTCGCACGCCGACGACCTCGACGAGCTCGAGCCGACCGACGATGCCTTCCGCGTCGATCCTGCGCAGAAGCCGTCGCGCGGCTTCGGGTCCGATGCCGGCTCCCTGGGTCGACACGTCGAACCGGATCTCCCTGGCCCCGACGCCCGGCCCGGCCGGCCCGAGCAGTGCAGCAGCGCGGGATCGGGCCTCGGATCGTCGGCGATCTGAGGCTCAGCGAGACCTCGGTCCAGCCTCGGATCCAGGCCGCGTTCGACGGCGTTCCAACGCTCGACGAGCGCGCACGGCGCGAACCGTACACTCCGGCCCGTGGCAAAGGTGGAGACAGCGCGCCAGCCTGGCCGAAAGCGGACTGCACGACGTCCTGCGCGAGATGCTTCTCATCCGCCGCTTCGAGGAGAAGGTCGAGGAGCGCTTCCGCGCCGGCGAGCTGCCCGGCTTCCTCCACGTCGCGATCGGCCAGGAGGCGTGCGCGGTCGGCGTCTGCCGCGCGCTCGAGGACGGCGACGTCATCGCCTCGACCCATCGCGCGCACGGCCACACGCTCGCGCAAGGGGACGCACCCGAACGAGCTGATGGCCGAGCTGTACGGCAAGCAGGAGGGCTGCTCGCACGGCTACGGCGGCTCGATGCACCTCTACGACGTCGAGCGCGGGAACCTCGGCGCGAATGCCGTCATCGGCGGCGGGCTGCCGCACATCACCGGTGCGGCGCTCGCCTTCAAGATGCGCGGCGAGCCGCGCGTCGCGGTCGCGTTCTTCGGCGACGGCGCGACGAACATCGGCACGTTCCACGAGGCGCTCAACCTCGCGCAGCTGTGGAAGGTTCCCGCCGTGTTCGTGCTCGAGGACAACAAGTGGGCCGAGTCGACGCCGGAGTCGCAGCACTCGCCGATCCGCGACCTGTCCAAGCGCGCGAAGGCGTACGGGATGAAGGCGATCAAGGCCGACGGGCAGGACGTCGAGGCGGTCTACAAGGCGGCGCGCGAGGCGCTCGAGCACGCGCGCTGCGGCGACGGGCCCGGTCTTCCTCGCACCTCGAGACCGTGCGCATTCAGCGGCCACTACATCGGCGACCCGCAGGTCTACCGCACCGAAGGAGGACGCGCGAGCTGCGCGCGACGCGCGACCCGATCGAGCTGCTGCGCGGGAAGCTCGAGGTCTCGCGACGACGACTTCGCCGACGCTCGACACCGAGGTGCACGGAGATCGTCGAGGCCGTCCGTCGAGTTCGCCAAGAACGGCACCGACCCGCAGCCCGAAGACGCGTTGAAGAACATCTATGCCTGAGCTGACCGTACAGAGAAGGCGGTGTCGCGACGCGCTCGCGACCGCGATGCGCGCCGACGACGACGTCTTCATCATGGGCGAGGACATCGCCGAGATGGGCGGCTCGATGGGCGTCACGCCAGGGACTGCTCGAGGAGTTCGGCGCCGAGCGCGTCCGCAACACGCCGATCTCGGAGATGGCGATCGTCGGCGCCGGCGATCGGCGCCGCGATGCAGGGGATGCGCCCGGTCGTCGAGATCATGTACGAGGACTTCCTGACGCTCGTCGCTCGAGCAGATCGTGAACCAGGCGGCGAAGCACCGCTACATGTCGGGCGGGCAGCTCAAGGTGCCGGTCGACGATCCGCACGCAGGGCGGCGCCGGCTGGTCGCCGGGCGCGCAGCACGCGCAGCAGCTCGAGGCGTGGCTCGTCCACATCCCCGGGCTCAAGGTCGTCTTCGCCTCGACGCCCGAGGACGTGCGCGGCCTGCTCTGGTCGTG
Source organism: uncultured Actinomycetes bacterium (assembly GCA_963720065.1). Lineage (GTDB taxonomy): Bacteria > Actinomycetota > Thermoleophilia > Gaiellales > Gaiellaceae > Palsa-739. The sequence goes on from CAVREH010000020.1 coordinate 23,631, forward strand.
CGATCTACGACGACAACCCCGTCGTCTTCTTCGAGCACCGCACTGCTCTATCCGATCAAGGGCGAGGTGCCGCAGGAGATCGAGCCGATCCCGCTCGGGCGCGCCCGGGTGCACCGCGAGGGCGAGGACGTGACCGTGATCGCGACCGGCCGGCTCGTCCACGAGAGCGCTGAAGGCGGCGGAGGAGGCGGAGAGCGACGGGATCTCGGTCGAGGTCGTCGACCCGCGCACGCTCCAGCCGCTCGACGAGGAGACGCTCGTCTCGTCGGTGAAGAAGACGAACCGGGCGGTCGTCGCGCACGAGGCGGTGACGCGGATGGGCTTCGGCGCGGAGGTCGCGGCGGTGCTCCAGTACCAGGCGTTCGACTGGCTCGACGCGCCGATCGAGCGCGTCGGCGCGAAGTTCTCGCCGCTGCCGTTCGCGCCGGTGATGGAGAAGTTCGTCGTCCCGCACGCGGCCGACGTGCTCGCCGCGATCAAGCGGACGGTGGGGAAGGCCTGAGCGGTGGCGACCGAGGTCATCCTGCCGCGGCTCGGCCAGGGCATGGAGACCGGGACGATCGTCCGCTGGCTCAAGTCGGAGGGCGAGCCGGTGCAGAAGGGCGAGCCGCTGTTCGAGCTCGACACCGACAAGGTGACCCAGGAGGTCGAGGCCGAGGCGAGCCGGCGTCCTGCTCAAGATCGCGGTCGCCGAGGGCGAGGTGCCCGTCGGGCAGACGGTTGCCTTCATCGGCGCCGAAGGTGAGGCCGTGCCGGACGTGGCTCCCGCAGACACGTCGGGTACCAGGTACCCGACGGTGGTCGAGAGCGAGCCCATCGTCGAACGGCAGGTACCTGGTACCGGCCTTACGGAGTCCGCCAACGGGCGAGTCAAAGCGTCGCCGCTCGCGCGGCGCATGGCACGCGAGCGCGGCATCGAGCTGTCCGGCATCCGCGGCACCGGGCCCGACGGCCGCATCGTCGCCGAGGACGTCGAGCGCGCCGAGGCCGGCGGCCCCACGGCGCCGACGGCCGCACCGGCTCCCGTCCCGGCCGGCGAAGTCGAGCGGATCCCGCTGTCGAACGTCCGCAAGACGATCGCCCGCCGGCTGACCGAGGCGTGGCAGATCCCGGTCTTCCAGCTCCAGTCCTCGGCCGACATGACGCGGGTGAACGCCCTTGTCGCCAGGCTCCGCGAGCGCGACCCGGACGTCCGCGTCACCGTCACCGACGTCCTCGCGAAGGTCTGCGCGCAGGCGCTCATGCGCCACCGCGAGGTGAACGCGGAGTTCACCGAGGACGCGATCCTGCTCCATCCGAGCGCCAACGTCGGCCTCGCAGTCGCCGCGCCGCAGGGCCTCGTCGTGCCCGTGATCCGCGGCGCCGAGCGGCTCTCGCTGACCGAGATCGCCGGCGTGCGCGCGGACCTCGTCGGCCGTGCGCGCGAGAACAAGCTGCGCGCCGGGGACCTCGAGGGCGGCACGTTTACGATCTCGAACCTCGGCATGTACGCGGTCGAGAGCTTCACCGCGGTCCTCAACCCGCCGCAGGCGGCGATCGTCGCAGTCGGCGCGACCGAAGACCGCGTCGTGCCCGTCGGCGGCGAGACGGCCGTGCGGCCGCTGGTCACGCTCACGGGCACGTTCGACCATCGCGCCGTCGACGGCGCGCCGGCCGCTGCCTTCCTCCAGACGCTGAAGGAGAGCCTCGAGGACCCGGGGCTCGCGCTGTAAGACTCTCGCCATGGCGCCCACGGTCTGGTACCACGTCCGCAATCTCGACGAGGGTCGGCGCTTCTACCAGGACGTGCTCGGCTTCGAGGAGCTCGCCGTCGACTTCGACGCGCGCTGGTCGGAGCTCCGGCGCGGCGAGATGGAGATCGGCCTGGCCGAGGGCGACCCGGGCGCGGACGGCGTCGCGCACGTCGACGTCGCCGATCTCAAGCAGGAGGCGGACCGGCTGCGCAACGCGGGGGTCGAGGTGGGGATCGTCCTCGAGCTGACGGGCGAGATTCGCCTGCTAGACGTCTACGACCCCGACGGGAACCGGATCCAGCTCGCCCAGGAGCTGCGGTAGTGCTCCCTCGGCAAATGTCCTCAACGTCCCCGGCGGCTGCAAAGCGGCGCGATGCAGCGTCCTCAGTCGCCCCGATAGCTTCAGCTATCGAGGCTCCTGCGTCCTTGCCTCGCTTGCTTTTCGCGCGCCGGGAACGCGGCAACATTCGCCGAGGAAGCACCGCTGATGCTCCGCCCGGTCGACCAGATGGACATGCGCTTCCTCCGCGACATGCTCCGCCACGCCTACCACTGGCGGCTCGCGCGACCCCGACCTGCCGGTCTACCGCTACGTCAAGAACTGGGGCCGGCGCGGCGACGCGGGCGTGATCGCCTCCGCCGGCCCGAACGCCTACGGCGCGGCGTGGTACCGGCTCTTCCCGGCTTCGGCGCCCGGCTTCGGCTTCGTCGACGAGGAGACGCCGGAGCTGACGATCGCGGTCGTCCCGAGCCAGCGCGGCCACGGCACCGGCGCCGAGCTGCTCGAGGCGCTGCTCGAGCGAGCCCGCGCCGACGGCTTCTCGCAGATCAGCCTCAGCGCCGAGCCCGGCCAGACCGGCTTCTACGAGCAGCACGGCTTCCGCGAGCTCCGGCGCGAAGACGGAACCGTGACCATGGTCGCGGGCCTCTGATTACCCTCCACCAGAACGAACGAGGGAGATGAAAGATGGAAGTTGACGTCGCCGTCCTCGGGGGCGGCCCCGGCGGGTACACGGCCGCGATCCGCGCCGCGCAGCTCGGCGCGAAGGTCGCCTGCATCGAGAAGGAGCCCGAGCTCGGCGGCACGTGCCTGCGCGTGGGCTGCATCCCGACCAAGGCGTGGGTGCAGACCGCGTTCGCGCTCAAGGAGGCGCGAGGAGAGCTTCGCGAAGTTCGGCGTCGAGGTCGGCGAGGCGACGCTCGACTTCGCCGCCTCCAACGCGTGGAAGGCGGCGTCGTCAAGCAGATGACGTCCGGCGTCGCGAGCCTGTTCAAGGCGAACGGCGTCGAGTGGGTCAAGGGCGCCGGCACGTTCAAGGACGCGAACACGATCGCGGTCGAGGGCGGCGAGGACGTCACCTTCAAGTCGGCCATCGTCGCGACCGGCTCGTATCCCGCTGCGCCCGCCGATCGCCGGGCTCGACTCGCCGCGCTGCGTCGACTCGACCGGCCTGCTCGCCCAGAGCGAGGTGCCGCAGCGGCTCGTCATCCTCGGCGGCGGCATCATCGGCTGCGAGTTCGCCTCGATCTTCCGCGCGCTTCGGCTGCGAGGTGACGATCGTCGAGATGCTCGACACGCTCATCCCGCAGGAGGACGAGGACGCAGCGAAGGAGCTCGCGAAGCGTTCGCGCAAGCGCGGCATCACGCTCGCAGCTCGGCAAGCAGTGCACCGAGGTCGAGGACGACGGCATCGCGCTCACCGTCCACTTCGGCGACGGCGAGACCGTCAGGCCGACCTGATGCTCGTCTCCGTCGGGCGCGGCCCGCTCGTCGAGGGGATCGGGCTCGAGGCGGCCGGCGTCGCAGTTCGACACGCGCGCCGGGCATCGCGACCGACGAGCACCGGCGCACGAGCGTCCCGCACATCTACGCCGTCGGCGACTGCGCCGGCTACTGGCAGCTCGCCCACACCGCCTTCCGCGAGGGCGAGGTCGCGGCCGAGAACGCGTGCGGCCACGAGGCGATCGTCGACAACCGCGCCGTGCCGCGGCCGATCTACACCGATCCCGGAGATCGCCGCGCGTCGGCCTCACCGAGGCGCAGGCGCGCGAGCAGTACGGCGACGACGTCGCGGTCGGCGTTCCCGTGGGTCGCGAACGCGCGCGCCGTGATGCAGGACGAGACGGTCGGCTGGGTCAAGTCGATCCACGAGACGCGCTACGGCGAGCTGCTCGGGCTCGTCATGGTCGGCCCGCACGTGACCGACATGGTCGAGGCCGGAGTCGTCGCGATCGACGCCGAGTCGACGGTCGAGACGGTCGCCGACGGGATCGCGCCGCACCCGACGCTTTCCGAGGCGATCAAGGAGGCGGGGCTCGTCGCGCTCGGCCGCGCGATCCACATCCCGAACCGCAAGCCGCGCGCCGCAACGCCCGCTTAACGTTGCGTGGAGGAGGATAGGAGGAGCGGATGACAATCGTGAACAGAAGGAACGCCGTGGTCGGCTACGTCACGCTGAAGGTGGGCAAGAAGGTGGCCCGCAAGAAGGCGAAGCAGGTCGGCGGCAAGCTGACGCCGTGGCGTTCCGACAACAACAGCAAGAAGACAAGAACGGCAAGAAGAGCGCTTGAGCCTCTTCCGCGCTTCGATCGACGGCCTGGTTCCGTACGAGCCGGGCAAGCCGGTCGAGGCGGTGCAGCGGGAGCTCGGGCTGGAGCGCGTCGTCAAGCTCGCCTCGAACGAGGGGCCGTTTCCGCCGTTCCCGGCGGCGCTCGAGGCGATGGAGCGCGCTGCGCGCGAGCTCAACCGCTATCCGGACGGCGGAGTCTGGGCGCTGCGGACCGCGCTCGCCGAGCGGCACGGCGTCGCCTTCGAGGAGCTGATCGTCGGCGCAGGCGCGGACGGGATCATCGACCTGCTCACCCAGGCGACGCTCGACCCGGGCGACGAGGTCGTCTGCGGCTGGCCGTCCTTCCCGAGCTACGTCCTGACGCGGCAAAGGCTCGGCGCCGAGGCTCGCCGGGTCCCGCTCCGCGACCACACCTACGACCTGGAGGCGCCTGCTCGCCGCGATCGGCCCGCGGACGAAGCTGGTGTACGTCTGCCACCCGAACAACCCGACGGGGACGGCGAACGGCCGGCAGGAGCTGCTCGGGTTCCTCGACCGCCTGCCGGAGCACGTCCTCTGCGTCCTCGACCAGGCCTACTTCGAGTACATCGACGACCCGGACTACGCCGACGGGCTCGACCTCTTCCGGGACGGCCGCCGGATCGTCGTGCTGCGGACGTTCTCGAAGATCTACGGGCTGGCCGGGCTGCGGGTCGGCTGGGCGGTCGCGCCGGCCGACGTCGTCACGGCGACGACGAAGGTGCGGCGAGCGTTCGACGTCGCGGCCACCGCCCAGGCGGCCGCTCTCGCGAGCCTCGACGACCCGGCAGGAGATCGCGCGGCGGCGGGAGCTGAACGCGACCGGCCGCGAGCGGCTGGCCGAGATTCTGCGCAGCCACGGGCTCGAGCCGGTCGGGCCGTCACGCGGCAACTTCCTCTTCGCCGACGTCGGCGGAGGGCGCGAGTTGTTCGAGCGGCTGCAGCGGGAAGGCGTCATCGTCCGTCCGCTCGACGGCTTCGGCGCGCCCGAGGCGATCCGCGTCACGGTGGGCTCACCCGAGGAGAACGAGTTCTTCGCGGCCGGTTTGGGACACGTCCTTTCGGGCGTCTCGTAACCAGCCTGCATCGGTGGTACTTTCGGGCGCAAGCTCGTGAGGTTGTCGTCAGCCCAGCTCACGCCGCTCAGGCTTCCGGCGTTCCGGAACCTCTTCTTCGCGACGCTCTGCTCGAGCGCCGGGACGCTGATCGCGGCGGTCGCGCTGGCCATCGACGTCCAGGACCGGACGAACTCCGGCCCCTGGGTCGCGGCGGTGGTGGTCGTCGAGTTCCTGCCGTCGATCCTGGTGGGGCTCTTGCTCGGCCCGCTGCTCGACCGGCTCGAGCGCCGCTCGCTGATGATCGCCGCCGACGCCGTGCGGATCGGGGTCTTCGTCGCGCTGCCGTTTGCGCCGAGCGCCGCGTGGGTCGTCGGCCTGGCAGCCGTGGCCGGCCTGGCGACCGGCTTCTTCCGCCCGGCGGTCTACGCCGGGATTCCGAACCTCGTCCCCGACGCGGAGCTACCCCGCGCCAACGCGCTGATCCAGGGGGTCGAGAATCTCGAGCTGGGCCGTGGGGCCGCTCGTCGGCGGCGTCCTGACCGCGGCCTCGGGCCCGTCGGCCGCGTACGCGATCAACGCTGCCTCCTTCCTCGTCTCGATCCTGCTCGTGGTGCGCATCCCGCCGCGCCTGCTGCAGAGCGAGCGCGCGCTTTCGCGCGGCCACTGGACCGATCTCCGCGACGGTTTCAGCGCCGCGCTCCGCTCACCCTCGATGCGGCGCGGTGCTCGTCGCGTGGGGCATCGCGTCGCTTGCCACCGGCGCCGCGAACGTCGCCGAGATCTTCCTCGCCAAGCACACCTTCTCGGCCGGCGACCTGGGCTACGGCCTGCTCTACAGCGCAATCGGGCGCCGGCCTCGTGCTGGGCAGCCTCATCAGCGCGGCGGTGCTCGCGCGCTCCGGGGTCGCCCGCACCTACGGCGGGAGCCTGGCGCTGATGGCGATGGGCTACCTCGGCGCGGCGCTGAGCCCCAACGTGTGGGTCGCCGCCGGCTGCCTCCTGGTCGCCGGCGTCGGGAACGGCGCGGCCATCGCCTGCAACGCGCTGCTCGTCCAGCGCGGCACGTTCGACCTGATGCGAGGGCGTGCGCTCACGTTCGTGATGAGCATCACGTACGTCCTGGTGGGCGTCGGCAACGGGCTCGGCGGGCTGTTCCTCAACCGGACGACCCCACGCTGGATCTGGGCAGCCTGCGGCCTGCTGCTCCTCGTCGCTGCGCTCGCCGGCAGGCTGCTCGCCCGCAAGCTCGGGGGCGAGGCGCCCGCCGAAGCCGAGGCTCGGAGCAAGGTCACACCCGTGGCAGCCGCCCACTAGAGTCCTCGCGGTGCCCGGCCGCCGCGACTGGACGCGTGAGGACCTCGCCGCCGGCGTCCGGGCGGGCGACCGGCGTGCGCTGGCCCGTGCGATCTCGCTCGTCGAGGACGGCGACCCGCTCGCGTACGGCGTCGTGGCCGACCTCTACCCGCAGACCGGCTCCGCGTACTCGGTCGGCGTCACCGGGCCGCCCGGGGTCGGGAAGTCGAGCCTCGCTCGGCGCTCATCCGCCACGTCCGCGGAGCGAGACCAGACCGTCGGGCGTCATCTCCGTCGATCCGTCGAGCCCGTTCACGCACGGCGCGCTCCTCGGCGACCGGATCCGGCTGACAGACCACTTCCTCGACCCCGACGTCTTCATCCGCTCGATGGGGACGCGCGGCCATCTCGGCGGGCTCGCCGAGGCGACGCTGCAGGCGCTGCTCGTGCTCGACGCCGCCGGCAAGGACATCGTCCTCCTCGAGACCGTCGGCGCGGGGCAGAGCGAGGTCGAGGTGATCGGCATCGCCGACACCGTCCTGCTCGTCCTCATGCCCGGATCCGGCGACGCGGTGCAGGCGTTGAAGGCGGGGATCATGGAGATCCCGGACGTGATCGCGATCAACAAGATGGACAGCCCCGCCGCGAAGACGATGCTCAACGAGGTGCGCTCGATCCTCGCCCTCGGTCACTCGCACGGGGAGCGCGACTGGAACCCGCCGATCGTCCTGACCGAGGCCGTGCGCGGCGAGCACATGCCGGAGCTGTGGGAGAAGATCGAGGAGCATCGCGCCTTCCTCGAGCAGAGTGGGCAGCTCGAGGAGCGGCGCCGCGGCGAATCTCGCACGCGAGGTGTTCGCGGTCGCCTCCAGCCGGGCGAGCGCGGCACCTCGAGCAGGCGGTCGCCGACGACCCCGAGCTGCGGCGGCTGCTCGCCGAGGTGCAGGCGCGGCGAGCTCGACCCGCTGACGGCGGTGCGCGAGATACTCGAGAAGGTGTTCCGGATCCACGATGGCGACAGTGACCGCACCCGGGCTTCCTGAGATCGAGCGCGCGCGCGAGCGTGCTCGACGGACGTCGCGCGCGTCACGCCGGTCTACCCGTCGGAGACGTTCTCGCGGCTCGCGGGCCGGCCCGTCGTCCTCAAGGCCGAGAACCTGCAGCGGACTGGCTCGTTCAAGATCCGCGGCGCGTACGTCGAAGCTCTCGAGCCTCGAGCCCGAGCAGCTCGCCGCGGGCGTCGTCGCCTCGAGCGCCGGCAACCACGGCCAGGCAGTCGCGTGGGCGGCGCGCGAGCTCGGCGCGCCGGCTCGCATCTTCATGCCGCAGGACTCGCCGATGGCCAAGGTCGAGGCGACCCGCAGCTACGGGGCGGAGGTCGAGCTCACCGGGGCGACGTTCGAGGAGACGCTCGAGACGGCTCTCGCGTACGTCGAGGAGACCGGCGGCACGTTCGTCCATCCGTACGAGGAACCCTCGTCATCTCCGGCCAGGGGACGATCGGGCTCGAGCTCGCGGAACAGGTGGACGAGCTGGAGACGGTCGTGCTCCCGATCGGCGGCGGCGGCCTCGCGTCGGGCATCTCCCTCGCGCTCCGGGCAGTCCGGCCCGGGCTGCGGATCGTCGGCGTGCAGGCGGCGGGGACCCGGCCGGGCGGCCCCGGCTACTCGATCGCCGACGGGATCGCCGTCAAGGAGCCGGGCAAGCTGTCGACGGAGATTCTCCGCGAGACGCTCGACGACATCGTCACGGTCACCGACGAGCAGATCGCGGAGGCCATCGTCCTGCTGGCGGAGCGGACGAAGTTCGTGGTCGAGGGAGCGGGAGCGGTGAGCGTTGCCGCCACTCTCGAGGGCCTCGTCGGCGGCGGCTCCGGGGCGGTTCTCGCGCTGCTCTCGGGCGGGAACATCGACGCCTCGCTCATGGTGCAGGTGCTGCGCCGCGGGCTCGCCCTCGCCGGTCGCTACCTCAGCGTGCGCACCTGTGTCCCCGACCGTCCGGGTGAGCTCGCGAAGCTGCTCGACCTGCTCGCGGCGGAGCGCGTGAACGTGGTCGAGGTGGAGCACCAGCGCGAGGCTGTGTGGGTCCCGGTCGGTTACACGGGTGTCGAGCTCACGCTGCTCACCCGCGACCCGGAGCACTGCGAGCAGCTCCTCCGCGAGCTCGGCGAGTGGGGCTATCCGGCCGAGCGCCTCGATTGAGCCGCCGCTTCGACGAGCTGCCGGGGCTGGTCGAGGAGAAGCTCGCCGAGCACGCGCGGGTCGTCCTCGTCTACTTCGACGCCTTCGGGTGGCGCTTCCTCGAGCGCCACGCCGACCACCCGCTCTTCGGCGGGGCGCACGTCGAGCGCTGGTCGTCGTGCTTCCCGTCGACGACGACCGTCCACTCGACGACGATCCACTCGGGTCTCCCGCTCGGCGAGCACGGCCTCTACGAGTGGAACGTCCTCGAGCCCCGGCTGAACCGGCTCGTGACCCCGTTGTGGTTCTCCTTCGCCGGCGACGAGCGCCCCGGGACGCTCTTCGACGCGGGGATCACCGCTCACGACCTCTTCCCCGACCAGACGCTCTACCGTCGGCTCCTGCCCATCCCGAGTCACGTGGCGATGCCGGCCGGGATCGCGCGCTCGGAGACGAGCAAGCTGCTCCTCCAGCCGGCGACCGTGCATCCGTTCGACGACAACGCCGCAGGCCTCGCCCGGCTGTGCGGCGCCATGGCGGCGGAGGAGCGTGCGTACGGGACGATCTACCTCGGCGACGCGGATGCGCTCATGCACATGGCCGGGCCGGACGCGCCCGAGGTGAGCGCGCTCATGGAGGAGACCCTCTCGGCGATCGCCGCGGCGCCCTGGCCGGAGGGGACGCTCGTCCTGCTCACGGCCGACCACGGGATGGAGGGGATCTCGCCGGAGCGGACGGCATACGTGAACGTCGTCTGGCCCGACCTCGCGCAGCACCTGTCCGTCGGCGCCGACGGAAAGCCGCTGGCGCCTGCCGGGTCCTGCCGCGACCTCTTCCTGCACGTGCTGCCGGAGCGGCTGGAGGAGGTCGAGGCGCGGCTCGGCGACCTTCTGACCGGCGTCGCGGAGGTGCGGGCCGTCGAGGCGCTGCTCGCAGAGGGGCTGTTCGGGCCGAACGTGACCGAGGCGCTGACCTCGCGGCTGGCGAACCTCGTCGTCCTTCCGGAGCCCGGCGAAGCGGCCTACTGGCTCGAGCCCGGACGGTTCGAGCAACGCTTTCTCGGCCAGCACGGCGGCCTGTCGGCCAACGAGCTGGAGATTCCGCTCGTCAGCTGGGTCGCGGGCTAGCCGAAGCGAACGCCGAGCAACCGCCCGATCTGCCCGTAGAGATGGCCGGACAGCGGCTTCTGGCGATGGCTCCCGATCCAGAACTCGATCGGGGCGCAGGATCCGATCGCAAAGGAGCCGGGGACGCTCGCCCGCGCCAGCAGGGCGCCCCGTGCCGACAGGAACCGGAGGCTCATCGCGGGCCGCCGGATCGTGTCGGGAGGGCAGCCGTAGAAGCCGGGCTGGACGACCGGGAGCGCGTCGAACAGGCGGACGATGCGTCGCACCTTCGCCGCCGACGTGACCCGGACGTGGGCCTTGCGAGTCCGGACGCCGACCTCGCGCACGGCCCCGGGAACCTTTTCGCTCGCCGGCCGCGGCAGCACCCAGATGTCTTGCGCGTCGGCACGCACCCCGGTCCGGTGGTGGGGGAGCGCGACGAGGTCGACTTCCAGCTCGCGGCTCGAGACGCGCCCGCCGAGCGCGGGAAAGGAGAACGTCGTCGACGCGTTCGGCGGGATCCCGGTGCCGCCCGAAGACCCCGTCCCGCTGTTCTTCCCGCCGCTTGGCGGGCGGTTGTCGACGAACGCGACCACCTTGCCCAGCGGCTCGTGGACGAGCCAGAGACGGTGCCGGTCGACGAGCAGTCCCGAGGGGATGGAGCCCGACCGCTTCAGGAGCCCGCCGTCGCCGCGTGGCTCACGGGCGAGTTGGACGGCTCCCGTTGGCAGGACGAGGCGTTGGAGCAGCCGCGCCGTGTCGCGTTCCGCAGTGCGCTTGTTGCTCGCGCTCGTGGGGCGAGCCGCCGGCACGCCGGCGACGAGGGTTGCCGCGGCGAGCCCGCACACAACCGCCGACGCGACGATCCGCTTCACGTCATGAGTACGGAGCGGAGGCCCGAAAGGTCACGTTCCGCAGCGGCGGAACGAGCTGACCTCGCCGCCGTGGGCGCGCCAGTCGGCGACACCGCCGTCGAGTACCGGCCGGGCGTCGAGGCCGGCGGCCTGGAGCACGCTCGCCGCGACTGCCGCTCGTGGGCCCGACTCGCAGATCGTCACGAGGGGCCGTCCGTTCAGCAGCCCCGCCTCCGCGGCTGCCCGCGCCGTGCGGTAGGGGAGATGCCGTGAGCCGGGGATGTGCCCCTCGTCGCGCTCGTCCGCCTCGCGCACGTCGAGGAGCTCGACCGCGTCGTCCGCGAGCAGCTGCTCGAGCTCGTCGAGCGAGACCGGCACGAGCTGCTCGGTGCCGCCGCCTTCCTGCCAGCCGGCGACTCCGAACAGGCCAACCGCCTGCAGGCCCCGCGCGGCGAGCACGGCTTCGGTCTCGTCGGCGGCGTGGAGGACGAGTGGACGCTCGGGCAGGACGAACCCCGCCTTCGTCGCGAAGTGGGCGCCGGAGACGGGGATGCCGACGGCTCCCGGCTCGTGACCGGCTGCGAAGACCTCGGTCGGGCGCACGTCGAGGACGATCGCCCTCTCCGGGTCCCGTCGACCCGCTCGAGCCGCGGCTGGGCGCCGAGGAGCTCGCCGCGATTCAGCTCGACGATCTGCTCCATGTTCGGCGGCCGCGGCGGCTGTGCGCCGAGCCGTGCGGCGAGGAAGTCGGCGAGCTCGCCCTGGAGCGCCGGGTTGAAGCGGCGCTCGAAGCCGATGGTCGTCGACGCCTTCGAGCTCATCGCGGCGCCGCAGAGCGAGCCTGCGACGTGGCCGGGGAAGACCTCGACGCCGTCTCCGAGCTCGACCAGCCGGCGCAGGCTGTGGAAGAGGCCCTCGGCTCCCTCCCGTGGCTCGACGGCGAGGTCCGGCCGTCCCGCGTCGCCGACGAACAGCGAGTCGCCGGTGAGCACGAGCCACGGCTCGTTCCCCCGGGAGCGGTCGATCACCGCGAAGCAGCAGTGCTCGGGGCGGTGGCCCGGCGTGTGGATCGTGCGCACGACGACCTCGCCGACCTCGATCTCCGTCCCGTCCGCGAGCGGCTCGTGCGCGAACGTCGCGCCAGCATCCTCGTGGACGCGGATGGGGACGCTGTGCTCGAGCGCGAGGCGCCCGTGACCCGAGACGTGGTCGGCGTGCGTGTGCGTCTCGAGCACGCCGACGAGGCGGACGCCGCGGTGCTCCGCCTCCGCCAGCACCGGCTCGACGTGGTAGGGCGGGTCGACGACGACCGCGACGCCCTCGTGCTCGTCGCCGACGAGGTAACAGGCGCAGCCCAGGTCGTCGTCCAGGAACTGCTTGAACAGCACGGCGCGACGGTACCACCGGCCTCCGCTATGTATCCGAAAGCGCCTTCGGCTGCGGCGGGGCGAGCTCGTCCCGGGCGTGCTCCTCGTCGAGCAGCCGCAGGACGAACCAGCCGATCGCGCACAGGAAGACGAGCGTCTGCTCGCCGTTCATGAAGATCCCGCCGAGATTTTGGTCGCGGATGACCGACAGCCCCCACAGCCGCGGCGCGTGCTCGTAGAACGCGTAGAACGGCCGGCTCGAGAAGATGTAGGCGAGGCCGAGGAACGACGAGCCGATGAAGGCGATAGCGAGGTAGGCGAGCCCTGCCGGCGGCGACAGGCGGCCGCTCACGATCGGCCACCAGAACAACAGCCCGGCCGCGATCAGGATCGCGTGCTCGATGTTCAGCCCCCAGCCGGTGCGCAGCGCCCAGTCGTAGAACGGCGCGAGGTGGGTCAGGTACCACGCGCCGAGCCAGAGCGGAAGGATCCAGCGCGTGCGGAGCCGGTTCAGCCCGCGGCGGCCGATCGCTGCCCGCATCCGCGGAGTGAGGCCGAGCAGGACGAGCAGCGGCGCGAGGTCGGCGATGAGCCCGTTCTGGAGCAGGTGGATGAGCAGGAGGTACTTCGACGCGATCGTCTCGAGCGGCGAGTTGAGCGACGCCGCGATCAGGAAGAGCCCCGAGGCGAAGGCGGCGACGCGCCACGTCTCCGGCCGGTCGGCGCGCGCCGAGCGCCAGTAGAGGGCGGCGGCGACGACGGCGAGCGCGAGGAAGAGCGGCTCGAAGCTGAACGCGGTCGGGCTCACGTCGCTGCGGCGAGGCGGCCCGACCGGCTCCTGCTCCAGCGGGGGAGCAGTAGCAGCGCGACGCAGGTCCCGAGCGTGAGCAGCTGCTCGACCGTCATCACGATCCCGGCCAGCTGCTGGTCGAGGAGCGCCGAGATCCCGTACGCGCCGTGGTACCAGGGGTAGAGCGGTGTGAAGGTGAAGATCAGCACGTCGGAAAGGATCATCCCGGCGGCGAACATCGACGCCGCGAGGGCCACGCGGCCGCCGACCGTCAGCCGCCGATGTGAGCCGGGATCGATGAGCAGCGTCCAGACGAGGAGCCCGCAGAAGACCCAGCAGACGTGCTCGAAGTCGTGCAGGTTCTGGTGCGCGAGCGCGAGGTCGTAGATGTAGGGGACGTGCCAGATTCCGAGGTTCGCCGCCCAGAGCGTGAAGGCGACCCGCGGGCGAAGCAGCGTGCCGAGGACGGCGCGGACCCGCGCGTTGCGGGCGAGCGGGGCGAGGACCGGTGCGGGCAGGAAGAAGACGAGCAGCGGCCCGCGGAGGGCGGCAATCATCAGCGCCGGGCCGAGGTCGCCGATCAGGACGTGCTGGGCCATGTGCGCCGAGAGCAGCCTCTCGTCGGCGAGGCGGTCGAGCGGCCCGACGAGCGCGAAGAGGGTTACGCCGAGGCCGGCGGCGAAGAGCGCGACGCGATCCCAGCCGGCGAGGTCGGCGCGCCCGCGCCGGCGCAGCCTGACCACCCCCTGCACGAAGAGGAGCGCCGCGACAGCGGCCGCGATCACCGGAATCACGCCTCGATTGTGCCTCCGATCGGGCGAGCTCGGTGCTAGAAGCCCAGATGCTTGGCGATGACCATGCGCTGCACCTCGTTGGTGCCCTCGCCGATCTCGAGGATCTTCTGGTCGCGGAAGAGGCGCGCGATCGCGAACTCCTCCATGAAGCCGTAGCCGCCGTGGATCTGGAGCGCGGAGTTGACGACGCGGTTCGAGAGGATCCCGGTGAAGAGCTTCGCCTGCGCCGCCGCGAGCGCGAACGCCTTGCCCGCGTCCTTGAGCCACGCCGCGCGGTAGACGAGCTGGCGCCCGGCTTCGATCTCCGTCGCCATGTCGGCCAGCTGGAACTGGATCGCCTGGAAGCTCGCGATCGGCTTCCCGAACTGTTGCCGCTCCTTCGCGTACGCGGCGGCGAGGTCGTAGGCGCCCTGCGCGAGCCCGACCCCCATCGCGGCGACCGAGATGCGGCCGCCGTCGAGGATCTCCATGAACTGGCGGAAGCCCCGGCCGCGCTCGCCGAGCAGGTTCCCCTCGGGCACCACGCACGAGTGGAAGGAGAGCTCGCGCGTGTCGGATGCGTGCCAGCCGAGCTTGTGCATCGGCGCGGAGATCTCGTAGCCGGCGGTGCCGTTCGGGACGACGATGTTCGAGATCTCGTCCTCGCCCGTGCGCGCGGTGATCGTGACGCAGGCGCTGAGGTGGGTGCCCGCGTTCGTGATGAAGATCTTCGAGCCGTCGATCACCCACTCGCCGTCGCGCAACTCGGCCTTCGTCCGCGTCGCACCGGCGTCGGAGCCGGCGTCGGGCTCCGTCAGCCCGAACGCCGCGAGACCCTGGCCCGAAGCGAGCCGCGGCAGCCACTCCTGCTTCTGCTCCTCGTTGCCGAAGAGCAGGATCGGCATCGTTCCGAGCGAGGTGTGCGCCGCGACGGTGATCGCGACCGAGGAGTCGATGCGCGTCAGCTCCTCGATCGCGATCGCGTAGGAGACACGGTGTCGCCGCCGGCGCCGCCGTACTCCTCCGGGAATAGGCAGGCCCATCAGCCCCAGCTCGGCGAGCTCGGCGACGAGCTCGTACGGGAAGCGCGCCTCGCGGTCGAGCTCCTCGGCGACCGGCGCGACCTTGGTCTCCGCGAAGTCGCGGACGGTGCGGCGGATGAGCTCCTGCTCGTCGCTGAGCTCGAAGTTCACGCAAGGAGCTCTGCCGAGCTCGGCGATGAGTCGGACGCCCCAGCCGGTCCCGCCGGGCACGCGGAGGTAGTCGCCGCGGCTGCGCTCGATGAAGGCGGGCCGGCCAGTCGATGTGGCCCACGGGCCGTCGCCGGCGAACTCGTGCAGGAACTCGGCGGCGAGGCCGGGGAGCCCTCGCGCAGCGTCGAGCTGTTCTTCATGTCGGCGAAGGCCGAGTCGATGTAGCGCCGGTAGCGCGGGTGCAGCGGGAACGGCCAGACGAGGTCGCCGCTGCGACTTGCCCGCCGCGACGATCCTCTCGAGCCACTGCCTCGTCGTTCGCGAACCCGCCCGCATAGAGGTCGCCGAGAGCGAGCCATCGCGCCCGTCAGCGTCGCGAGGTCGACACGTGCGTCGCGCCCTCGCGCCGCGCGTACCAGAGCGCGTCGGCGAGGACGAGGCGTCCCTCGGCGTCGGTGTTGATCACCTCGATCGTCTTGCCGTTCGCGGCGCGGAGGATGTCGCCGGGCCGGAACGCGCCGCCGCCGGGCATGTTCTCGGCGGCGGCGAGAAGCGCGATCGTCCGCACCGGGGACGCCGAGCGCGGCGAGCGCGCCGATCCCGTGCAGCGTCCCGGCGCCGCCCGACATGTCGCCCTTCATGTCCTGCATGCCGCCGGCCGGCTTGAGCGAGATGCCGCCGGCGTCGAACGTGATCGACTTGCCCACGAGGCCGAGCACGACGTCGTCGCGCGCGCCCGGCGGGTCGTAGCGCAGGACGATCAGGCGCGGCTCGTTGCGGCTGCCCCGGCCGACGGCGGTCAAGGCGCCCATCCCGAGCTCGTCGAGCTCGCGCGTGGCGAGCACCTCGCATGTCAGGTACTCGTGCTCCCGCGCCAGCTCCTGCGCCTTCTCGCCCAGCGTGTGCGGCGTGAGCTCGTTCGGCGGCATGTTGGAGAGGTCGCGCGCGCGGTTCGCCCGCTCGGCGACGATCGCGGCGCGCTCGACGGCCGCCCGGAGCTCCGGGTCGTCGGCGTGGCCCACGACGATCCGCTCCGGCGCGCGCGCCTCGTCGTTCGACTTCCAGCGGGCGGGCGAGTAGGCGCCGAGGATCGTGCCCTCGACGAGCGCCGCGGCCTGCTGCGGTAGCGGTACGGGCAGCGACTCGTCGAGCAGCCAGACGAGGGTTCCGCCGACGCGGGCCAGAGCCTGGGCGGTCGTCGCTCCCGCAGTTCGGAGCGCGTCGGCATCCACGTCCTCGCGCTTGCCCACCCCCGCGGCAACGAGGCGGGGCGCCTCGAGCTCGCCGTTCAGGTGGAGCAGAACCGCCTCGCCGCGCTCGCCGCGCAGCTCGCCGCTCTCACCGAGCTTGCCGAGGAGGCCCCCCAGCTTGTCGTCCACGTTGCGCGCGCCGTCACCGCCGAGCGGCTGGGCCACCGGCAGCGCAAGCGCGTCCGCGCCTGCCTGTCCAGGCAACGCGATCTCGACCCTCGTCATCGGAGCGCGATGGTATCGCGGCGGCGCATAAACTCGCCCCGAGACCCCGACAAGGAGCGACAGATGCCAGGCAGCGTGCAGGAGTTCTTCGAGACGCTTCCCTCCCGTGCCGACACGTCCAAGATCGAGGGCATGACCAATTCGTATGCCTTCGACATCGAGGGCGCAGGCCAGTGGACGGTCAAGGTCGCGGACGGTGCCGTCGGCGTGCACGACGGGCTCGAGGACGGGGCTGACTGCACGATCAGCGCCTCGCAGGAGATCTTCGAGAAGATCATCGCGGGCGAGCAGAACCCGACGAGCGCCTACATGACGGGCAAGCTGAAGCTCAAGGGCGACATGGGCGCAGCGATGAAGCTGCAGAAGCTCTTCCCCAGCTAAGCGGCATTCAGCCTCCGCCTCCACGTGTTCTCGCCGCGTTCGGGCTCACCGCTTCGCCGATGCTGCTCGAAGGTGGACGAGGAACGTCGTGGCGTGTCGGCGACGTGGTGCTCAAGCCACTCGATCGAAGCGAGCAGTCGCTTGCCTGGCAGACGGAGGTCTTCTCCTCGCTCTCCTGCGACGGCTTCCGAGTGTCGCGTCCTCTGCGAGCGGAGGACGGGTCACTGGTCGTCGACGGCTGGTCTGCCGGAGAGGCCCTCGAGGGCAGGCACGAGAAGCAGCGCTGGCCGGAGATCATCGCCGTCGGCGAGCGCTTCCACGCGGCTTTGACCGGTGTTCCCCGGCCCGATTTCATCGCGCACTACACCGACCCGTGGGCGATCGGAGATCGGGTCGCCTGGGGCGATCTGCCCGCCGCCGGGTTCGGAGATGTGAAGCACCTGGCACGACTCGTGTCCGCATCGAGGCCGCTCACGGCGCCGAGCCAGCTGATCCACGGCGACCTCACGGGGAACGTGCTCTTCCACGATCTGCTTCCACCCGCGATCATCGACCTCGCTCCGTACTGGCGACCGACCGGTTATGCCTCGGCGATCGTGGTCGGCGACGCCCTCGTCTGGGAAGGCGCGGACGAGAGAATCCTCGATCCCGTCGCTCATATCGAGGACTTCCCTCAATACCTGCTCCGCGCGCTCATCTATCGGGCCGTGACCGACCGGCTCTTTCGTCTCGACGAGCCGGTCCGCGCCGACGATGCAGACCCGTATCTCCCTGCAGTCGAGCTCGCCTGCCGGCTCGCAGGCTAGGCGAAGACGATCTCTGCGGACTCGCACACGCGGCGGTAGCCGATCCGCTCGTAGATCGCGTTCGAGGTCGGGTTGGCGAGGTCGGTGTAGAGGAAGCAGAAGCGCCGCCCGCCGGCGAATAGGCGGCCGTCGAGCAGGCGCTGCGAGAGCTCGGCCGTCAGCGCGGTCGCGTAGCCGCGGCCGCGCAGCTCGGGCGGCGTGTAGACCGGGCCGACGCGGATGCCGTTCGGCGTCGCGCCGCCCCAGCCCGCGAGGGACACGGGCTCGCCGCCGTCCTCCCAGAGGAGGATGCCGGCAGTGCGAGACGAGAGCCGGTGGTCGATCATCTCCCCGGCGCGATCGCGGCCCGGCTCACCCTCGTGCAGCGCCTCGTCGGCGAACGCGACCAGCCAGCGCACGGCGAGCTCCCGGTCGTCCGCGGTTGCCACGCGGACCGAGCCAGGCGCAGCGGGGAGCGGCTCGACGCGGTCGAGCGCATAGACGCCCTGGCGCATGTTCGTGCGCGCGCCGCGGCCCGTGTGCCGGCACCACAGCTCGGCGAGCTCGTGCACTTCCGGCTCGGTGCCCACGACGCCGGGCAGCTCCTCGCCGGCGACGGCCTCGGCGAGCGCGGCCAGCGCTTGCGAAGACCGGGGCCGGGCGAGGATGAGGTTGTACGGCGGCGTCTGCAGAGCGGCGGCTGCAACCTCCGCGCCGTCGCGGACGAGCCAGAGCCGGAAGTCCCCGTAGACGCCGTCGCGCACGTTTCCGGCGATTCCGAGGATCAGGTTGTGCCGCGCCTCGTCGGCGAGCAGGAGCGGCTCGGCCTCGGCGAGGAACGCCGCGGCGTCGTCCACGCGCACGGCTTGCATCACTCGTCCAGCTCGACGAGCACCGCGCCGCCCGCGACGCGGTCGCCCTCGCCGACGTGGACGGCGCGGACGGTCGCCTCGTAGGGCGAGACGAGCGGCGTCTCCATCTTCATCGCCTCGAGCACGACGAGCGGCTGCCGCGCGGCCACCTTCGCGCCCGGCTCGACGAGGACGCGGATGACCGTGCCCGGCATCGGCGCGACGACCTCGGACTGCTCGTGGCCGCCGGAGCCGGCCGCGCCCGCGGCGCTGTCGACGTCGGGCGCGGGCAGCGTCGGTGGAGGAGGAAGGTTCAGCCGCCACGGCTCGCTCCAGACCTCCGCCGGCGCGGCGGCCGGCGGCTCCGACAGAGGAGGGTTCTCGGTCAGGAACGCGGTCGTGACCCGGCCTGCGCGCACGAGCGGATGCCGCACCAGCCAGCGCAGAAACGGGAGATTCGTCGTGACGCCGGCGATCTCCGTCTCCTGCAGCGCCTGCGCCAGGCGGTCGAACGCCTCCTCGCGCGTGTCCCCGGCGGCGATGAGCTTCGCGATCAGCGGGTCGTACGCGGTGCCGATCTCGTCCCCCTCGCGTACGCCCGAGTCGACGCGGATCCCGTCGGGGAGCCGCAGCCGCTCGAGCCGGCCGGCCTGGGGCAGGAACGAGCGCGGGTCCTCCGCGTACAGCCGCACCTCCACCGCGTGGCCACGCAAGTAACAGTCTGTTACTAGGTTGGACAGGGCTGTTCCGGACGCGATCCGGAGCTGCTCGCGCACGATGTCGACGCCGGTCACGAGCTCCGTCACCGGGTGCTCCACCTGGATCCGCGCGTTGAGCTCGAGGAACCAGAAGTCGCGGCCGTCGAGGACGAACTCGGCGGTGCCCGCGCTCTCGTAGCCGATCACGCGGGCGAAGGCGACCGCCGCGTCGCTCATCCGCGCCCGCAGTTCCGGGTCGAGCGCAGGCGACGGCGCTTCCTCGAGCACCTTCTGGTGGCGGCGCTGGATCGAGCAGTCGCGCTCGCCGAGCGCCGTGACGTTGCCGTGCTTGTCGGCGAGGAGCTGGATCTCGACGTGGCGCGGCCGTTCGAGGTAGCGCTCGCAGAAGACCGAGTCGTCGCCGAACGCGGCCGCCGCCTCACGCCGCGCCGCCGCGAGCGCCTCGTCGAGCTCCTCCTCGACGCGCACCACGCGCATCCCACGCCCGCCGCCGCCCGCGGCCGCCTTGACGAGCAGGGGGAAGCCGAGCTCCTCCGGAGTCCCGCTCGGCAGGACGGGGACGCCGGCTGCGCGAGCCGTCTCCTTCGCCGCCAGCTTGTCGCCCCCGGCCCGCAGCGCCGCCGGCGGCGGCCCGACCCACGTCAGCCCCGCCTTGAGCACGGCCTCGGCGAGCTCCGCGCTCTCGGAGAGGAAGCCGTAGCCGGGATGGACGGCGTCGGCGCCGGCCTCGCGCGCGGCTCGGACGTGCTCGGTCGGGTCGAGGTAGGACGAGATCTCGACGAGCGCATCCGCGGATTCGGCATGGAGAGCCCCGAGGTCGTCGGGCGCCGCGACCGCGACCGTCTCGACCCCCTCGGCAGCGCAGGCGCGGAAGATGCGGAGCGCGATCTCCCCTCGGTTGGCGACGAGCAGGCGGCGCATGGGGCCGGAGTCTAGGCTCCGCCTCGCCGAAAGATCCGGGCGACTCGGCGGATTCGGCTCTACTCTTCCTCGTTTGACCACGAGCGAAGGTGGAACTGCGGTTTGCGGGTGAGGCTTGGGATTGCGGTCGTGCTGGTCTCTGCGGTCGCCGCCGCGGGTGCCGCGTCGGCGCGCGCCGGAACGGCGCTGATCGTGACCGGCCACGGCTGGGGGCACGGCGTCGGCATGAGCCAGTGGGGCGCGTACGGCTACGCCCTCCACGGCTGGAAGTACCGCCGGATCCTCGCCCACTACTATCCGGGCACGACGATGGGGCACGCAGGCGAGCCGCGCGTGCGCGTCCTGCTCGCGCAAGGGGCGAGCAGCGTGACCGTCGGCTGCGCGACTCCCATGGTCGTGACCGACGGCAGGCGGGTGACGCGGAAGCTCCCGGCCGGGACGTACGGGGTCGGGTCGCGGCTCGTCTTCCCCGTGCGGCGGCACGGCGAGGGCTACTCCTTCGGACACGTCGCCGTCGTCGGCTGCGCCCGCGCGCCGCTCACGTTCGACGGCCGCGAGTATCACGGCACGCTCGTACTGCGCAGCCAGGGCGGAGGAGTCTCCGTCGTCAACGGCCTCTCGCTCGACACGTACCTCCGCGGCGTCGTCCCCTCGGAGTCGCCGTCGCACTGGCCGCTGGCCGCGCTGGAGGCGCAGGCGGTCGCCGCCCGCTCGTATGCCCTCATGCAGCTGAAGCCGAGCTCCTGGTACGACCTCGTGCCCACCACCGCCGACCAGGTCTACGGCGGCGTCGCGGCCGAGCGCCCGCGCTCCGACCGCGCGGTGTACGCGACGCTCGGCCAGGTGCTGATGTGGGACGGCCAGGTTGCGCGCACGTACTACTCCTCGAGCTCGGGCGGCCGCACGGAGTCGGTGCAGGACGCGTGGCCGGGCGCGGCTCCGATCCCCTACCTGCGCTCGGTGGCGGATCCGTACGACACCTATTCGCCGCACCACAGCTGGGGCCCGTACAACTTCTCCGCGACGCGGCTGTCGGCCCGGCTGGGTCTCGGCAGCGCGATCGAGTCGGTCCGCGTGCAGCGCGATGGCAGCTTCCGCGCCGAGAAGGTCGTCTTCCACCTGGCGTCCGGTGCCAACGTGACCCGCAGCGCGGACCAGGTGGCGACCAGCCTGCGCCTCCTGTCGACGTGGTTCTCGATCGGGCAACTCCAGCTCTCGACGAGCAGTACCCACCTGCGGTACGGCAGCGCCGTCACCGTCACCGCGCGCGCCGCGAGCGTGCCGGACGCCGTCCTGCAACAGCGGAGCAGCGACGGCGCATGGCTGGCGCTGCGGAACATCAACCACCCGACGCAACTGCACCTGCAGCCCCGCGCGAGCACGGCCTTCCGCCTCGTCGCGCCCGGCACGAACGGGACGGCGGTCTCCGTGGCGGTCTCGCCGCGCGTCCAGGTGCGCGCGCAGAGCCCGCGCCTGCTCGTGGGCGCGGTGTCGCCGAGGCCGGACGCAGCGGTCGCGGTGTTGCGCCTCGTGCGTGGGCAGTGGCGCGTGGTCGCGCACCCGATCCTCGACGCGAGCGGCGGGTTCAGGACACTTCTGCCGCTGCGTCCGGTCGAGTACAGGATCACTGTCGCCGCCGGCAAGCTGGCGGCCACGCAGACGTCGCTCCACGTGACGCGGCGACTGCTCCAGAGCCTGCGCGCGCAGTAGCGTCGCCGTGGGCGGCGCCGACTGCCGCTGGTAGTACGGTCGCCCCATGCGCATCGCTGCCGCTCTCGTCGCCACCCTGGCGCTCGCGGGCTGCGCGGCGGGGAAGAACACCGTCTCGACGGTCACCTCGACGGTGACCACGACGAAGACGGTCACCGTGCAACAGCCCTCGGGAAGCGCCGCGCTGGGCGCGCAGGACGCGCGCTACTTCGGCCAGATCCTCTCGATCACCCAGGCGGACCCGAAGCGCTACGTGCTCGTGCTGAAGCCGGAGTCGTTCCTCGTCGGCGTGACGGCGAACGTCGCATCCGCCCAGCAGCAGGGCATGCAGTGCGCTCCGCTCTCGTGCCCGGGCGTCGCGGACGACCACCTCGTCGTGCCCGCCGGAACCCAGAAGCTGACGTTCGTCCTCCCGGCGAAGACGACCGGCACGGTGCTGACGCCCGGCGGCGGGAACTCTCAGGCCACCAACGTCTCTGCGGCGCAACTGGCCGCGCTCGTCGGCGGTGCGAAGACGCCGAAGCTGATCGAGCCGCTGGACTCAGGCGTGTGGCTTGCGGTGGACGTCGACCGGGTGACGTCGTTCGCGCAGCAGTTTCAGCCGTAGTGCCTGCGTGTGCCGGCTCTTCCGCTCCTTTGATCTGAGCGCCTCCGAACCTTCCCCGACGCCAAGGCGGCCGAGCCGCGCAAGCCCAAGCAAAGCTCTACTACACGGAGCCAACAGGAGACCTCGCTCTCCCGTTGGCGGAGTTCCTTCGCCCGGACTAGCGCCAGCTAGCCGGGCGCTTCTCGAGGAAGGCGCGCAGGCCTTCCTGGCCCTCGTCGCTCGTCCGTCGCTCGGCGATCCACCGCGCCGTCTCGGGCCCGTCCGGCCGCTCGCGCACGAGCCGTTTCGCCCAGCGCGCCGCCTGCGGTCCCGCGGAGAGAAGCTCGCCGACGGCGTGCTCCACCGCTCCGTCGAGATCCTCCGCGACCTCGTGCACGAGCCCGATCCGCAGCGCGGTCTCGGCATCGAAGCGCTCGCCGGTCACGAAGTAGCGGCGCGCCGCACCGGGGCCGATCCTCGCGAGCGCGAAGGGGGAGATGACGGCCGGGATGATCCCGAGCTTCACCTCCGAGAAGGCGAAGACCGCGTCGGGTGCGGCGATCGCGATGTCGGCCGCCGCGACGAGACCGGCGCCGCCGCCGAGGGCGTGTCCCTGCACGCGCCCGACCACCGGCGCCGGGCAGCCGTCGATCGCCTCGAGCATCGCCCGCAGGGCGTTCGCGTCGGCGACGTTCTCCTCGTACGAGAGGTCGGCGGAGGAGCGCATCCAGTCGACGTCGGCGCCGGCGGAGAAGCTCGGCCCGTCGCCGGCGAGCACGACGGCGCGGGCGCGACCGACCGCGACGAACGCCTCGGCGAGCTCCGCGATCACCGCGGCGTCGAACGCGTTTCGCCGCTCGGGACGCGCGAGCGTGATCCGCAGGACGTCGCCGTCCCGTTCCGTGCGCAGGTTCGAGGGCACGGCGAGGAGCTTAGAGTGGCGGCCGTGTTGAAGGGAGCTCTCGCTGCGGCCGTCACCCCGCTCCGGGGCGGGCGCCTGGATGCCGACGCGGTCGGGCCGTACGTCGACTTTCTCGTCGGTCACGGCGTCGACGGGCTGCTCGCGCTCGGGACGACCGGCGAAGGAGTGATGTTCCCGCCCGCGCAGCGGATGGAGATCGCACGGGCCTTCCGCGACGCGGCCGCCGGACGGATCCAGGTTGCGGTGCATGCCGGCGCGCAGACGACGCACGACACGGTCGCGCTTGCCGCGCGGGCGGCCGAGGACGGCGCGGACGCCGTCGCCGTGATCGCGCCGCCGTACTTCGCGCTCGACGAGGAGGAGCTGCTGGCGCACTTCGAGGCCGCAGCGCACGCGTGCGCGTCGCTGCCCTTCTACCTCTACGAGTTCGAGGCGCGGAGCGGCTACGCAATTCCGCTGCCGGTGATCGAGCGGCTGCGCGAGCGTGCGCCGAATCTCGCCGGAATGAAGGTCTCGGACAGCCCGTGGGAGCGGCTCGAGCCGTTTCTCATCGAGGGGCTCGACGTGTTCGTCGGTGCCGAGGGGCTGCTCGAGCGCGGGCTCGCCGCAGGGGCCGCCGGAGCGGTCTCGGGCCTCGCCGGTAGCTTCCCGGATGCGGTCGTCCCGCTCGTCCGCGAGCCGACGGCGGAAGCGGGGGAGAGGGCGACGGCACTGCGGGCCGGGCTGCAGCGCTTCCCGTTCCACGCGGCCTCGAAGGCCGCGCTCGGCTTCCGCGGCGTCCCGGTCGGCCCCGAGGTCTGCGCGCCGCTGCGCGGCCTGACCGACGCCGAGCGGACGGAGGTCGAGCGGATCGTGCGCGACTGGCAAGGGTGAGCGCGCTCCGCAGCCTGCTCCTCGCGGCCGCCGACAGTCCTCGCCTGCAGCGCTTCGTGCAGCGGTACGGCTTCCGGCTCGGCGCCGCGCGCTTCGTCGCCGGCGAGAGCCTCGACGACGCCGTCCCGGTCCTGCGGCGGCTGAACGAGCAAGGGTTCCTCACCAACACGACGCTCCTCGGCGAGGGCGTGAGCGACGAGGCCGCGACGCGCGCGGTCGTCGCCGCCTACCGGGAAGTGCTCGACCGCATCCAGGCCGAGGGCCTGCGCGCGAACCTGGCGCTCAAGCTCACGCACCTCGGCCTCTCGATCGACGAGGAGCTTGCGCTGCGCAACCTCGCCGAGCTCGTCGAGCAAGCGGCGCAGCGCGGGAACTTCGTCCGCATCGACATGGAGGAGTCGCGCCACGTCGACGCCACGCTCCGCATCTACCGCGGCCTGCGCGAGAGCGGCCACGAGAACGTCGGCGCCGTCCTGCAGGCCTACCTGTTCCGGACGGAGGCGGACCTCGCGGCGCTGCTCCCGCTCGCCCCGAACCTCCGCCTCGTGAAGGGGGCCTACCTCGAGCCGCCGGAGATCGCCTACCCGCGCAAGCGCAACGTCGACGCGGCGTACGTCCGGTTGCTGGAGACGTCGCTCGCCGCCGGCGGCTTCACCGCGGTCGCGACGCACGACGAGACGCTGATCGAGCACGCGATCTCGTTCGCGCACGAGCGCGGCATCCCGCAGGAGCGCTTCCAGTTCCAGATGCTGTACGGCATCGCGTCCCGACTGCAGCTCGACCTCGTCCGGCGCGGCTTCGACGTCCTGGTGGCCACGCCGTACGGGCCCGAGTGGTACCGCTACCTCATGCGCCGCCTTGCCGAGCGGCCGGCCAACCTTCTCTTTCTGCTTCGGAACCTCGTGCGCGGCTGAGCCCCACCGCGAGCAGGACCGCGATCGTGACGAGCGCGAGGTCGCGGGCGAGCAGGTACCACGAATACGGCGACTGATAGGTGGTTGCGAGCCCCCAGTAATGCCGGGGGAAGTACGTCTGCGTCAGGCCGAGCGCGATGAAGAGCGCCATGCTGGCGTAGAAGCCGCGGGCGCCGCGCACGAGCGGGATGAACGGAACGACCCAGATCAGGTACTGCGGCGAGAGCACCCGGTCGAAGGCCACGAGGGCGGCGACGACTGCTGCGGCCGCGAGCAGCACGGCCTCCCTGTCCGGGTGCCGCCAGGCGGGCGAAGACGATCCAGATCGTCACCACGGCCACGACCTCGAAGAGCGTGCAGAGATCGGCAGCGAGCCCGGCTCCGCGTCCGCTCAGCGCCTGCGCGCCGTGGGTCGAGATGGTCGTGAGCGGACGCAGGCCGAAGTGCTGCGCCGCCATCAGCACCGCGGCGCCGAGGCTCTCCACCTGGAGCGGCCGGTCGAGCTGGTCGGCGAACATCGCGCGCAGGCCGTGCGGCGCGAGGATCACGAAGGGCAGGAAGCACGCGATCGCGACGCCGGCGAAGGCCGCGACGTGGGTAAGCGCGCCTCGCCGCCCTCTCCGCCGCCAGAGATAGGCGACCGCGATCGGCACGAGGACCGCCGGCCAGAGCTTCGCGGCGAAGCCGAGCCCGAGGAGGGCTCCGCTCAAGATCGGTCGCTCTCGGACGAGGGCCGCGAGCCCGCCGACCGCCAGCAGCGTCGGCCACAGATCGAAGCGTGTGTCGAACAGCGAGCCGAGGACGAGCGGCGCGACCCCGATCGCGAGCAACGCCGCCCAGGTGCGCGCCATCCCGGCGTCGGCCGCGCGGAGCGCCGAGGCCGCCAGCACGATGCACCCGGCTCCGCAGACGCCCATGAGCACCGCGAACGACGTCGCGTAGCTCCAGCTCAGGTAGGTCGCCAGGAGCATGGGCGGCAGAGCGGCCGGCGGATACTCGAAGGGGAAGTCGCGGTACGGCACCAGCCCGTCGCGCACGGAGCGCGCGTAGTTCGCATAGATCGGCACGTCCGAGAGCTGGCCGTGCTCGAGCCAGGCCATGAGCACGTAGAACGAGATCCCGAGCAGGACGGCGGCGGCGGCGGCCGCAACCCACGTCCCCCCGGTCCACCTCAATCCAGCGCGCGTCACTCGACGTCGAACTCTTCGGCGACCGCAGGCTCCTCGCCGATCAGCTCCGGAATGCCGCGCAGGTCCGGGAGCTCCTCGCCGAACGACGATGAGCCCGAAGCGGTCCTGCCGCTCGTTCGCGATCCAGGCGTCGCCCTCGGGCAGCTCGGCAGATGCTCGAGCAGCTCTGCCGAGCGTCGTCTTCGAGTCGAACAGGTTCCAGATCAGGATGCGCGCGGCCACGCCCTACATCCTGAAGACGCCGAAGGTCGTGTCCGGGATCTGAGCGTTCCGCGCCGCAGCGAGGCCGAGCGCGAGCACCCGGCGCGTGTCGAGCGGGTCGATGATGCCGTCGTCCCAGAGCCGCGCGGTCGAGTAGTACGGGTTCCCCTCGTCCTCGTACTTCGCGCGGATCTCGTCCTGGTCCACGTCGCCGACCATCGAGAGGACGGTCGCCGCCTGCTCGCCGCCCATGACCGAGATGCGCGCGTTCGGCCACATCCACAGCTGTCGCGGCCCGTAGGCGCGGCCGCACATCGCGTAGTTGCCGGCGCCGAACGAGCCGCCGGTGACGACCGTGAACTTCGGCACCTGCGCGTTCGCCACGGCCATGACGAGCTTCGCGCCGTCGCGCGCGATCCCGCCGGCCTCGTACTCGCGCGCCGACCATGAAGCCGGTGATGTTCTGGAGGAAGACGAGCGGGATCCGCCGCTTGCAGCAGAGCTCGACGAAGTGGGCACCCTTCTGGGCCGACTCGGCGAAGAGCACGCCGTTGTTGGCGACGATCCCGACGTGGAAGCCCTCGAGCCGCGCGAACCCGGTCACGAGCGTCTCGCCGTACATCTGCTTGAACTCCTGGAATCGTGAGCCGTCGACGATGCGCGCGATCAGCTCGCGTGGATCGACCTGGTGGCGGAAGTCCTCGGGGATGAGCCCGTAGAGGTCGGACGGGTCGAGGGCCGGCGGCTCGGGCGCGGCGACGTCCCAGGTCGGTTCCGGGGCGCGTCCTTCGAGGTGCCGGACGATGCCGCGTGCGATGGCGAGCGCGTGCTCGTCGGAGGTCGCGTAGTGGTCGGCGACGCCGGAGCGCCTCGTGTGGACGTCGGCGCCGCCGAGCTCCTCCGCGGTCACGTCCTGCCCGGTCGCCGCCTTCACGAGCGGCGGGCCGCCGATGAAGATCGTCCCGGTGCCGCGCACGATCACCGTCTCGTCCGACATCGCCGGCACGTACGCGCCGCCGGCGGTGCACGATCCCATCACGACCGCGATCTGCGGGATGCCCTGCGCCGACATCTGCGCCTGGTTGTAGAAGATCCGCCCGAAGTGCTCCCGGTCGGGGAAGACCTCGGCCTGGAGCGGCAGGAACGCGCCGCCCGAGTCGACGAGGTAGAGGCACGGGAGCCGGTTCTGCTCCGCCACCTCCTGCGCGCGCAGGTGCTTCTTGACGGTGAGCGGGAAGTACGAGCCGCCCTTGACGGTGGCGTCGTTCGCGACGACCACGCACTCGCGGCCCTCGACGACGCCGATCCCGGTCACGATGCCCGCGCTCGGCGCTCCGTCGTCGTACAGCTCCCAGGCGGCGAGCGCGTTCAGCTCGAGGAAGGCGGTGCCGGGATCGACGAGCCGGTCGATCCGCTTCCGCGCCGGCAGCTTGCCGCGCGAGCGGTGCCGCTCGGTCGCCTTCTCGCCGCCGCCGCGCGCGACCTGCGCCGTTCGCTCGCGCAGCTCGGCGACGAGCTCCTCCATCCGCTCGCGCCGGCGCGCGAACTCCTCGGCGTCGCGGTCGAGCTGCGAGGTCAGGACGGCCACGCCCGGAGCCTAATCGGCGGTGCGGCGGCTATTGACAACTTTGCCCTCGGTCGGGGAGAGTCGCCCAGACGGAAAACGGCGGCGAGGGAGGAACGATGAGCGAGGCGGCACCTGCTGTGGATGTCGGCACGAGCGAGGACGCGAGGCTCGAGAGCCTGGGCTACAAGCCCCAGCTCAACCGCGTGCTCGGCTTCTTCTCGAACTTCGCGGTGGGGTTCACGTACCTCTCGCCGATGGTGGGCATCTATTCGCTCTTCGTCTTCGGCCTCGGGATCGCCGGTCCGGCGTACATCTGGCTGACGTTCATCCCGCTGATCGGAATGCTGTTCGTGGCGCTCGTGTTCGGCGAGCTCGCCAGCCACTATCCCGTTGCCGGGGCGCTCTTCCAGTACAGCAAGTACACCGTAAGAGAATGAGCCCCGCACAGTGCCGCGCCGCGCGCGCTTGGATCGAATGGTCACAGGACGA
This sequence comes from uncultured Actinomycetes bacterium, assembly GCA_963720065.1. Lineage (GTDB taxonomy): Bacteria > Actinomycetota > Thermoleophilia > Gaiellales > Gaiellaceae > Palsa-739. The sequence continues at coordinate 52,150 of CAVREH010000020.1, forward strand.
TCTTGCCAGCGCGGCCCATGTCGGCGTTTCGACGGTGAGAGACTTCGAAGCTGGGCGTCGCTTTCCGATCGCGAATAATCTAGGGGCAATGAAAGCTGCGCTTGAAGCCAGGGGGATCGGCTTCGTCGATGGCGACGGCGGGACATGGGGATCACGTTCTCATCGAAGTAGCTAAGCGATTCATATCTTTATGGAAATCGCCGGTAACCTTTTAAATCTTGACGAAATTATGCGACGACGCTACAAGAAGTAACGGCCGGTCAGACGAGGTGTGGACCCTCGCCGACCGGGTTAGCGCTGATATCGCCCTACTCCTTATGGAAGGGAGAGGGAGGTTCCCGTGATGGAAGGGGGAACAGGTGGAGATAGCGGGACTTGCACCCGCAGGGCGTTGGCTGGACAACCTGGCCCTGCACTATGCATCCCCAAGCTCTCTTGAAGGCTCTCCCGTTTCGGCGGGGGAGCCTTCATCTTGTTCCGCAAACAAGTCCGCCAACCGTCCCTTCAGAGCTACCTTCAATCCCTTTCGAACAATCGTTCCTTCGATTTCATTTTGGTGAGGTTAGGGAGAGCGACGACATTGGGACATCACGCCCCATAGCAACAAGCGCCGCCTGGATCGCGTCGGCGCTCCACCAAGGGCTATCTGAAAAGGTGCCAAGCACCTGCTCGATCATCGCCTCGATGGTAAGCGCCGATATACGCTTTTGCCCGTCGACGACCGTAGGAGAAGGCGCCGCTACGGCCTGAACATGCGAAAAGAGATTGCGGGCCACAGATTGTCAAGACATATTCGGCTGTTTCAAGGTCGCGGTCCTCCCGCTCAAGTTCAAGCTTGAGCTTGGCTATTTCGACGCGACGGGCGCGAACGTCTGAAAGACCTGGTTCCGACTGGCTCATCGATCATGGATAGGATGGCTTGATTTATTGATCAAGCCGAAATCAACCGGGATGGCGATAATAAATATCGGCATCAATCCACGCGTTGCCTCAATTTAGCCATCGCCGGGAGTCCGCGCCAAGGCAAATCAAGCGACGAACAATCCATAGCCGTCCAGGATTGTCCGCCTTGCTCCTTGGTGAGCTTGCTACCTAATGCCGGGTAGTCGATGGCCGATAGAGCGCGCACCAGGTTCGGCACCACCTCCGCCTCGCGCAGCAGAGCGACGAGCACGGTGTACTGGGGCAGCCAGCGATCGGCGAGACTCGCGGCGGCCGAGATCGGCGCGGGAATGGCTCGTGCCCATAAGGCGCTGACGATGCGCGCCCAGGCGGCGATGGCGAACACCGGGCCGAGGACGAGGCAGAGCAGGCGCGAAGCCGCCACGGGATCGAGGGTGAGCGCGAAGGGCAGGCCAAGAGCCGCCAAGCCGGCGAGAAGGATCTGCGTGCGGTTCGCCACTTGACGGGAGCACATCTCCGGCATGCGCGCATGCAGGTGGTAGGCGGCTTCGTTCGCGAGGGTCTCGGCGTGATGCGACAGCATCCAGGCCCGCAGGACGCGTGGCGTGGTCACCAGGAGACGGCTCCCGGCGCGCCAAAACCCATGCGCGGACCGCGCCAGCCGCTCGAAAGCCTCCCCTTCCGGCGCGATGAGCAACGCCTGCGCCCGATTGGGGCCACCGGCGAAGCGGACGCATCCGGCGACCACCGCCTCGCGACGATAATCGCCCAGCGGCGCGCCCGGCACGCTGGTGACGAAATCGGCGGCGAGGGCGCGCGCCAGCGCCCGATAGAGGCGCTCCTCGGCGACCAGCCCCTGGCAGATCAGGACGCGGTCCAATGGACAGCGAAGCTGCCTCGCCCGGGCGGCCGCCCAGCGCAATTGGGAGTGCGACAGGCCGAGCCCGAGATAAAACGGCGGAACGTCGTCATCGGAGGTCGGTCGCCGCGTGGCCGCGTCATGGTCTAGGGCCGTTCCCTCGGCCGCCGAATTCGAGGCGCGGCCAAGAGCTGCCCGCGACGGGCGGCCGGCCCCTCGTCCCCATCGCTCCAGCCAGGACCCACTCCGCTAGACGCCGACCACCCTCGCTTGCGGGAAGACCACCTCCACGAAGGTCCCTTCGCCGACATTGCTGCTCACCGACAACCTGGCATGGTTCGCCTTGATCAACGCCTTGGTCAGCGACAACCCCAAACCGCTGCCGCCGGCTCGCGTGGCCGTCGCGAACTGCTTGAACGGCTCCATGGCTTCGGCGAGTTGGCGCTCCGACATGCCGATGCCGGTGTCGCGCACCCGCAAGATCACCTCGCCGATGTCCGACAAGGCGGTCGACAAGATCACCTGACCGCCGGGATCCGTGAGACTCCACGCGCGTTGGACAACAAATTCAGCACGATCTGCTTGACGCTGCGCGCGTCGGCGACCACGCCGGGCAAGCCCTTGGCCAGGCTCTGGCGCATCAGCACGCGGGCGCGCGCCGCGCCGGTCTGGACCGATGTGACGGCGGCCGCGACCTCCTGGTTCAGGTTGACGTTGGTGAAGCTCAGCTCCATGCGCCCCGCCTCGATCTTCGAGAGGTCGAGCAGGTCGTTGACGAGGCTGATGATGTGGGCGCCGGAGGCGCGGATATCGGCGATGTATTCCTTGTAGCGCTGGTTGCTGAGCGGGCCGAAGCGCTCCTCGGCGATGATGTCCGCGAAGCCGACGATCGAATTCAACGGCGTGCGGATTTCGTGGCTGACCTTGGCCAGGAACTCGGATTTCTGCAAGCTCAGGCGCTCGGCGCTGGTGCGGGCCTCGACGAGACCCGCCTCCAAATCCTTCGCGGTGGTGAGATCGCGGAAAATCGCATGCAGGCGCGCCGAGGCGGGCCCAGGGGCGCTCGCCACCACCTTCACCGACAGGGGGATGGAGCCGGCCGTCGCGCCCGCGCCCGGTGATCTCGTGGACGCCGGACGGGCTCGCCGCATTCCCGGCGAGTGCGTCGCGCAGGGCGGCCTTCGCGCCGTCATGGTCCTCGGGCGTGAGCAGCACGCCGAGCGCCTCGCCGGCGATCTCGTTCGCGGCGTAGCCGAACAGCTTCTCGGCCGGCGCGTTCATCGCGAGGATGCGGCCGAGCGCGTCCAGCGTGATCACGCCGTCGCTGGCGCCGGCGAGGACGGCGCGCAGATCGTCGATCTCGCGATCATGGTGCGAGCGGTGCTCGTCGTCTTGTCCATCTCGCTCGGCCACAAAGGACCGGCGCAAGGTCAAGAGGGTCGCGGCCTCGCCGCCGAGCTTGATCGCCTGGCAGCGGGCCTCGATCGGGATGACTTCCCCATCGCTCGCGCGGACGGCCACCGCGCGCTCGTCCATCCCGAGTGCTATCCTCGACGAACAGCTTGTCGAGGCCGCCTCGGGCCTCGAACTCCTCGATACCGCGATGGCCGAGGAGCGTCAGCAGCGTCTTGTTGGCGGCGATCGCCGTGCCGGCGCGATGCACGATCACCCCGACCGGCAAACGGTTGATGATCGCCACGAGGTCGTCGGTCGAGGCGCCAGAAAACCCCTCCGCGGATGGCGCCCGCTCGTCCGCTACTTCCGGAGCGGATATGTCGCGGGGCGGCTCGACGATGGTCGCGGCGCCGCCGTTCTCGCCCTGCGCGGCCTTCTCGGTCGGGCTTGGGCGTCCCAGCGGGGCGAGATTCTGGCGGTCTTGCGCCGTTGCCCATGTCGCGCCGAGCGCCCTGGCGATGTCGGCGAAGGCGTCCCGCTCCGAAGGCGAAAGCGCCGGCGAGGCCTGATCCTTGGGGCGCGCTTCCGTTGCCGGAGGACGCAGCGACACGACGTTCGAGGGCCGTGCATCGGGCTCGATCGGGGTCGGAGCGTCGCGCCTGTCGTCCGAGGGGGGAGGCAGCTCGGGCGCGCTCGGTGCCGGATTCGGTCATGGCAGGGGCCGCCTCGAGCCGCGGGGGCGGCGCGTCCGGTTCCCGATGGGCGCGCTCCGTCACCTTCGCCGTCAGCCGCCTCTGGATCGAGCGGTGAGGCCGCCTCGTCGGCATCCGCCTCGCGAATTTGCGCGGCTTCGTCTTCGTTGGGCGCAGCTTGGGCGGGAAACGTCTCCGGCATGCCGATGGGCTCGGCGAGGAGCGCGGCCGGCGGCACGTCCGTCGCATGTTGCGGGACGGCCTCGCCCTTGATCTCGGTGGTTCCGACCTGTGCCGCCGCGCCCGGAATACCGCCAGGAAGCCGCGATAGCCGCGACGGCCGCCGCTCGCGGTCGAGGACGGTGCTCCGAACAGCGGGCCCTGGAAGGATCAGCGCCGTCCGGCGCCGGGCAGCGTCTCGACCGGGAGGCGTGCGAAAGGGCGGCCGGCCGCGATCGCGCCGGCGACGGCGCCGTCATCGGGGCGCAAAAGATCGGCGAGCAGGGCTGGTTGGAACGGCGCGCCCTGTCCCAGGGCCTGCGACAGGCTCGCACCGGGCCCCGCCAGCAATTGCCCGAGCGCGTCGGTCTGCCACGTCAACCGGCGGCTCGCGGGCGTCCAGGCCTCCTCGTCACGAGCGACGTCGTGCGGCTGGGGCGGCTCGGCCGCGGCTTCACCGCTCGGCTCCGCGGCCGCGCCGCCGCGGGGTCATCGGTTGATACCGGCCAGGGGGTGGGGTGGCCACGTGGTTTCGCTTCAGGGGCGGGCGCGACCGCGTCGCCAACGTCACCAAGGCGTCGCGTCCGTCATCAGACGTGCCCGGCAAAACAGCAAGGTGGCGACCGAGATTTGCCCGCGCGAGGCACGCGCCGCATTCGAGCCAGGGCCGCGACGAGCCGCCGGCGGCCCGGCTCAGCGCGGCGCGAGATCGCCGGCGCCCGTCGACCCGGCAGATCGAACAAGAGTGCGCCTGGCCGCGTTCCACCACACGGGGCGCGCATCGGCGAGCGCCCATATCGCCACCGGCGTGCCCTTGGTGAGGGCCGCGCGAAAGGCCGCGTCGGCCGCCAATCGGCAATGGGATCAGGCGGCCATGCATCGGCCGGCTGGCGCCCCGGCGATGGCGGCGTCGCGTTCAACACCCTTCACAACCCCAACGAAGACCGTCCTGTCGACAATTCTCAAACTGGGACACCGCCACTCGGCACCCGGTAACGCTTTATAGACCATGTCGGCTACGCCTGTCGCATGCAATTCACGCGGCTGTCCACAAGGTCGTGCGGGGAGGGTTAACGGGGGACGGATGGGCGTCGCCGCGTGACAATGTCGCCGTGGCGCTGCTAGCCTTCGCGGGTGACGCGAATCGCTTGGAGCCACCCGCAACGCCAGCGAACGGACGCCTCGATGACGGAAGATCGCCCAGCCCCAACGTGCCGAACGAAGTCCGCGATTTCGCGGATCGCAGCGTGGAGCAGGCGAGGAAGGCGTTCGGGGGGTTCATCGGCGCGGTGACCGAGGCGATGGAAGGAGACACGGCGCAGGCGGCCGTGATCTCGACATCGGCGCTCAGCCTGTCGCGCCTGGCCGTCGACTTCGCCGACCGCAACGTGCGAGGCGCCTTCGAGCTCGCCCACAAGATGGTGCATGCGAGCGATCTGTCCGAGGTCGTGCGATTGCAGCGCGATTTCCTCGAAACGCAGATGCGGACGCTGCGGAGCCAGATGCGCACGCTCGACAAGGGCGACACCCAGGCCAACGCGGCACGAGAGAGCCGGCGCAAGGCGGGGTAACCGGCCGCCGGACAATGGCGAACCCGTCGCGCGGCGCGCCAGGCCGATCGACGCCACCGAGCCGGCCGCCCGATATCGGTCTTCCACCTTTTAAAGTCACGCCCGGGCGTGACGCCGGTCACGCGTTGAGTATCAGCGCGATCGACCCACGCACCTTGGCGAGCAAAGCGGATTCGATGCTGCCGATGCGTTCCGCGTTCCGCGCCTCGATCGTCGCGACCTTCGACGTGCGGATGACCGATGGCGCCGGAAGCCCGGCCTCGCGATAGTTAGAGCCGATATCGTGATCGCCGGGCCAAGCGCGATGCTGCGGCGCTGGTGATCATCACGACCCACAGGAACCTGTTCGCGTCGCCGACGGATCCATCCGAAATCACCAATGCCGGGCGGTCCTGCCTGACACTCCTATCCGTGTAGGGAAAGGAACGCGGACTGATGCAGCCCTGCTCAAAGATCGGCGATACGGCCTTGCGGTCGGCGTCGGAATTCCATTCGTCGAAAGTCGCGAACGGGTCCTCCAGCGTGGCCGAGGAGGCGGCCTTCGCGATGGTCACGCGCCCGCCCTCGATCACGTAAACGATATCGTCGCCATGCTGAAGCTGAAGAGCCTGACGGACAGGCTGGGGAATGGTCGTTTGCGCTTTGCTCGTGAGCTTGCTGACGATCATGGCTGCCCCATTTCTCGACGACGAAATCAGGTAAGGAATTTCCTTACCATCTTCAAGCGCCCTCGCATGTAGTCTCGTTGCGCCCATGACCGACATCGCCACCCGCGTCTACAATCATCAATGGCGCATCGATCCGATCGTCCGCTCGGTGCTCGACACCGATTTCTACAAGCTCCTGATGGCGCAGACGATCTTCCGCGCCACAAGGATGCGCGCGTCACCTTCGGGATCATCAACCGCACCAAGCGGATCAGGATCGCCGACCTCATCGACGAGGGGATGCTGCGCGAGCAGCTCGACCATGTGCGCGAATTGTCGCTGTCGCGCGGCGAATCCACCTGGCTGCGCGGCAACACCTTCTACGGCAAGCGCCAGATGTTCTCGTCCGATTTCATGGAATGGCTCGAACACTTCCGCTACCCGCCCTACCACCTGGAGAAGCGTGACGGGCAATATGAGCTCACCTTCGAGGGGCCGTGGATCGAGACCACCATGTGGGAGATCCCGGCGCTCGCCATCCTGAACGAGCTGCGTCGCGCGCCGTGCTCGACGGCATGGGCAGGTTCGAGCTGCAGGTGCTCTACGCGCGCGGCATGACGCGCGTCTGGGAGAAGATCGAGCGGCTGCGCAAGCTGGGCTCCCCGTCGCATCGCCGATTTCGGCACCCGGCGTCGGCACGGCTTCCTGTGGCAGGACTGGTGCGTGCAGGCGATGATGGAGGGGCTGGGATCGAGCTTCCTCGGCACCTCCAACTGCCTCATCGCGCTCCGCCGCGAGGTGGAGGCGGTCGGCACCAACGCCCATGAGCTGCCGATGGTCTACGCCGCGCTGGCCAAGACGACGCGGCGATGGCGCGGGCGCCCTTGGGTGCTGCGCGACTGGCAGGAGGACTACGACGGCAATCTCCTGGTGTTCCTGCCCGACACGTTCGGCACCGCCGGCTTCCTCGAGCACGCGCCCGACTGGGTGGCGCGCTGGACCGGCATCCGCATCGATTCCAAGGACCCGATCGAGGGCGGCGAGGAGGCCATCGCCTGGTGGCGTTCACGCGGACAGGACCCGGCGCGCAAGCTGGCCATCTTCTCGGACGCGCTCGACGTGGACGCCATCGAGCGCGTCCATCGCCATTTCGTCGGCCGCCTGCGGCTCGGCTATGGGTGGGGAACGCTGCTCACCAACGACTTCCGGGGCTTGGCCCCGGAGGGGGTGCTCGACCCCATCTCGATCGTTTGCAAGGTGAACGCGGTCAACGGCCGGCCGGCCGTCAAGCTGTCCGACAACGCCACCAAGGTGATGGGGCCGCACGACGAGGTGGCCCGCTACCGGCGCGTCTTCGAGGCCGCGAGACGCCGGCGATGCCGGTGCTGGTGTAGTCGGTCGCGCGGGTCCGCCCCGCGCAATCCCTATACGTCCGAGGCGATGCCCACGAACCATCGCGATGTGGTAGAGCGCCGCGATGAAGTTCCTTGACCAGGCCAAGATCCACATCCGCTCCGGCGACGGCGGCGCGGGTGCGTGTCGTTCCGGCGCGAGAAGTTCATCGAGTTCGGCGGCCCGGATGGCGGCGATGGCGGCAAGCGGCGGTGATGTGGTCGCCGCCTGCGTCGAGGGCCTCAACACGCTGATCGACTACCGCTACCAGCAGCATTTCAAGGGCAAGACCGGCGGCCATGGCATGGGGAAGAACCGCCATGGGGCCAACGGCGCCGACGCCATCCTCAAGGTGCCAGCCGGCACGCAAATCCTCGACGAGGACGGCGAGACGCTGATCGCCGACCTGACGCAGCGGGCGAGAAGCGTCGTGATCGCCAAGGGTGGCAATGGCGGCTTCGGCAACGCCTATTTCAAATCCTCGACCAACCGCGCCCCGCGCCGGGCCAATCCCGGCCAGCCGGGCGAAGAGTTGGTGATCATCCTGCGCCTGAAGCTGATCGCCGATGCCGGGCTGGTCGGCCTGCCGAATGCCGGCAAATCGACCTTTCTCTCGGTGCGTCACGGCCGCGAAGCCGAAGATCGCCGACTACCCCTTCACCACCCTGCATCCGGGCCTCGGCGTGGTGCGCCTCGACGGGCGCGAATTCGTGCTCGCCGATATTCCCGGCCTGATCGAGGGCGCTCATGAAGGCGTCGGCCTCGGTGACCGCTTCCTGGCCATGTCGAGCGCTGCCGCGTGCTGCTGCACCTCGTCGACGCCACGGCGCGAGCATGCCGGCGGGCGTACAAGACCGTGCGCGCCGAGCTCGAAGCCTATGGCGACGGGCCTCGCCGAAAAGACCGAGATCGTCGCCCTTTCGAAGGCCGACGCGGTCGACGCCGCGACCCTGAAGCAGCAGCCGGCGCGGCTGAAGCGCGCCGCCAAGCGCGCCGCCGCCTGCGCGGCTGTCGTCGGCGACGCGCGCTCGGCGATCACCGACGCGCTGCGGGCGCTCGCGGCCGACGATTCCCGCCTCGGCCACGCGGGAGGACGGGCAGCGCTCGGTCGAGTCCGACGCCATGACTCGCCCGCGCCGCCTCGCAAGCTTCCGGCGCGTCGTCGTCAAGGTCGGCTCGGCGTTGCTCGTCGATCGCGCAGGGCCGGCTGCGCGCGCGCCTGGCTCGCGGCGCTCGCCGAGGACGTCGGCGACGCTGCATGCGCGGGCGCCGAGGTGATCGTCGTCTCCTCGGGCGCGATCGCGCTCGGGCGAACCGTGCTCGGCCTCGCGCGCCGGCGCGCTCAAGCTGGAGGAGAGCCAGGCGGCCGCCGCCGTCGGGCAGATCGCGCTCGCGCGCGTCTGGACCGAGGCCCTCGCCATGGGGCATCACCGCCGGCCAGGTGCTGCTGACGCTGGGCGATACGGAGGAGCGCCGCCGCTATCTCAACGCCCGCGCGACATTGGGCAAGCTCCTGGAGCTGCGCGCCGTGCCGGTCGTCAACGAGAACGACACGGTCGCCACCGCCGAAATCCGCTATGGCGACAACGACCGCCTGGCGGCGCGCGTCGCCACCATGGCCGGGGCGGACTGCCTGATCCTGCTGTCGGATGTCGACGGGCTTTACACGGCGCCGCCGCAAGCCAACCCCGACGCCGCGCTCATCCCGCTCGTCGAGCGGATCACGGCGGATATCGAGGCCATGGCCGGGAGGCGGCGTCGGGCTATTCGCGCGGCGGCATGCGCACCAAGATCGAGGCGGGACGCATCGCGACGAATGCCGGCGTTCACATGGTGATCGCCAACGGCACACGGACGAACCCGCTCAAGCATGTCGTGGATGGCGGGCCCTGCACCTGGTTCCTCACCACGTCGAGCCCGCGCGCGGCGCGCAAGACCTTCATCGCCGGCACGCTCGAAACCAAGGGCGCGCTGGTGATCGATGCTGGCGCCGTGCGGGCTCTGGCGCGGGGCAAGAGCCTGCTGGCGGCCGGTGTCAGTCGGATCGAGGGGGATTTCGCGCGCGGCGACGCCGTGGTCATCCGCGGCCCGGAGGGCGGCGAGATAGGGCGCGGCTCGTCGGGCTACGACGCCGAGGATGCGCGGCGCATCATCGGGCGCAGCTCGGACGACATCCTGGCGATCCTGGGCGCCGGCGCGCGCGCCGAGATGATCCACCGGGATGATATGGCGCTCGCCGGATAGCGCTTTTCTCCGCCGAAAGGGCGGGTGCGCCTTCCTCCCCCTGAAAGGAGGAGGTCGACGCGCCTTGGCGCGTCGGGTGGGGGTCGAATTCCGGTGGGCCTCGCTATGATCCCCACCCCGAACGGCCTTCGGCCGTCCGACCTTCCCCTTGCAAGGGAGGGTGGCGCGTCGGACGACTTCCCGGCCCTTATGTGATCGTCACCACCGGATCGCCCAGCACGTCCATCAGCGGCTCGACGCCGAGGCCCGGCCGCGTCGGGGCGCGCATGCGGCCCGCGACGCGCTTGGGCGCGCCCCGTCGCGATGAACGCGACACATAGCTGTTGAAATCCGTCGCCGAGAACAGGAACTCGCGCGGCGTCGAGGCGGCCAGATGGGCGATGGCGGCGGTGGTGATGTCGCCGCCCCAGGTGTCCTCGATGGTCATGGCGACGCCGCGCGCCACGCACAGGTCGCGGATGAGCCGCGCCGGCGTCAGCCCGCCGACCTTGGAGATCTTCAGGTTGATCGACGTCCATGGCGCCTTCGGCCAGCGCCGCGCATCAGCACGTCGGTGCCGTCATCACCTCATCGAGGATGAAGGGCCAGCGCGGTGCGGCGGCGCACCGAGAGGCACTCCTCGTAGGTGCGGCAGGGCTGCTCGATAAACACGTCGAGGTCGCGCGACGGCCGCGACGACGCGGGCCGCCTCGTGCATGTCCAGCCCGTATTGGCGTCGGCGACCAGCACCTCGCCGCGGTCGAGCGCGGCCCGGCAGGCGCGGATGCGCTCGATGTCCTCGTCCGCGTCGCCGCCGACCTTGAGCTGGAACTTGGTGTAGCCCTGGTCGCGATATTGGCTGGCGCGCTTGCCGGCCATCTCGTCCGGCGATGCTGCGAGATGGCGCGGTAGAGGTCGATGTCCTGGCCTCCGCTCCGCCGAGCAGCGGTTGGACCGGCAAGTCGGTCGCCTTGCCGAGAATGTCCCAGCAGGCGATGTCGATGGGCGCCTTGACGTAGGGGTGGCCGCGCAGCGCGGCGTTCATGGCGCGGTCGAGCACGCCGAGCGTCGTCGGATCGAGGCCGATCAGCTTGGGGCCGATCTCGCGCAGGCCGGCGCGCACCCCCTCGGCATAGGCCGGCAGATAGGCCGGCCCGAGCGGGCAGCACTCGCCGTAACCGGTGATGCCGGCATCGGTCTCCACCGCGACCACGGTTAAATCGAAGACATCGACGCTGTTGGCGTTGGACCAGGCGTAGCGACCCTCATGCAAGGGAAGCTCGACCGCCAGGCCTTGAGCGCGGAGATCTTCACGGCAACGTTCTCGGCCGGCTCACGGGCCGAGCTCGCGTGCCTCGCCCTCGGGGAGGCCGATCTCGAAGGCGTTCAGCGTCATCGAGATCAGCGTGTATAGCCGAGGATGCCGATCAGCTCGACGACGCCCCGCTCGCCAAGCTCCTTCTTGGCCGCCGCGAACAGGTCGGGCGCACGGCATGCGTCTCGTGCAATGTCTTGGCGAAGTCATGGACCAGCTTGGCCTTGGGATCGTCGAGCCTTGGCGTCCGGCGCGCCGCGATGGCGTCGACGATGGCTGGATCGAGCCCGGCCTGCAGCGCGATGCGCTTATGGGCGTACCACTCATAATGCAACGTCCAGAAGCGCGCCGTCACCAGGATGGCGAGTTCCAGAGTCGCGGCGGCAGCGAGGTGTCGTAGCGGACGAACTCGCCGAGCTTCTGGGCGCGCTGCGCCATTTCCGGGCTGTGCAGCCAGGCGAGCACCGGGGGAGGCGCGGTGCCGCGCTTGCCGGCGGTCGCGTCGTCGACCACGGCGCGCTGCGCCTCGGTCATCTCATCGCGGTTAAGGGATTTGAACCGCATGGACGCTGGCCTCACGACGCGATGAAGCGAAATTCGGTGCACTGGCGGTAGGTCTCGCCGGGGCGCAGCGTGGTGCTCGGGAAATGCGCGCGATTGGGGCTGTCGGGGAAATGTTGGCCTCGAGCGCGATGCCGGCGCCGTTGCCGTAATGGCGCCCGTCGAGGCCCGGCGGCGCGAAGGTCATGGCGTGGCAGTCGAACGCCTGGATGCCGGGTTCGCTGGTCCACACTTCGAGCGCCAGCCCGTTTTTGCGGCTGCGCAAGGTCGCGGCAAGCGCGATGTCAGAGATCGCCGCACCGTTCGACGCGGGAGCGCCGGAGCACGAAATTGGTGTCGTAGCCATTCGGGGGGATTATCGCCTTGCCGCGCGTGCGCGGATCGGCCGGCCTTCGCGGAAATCATAGGGCGTGCCGGCGACCGATGCGATCTCGCCAGTGGGGATGAGGCCCGCATCGGTCGGCGTATGGAAATCGGCATCAGGGTCAGCTCATGGTCGCGCGCATCGTCCGAGCCGTCGAGGTTGAAATAGGAATGGTTGGCGAGGTTGACCACGGTTGGCTTGTCCGTGGTCGCGGCGATGTCCATCGCCAATGTCGCGGGCTCGAGCAGCTCGTAGCGGCACCAGACGCGCAACGTGCCGGGATAACCCTGGTCGCCATCGGGCGAGACGAGTGCCAGCGTCGCGCCGGCCGCGTCATGAGCGACGACAGGCCAGACGTGCTTGTTGAAGCCCGTCGTGCCGCCATGCAGCGAGTTCTCGCCGTTGTTGCGCGGCACCTCGATCACGTGCCCATCCAACGGGAAACGCCCCTTGGCGATGCGATTGGCGAAGCGCCCGGCGATCGAGCCGGCATGGTGGGACTGGGAGGGATAAGCGTCGATGGTCGGAAAGCCAAGCACGACGCGCTGGCGGGAGCCGTCCCGCAGCGGCACGACGAGGTCGCGCAAGGTGGCGCCCATCTCGATGACGCGCGCCTCGGCACCGGCGGCCGTCACGAGGCGCGCCTCGCGGACCGGCGTACCATCCGCGAGCTTGGCGAATTCGGCGAGCGACATGGCGCTAGCTCGACCGTACCGCCGCGCCTGTCAAGCGCCGGTATTGGTCCAGTTTGAGTGTGGCGGCGCTCTATCTAGCCGTTTTTTGCCCAAACAGGAAGCCGAGAGATGTGGTTATGAACGCAATGGCGGCGGACAATATTTTATCTATTGTGAAATCGTTGGCTGGAAGGTTGGGAACAAATCGCGATGCAGCGCAGACTAAAATTATGATGACCGAAAACAATATCAACCAACCGGCAACCCTGCTCGGGGCGTGATATCTATCGCCAAGCCAATTAGCAGTCCACTTCCCTATTTCTAACTCTTTTTTTTTATGTTCCGCGTCGGCTTTTGCCTTGTTGAATTGGTCTTTGACTTCTTTCGTCATTCCGGGGAGCTGACGCGCCAATTCGCGCAAGAACTCGTTAGGATCAAGCGCGCGCTGGTCCTCCGCTCCCGATTTGTCATGAATAAGCCCGCTTACGCAGCTTCTCGCAAGCCAGATACCATGAGCGGGAAAATCTCGTTAAGAGCATCGGCGCCGAACCCAGCCTTTCGAAATCCTCGTTGCCTTCTCTTTTTGGCCCAACAGAACGAGGCGCATAGCTTCGGCTACAGCGACAGCTTGCTCTTGGCTGCCGCCCATGCGTCTAATTTTTGCAGGCACACCCTCGACGGCTTGGCGCGCAGCGTCAAGTTCGATCTTCCCATGATCTGCGTTCTCGTCTTCTGCCATGACAGCCTCCGCATCATTCACGAGAGCGGCATCCATCTCTGATCCCTCCTGATATGGGGACGTTTCGCTGAAGGAAACATTTGAGCAAAAAAAAACGCTCCGCCCGGTTGCCCCGAGCGGCCTGCCTCCTCAGAGGTCGAGAGCTTATCCCGACATGATCCTCATGATGATTGATATTGACACGGAAGTTCGAAGCCGAAGCAGTCGGCTTCCACAGCTACGCTACTTCTCCACGAAGCCATGCAAGCGGTTGTCGTCTCCTGGAAAACTCATTCGCTTTCACTCCACATTAAAATCTGTCTTTCAGACGCCCGATTAAGGGCAATTGTGGCACCGCGCATCCGCCTTTAGCATTGCTTTTCTGTCCACCACACTCACCATATCCGCAACCTCCCAGAGCCAAATTCGTCACGCCGGTGCCGCGGCGTGGGTGTGGTTCTCGACTGGCCCACACTACCAATCGTTCGGCGCCTACCCTCAAGGCGGCTTGGCGTCCGGGCGCCACATCCCCTGGCGCTTGAGCGCCTCGACCGCCTCCTTCGGCATGTAGCGCTCGTCATGCTTGGCGAGCACGCTGTCGGCGGTCAGCGAGCCGTCCTGATTCAAGCTGCCCTCGGCCACCACGCCCTGCCCCTCGCGGAACAGGTCGGGCACGATGCCGCGATAGGTGACCTTCACGTCATGCGCCGTGTCGGTGACGACGAAGGCGATGCTCTCGCCCGAGCGCGTCACGCTGCCGTCCTTGACGAGGCCGCCGATGCGCACCCGCGCGCCCGGCGCCACGCCGCCTTGGGCGATCTCGGTCGGGGTGTGGAAGAAGACGATGCTGCCGGAGAGCCCGTAGAGCGCCAGCCCGATCGCCAGGCCGAGCAAAGCGAGCGCCACGCCGATCAGTATCAGTCGGCGCTGTCGGCGAGCCGAGATGCGCCGCCGGCCGATATCGAGCGCGGCGCTCACGGCGCGGCCTCGATGCCGGCGGCGCGGGCGACCTGTGTGAGCATCGCCAGCGAGGCGGCGTCGGGATGCGCGGCGCGCGCCGCCGCAAGCGTCTCGCGCGCCTTGTCGGCCTCGCCGAGCACGGCGTAGGAGCGCACCAGCCGAGCCCATTCCTCGGCCGTGCCGCCCTGGGCCTTGAGGCGCGCGGCCAAGCCTTCGACCATGGCGCGGATCGCCGGGTCGTCGGCCGCCTCCGGGCTCGCGGACGGGGCGAGCGCCACGAGGCTCGCCAGCCGCGCCGCGACCACCTGCCGCCAGGGCGCGTCCGGCGGCGCGTCGGCGAGAAGCGCCTTGAGCACGGCGACGGCCTCGTCGCGCCGGCCATCCTGCGCATAGCCGATCGCCTGGAGGAAGCGCGCCTTGGGATGCTTGGGATCGAGCGCCAGCGCCCGCGCGATCGCGGCGGCCGCGTCCTTGGTGACGACGCCACCGGCGGCGGCCACGCGCGCCTCGGCGAGGTCGGCCAGGCGATCGGGCGTCTCGCCCAGGAGCCGCAGCGCCTCGGCGCGCGCCCGAACCGCGTCGTCATAGCGGCCAAGGCGCATATAGACCGGCGCGATGACCTCGTAGCCCTTGCCGTCGTCGGGATGGGCGGCGAGATGCGCCTCCACCTGTCCGATCAGCGCGTTGATGTCGGCCGCATCCGGCGCGGTCGCGGCGCGCGCCGCGAAAGGCTGCGAGGGCAGTTCCGGGGAGCCAAGCAGCGCGTAAAGGCCGAACGCGAAAGCCGGCAGCGCGATCACCGCCGCCAGCGCCGCGCCGCGCCGGCGCAGCAGCGTCGATCCGCGATCCTCCGCCGACACGGCGGCTTCGCCGGCGCGCGCCTCGCTGTCGGCGGCCCGCAACAGGATGCGCGCCGCCTCGTTGCGGGCTGCCTCGGCGCCGACGCGATCGAGCAGGCCTCGGTCGAGGTCGCGGTCGATCTCGGCGAGGCGCAGCCGATGCAGCGTGGCAGGCCCGAGCGTCGCGCCGCCCGCCGGTGCCCCGCCGGCACGGGCCCGCGCCAGGGGCATGAGCACCGCGAGCGCCGCCGCGACGGCCATCGCAAGGAAGATGAGGTGAAGCAGCATGGCGCTGTCTAGCTAAGGGATCATTGTGCTCGCAAGTGGACCTGTGCGGATGGGCTCCCAGCCAGCCGCGCACGAAGGCACAAGCGGATGGCAGGGCCATCCCGTCTCGCTCGCCCTTCAGGAAGGTAAGTTGATGCCGTTTCTCGGCGGGGCGAACTAAGAAACTGCTCCGGCCACGCTAGGGAGGGATTATCCGCCGACCTAAAACGCTAGGGTGCAAACGCCGTTCGGGCCGTTATGAATGATGATACAACGATTGAGGATATCGCGCCCGATAAGGCCATCTATGCCTTGGGAGCGCAGATGAGTTGTTATGATCGGGACGGCCGGAATTAGAAAGCCGGCCTGAAAATCGGGCGTAACGCCCGGAATATAGATTGATACGTCATATTGATCGCAGTGATGAGGCACGCCCTGCGTTGATGGTGTCATCATCGCGACATTGCCTGTAGGCATAAGGCCCAGTGGAGCAATTATCGCCGGGTCCACGCAGGTTCCACTTGCGCCGGTGTCCAACAGGAAATTGCCGGTCGAGGGAGGCGGCGGTGCAGCTCCCGCAGCGATCAACGCCTGCATTCTCGGCGTGCTGACCGTGATGATCGCGACGACGACCGGACCGAGCCTTTGAACTGGAACGTTTATGCTTGGCATTCCAGGTCAAGATCGCGCGTAAAATAAAGCACTTGCTCGACGGGCGCGATCTGCTTCACCAGGAATGGTTCAAGCTTGAAATCGCTCATAGCCGGCCTTGAGTGCATCATTATAAGTGTCGAACAGTTGGACATCCTCGCCCTTGATCAGCGCGAACTTTCCCGCGCTCGCCAGCAGGTCCGACAGCCGCGAATTGTAGGTGGCGATTTCCGTTTGGAGATGAGGCGCCTTCGGCATAGCTCTCTCCTTCTGTTAAGCGATTCAGCATCTAACGCTCCCCGCTCCTATCATGTAAGGTTGCGCGACACTTATCATCCCCCTCCAGAGAGTAGCAACCGTCCAGCTCGATGGCGGTCATGGGCTGCACGGAAGGGATCGCAGATCATGCTACTGCCTATGGGTCGCCTATGGCTGCCTATGGCAAGCCTTTGATTGACCGCTTTCCCGCAGGGTGACGGTCGGCCTTGTATTCGAAGTCCGCATGATTCGCACTCACACCGCTGGCAGCAAAATCTCGGCGCGCAGGCCGCCCAAGGGCGAGCTGTCGAGCGAGAGATGGCCGCCATAGAGGCCGGCGATATCGGTCACGATCGACAGGCCGAGGCCCGATCCCGGCTTGGTCTCGTCGAGGCGGGTGCCGCGCCGCATCATGCCGGACCGCATCGCCTCGGGCAATCCCGGCCCGTCATCCTCGACGGTGACGGCGAAGCGCGGCGGCGCGCCCGCCGCCGTCACACGCCGGGCGGCGATCTTGACGCCGGACCGGCTCCATTTGCCGGCATTGTCGAGCAGATTGCCGACCATTTCCTGGAGATCTTGGCGGTCGCCGCGAAAGCGCAGGCCTTGGGCATCGGGCTCGATTTCGAGCCGTGGGGTCGGATGAATCTTCTCGAAGACGCGGGCGATCTCGGCGATCACGGGACCGACCGGCGTCGCGCCCGCCGGCGCTCCGGCCAGGGCCGCCGCGCGGGCCCGGTCGAGATGCCAGGCCACCTGGTCGCGCATCAACACGGTCTGCTCGGCGAGCTTGCCGGCTTGCGCTTGCGGCAGGGCGCCGAGCTCGTTGGTGATCACCGCGAGCGGGGTCTTGAGGGCATGGGCGAGGTTGCCGACTTGGGTGCGGGCGCGCTCGAGGATGCCCCGGTTCGCGGTCAGGAGAAGATTGATCTCCTGCGCCAGTGGGGCGATATCGCGCGGGAATTCGCCATGCAGCCCGTCCGTGTCGCCACGCCGCACCGCCTGCACCTCGCCCGACAGGCGCGCCAGTGGCCGCAGGCCGAAGCGCACCTGGGCCAATGTCGTCGCGGTCAGCGCCAGGAACAGCGCGGTGAAGGCGATCACCAGTGTCAGGTCGAAGCGGCGCACCTCCGAATCGATCTCGTCGGAGCGCGCCGCGATGGCGATGCGGAAGCGCCCGTCATCGCCGAAATCGACGGTGCGCTCGACGATCCGCAGCCGTTTCTCGTCGGGGCCGACCACATAGCCCTCCCGCAAGGCGCCATTCGCGTCTTCGGTGGCTGAGTCCGGCAGATAAGCGAGCTTCGCCCCGACCAGCGACGTCGACGCGGCGACGGTGGGCTTCGTCAGGTCCACCTTTTCGACCTGCCAATACCAGCCCTGCAGGGGCAGGTCGAAGCGCGGCTCGCCGAAATTCCCGGACTTCGACAACTTGGCCTGCGGGTCCTGGCTGATCGCGGCGACGATCTCCTTCAGATAGACGTAGAGGCGCTCGTCGAAGGAGCGCTCGGCGGTGCGGCGATAGACGGCGGTCAGCACCAGGCCGGCGACCAGGAGGATGGCGGCGCACAAGACCGCCGCCGACGCCAGGAGCCGCGCCGCCAGCGGCCAGGATCGCGGCGGTCCGACGGGCAGGATGGCCGCCGGCGAGCGCAAAGGGCTCAGCCCGGATTGCCGGTCGGCGCCGCGCCATGTAGCCGAGGCCGCGCACCGTCTGGATCAGATCGCAGCCGAGCTTGCGCCGGATGCGCCCGACAAACACCTCGACCGTATTGGAATCGCGATCGAAATCCTGATCGTAGAGATGCTCGATCAGCTCGGCGCGGGAGACGATGCGGCCCTCGTGGTGCATGAGATAGGAGAGGAGCCGATACTCGTGCGAGGTCAGCTTCACGGGCGTTCCATCGGCGACGACACGCCCGGAGCGGGTGTCGAGCGTGACCGGACCGCAGACGAGCTCGCTCGTCGCGTGGCCGGTGGCGCGGCGCAAGAGCGCCCTGAGCCGCGCCAGCAGCTCCTCCATGTGAAAAGGCTTGGTGACGTAATCGTCCGCGCCGGCGTCGAAGGCGTCGACCTTGTCGCTCCAGCGATCGCGCGCCGTCAGCACCAGGATCGGCATGGTCTTGCCGCCCGCCCGCCAGGCGGTGATGATCGAGGCACCGTCCTTCTTCGGCAGGCCGAGGTCCAGGACCACGGCGTCATAAGGCTCGGTCTCGCCCAGGAACTGGCCCTCCTCGCCGTCCATGGCGCGGTCGATCGCGTATCCGGCGCCCTCGAATGCGGCGACGATCTGGCGATTGAGGTCGCGATCATCCTCGACGACAAGCAGCCTCACTTGCTCAATCTCCCTCCCGGCCCGGCGCATCGGCGACCGACCCCGCATAAGGCACCGATCCCACATAAGGCTTTGTCGTGAACCTGTCAGTGTGAACCTGTCAGCGCGCTCCGACACGGCGGCCGGATGTCGCGTCGACGGTCACGCGCGACACATGACC
>CAVREH010000021.1:0-48216 GCA_963720065.1 uncultured Actinomycetes bacterium
CCGGGGGCCGGCCGCTCATCAGCGTGGACGTCCACGTCCATCGGGTCGCCAACCGCTGGGGCGTCGTCCACACGAACTCGCCGGAAAAGACGATGACGGCCCTGGAGACACTCTTGCCGCCGCGCTACTGGGTGGAGATCAACGCCCTACTGGTGCCGTTCGAAAAGCAATATCTGCACCGGCGTCCGGCCGAAGTGCTCGACGTGCCCACTGCGGGAGATGTGTCAACAGGTCGGCGTGACGACGCATCGGTGAGAGACGCGGTTGCCTAGCAAGGGCGCCGGCATAGATTACCAGGGGCATTTCAACCCTTTCTCAGGAGGACGACATGGCCTTCACCCTGCCCCCGCTGCCCTACCCCGCCTATGTCCTCGAAGCGGCCATCGACAAGACGACGATGGAGATCCACCACGGCAAGCATCACAAGGCTTACGTGGACAACCTCAACGCGGCCCTGGAAGGCCAAACCGCCCTCTAGAACAGGCGTAGAGCAGCTTTTTGGGAGGCGTACTGGGCTATTTCCACTATATATAAGCTTCAGGCTAGCTGCAATTCATTATATTACTTCAATAATACTATCCCCTGCCTTGCCTTTATGATTCTAGTGGTGTAAAGCCCCTGAAATAAGATCTCAAAATCCACCGTAGGGGTCTTCAGCGCTCTAAAACAGATAATTTAGCACAACTGTACCAATTCTCAACAGATTGAATCCATTATAAATTCTTAGCATATCACTATATAGTTGCGGACAATCTGCACTCTTCAGAAATAAAAAAGAGGGTCAATTGCGCTATCCATTGTGCCACTGCCACTCGGAGGCGGGCCATAAGTGCCGACTTCGGTCGCGTAATTGGCTTCCCGATAAGTGTCCCTTACTGTATCTAGTGTGTATCAAGCCGCCCAATTTACAGGCGCGTGCTGTTTCTGCATACAGGGGGGTAGATGGTGGCCCGTAGAATGTGTAGCCTTGTCCGTCCTTATCTTCGACTGGAAACTCAGCGCTTGCATCACCACCGTCAATAATGACTGCGGCAGGACTGACTAGAATTTCCAACGAGATTCTCACCAAAGTCGTGGAATATGTCCCATCGAGCTCTCTCCCAAGCCTAGCTGTTGTCTCCCGACGTTTCTCGAGCCTCGTTGTGCCCGTGCTCTACAAATCAGTTTTTTACGGTATGTTAAGCCTGATATCAAAAGACTCAGCTTTTCCTTACAGAGATTGCTTAGTCTATAATATCTGTAGTCTCAAAGATAGTCGGCCTTAGATTTTCAATAACAGTTAAACTGCTAGGATAAGGCCGGCTTATTACTGCTTAGAGGCCACCATGGCACAGCAAAATCAAGAATTTAGTGCAGTGTAATTAACTAATGTATGTGAAATTTCCAGGAACTTGGGGCAAGGAAGAGAATCCAACCTCAGGCACGAGAATTTACAGCTTGAACGCTTTTGTGGATACTTTGGAGGAGAACGAGTACTTGCGTGGCATTGTAGTAGAGGCGAAGCTGAAATGGGGCCGACTTCTGAGTCAGATGGACGCGAATAAGAAGGCGACCGCACGTCTCATGAGCCTCCTTCCGAATCTTAAAACACTGCAACTCCTACCAGGGAATATTTACTTCACTCACACACCATCGGCGCAGATCATATCTCTTCATATCTGCACGCCACACTGTGAAACAATAAGCATGCAGCATTTCGAATCGCTGTTGTGCAACCCCTTTATCCGGAGTCTAACGATAACCACCGTTAGAAGCTGGACATTTCACACCGAGATCTCTGAGGGCACAGCCGATTTAAAGGACGTCGCTCTAAAATCTTCCATCTTACACCTAGCTATCCCAAGCGATATCTGCTCTGCCGATACTATGGAAATGGTATTGCGTGCCCCAAAAGCACTTGTTTCTCTACACTACCACTACAGTGGAAAGGTTCACCCAAATCATAACGCTATTATGCCATCGAATTTCCCTACCCCCTTGCAACCTCATCAGTCATCACTGGAAGAGCTTGTCATTTATGCTCAACCCCATCAACACATTTCCCTTCAACACCCCACCGGGAATGTTATGCAAACAATGCAAGGCTTCACCGCTCTAAAGCGCCTGGGACTTCCTGCATGGTGGATGGCATATCCCAGTGCTGAGCGTAGGGATTGGCAGGTCACCGGTGCCTTAGACCAGGCAAAACTTGTAGAGATGCTGCCGCGGGGTTTGGAAATACTGCAGGTGCAGTGCGAAGAGTTACGCCTTAACTGTCGGAATCAGGCTCCATTTGTGCATCATTCTCGAGCAGAGAATGCGATAGAGAACTATAGCGTGCTGCTTAAATGGATAAAAGAAATTGCTGAATGGAAAAAAGATTATGTTCCTGCTTTGAAGAAAGTCATCGTTTGGTCTTCAGTTGCCAGGTTACTGCAGGAGAACATAGTGCTTTCTGAGTCAGGGATTGAGAAGGCATTTCTGGACCAGGGTGTGAACATATCATTTATCGTCTGTTGTCCTGAATCTCCGATGCTGTTTGGAATCAATGCAAATTTTTGACTACTTATAAAGAATCGAAACTAGTGGTAATTTAACTTGTATAGGAGAATACGTTATGTCCCTCAATAAAGCCCGGATGGTACACTTAAATTTATAATTTATTTTAACAAGCACCAATCCTAGCTAGCCCCTTGACACTTACAATAGTAGCACACCTCAGCGTTGATACTAACTCGTACTTCGATAGTGAAGATTGATATACGTCAATGGATGCTGCTGATGGTCGTTGCGTTGATGCTTCAACCAGTGTTTGGCGTGGATACCCAAGTACCCACGCACGCCTAGGTGCTCATGTGTGGGTGCCCACCTAAGCCAAATTTCTATAGGTTGGGTACTTTCTGTGCATTTTCAGGGGGTCAATGCGGGATCAATGTGAAGTATTTCATCTGAATTTCTTGTGTAGAATAGTATCAAAAGCTGCAAAACTACCCATTATACAACTCTTATATTCACAACGATAAATCAATATGAGCTCGCCATTAGTTTCGCAAGCTTCGCCATCGCCTTCCCACTACCAAAACCTACCTCTTTACTAATAACAACCTATTCTCGTACAATACTCGATATAGCGCCTCCAGCAGTCAATTCCAATGCCAGCATCGACAACACCTCGATTCCAGCCGGCGAGGAGTTGGGCCCACCATTGTTCAGATGGGTTGAGGTGACGACGCCATCCACGGAGAGAGAGAGAAAGGCGACAGCCGCTTATTCTCAGTCTTCTTTGCTTTCAGAATATCTGCTTTATACGTAGGTCTGGCTTGAAACAGGCAAATTGCTCTGATCTTGATGTTCCGGCGCTCTATGCTGCCATGGCCTATATAATGCTTTCACGATCGCATTACTGGCGTACTTGGTCCTCGGAGGCATATATAGCCTGCGTGGAATAATTTGAGCATATAGGAAGCTCTTTTTAATCAGACTCACAACTCAATCTATTAATCCTGAGTTCCTGCCACATTACTGGGATTTCGCACAACCATACTTCACGACACCACCGGGCCAGAATTCAGCTTATTTTTTGACAGGAAAAGACCTCCTCTTTCCATCATCATGCCCCGTATTCTCCCAAATATTCCTGAACACGTCATGCGTCTCCTGCAAGCTTCGAATCTGACCTCTTGTCCGCTCCGACCCTCGCACGAGGCTCGAGTGAGATGACAGGGCTACCCCAGACCGCGTCGGCCCCGGTGGCCGCAGCTCGGCGACGGTCCTACTCGCCGACCTGGCGCCGCCTGGCTCGGCAGCCGGTCGCCATGGTCTCCGGCGTCATCCTCCTGGCCATCTTCCTCGCCGGCGCGCTCGCGCCGCATTTCGTGCCGCCCGCGCTCGTCCACCTGTCGGACGAGTGGCGCAACCACCCCCCGACCTTCCGCGGCTGGAATCTCTTCGGCACCGACCAGATCGGCGAGAACCTGCTCGTGCGCACGCTCTACGGGCTCCACACCAGCGAGATCACGGCCCTCGCGGCAACCGCGATGGCGACGATTGTGGGCGTCGCGCTCGGCAGCATCGCGGGCTACCGCGGCGGCTGGCTCGACGTGGTGATCATGCGCATCTGTGATCTCCTCGGAGTCTTTCCGCTCCTGGTGATCTTCCTCGCCGTCTATGCCTACTTCACACCCGTCACGGCCTGGAAGGCGACGTTCGCGCTCACCTGCTTTCTCTGGGTCCCGGTGGCGCGCGTCGTCCGAGCGGAGATGGCCTCGATTCGCGAGCGGGAGTTCGTCCAGGCCGCGCTTTCCCTCGGAGCCTCGGACCGCCGGCTCTTCCTCCGCCACCTGCTGCCGACCGCGAGCGGCACGATCATCATCGCCGCGACCGCGTTGCTCGCTCAGGTGTTCGTGCTCGAAGCCCTCCTCGATTTTTTCGGCGTCGGCGTCTCCATCGCGAACCAGAACACGCTCGGAAACGTGATCGGCGCGGGCCAGAGCGGCGTGTTCACTTCAGGCGAGGGCTGGTGGGCGTGGGCCTTCACGGCGGGAGTGCTCCTCGTCATCCTGGTCTGTACGAATCTGTTCGGCGACGGCGTCGCCGAGGCTCTGCGCCCGCCCACGAACCGTAGGTAGGTGGGGCGGCGACCTCTGCCCCCGTCGAGAGCCCCGTCCGCCGCCCCTCGCCACAGTGCCGCCTGCTCTCGGCCGGCCGGTAGGCGCACCTGGGCCTAGTTCGCGAGCCGACGCTGTCGCGTACTGGGGCGGAGGCCCCGGTCGCCCCTCCCTCGATCCGGCCGGAGAACCTGCCGCCCCGCGCCACGGTGCCTGCCGCATTGCGCCCGGCGGGCAGCACGTCTGGGTCAATCGGCAGGGTCGATGCGCCAGGCAGGAATCGAACCTGCGACCTCGCGCTCCGGAGGCGCGCGCTCTATCCCCTGAGCTACTGGCGCCGGGGAAGGCCAGTGTACCCGCGGTCGGCCGTTGGTACGTTCCGGCCGTGGACGTCTCCGCACGGATCGTCACGCTCGACCTGGCCGAGACGTTCGTCATCTCGCGCAGCGCGCGCGACAGCGAGGACGCCGTCATCGTCGAGCTACGGCACTCGGGCGTGTCCGGGTTCGGCGAGGCGCAGCCGATCGACCGCTACGACGAGTCCGCCGAATCGGCGCTGGCGTATCTCGAGGAGCACGCTGAGCTGCTGGGGGACGACCCGTTCGCGCTCGAGGAGGTGCTGGAGCGACTGCCGGCGCGTGAGTTTGCGGCCCGCGCGGCGATCGACGCTGCGCTCCACGACCTGCAGGGCAAGCTCCTCGGCCAGCCCGTCTGGCGGCTGCTCGGGCTGCGCCGCGCCGGCCCGCCGACGAGCTGGACGGTGTGGCTCGGCGATCCCGACGACATGGCGCGCCGCGCCCAGGAGGCGCTCGACCGCTTCCGGCGACTCAAGCTCAAGCTCGGCGGCCGCGATGGGCTCGACGTGGAGCGCGTCCGCGCGGTTCGGGAAGTGGCCGGTGACCTGCCGTTGCAGGTCGACGTCAACGAGGCGTGGTCTCTCGCGGAGGCCCTCGAGGCGCTCCCCGCGCTGGCCGAGCTCGGCGTCGCGTACTGCGAGCAGCCGCTGACCGCCGGCGACCCGGGCGGGCCTGAGCTGAAGGACCGCTCGCCGCTGCCGATCTACGTCGACGAGGACTGCCACACGCTCCGGGACGTCGCAGCGTGCGCGGAGCGCGCTCACGGGATCAACGTCAAGCTCGCGAAGTCCGGCGGGATCCGCGAGGGGGTGCGGATGGTGCACGCCGCCCGAGCGCTCGGGCTCGGGTGCATGCTCGGCTGCATGGTCGAGTCGGGGCTCGGCATCTCGGCCGGCGCGCAGGTCGCGTCCCTGTTCGACCACGTCGACCTCGACGGCAACCTCCTGCTCGCCCAAGACCCGTGGCCGGGCGTGCCGTTCGTCGACGGCGTCCAGCTGCCACCGGAGGAACCGGGACTCGGTGTCCACGCGGTATCTGCTGCTCGCTGAGGGCTCGTCCGCCGACCCGCTGTACGGGAAGACGATGCGCGGCGTGCTCCGCTACCGGCGCGAGGACGTCGTTGCGATCCTCGACTCGACGCGCGCGGGGGAGACGGAGGACGGCGTGCCGATCGTGGGCAGCCTCGACGAGGCCCTGGAGCTCGAGCCGACGACGGCGCTCGTCGGGGTCGTGACCCAGGGCGGCTACTTCCCGCCCGGCGTGGATGGAGCTCCTCCGCGCCTGCGTCGAGCACGGTCTCGACGTCGAGAACGGCCTCCACGTCTTCCTCGCCGACGACCGGGAGTTGAGCGCGCTCGCGGCGGAACGGGGCGTCGAGCTGCGCGACCTGCGCCGCCCGCCGCCGGACTCTCGACCGCGACCGGCGAGAACCTCGCGGTCGAGGCGACGATCGTCCTCACGGTCGGCTCCGACTGCGCGATCGGGAAGATGACCGTCTCGTGCGAGCTCGACCTCGAGGCGCGGCGGCGCGGCGTGCGCTCGGTCTTCGTCCCGACGGGCCAGACGGGCATGGTGATCGCCGGCTGGGGAATCGCCGTGGACGCCGTCGTGGCCGACTTCCTCGCGGGCGCCGCGGAACGTCTCGTCGTCGAGGGGGCAGCGCGCGGCGGCGAGCTGCTCTGGGTCGAGGGCCAGGGCTCGCTCCTGCACCCGGTCTACTCCGGCGTCGCGCTCGGCCTCTACCACGGGAGCGTCCCGCACCTGCTCGTCCTCTGCCACGAGTGCGGCCGGACGGAGATCGAGGGAGCCGGCGGCGGCCCGCACCCGATTCCGCCGCTGCGCCAGCTGGTCGAGCTGCACGAGCGCCTCGCGCTGCCGGTCCGGCCCGCCCGTGTCGCTGCGGTCGCGCTCAACACGCGCGCGCTCGGCGAGGAGGAGGCGCGCGCGGCGATCGAGGCGGCGGAGGAGGAGACGGGCCTGCCGGCCGACGACCCCGTCCGCTTCGGGGCCGTGAAGCTCGTCGACGCCGTGCTTGCAGCGGTCCCTTGACAATCGAACACCTGTTCGGTTACCCTGCGAACAGATGTTCGGGAAGCTTCTCATTCTCGTCTGCGCCCTGGCGCTCGTGGTCGGACTCGCGGCCCGCGGCTCGAGCGGCGCCGGGCCGAAGCGCACGTACATCGTCCAGCCCGGCGACACGCTGTGGTCGGTCGCAGAGCGGACGTCCGCCGGCGACCCGCGGCAGGGCGTGTGGGAGCTGCAGCAGCGGAACCACCTCGCCTCGGCGACGATCGTCCCGGGCGAGAAGCTCGTCGTCCCTTAGGAGACGCCGGGGAGGTCGATGCCGAAGGTGTAGACCTTCTCGCCGCGGAAGAGCCGCTGCTCGGGATCCCAGGGGAACCAGATCAGGACCTTCCACTCGAGAGGACCCTCGACCGGTCCCTCGCCGAGCCACGGCGCCTGCTGCGTCGCCGTGACGTTCGCCTCCTCGCACACGCCCTGCGGCCCGATCACGATGTCGGTCAGGTCGAAGCGGATGTCCGGGAAGGCGGTCAGGAGCTCCGTGTAGAACCGCGCGGCGCCTTCGTGACCCTCCCAGCGGTGGCCGGTCTGGACGAGCTCGTAGACGCAGTCCGGGGTCAGCGTCGAGATCAGGCCGTCTAGGTCGCGAGCGTCCTCCGCGATCGAGTGCTTCTTGTACAGCTCCCGGACGTCGCGGTACAGCTCGGGCGTGATCTCGCGGCGATAGACCTCGAGCAGGGTCGGGTCGGGCATCGCCCGATCCTACAATCGCCGCGTGGATCTCGACGTCGTCTTCCTCGGCACGGCCGCCTCGATGCCGACGGCGCAGCGCGCGCCTGCCGCGCTGCTCGTCCGGCGCGGCAGCGAGCGGCTCCTGTTCGACTGCGGCGAAGGCACGCAGCGGCAGCTGCAGCGGTCGGCGATCGGGCTGCCCGACCTGCAGGAGATCTTCCTCACGCACTTCCACGCCGACCACTTCCTCGGCCTGCCCGGGATGCTGAAGACGTTCGCGCTGCGCGGCCGCGACGAGACGCCGCTCACGGTCTACGGGCCCCGCGGGCTTCGCGAGCTGTTCAAGCGGCTGCACCCGTTCCTCGGGCGGCTCCCGTATCCGCTCGCACTGACCGAGCTCGAGGCGGGGGAGAGGCTCGAGCGAGGCGACTACGCGATCGAGGCGTTCGCCGTCGAGCACGGCGCCGAGGCTCTCGGCTACGCGGTCGCGGAGCCGGAACGGCCGGGCCGGTTCGACGTCGCGGCCGCCGACGCGCTCGGCGTACCCGACGGTCCCGCGCGCGGACGGCTGCAGGCGGGGGAGGAGGTGACGGTCGACTCCGGTCGCACCGTGACCCCGGCGGAGGTGCTCGGCGAGCCGCGGCCGGGACGGAGGATCGCGCTCACCGGCGACACCGCGCCGTCGCCGCTCGTCGTCCAGGCTGCGCACGGCGCCGACCTCCTCGTCCACGAGGCCAGCTTCCTGGCCGACGAGGCCGAGCGGGCCCGCGACACGATGCACTCGACGGCGGCGCAGGCCGCCGAGGTCGCGAGCCTCGCGCAGGTGCGCCTGCTCGCGCTCACCCATGTCTCGCCGCGCTACTTCGGCCCGGAGCTCGCCGACGAGGCGCGCGTCGTCTTTCCCGACACGGTCGTGCCGCGCGACTTCGACCTGATCGAGGTGCCGTTTCCCGAGCGCGGCGGGCCGCGGCTCGTCAAGAGCGGCGCGCGGCCACCCCGGACCGAGGTCGAAGTACCTATGATCGAGCCGTCATGAGCGGGATGGTCCAGGTCGCGACGGCCGGCGACGTAGCCGAGGCGGAGGAGCTGCAGGAGATCCTGCGCAACGCCGGCATCGACTCGTCGATCGAGCAGTCGCCGGAGGAGGACGCGGTCAGCGTGCTCGTCCCCGAGGCCGAGCTCGAGACGGCGCAGGACGCGATCGAGGCGCTCACGGAGCCCGACGACCTCATTTCCGAGCCGTAGACTGACGCCGATGCCCACGATGACGGCCTTCTTCCGTGGCAGGGCGCGTCTCAACGCAGGCGCGGCCGCGCGGTCGCCACGCTCTTCGTAGTCGCGCCTTCGCAGACGAGCTGGTCCGCGATGCCGGCGTCGTGCCGGGAACGCTCGTGCTCGACCTCGGCGCCGGTCGCGGCGCACTGACGCGCGCGCTCGCCGACGCCGGTGCCCGCGTGCGCGCGCTCGAGCTCGACCCGGCAGCGCTGCGACAGCTCGTGACCCGCTTCGGCGCCGATCCGAGCGTGGAGGTGGTCGAGGGCGACGCGACGTCGGTGCCGCTGCCGGCCGAGCCGTTCGCGGTCGTCGCGAACCTGCCGTTCGCCGCGGGCACCGCGATCCTGCGCCGCTTGCTCGGCGACCCGCGCGTGCCGCTGACCCAGCTCGACGCGATCGTGGAGTGGGGGCTCGCCGCGAAGCGGACCGCCGTCTGGCCGTCGACACAGCTCGGCTGCGTCTGGGGCGCCTGGTACGACCTGAGCCTCGTCCGGCGCGTGCCGCGCGCCTGTTTCGCGCCCCCGCCGAGCGTCGACGCCGCAGTGCTGCGTGCCACACGGCGCCCGGACCCGCTGGTCGCGCCGGAGGAGGCAGCGGGCTACGCGGCGCTGCTGCAGCGCGCGTTCGGCGCCCGGGCCCCGCTCGACCGGGTCCTCCCGCGCGGCCTCGTCCACCGCCTGGCCCACCAGCTCGGCTTCGACCCGCACGCCGGCGCCCGCGACCTCGACGCGCGGCAGTGGGCGGGCCTCTACGCGATGGTCAGATCTGCCACGTCCCGCCCGCAAGGAGCGGGATCTCGTCGCCGCCGCGGGTCACGCCGCTGACGGTGACCTCGTCGGAGCCGATCATGAAGTCGACGTGGATCTCGCTCTCGTTGATCCGCGGCAGGTCGGCGGGGTCCGCGATCGGATGCGCGTAGCCGTCGCCGAGCGCGAGGTGGCTCGCCGAGTTCTCGTCGAGGAGCGTGTTGAAGAAGGTGCGGCCCAGTCGGCCGATGCGGCTCTTCCCGTCGACGAGCGCCACCTCGCCGAGGCGTGACGCTCCGTCGTCCTTCGCGCAGCGCTCGCGCAGAGCTTCCGCGTTCTCGTCGGCCTCGATCTCGACGGCGCGGCCTCCCTCGAAGCGGATCCGCAGGCCGGTCACGAGCGAGCCGCCCACGTCGAGCGGCTTGGTCGAGGCGACGACGCCCTCCGTCCGCTCGGGGTCGGGGGTCGTGAAGAGCTCCTCGGTCGGCAGGTTCGGGACGTGGTGGATGCCGGTACGCGTGGTCGCGCGGCCGCCCTCCTTGGCGAAGCGCGAGCTGGGCAGGAGGCCGACCGTCAGGTCGGTGCCCGGGCCGACGAACCGCACGGCGTCGAGGTCGAGCCCGTCGAGGCGCGACGCGGCCTCCCAGAGCTCCCGGATCCGCCGTTCCCAGGCGTCGATCGGGTCGGGCTCGTCGAGCCGGCACACATGCTCGACGTCCCGCCAGAGCGCGTCGAGCGCCGCGGCCGGCTCGAGCTCCGGAAAGACGACCTGGGCCCACGCCTCGGTCGGGAAGGGCGAGACCGTCCAGGCGATGGAGCGGTCGTCGACCGTCTTCAGGACCTCCCGCACGCTCGGGAGCTGATCGCGGCCCGCCCGCGCCGGGTCGAGCCCGGCCAGGAGCCCGGGCGGGACGATCGGCGAGAGGCGGATCCGGGCCGCGTCGAGGTCGCCGAGATCGAGGATGCGGCGGCCGAGCCACGGCGGCACCCAGGCGAGCGAGTCCTCGGCGGCCAACTCGACTCGCATCCGCTTCACGAGCGCGTCGAAGTAGACGACGTCCACGAAACGCGCCCCGCGCTCGTACGCGAGGCGGGCGATCCGGTGGGCGAGCGGCGCGGCCTCGGGCGGCGCCTCCACCGCCACGACCTGATCGGGCTGGACGTTCGCGCCAAAGCCGACGATCAGCTCGGCGTAGCGGTCGAGCAGCTCCTCGTTCACCCGGAGGACGGTATAGCGTCGCGCGAAGTGGACGAGACAGACCTCGAGCTGCGGCGGCGGACGTACGCGTTCCTCGTCGAGCACGGTCGCGCGCCGGCCGCGGCGGAGCTCGGCGCCCCGGAGGAGGTCGTCGCCGGCTGGCGGCGGCTGCACGAAGCGCATGCTCTCGTCCTCAATCCGGGCACCGACGAGCTGCGGATGCTTAACCCGTTCTCGGTCGTGCCGACCGCCTACCGCGTGCGGGCCGGCGGCCGCTGGTGGTACGGCAACTGCGCGTGGGACGCCGTCGGCATCTGCGCGGCGTTCCACTCCGACGGCCGGGTCGAGACGTCCTGCCCAGACTGCGGCGAGGCGCTCGTCGCCGAGGTCCGCGACGAGCGGCTCGACGACGAGTCGCTGCTGTTCCACGTCCTCGTCCCCGCGGCGCACTGGTGGGACGACATCGTCTTCACCTGAAGCGGGATGAACCTCTTCCGGTCGGAAGAGCACATCGCCCGCTGGCTCGGCGGACGGAAGCCCGGCGCGACGATCCCGGCGGCGAAGCTGGCGGAGCTCGCGCATGCCTGGTGGGACGACCGCATCTCGCCCGGCTGGGTGCCGCACACGCGCGAGCAGAACCAGGCGATCCTCGAGCGGCTCGGGCTGACGGGCGAGTTCTGGCGCCTCGCGTAGAACTTGTTTCGGAATGACCACGCGCTGACCGCGGCCGGGCAGTCCGTGGTCCACTTCGAGACGAGTTCCTAGGCAGGCGTCCGGAGGCCCAGCTACAGTCGTTCCGGCACGAGCCCCTTTAACCCGGTCCAGCGAGGCCGGAAAGGAGTCGGATGAACACGCACGCCCCGGTTCAGGGCAAACCTCTCCTCGACGCCGACGGGCTGGGGAGGACCCTTTCGAGAATCGCCCACGAGATCATCGAGGGCAACCCGGAGCTCGACGACGTCGCGCTCGTCGGGATCCAGACCCGGGGCGTCCCGCTCGCGCAGCGGCTGGCGCGCCTGATCGAGGAACGCGCGGGCAGCGCCCCCAAGCTCGGGGCCGTCGACATCACCTTCCACCGCGACGACGTCAGCGTGCGCGCAGGCGAGGCGCCGCGAGCGCCGCAGCCGCTCGTGCGCGCGACCCAGCTCGACTTCCCCCTCGAGGGACAGACCGTCGTCCTCGTCGACGACGTCCTCTACACCGGTCGCACGATCCGCGCGGCGATCGAGGCGCTCTTCGATTACGGCCGCCCGGCGCGCGTCCAGCTCGCGGTGCTCGTCGACCGCGGCCACCGCGAGCTGCCGATCCGCCCGGACTACGTCGGCAAGAACCTGCCCACCGCCCGCGGCGAGCGGATCCAGGTGCAGCTCGTCGAGGTGGACGAGCTCGACGCCGTCCTGCTCGTCGCGAGTCCCGAGGAGGAGAGCCGATGATTCGTCTCGTCACGGACGATCTCAGACCACCGACGACGCCGCCGAAGCGGCACCTCCTCTCGGTCGGCGACCTGACGCGCGCCGACGTGGAGCGCCTGCTGGGCACCGCGCGCACCTTCGAGACCTCGCTCGAGCGCCACGTCAAGAAGCTGCCGACGCTCAAGGGGCACCTCGTCGTCAACCTCTTCTACGAGTCCTCGACCCGCACCTCGTCCTCGTTCGAGCTCGCCGCGAAGCGGCTCTCGGCGGACACGCTCACCGTCAAGTCGGTGGGCTCCTCGGTGGACAAGGGCGAATCCCTCAAGGACACGGCGCTCACCCTGGGCGCCTACGACCCCGACGTGATCGTGATTCGCCACCCGCAGATCGGGGCGCCGCAGCTCGTTGCGCGGGTCACTGATGCGCACGTCGTCAACGCCGGCGACGGGAAGCACCAGCATCCGACGCAGGCGCTGCTCGACCTCTACACGCTGCGTGAGGAGTTCGGCCGGCTCGACGGGCTTCACGTCGCGATCGTCGGCGACGTGCTCCACTCGCGCGTCGCCCGCTCGCTCGTGCAGGCCTTCGCGCTGGTCGGCGTGCGGGTGACGCTCGTCGGGCCGCCGGCGCTCTTGCCCCGCGAGTTCCCGGCCGAGACGACGACGGACATCGAGGCGATCGGCGACGCCGACGCCGTCTACGTCCTCCGGATGCAGAACGAGCGCATGGAGCCGGGCGCGAACTTCGTCCCCAGCCTGCGCGAGTACACGGCGCGCTGGGGCATCACGCCCGAGCGGCTGCGGCCGGGACAGAAGATCCTGCACCCGGGCCCGATGAACCGCGGCGTCGAGATCGACTCAACGGTGGCCGACTCGCCCGACTCGCTGATCGTGAGACAGGTCCGCTCGGGGCTCGTGGTGCGGATGGCCGTCCTCTACGACGTGCTCACCGGCGGGCCGGTCGGCGTGCAGGCGCTCGCCGCCGCGGAGGTGGCTTAGGTGACCACCTTCCGCGCATCTCGCACGCTGCGGACGGCTGCAAACCGTCGCCGGGCGGCGTCCTCAGTCGCGCCCGTAGCCTGCGGCTACGCGCGCTCGGCTCGGTTTTCGCCGCCGCAGCGGGCGACCTGCTTGGGCGGTGACCACTGATGCTCTGGCAGCGGGAGCTTCTGGCCGCCGATCTCGTGATCCGCGGCGCCCGCGTCCTCGATCCGGTCGAGGGGATCGACGCGCAGCTCGAGGTGCGGATCGACGGCGGCACGATCGCCGAGGTTGCCCAGCAGGTGGACGCGAACGGGCACCGCGTCGTCGAGGCCGACGGGCTCGTGCTCGCGCCGGCCTTCGTCGACCCGCACGTCCATCTGCGCACACCCGGCCGCGAGGACGAGGAGACGGTCGCCAGCGGCACCGCGGCTGCCGCGGCCGGCGGCTACTGCGCGATCCTCGCGATGCCGAACACCGATCCGGTCGTCGACTCGGCGGCGACGCTCGGCGCGCTCGTCGAGGCCGCCCGCCGCGAGGCCGACGTGCCGGTCGGCTTCCTCGCCGCGATCACGCGGGGGCAGCGTGGCGAGGAGCTGACCGAGATGGGCGAGCTCGCCGACACGGGCGCGGTCGCCTTCTCCGACGACGGTATGCCGGTCGCCTCCGCCGGGCTGATGCGGCGCGCGCTGCAGTACGCGTCGAGCACCGACCGGCCGCTCGCGCTCCACTGCGAGGAGCCGACGCTCTCGCACGGCGGACACGTCCACGAGGGACGCGTCGCGGCCGAGCTCGGCTTCGCCGGCTACCCGTCGGTCGCCGAGTCGGTCGCGGTCGAGCGGGATCTGGCGCTCGCCGGCTACGAGAGCGGCCGCGTCCACGTCCTCCATCTCTCGGCGGCCGAGTCGGTCGACGCCTTGCGCCGGGCGCGGGAGGCGGGCGTCGCTGCGAGCGGCGAGGCGACGCCGCACCACCTCGTCCTCACCGACGACGCGGTGCGCTCGCTCGACCCGAACGTGAAGATGAACCCGCCGCTGCGGGCCGAGCAGGACCGGGCCGCACTGCTCGAGGCCGTGCGGGACGGGA
Organism: uncultured Actinomycetes bacterium; assembly: GCA_963720065.1. Taxonomy (GTDB): domain Bacteria; phylum Actinomycetota; class Thermoleophilia; order Gaiellales; family Gaiellaceae; genus Palsa-739. The sequence goes on from CAVREH010000021.1 coordinate 14,394, forward strand.
CGATCGAGGCGATCGCGACCGACCACGCGCCGCACGCCGCGCACGAGAAGGAGGTGCCGTTCGAAGCCGCGCCGTTCGGCGTCACCGGCCTCGAGACCGCGTTCGCCTCGCTCTACACGCACCTTGTGGTGCCGGGCGTGCTGCCGCTCGAGACGCTGCTCGAGCGGATGTCGGCCGGGCCTGCGCGAATCTTCGGGCTCGAGCGGCCACGGGTTGCGGCGGGCGCACGGGCGAACCTCGTCCTGCTCGACCTCGAGCAGGAGTGGAAGGTCGGCGAGCAGCCGTTCCGCTCGCGCTCCGGCAACTCCTGGCTCCTCGGGTCGACGCTGAAGGGCACCGTGCGGATGACGCTCGCCGGCGGAGGGGTGGCATTCGGATGAGCTACCTCGCGCTGGCGGACGGGACGGTCTGGCACGGCGAGTCGGTCGGCGCCGAGGGCCACGCACTCGGCGAGGCCGTGTTCACGACCGGCATGTCCGGCTACCAGGAGGCGGTCACCGACCCGAGCTTCGAGGACCAGCTCATCTGCTTCACCGCGCCGATGATCGGCAACTACGGAGTCGCCGAGGAGCGCAGCGAGTCCGCCCGGACGCACGCGCGCGCGGTGCTGATGCGCGAGGCACGCGGGCCGGAGTGGACGGAGTGGCTCCGTGAGCACGGCCTCGTGGCGCTGACCGGGATCGACACGCGCAGCCTCGTCCTCCATCTCCGCGACGCGGGCTCGGCGCCGGCCGTCGCGGTCGCCTCCGACCTGCCGGTCGAGCAGGCGATCGAGCTCGCGGCCCGGCAGCCGTCGATGCTCGGCCGTGCGCTCGTCGAGGGCGTCTCGACGGACGAGCCCTACGTCTTCGCTGACGAAGGCCGCGTGCGGATCGGCGTCGTGGACTACGGCGTGAAGAACTCGGTGCTGCGCCGCCTCGTCAAGGCCGGCGCGGCGGTCACCGTCCACCCGCACGACACGTCCGCGGACGAGCTCGCCGGCTACGACGGCGTCCTCCTCTCGCCGGGCCCGGGCGACCCCGAGCCGCTCGCGGCCGAGACGGAGACGGTGCGCGAGCTGCTCGGCCGCACGCACGTGCTCGGCATCTGCCTCGGCCATCAGCTGATCGCGCGTGCGACCGGCCACGAGACCTACAAGCTCCCCTTCGGCCACCGGGGCGCGAACCACCCGGTGCACGAGCGGCTCACGGGCCGGGTGCTCGTCACGAGCCAGAACCACGGCTTCGCCGTCGAGCCGAACGAGGCGGCCGAGGCGTCGCACGTCTCGCTGTACGACGGGACGGTGGAGGGTCTCGACCTGCCGCAGCTGCGCGCCCGCTCGCTCCAGTTCCATCCCGAGGCCGGTCCGGGCCCACACGACGCGTGGCCGCTGCTCGAGGCCTGGGTGGAGGAGGTGGTGGCCGATGCCTAGGCGCACCGACATCGAGTCGATCTGCATCGTCGGCTCCGGGCCGATCGTGATCGGCCAGGCGGCGGAGTTCGACTACGCGGGCTGCCAGGCGCTGAAGGTGCTGCGCGAGGACGGCTTCCGCACGATCGTCGTCAACTCGAATCCGGCGACGATCATGACCGACCCCGGTTTCGCCGACCGCACCTACCTCGAGCCGCTCGACGTCGAGTCGGTGGCCGAGGTGCTGCGGATCGAGCGGCCCGACGCGCTGCTGCCGACGATGGGCGGCCAGACGGCGCTCAACCTCGCGCGCGAGCTCGCGAACTCCGGCGTCCTCGACGAGCTCGGGATCGAGCTGATCGGGGCGCGCCTCGAGGCGATCGAGCGCGCCGAGGACCGGCTCAAGTTCAAGGAGGCGGTCGAGTCGTGCGGGCTCAAGGTGCCCACCTCCGTGATCGTCACCTCCTTCGACGACCTCGAGGGGCTCATGGTGCCGGCCGTCGTGCGGCCCGCGTTCACGCTCGGCGGCCACGGCGGGGGGTTCGCCTACACCGAGGAGGAGCTGTACCGCCAGGTCGAGCGCGGCCTCGCGGAGATCGCCGATCGGCCAGGTGCTGGTGGAGGAGTCGGTGCGCGGCTGGGACGAGTTCGAGCTCGAGGTCGTCCGCGACCGGATCGACAACGTCGTCATCGTCTGCTCGATCGAGAACCTCGACCCGATGGGCGTGCACACCGGCGACTCCGTCACCGTCGCGCCGCAGATGACGCTGCCGGACGAGGCGTACCAGGAGCTGCGCGACGCCGCCGCGGCGGTCATCCGCGCGGTCGGCGTCGACACCGGCGGCTCGAACATCCAGTTCGCCCGCAGCCGGGAGACCGGCGACGTGCGCGTGATCGAGATGAACCCGCGCGTCTCGCGCTCGTCGGCGCTCGCCTCGAAGGCGACCGGCTATCCCGATCGCGAAGGTCGCGGCGCGCCTGGCGGTCGGCTACACGCTCGACGAGATCCCGAACGACCTGACGGGGACGACGCCGGCGAGCTTCGAGCCGACGCTCGACTACGTCGTCGTCAAGTTCCCGCGCTTCGCCTTCGAGAAGTTCCCGGGCGCCGACCGGACGCTCGGCACGCAGATGAAGTCGGTCGGCGAGACGATGGGCATCGGCCGCACCTTCGCCGAGGCGTTCCTCAAGGCGTACCGCTCGCGCGAGCTCGACTCGGGCGCCGCGACGCCGTGGCAGACTGCTCGCGGACGTCCCGGAGGACGTCCACCCGTTCTTCCAGCGGGAGTTAGCGGATATCCGCCGGGCGCTCGAGGACGTCGGCGACGTCGAGTCGCTCGTCGCCGGCGACTGGCTGCGCCTGAAGCGGATCGGCCTCTCCGACGCGCGAGATCGCCGCCGCCGCCGGCACGACGGAGGCGGCGGTGCGCCGCGGCGGCGCGACTGCGGCGTCCGTCCCGCATACCGGCGCGTCGACTCGTGCGCGGGCGAGGTCGAGGCTGCCTCGAACTACTACTACTCGACCTGGGGCGAGGCCGACGAGGCGCCGCCGCCGGCGCGGAGCCGCGGTCGTCATCCTCGGCTCGCGGCCCGAACCGGATCGGGCAGGGGATCGAGTTCGACTACTGCTGCGTCCACGCGGTCACGACCTACCGCGCGCTCGGCTACGAGGCGGTGATGGTCAACTGCAATCCCGAGACCGTCTCGACCGACTACGACACCTCCGACCGGCTCTACTTCGAGCCGCTCGACACCGAGTCGGTGCTCGCGATCTGCGAGCGGGAGCAGCCGGACGGGGTCGTGATCCAGTTCGGCGGCCAGACGCCGCTCAAGCTCGCGCGCACGATCGAGGACGCCGGCTACCGGATCCTCGGCACGCCGTTCGACGCCGTCGACCTCGCGGAGGACCGCGAGCGTTTCGCCGGCCTCCTCGCGCGCGCACGGGCTCCGCTCGCCGGAGTGGGGGATCGCCGCGACGCCGGACGAGGCGCGTCGAGATCGCCGAGCGGATCGGCTACCCGGTGCTCGTGCCGGCCGTCGTACGTGCTGGGCGGCCGCGCGATGCGCGTCTGTTACGACGGCCGACGACGTGCGCGGCGATGCCTGCGTTCGAGCGCGATGCTCGTCGACCGCTTCGTCGAGCACGCGGTCGAGGTGGACGTCGACGCGCTCTGCGACGGCGTCGACACGTACATCGCCGCGGTCATGCAGCACGTTGAGGAGGCGGGTGTCCACTCCGGCGACTCGTCGTGCGTGCTGCCCGCGCCGAGCCTGAGCTTCGCGCAGACCCAGGAGATCGCGCACGTCGTCCGGCGTCCTCGGGCCCGCGCTCGGCGCAGTCGGGCTCCTCAACGTCCAGCTCGCGGTCACCGGCGACGGCGAGGTCTACGTGCTCGAGGCGAATCCGCGCGCGTCGCGGACGGTGCCCTTCGTGAGCAAGGCGACCGGAGTCGAGCTCGTCAAGGCGGCGTGCCGGCTCGCGCTCGGGGCGACGATCGCCGAGCTCGGGCTGCCGCCGGAGCGGCCGCTCCGCGCCAGTGCAGCGTCAAGGCGGCCGTCCTGCCGTTCGCGCGCTTCCCCGGCGAGCGATCCGGTGCTCGGGCCGGAGATGCGCTCGACCGGCGAGGTGATGGCGAGCGCCGCCGACCTCGCCGACCGCGTTCGACAAGGCCGAGCGGGCCGCCGGGCGCGCGCTGCCGCGTCCGGGTCCGTCGTTCATCTCCGTCCGCGACGCCGACAAGGTGGCCGTGCCGATCGCGCGCGACGCTCGCGGCCTCGGCTTCGAGCTGGTACGCGACCGAGGGGACGGCGGCGACGCTCGCCGCGGCGGGCATCGCGCGTCGAGCGCGGTGCGGAAGCTCAGCGAGGCCAGGAGGCGAGCCGACGGTCGTCGACTGATCCGCCGCGGGCGCTGCGATCTCGTCGATCAACACGCCGGAAGGCCGCAACGCGCGCTCGGACGGTTACGCGATCCGCGAGGCGGCGCTGACCGCGGCGCGTGCCGTGCATCACGACGCTCGTCGGGCGCGGCCGCCGCGGTGCACGCGATCGCGACGGCGCGCGCCGAGCAGGCCATTTCTCTCCAGGAGCGGATCGATGCCGAGCTTGGCGTCTCCCGGCGTAGCGGCTTAGGGTCGTCGGCTCCGAGCTGGTCGGCCGCTACACACTGCTGCGGCTGGAGCGCGGCGCCCTCGAGCCCGGCGTGCCGGGGCAGTTCTTCATGCTCGAGGCGCCGGGACGGCTGCTGCCGCGGCCGTTCTCGCTCTGCCTCGCGCCGCCCGGCGAGCTCGCCTTCCTCGTCGACCCGATCGGGCCGGGGACGCGAGGCGCTCGCCGGCTCGAGGCCGGCGACGAGATCGGCGTCCTCGGGCCGCTCGGGCACGGCTACCGGCTGGACGTTGAGCGGCCGCTCCTCGTCGGCGGCGGGATCGGGATCGCGCCGCTGCCGTACCTCGCCGAGCAGCTCGGAGGCGGCCGGCGGTCGTCCTCGGCTTCCGCAATGCCGGATACGCGGAGGCGGCCGCGCTCCTGCCGGGCGCGGAGGTCGTCGTCGACCCGGTCCTCGTTACCGAGCTGATCGAGCCCGGCTTCGACGTCCTTGCGTGCGGGCCGGAGCCGATGCTCCAGGCCGTCACGGCCCTCTGCCCGACCGCGCAGCTTGCCTGCGAGGCGCCGATGGCGTGCGGCTACGGCGCCTGCTACGGCTGCGTGGTCGAGATCGACGGCGCCCTCAAGCGGCTGTGCCTGGAAGGCCCGGTCCTCGATGCACAGCGCCTAACCGGCCACGTCCGGAACCAGGTTCCGGCCGTGTCCAGAAGTGCGGTGTCGGCGTGAGGATCCTCAACGCGAGCGGTTGTCTCGACGCGCTCGCGGCGCCCGACGTCGCGCTGCAGCTCGACGCCTTCGTGACGAAGACGGTCACGCCGCTGCCTCGCGAGGGGAGCGCGCCGCCGCGGATCGCGGAGACGGCCCACGGGATGCTCAACGCGATCGGTCTCGCCAACCCCGGTCGCAAGCGCTTCCTTGCGGAGCATCTGCCGCGCCTGCGCGAGCTCGGCGTCCCGCTCTGGGTCAGCGTCGGCGGCTTCTGTGCGGACGACTACGCCGAGACCTGCTCGGGGCTCGACGACGTCGAGGCGATCGAGCTCAACCTCTCGTGCCCGAACGTCGACGAGGCCGCGGACTCCGCCGCCGAGATCGTCGCCGCCTGCCGCCGGGCGACCGAGCTGCCGCTCTACGCGAAGCTCTCCGCCGCGCACGCCGACGTCGCGGAGGTGGCCCGCGCCGTCGCCGCCGCGGGCGCAGACGGGCTCTCGCTCATCAACACGCTCCGCGGCCTCGCGTTGGACCGGCAGCTCCGGCTGGTGCTCGCCCGCGGCAGCGGCGGCCTTTCAGGCCCGGCGCTCAAGCCGATTGCTCTCCACGCGGTGAGCGTCTGCCACGAGGCCACCGGGCTCCCGATCGTCGGGATGGGCGGGATCCAGACCGGCCGCGACGCCCTCGAGTTCGCAGCCTGCGGTGCCCGCGACATCGCGCTCGGAACCGTCCTCTTCGCCGACCCCGGCGCCCCGGCACGCGTTCGCACCGAGCTCGCCGCCGCATGCGCGGACGCGGGTGTTGCCACAACGGACGACGCAAGGACCCTGGCAAAAAGCCCGGAAACCGAGCGAAAAGTCCCCGCTTGAAGCGCGCGGGCACATTGGTAAGATCGCCCGACCGTGAGTCCGACCAAGATGCAGGCGCACGCTCCGGTGCGATCCCTCGACCAGCGGATGGACGCCCTCGCCCGAGCGAACGACGTCCGCGTCAAGCGCGCGAAGCTCAAGAAGGACCTCAAGGAGGGGACCGTCCGGATCGAGAAGATCCTCGGTAACCCGCCCGAGTACGTCTCGACCGCGAAGGTCATCGACATCCTGATGGCGGTGCCGAAGTTCGGGCGCGTGAAGGCGAATCGCTTCCTCACGACGTGCAAGATCAGCCCGTCGAAGACTGTGGGCGGCCTGTCCGACCGGCAGCGCGGTGAGCTGATCGGCCTCTTCAACAGCAAGTAGTGGTGGACGAGGGGATGCCTGCGGTGCTCGTGGTCACGGGCCCGTCGGGCGCCGGCAAGGGGACGCTGATCCGCGAGCTCGTCGAGCGTGTGCCGGCCGTCGAGGTGACCGTCTCGGCCACGACGCGCGAGCTGCGGCGTGGGGAGGAGGACGGTCGCGAATACTGGTTCCTCTCCGACGCCGACTTCAGCGAGCGCGTCGCGCGCGGCGAGTTCCTCGAGTACGTCGAGTACGTCTCCGGCCACCGGTACGGGACGCTGCGCTCGGAGCTCGACCGGATCGCGGCGAACGGCCACGTGCCGCTGCTCGAGCTCGAGACCGAGGGAGCGCTCCGCGTGAAGCACCTGGTGCCCGGAGCGGTGACGATCTTCATCTCGGCGCGTGTGGACGAGCTCGAGCGGCGCCTCCGGGAGCGCGACACCGAGAGCTCGGGCGAGATCCACGAGCGGATCGAGCTCGCCGCGGAAGCAGCTCGAGCAGGCCGGCGAGTTCGACCACGTGATCGAAAACGACGACCTCGAGCGTGCGGTCGGCGAGCTCACGACGCTCGTCCGCGGGCCTGCTTGGCTCCCGCAGCTACCATGGCCGCGGCGATGATCGAACCACGCGTCGACGACCTGCTGGAGAACGTGGACTCGCGCTACGCGCTCGTGATCGTGGCGGCGAAGCGCGCCCGGCAGATCAACAACTACCACCATCAGCTCGGCGAAGGCACCTTCGGCGACAACCTGCCGCCCCTCGTCGAGAGCCGGTCGAAGAACTACCTCACCATGGCCCTCGAGGAAGTCTCCGACGGCATGCTGAAGTACGACTACGCCAAGTAGTTAGGCATCATGCGGGCATGTCCCGCGTCCTCCTGGGGGTGACCGGCGGCATCGCCGCCTACAAGGCGTGCGAGCTGTGCCGGCTGCTCGTCAAGGAGGGCCACGAGGTCGTTCCGCTCGTCACGCCGGGCGCCGAGCGCTTTGTCACGGCCGAGACGTTCCGCGCGCTCGCGCGCCGGCCCCCCGGAGACGACGTCTACCTCCACCTGACGCGCGCCGACCTGCTCGTCGTCGCGCCGTGCACGGCGAACACGCTGGCCAAGCTCGCGCACGGGCATCGCCGACAACGTCCTCACCGAGGCGGCGCTCGCGCACCGCGGGCCGGTGCTCGTCGCGCCGGCGATGAACCCGCGCATGTGGGCGCACCGGCGACCCGCGTGAATGCCGAGGCGCTGCGTGCGCGTGGCGTCGTGTTCGTCGGGCCGGATGAGGGCGAGACCGCGGAAGGCGAGCTCGGCGTGGGGAGGATGTCGGAGCCGGAGGAGATCTTCCGCGCGGCGCACGAAGCGCTCCACTGCAAGAGCAGCGTTGCACGGGAAGACGGTGCTCGTTTCGGCCGGAGGGACGAGGGAGCCGGTCGACGCGGTGCGTTCGTCGGCAATCGCTCGTCGGGGCGGATGGGCGTCGCGCTCGCGGCCGAGGCGCACCGGCGTGGCGCCGAGGTCGACGCTGCTGGCCGCGAACCTCGCGGCCCCGGCGCCGGCCGGAGTCGAGCTCGTCGAGACGCCGACCGCCGCCGACCTCGAGCGAGAGGCGCTCGCCCGCGCGCCGAGGCCGACGTCGTGGTCATGGCCGCCGCGGTGGCCGACTACCGCCCAGCCGAGGCGCTCGCCGCCAAGCGGTCGAAGGACACGGACGACGTGGACGCTCGAGCTCGAGCCCACGACGGACGTGCTGTCGGCGCTGGGCGAACGCCGCCGCGACGGCCAGCTCCTGGTGGGCTTCGCCGCCGAGACCGGCGAGGGCGGCCTCGAGCGCGCCCGGCAGAAGCTCGAGCGCAAGGGCGCCGACCTCTTCGTCCTCAACGACGTCTCCCGCCCGGACATCGGCTTCGACTCCTCCGACAACGAGGTGACCCTCCTCGCGGCAGCCGGAGAGCGAGCGCTTCGAAGGCCCCGAAGGAGGAGATCGCAGCAGCGATCCTCGACGAGGTGGAGGCACTGATCCAAAATGACTGAGCTCCGGAATGGCTGAGCGCGCGATAGAACCGGTCTCCGAACGGGCGTGATCAAGACGGTCGCCGACAACCTCGGCCGGGTCGTCCACGCACCCGACGAGACGCTGCGCCTCGTCGTTCTCTGCCTGGCGGCGGAAGGGCACGCGATCATCGAGGACTTTCCGGGGGTCGGCAAGACGATGCTCGCCAAGGCGCTCGCCCGCTCGCTGCACTGCCACTTCTCGCGCCTGCAGTTCACGCCCGACCTGCTGCCGTCGGACGTGACCGGCGTCAACGTCTTCAACCAGAAGGAGAACGAGTTCGAGTTCCGGCCCGGACCGGTGTTCGCGAACCTCCTCCTGGTGGACGAGGTGAACCGCGCCTCGCCGAAGACCCAGGCGGCGCTGCTCGAGTGCATGGAGGAGCGGCAGGTGTCCGTGGACGGCGTCACGTACCCGCTCGAGCCGCCGTTCATGGTCATGGCGACGCAGAACCCGATCGAGTACGAGGGGACCTATCCGCTGCCGGAGGCCCAGCTCGACCGCTTCACGATGCGCGTCTCGCTCGGCTACCCGCCGCTCGCCGAGGAAGCGCGGATGCTCGACGAGCAGACCAGTGAGCCTCCGCTCGCGTCCCTCGCGCCGGTCGCCGACGCGGCCGACGTGCTGCGGCTGGTCGAGGCCGCGCGCAGCATCTACGTCGAGGAGAGCATCGGGCGCTACGTCGTCGCGCTGCTGCGGCAGACGCGCAACGACCAGCGTCTCTACCTCGGTGCCAGCCCGCGCGCCGGTATCGCGCTGCTGCGGGTGGCGAAGGCGCGGGCGCTCTCCGAGGGACGCGACTACGTCACTCCCGACGACGTGAAGGCGGTCGCGGTGCCGGTGCTCGCGCATCGGCTGATCCTCGCGCCGGAGGCCCGCTCGGCCGGGCTCGGCCCGACGGAGCTCGTCGCCGACGCGCTCGCGCACACCCCGGTTCCGGTCTGATGACCCCTCGGGGTCGAGCGCTTCTGGCAGTCGGCGTCTTCTGCTGGATCATCGCCGTGGTCTTCGGCTCGGCCGCGCTCTATCCCGTCGCGGCCGGGCTCGTGCTCGCGGTGCCGCTCGCGGTTGCGTGGGTGCGGATCACGCTGCGGCAGCCGCACGTGAGCCGGCGCTGGCGGCAGGAGGACGCGGTCTGGCGGAAGGAGGACCTGCTCGAGCGGGACGACGTCTGGATCCAGATCGAGCTCGAGCGCGAGCCCGGGATGCCGCTGCCGAGCGTCGTCGCCCACGAGCGCGTCGGCCGGCTCGGGGAGCGCGAAGTCGAGTTGCGCTCGCACGGCCGGGGCAGCCACTGGGGCTCCTACCACCTCTACAACGTGCCGCGAGGACGGCATCCCTTCGAGCCGGTCCGCCTGTCGATCACCGACCCGTTCGGGCTGGCGGAGGCGAGGCTGACGCTCGAGGCCGACCAGGTGCTCGTCGTCTACCCGCGTCTGGTCGAGCTCGAGCGGGTCTTCTTCGACGGCGGAGGCAGCCCCGAGCACGGCCGGCGGCTCCTCCTGCGGCGGCCCGTCGGCTTCGACCTCCACAGCGTCCGCGACTACCAGCAGGGGGAGTCGCTGCGGCGCGTCCACTGGCCGTCGACGGCGCGACGCGGCGCACTGATGGTGAAGGAGCTCGAGGACTCGCCACGCGACGAGGTCGCCGTGCTGCTCGACGGAGAACCGGCGGGCGTCACCGGCTCGCCGCCGGACTCGTCCTTCGACGTCGCCGTCCGGGTCGCCGGCTCGATCCTGCGCGCGCAGGTCCGGAGCGGGCGCCGCTGCGTGCTCCTCCTCAACACCGCCGGCCGGGAGATGCAGGTCGTCTCGTCGGACGGGCCCGAGTGGCAGCGGGCGCTCGAGCTCCTCGCGGCGGCGGAGCCCGACGCGCGGAGCCCGGCGGCGGATCTGCTGCGGTCGGCCGACGCGCCGGCCGCGCGCTCGCTCGAGCTCGTGGTCGTCACCTCCCGCGTCCAGCGGGCGCTCGTCGACCGCTTGCTCGAGCGCGCCCTCACGCGCCGTCCCGTCGCGCTCGTCCACGTCGAGGCGGAGAGCTTCGCGGGGAGCCCGCGCCGTGCGGTTCCGGAGCTCCTGCGCCTGCAGGCGGCCGGCGTGCCCATCGCCGTCGTGCGGCGGGGCGACGATCTCGCGTCCGTGCTCCAGGGGGCGACCGCCGCAGAGGTGGCGCGTGCGTAGCGCCGCGCGGACCGTGGCCGTCAGCGTCCCCGCCGTCGTGGTGAACGCTGTGGCCTGGCTTCGCCTCGAACAGCCGCTCGGGTCGCTCTGGGGCGCGCTCGCGCTCCTCGCTCTGGCCCTCGCGGCCGCCCTGCCTCGGCGCAGGTCCCTGCGCTGTGTCGCCGCGCTGGTCGCGACGCTCGTCGCGGCGCGGGTCGCGGTGGGAGTCGACCTCGTCCCGTGGCGGCTCGACCACCCGGGCAGGGGGTTCTCGGCTCTCGGCACGCGGTTCGGGAACGGCTTCGCCGACTTCTACGGCACGCATCTGCCGTTCGACCCACGCGTGCACACGGCGATGCACGAGCTCGTGCTCTCGGGCCTGTTCCTCTTCGCGCTCGGTGTGGCGCTGCTCGCGGCAGAGCGAAAGCCGATCGCCGGCGCTCTCGTGCTGCTCGTCGGAGCGGGGTGGCCGACGACGCTGCTCGATTCGGCGCACGGGCTGGCCATGGGCGCGGCGATCCTCGGCGCCGCGCTCGTCCTGCTCGCCGGGCTCGGCTCCCGCCGGCTGCCGGCCCTGGCGGTGCCGGCGGGAGCCGTCGTGGTGATCGCGGCGATCGCGGTCGGCTCCGCCACTGCCGCCCGCCACGGGCTGGTGCACTGGCAGACCTGGAATCTCGCGCACATCGCGGGCGGGCCGAGCGACGTCGGCTTCGTCTGGAACGCCCAGTACGGCGGGCTGACCTGGTCGGGGCAGCCGGTCACCGTCCTCCAGGTGCAGTCCGATCGCCCGCCCACCTACCTCCGTGCCGCGGTCCTCGACAACTTCGTCGACGACACGTGGGTGGTCGGCCCGCCCCGCCCGGCCGACTCGCTCGAGCCGCCGGCCGCGTTCCGGCCGCAAAACGAGACGCGCGAGGTCGTGACGGTGAATGCCCTGGCCGATACGCACCTCGCGGGTGGCAGCATCCCGGTCCGCTTCAAGGCCGCCGGCGGGGCGCCGCTCGTGACATTCGGGCCGGGCTTCGCAGCCCTCCACCAGAACCTTCCGCAAGGCTTCCGGTACACGGTCTGGAGCTACATCGCCCGGCCTAGCCCGGCCGAACTGCGCCGATCGCCGCCCGACTACCCGCGGGAGTTGTCACTCGACGGGATGCTGGACGTCGGCACCGGCGAGACGCTGCCGACGGTCAGAACGACTGGACGCGGCGACAGCATCATCGTCTCGGTCAGCGGTAGGCGGTCGGGCGCGTATCGGCCGCTGGCGCGCCTGGCGGAGAAGGTCGCGGGCGGCGCACGCACTGAGTACGGCGCGGTCGAAGACCTCATGAGGTGGTTCCTCGCCAGCGGCACCTTCCACTACTCGAACCACCCGCCCGTGGTCGAGCCCGCCCTCGTCGGCTTCGTCACGAAGACACACGCGGGCTACTGCCAGTACTTCGCCGGCGCCATGGCTCTCATGCTCCGCTACCTCGGCATCCCCGCCCGCGTCGCGGTCGGCTTCGCCGGCGGGACCTACGACCCGACGCAGCAGGTCTGGAACATCAGCGACCGCGAGGCCCATGCGTGGGTCGAGGTCTGGTTCAAGGGCTACGGCTGGCTGCCGTTCGACCCGACACCGGCCGCTCCCGGGGCCGCGCCGCGGCAGACGCAGGCAGGGCTGATCGCGGCAAAGGGCCCAGGCGGATTGGTCGCGTCTCCGGCCGATAGGAAGGCGGGAGCCCGCGCCACATCGCCGGCCGAGCTCAAGCTGAAGGGCGACACCGGATTCGGTGAGGGTTCGCGTCCGGCTCGCTCCCCGTCGGCTCCGGCCGCTGGTGGTGGCAGCGGCGGCGGCGATCGCACCCGGCCGGCGGTGCTTCTGCTCGCCTTCGTCGCCCTGGTCGTGGGCGGCATTGCGCTCGTGAAAGCCGGTTTCCGCCTGAGGCGAAGCGCTCGCCGTGACCCGCGCGGCGTGGCCGCGGCCTGCAGGCAGGAGCTCGCCGGGTTCCTGCTCGATCAGCGGATCGAAGTCCCTCGGAGCGCGACGCTCGGCGAGCTCGGCGAGCTCGTCAAGCGCGAGTTCGGCGTCGCTCCCGAGGCCTTCGTCGCAGCGGCGACCGCGGCCCGCTTCGGTCCGGTCGGGAGTGCGCCCGCTGCGTCCGTCACGGCCCGGCGCGAGCTGCGGAGCCTGCTCGCGCGAGCGCGGCGCGGCCTCACCTTCCGCGATCGGCTCCGCGGCCTCTTCTCACTCCGCTCCCTCACCCGCCTGGCGGCGACGTGAGCGAGTCGACCTACAGCCTGTTCCAGCGCGGCCGCCGCCATCTGCGGGCCGGGATGGCCGCGCAGGCGACCGTCGCGCTCGAGAAGGCGAAGCGGCGGGAGCCGGACAAGGCCTCGATCCGCGAGGCGCTCGGGATCGCGTACTTCCGGATCAGGCGCTGGAGCGAGGCCGAGGAGGAGTTCCGCACGGTGCTGGAGCTCTCGCCGGTCAACGACTACGCCCACTACGCGCTCGGCCGCTGCCTCGAGAAGCAGGGACGGGACGTCGAGGCGAACGGGCACTACAAGCTCGCGAGCTCTCTGCGGCCGGAGTCGGAGCAGTACCGCGCCGGATCCGCGAGCTCGAGTAGATGCGCGCGGTGGTGCAACGCGTCTCGCGGGCGCGGGTCACGCCCGGCGGGGCGATCGGCGCGCGGTCTCTGCGTGCTGCTCGGCGTGGCTCGCGGCGATGGGGAGGAGCGACGCGGCGCGGCTTGCCGGCAGGGTCGTACGGCTGCGGATCTTCGCGGACGAGGAGGGCGGTTCGACCGCTCGCGTCGACGACGCGGCGGCGCAGTGCTCGTCGTCTCGCAGTTCACGCTGATCGCGGATACCGCGAAGGGCAACCGGCCGAGCTTCGCCGAGGCGGCGCCGCCCGAGGAGGCGGAGGCCGCTCTACGAGCGCTTCTGCGCGCGAGCTCCGCGGCCTCGGCGTGCCCGTCGAGACCGGCGTCTTCGGCGCGAAGATGGAGCTCGAGCTCGTGAACGACGGGCCGGTCACGATCGTCCTCGACTCCTGAGCAAAGCGCCGTTGCTACACTCGCCGCACCACATTTCGAGCCGGTCGAGAAATGGGCCGCGGCGCCCATTTTTTATGACGGAGACACGCAAATGCCGACGACATCTCGAGAAGGAGCACCAGCTGCAGAAGGAATCGCACCGCAGGTCGAGCACGACGTGCCGGGCGTCGACGTCCTCGCGGTCGAGCTCCTGACGCCGTCGCGCTTCTGCGTCTACGTCGACCACCGGCAGGGCGTCGACCACGCGCTGTGCGAGCGCGTCACCGACGTCCTGCGCGCGTACCTGCGCGAGTACGCGGTCGAGGTGTCCTCGCCGGGGCTCGACCGGCCGCTGCGCACGCGCGAGCATTTCGAGCGCGGCGGTCGGCCGCCGGGTGCGGCTCCGCACCGCCGGGCGCAAGCTCCGCGGCGAGGTCGTTTCCGCCGGCGAGCGAGCGTGACCGTCGCCGCCTCCGACGGCACCGAGACCGACATCCCGTACGCCGAGATCGTGCGGGCCAACCTGATCGACGAGGGAGCGTGACATGAGCCAGGAGATCGTCGAGGCCGTCCGCGAGATCGAGCGCGACAAGGGAATCGACGAGGGCGCGCTCGTCTCCGCGCTCGAGGACGCGCTGCTCGCCGCCTACAAGAAGACGCCGGGCGCGGCCCGCCACGCGGCCGTCGAGATGCGACGACGACCGGCGACTTCCGCGTCTTCTCGGTCGAGCTGCCGGCCGACATCGAGGAGCGGCTGCTCGACGAGGCGCGCGAGCGCAAGCTCGAGGAGCTCGAGCGGCTCGAGGAGGAGACCGGCGAGCGCAAGCACACGCTCATCTCCGACGACGACCTCGACATCGACTGGTCCGAGGTGCCCGACGAGCGACGTCAAGCGCGAGGACGTCACGCCCGAGGACTTCGGCCGCATCGCCGCGCAGACCGCGAAGCAGGTCATCCTGCAGCGGATCCGCGAGGAGGAGCGCCGGATGATGTACGACGAGTACATCGACCGCGTCAGCGAGGTCGTGACCGGGATCGTCCAGCAGGCGGGCGACCGCAACAACGTCCTCGTCGATCTCGGCAAGGTCGAGGCGCTGCTGCCGCGCTCCGAGCAGGTCGACGGCGAGCGCTACGAGCAGGGCTCGCGGATCAAGGCGGTGATCACCGAGGTTCGCACCGGGACGAAGGGGCCGCAGGTGATCCTCTCGCGCCGCGATCCGGAGCTGATCAAGACGCTGTTCGAGCTCGAGGTGCCGGAGATCGCGGACGGCCTCGTCGAGATCCGCGGCGTCGCCCGCGAGCCGGGCTACCGCTCGAAGATCGCGGTCGAGTCGCACGCCCAGGGCGTCGACCCGGTCGGCGCGTGCGTCGGCCCGCGCGGCTCGCGCGTGCGCATGGTCGTCTCCGAGCTCCGCGGCGAGAAGATCGACATCATCCCGTGGAACCCCGAGCCGGCGCGCTTCGTCGCGAAGGCGCTCTCGCCCGGCGCGCGTCCGCGAGGTCTACCTCGACGACGAGGCGCGCGAGGCGACCGTCGTCGTCCCCGACGACCAGCTCGCGCTGGCGATCGGCAAGGAGGGCATGAACGCCCGCCTCGCCGCGCGCCTGACCGGCTGGAAGATCGACATCCAGAGCGACACCGAGTTCGCCCAGGCGGAGGCCGACGCGGCCTTCGGCGGCGGCGACGGCGAGGCGCGGGAGGACTTCTCGGGCCGCTGCGCGGCGATCCTCGCGAACGGCAAGCGCTGCCCGAACGCCGCGCTGCCCGGGCTCGAGGTACTGCGGCGTGCCGGCCCACCAGGAGCTGGCCTTGCAGGAGCCGAACGACGAGGACAACCCGATCGTCCAGGAGTCCGAGCCGGAGCTCGAGGCGCTCGCGGACGTGACCGAGCCGGACAGCGTCACCGAGGACTCGGCGGAATTCGCGCCGCTCGAGCCCGACGACGACGAGATGCCCGCCGGTCCGGGCGACGCGCCGGTCGCGGCCGTCGGCGAGGAGGTCTCCGATCTCGCCGGAGGCGGGCCACGTGGAAGACGATCCGGACGGCGGCATTCCGATCGAGACGACCGCTGAGGAGGCGGAGGCGCACGACTGATCCCGTCAGGACGTGCGCCGGCTGCGGCCGGCGCGCGCCGCAACGGGAGCTGCATCCGGTTCGCGCGCCCGCGAGGGCGTCCTCGTGGCCGGCCGCAACGAGCCGGGTCGCGGCGCCTACACGTGCCGCAACGTCGCGTGCTTCGAGCGCGCGGCCGGGCGGGGGACGTTCGCCCGCGTCCTGCGCCGGCAAGTCCGCGTCGGCCTGAGCTGCGGCGCCTTTACACTGATGCTGCAAGCAGCGCCGGCGAAGCCGTCGCTACGCGGCGAAAGGATCTTGGAGCACGATGGCTAACGGAGGCAACAGACCGAACCGCCCGCTCCGCCCCCGCGGCGGCGGCGGCGCCGGCGGACGCCGGCGCCGCGTCGTCATCGACCAGGGCGGAGCGCGGCCTCCGCGCGAGCAGCGGCAGGCGCGCCAGGACAGTCGTCGCCCGCGAGCCGCGCGCGCCGGCACGCCGCCCACCGGCCCCGTCTCCGTCGAGTCGGGCGTCAGCGTCCGCGACTTCTCGCAGGCGCTCGGCGTCCCGATGCCGAGCATCATCAAGATCCTCATGGGCCTCGGCCAGATGCGCACGGCGACCCAGTCGCTGAGCGACGAGGAGGTCGAGCTGATCGCCTCCGAGGTCGGCGCGAGATCACGATCAAGCACGCCGCCGACGAGGAGGAGGAGCCCGAGGCGTTCGACGACCCGGAGGAGTCGCTCCAGGCGCGGCCGCCGGTCGTCACGATCATGGGCCACGTCGACCACGGCAAGACGACGCTGCTCGACGCGATCCGCAGACGCGCGCGTCGTCGCCACCGAGGCCGGCGGCATCACGCAGCACATCGGCGCGTACCAGGTCGACGTCGACGGCCGCAAGATCACGTTCCTCGACACGCCCGGCCACGAGGCGTTCACCGCCATGCGCGCCCGCGGCGCGAAGGTCACCGACATCGCCGTGCTCGTCGTCGCGGCCGACGACGGCGTGATGCCGCAGACGAAGGAGTCGATCTCGCACGCGCGCGCGGCCGACGTGCCGATCGTCGTCGCCGTCAACAAGATCGATCTCGCCGACGCGAACATCGACCGCGGTCAAGGGCGAGCTCGCCGCAGGAGGGGCTCAACCCCGAGGACTGGGGCGGCGACGACGCAGTTCGCGGAGGTCTCGGCGAAGACGCAGCGAGAACCTCGACGAGCTGCTCGAGAAGGTGCTGCTCGTCGCCGACCTCGAGCTCGAGGGCCTGAAGGCGAACCCGAACGCCGAAGCGTCCGGCCCGATCATCGAGTCGCGGCTCGACGTCGGCCGCGGCCCGGTCGCGACGATGCTCGTGCAGCGCGGCACGCTCAAGGTCGGCGACGCGATCGTCGCCGGCGACGCGTACGGCCGCGTGCAAGGCGCTCTTCGACTACACGGGCGAGCGGTCGAGGAGGCGCGGTCCGGGCGAGCCGGTCGAGATCCTCGGCTTCGACAAGCCGCCGGCGGCGGGCGAGCTGGCGCGCGTCGTCGACGAACGACCGCGAGGCGCGCGAGCTCGCCAACCAGCGCGGCGAGCGCCTGCGCCGCGAGCAGCTCGCGTCGGCGCGGCCTGCGGGCGTCTCCCTCGAGAGGCTGTTCGAGCAGCTCCAGGCGGGCGAGGTCTCCGACCTCAACCCATCGTCCTCAAGCGGCGACGTCGCAGGGCTCGGTCGAGGCGTCGTCTCGCGAGCTCGCGAAGTTCGAGCACTCCGGAGGTGCGGCTCAACGTCATCCCGCGGGCGTCGGGGGCGATCACGCAGAACGACATCATGCTCGCGTCCGCGTCCGACGCGATCATCGTCGGCTTCAACGTCCGCCCGAACGCCGAGGCGCGCGAGCTCGCGGCGCGGCGAGGGCGTCGAGATCCGCACGTACGACGTCATCTACAAGCTCACCGAGGAGATCGAGCAGGCGCTCGTCGGCAAGCTCGCGCCGTCAAGACGGAGGAGACGATCGGCGAGGCCGAGGTGCGTGCGCTCTTCCGGGTCTCGCAGGCTCGGCACGATCGCAGGCTGCATGGTCACCAACGGCGTCGTTCGCCGCAACTCGAGCGTCCGCGTCATCCGTGACGGTGCCGTGATCTACACGACGACGATCTCCCAGCTCAAGCGGTTCAAGGACGACGTCCGCGAGGTCGCGGAGGGCTTCGAGTGCGGCATCCTCCTCGAAGGCTTCAACGACGTGAAGGAAGGGGACGTCCTCGAGATCTTCGAGACGCGCGAGGTCGAGCGGACGTCGCTCGACGAGGCTCCTTCCGCCGCCTCCGAGTAGACCTCGTCAGGCGCTCGAGTCGAGCAGCTCGAGCACCGCTCGCGCCTGCTCGCCGCCGGCTTCGGCGTGAGCGCGCAGTGGGATCGTGTGCGGCCCCTTTGCGTCGCGCAGCTCCGGCTGGACGGCGAGCATCGCGCGCACGATCTCGACCTCGCCGAGCATCGCGGCTGCAAACAGGTCGACCCGCGCACCGTGCGCGAGCAGGAGCTCCGCGATGTCGCGCCGGCCCATGTGGGCGGCGGCCCCGAGCCCCGTCTCCCAGTCGCCGCCGCCCCAGTCCCAGGCGGCGTTCGCGAGGCTGGGGTGCTCGGACAGCGCGCTGCGGACAGCCTCGAGATCGGCGTGGGCGTTGGCCACGAACCCGCGAACGAGGGCGCGGTCGAGTGCGGGGGGAGCTTCGGTCGCCGCCATGCTTAGGTAGCCTAACTAAATGGCCGATGCGATGTCCAGTCGCCGCGAAGCAGCCGACCGCATCCACTCGGCTGCCATTCATCTCCTGCGGCGAGTGCGCGAGGTGGATGTGAGCGCGATGGGTCTGTCGCCCGCCCGCGCCTCGGCGCTGTCGGTGCTGGTCTTCGGCGGTCCACGCTCGCTCACGGAGCTCGCGGACGCCGAGCAGGTGACGCCGGCGACGATGAGCAGGCTCGTCAGCGCGCTGGAGCGCGAGAGGCTCGTGCGGCGCTATCCCGACGTGAACGACGCGCGGGCGATCCGGCTCGAGGCGACGGCGAAGGCGCGGCGGATCCTCGAACGGGGCCAGGCGCGTCGACTCGACCTGCTCGAGCGGCTTCTGTCCGGGGCCACCGCGCGCGAGATCGAAGCGGTGCGCGTCGCTGCCGAGGCCGTCGAGCGCGCGCTTGGCGCTTGAATGCCTGCATGCCGAGCGGCTGGGTCGGGATCCTCACCTGCGAGCTTCACTTCCCCGAGGCGCATTCGCTGAAGGAGAAACGCCACCATCTGCGCTCGGCGAAGGCGCAGCTCCAGCACCGCGTCGGCGCGTCGGTGGCGGAGGTCGATCACCACGAGGTCTGGCAGCGAGCCCGCATCACGGCGGCCTGCGTCGCCCGCGATCACCGAGAGGTCGAGCGGCTGCTCGACGAGGCGGAGCGCTGGCTGCGGGGCCAGGAGTGGGAGGTCGCGCTCGCGGAGCGTCTGCTGGTCGATCCTGAGGAATAGGCTCGCCGGATGCATGCGGCCGAGCTGATCGAGCGGAAGCGGAACGGGGAGGAGCTCTCCGCCGCCGAGGTCCGCGAGTTCATCGCCGGCTACGTGCGGGGGGACGTGCCCGACTACCAGGCGGCGGCTTTCCTGATGGCGGTCTGGTTCCGCGGCCTGACGCCCGAGGAGACCTTTGCCCTGACCGACGCCATGGTGGCGAGTGGCGAGACCGTCGACCTCGCGGCTCGGCTCGGGCGCCGCGTCGTCGACAAGCACTCGACGGGTGGAGTCGGCGACAAGATCACGATTTCCGTCGGGCCGGTGGTCGCCGCGTGCGGTGTCCCGTTCGGGAAGATGAGCGGTCGGGGCCTGGGCCATACGGGCGGGACGCTCGACAAGCTCGAATCCATCCCCGGTTTCCGCGTCGAGCTGTCCACCGACGAGCTCGTCGAGCAGGTGCGGGAGATCGGGATAGCTGTCGCCGGGCAGAGCGCCGATCTCGTCCCGGCCGACAAGAAGCTCTACGCGCTGCGCGACGTGACGGCGACGATCGACCAGGTCTCGCTCATCGCGGCCAGCATCATGTCGAAGAAGATCGCGGCCGGCGCGAGTGCGGTCGTCCTCGACGTCAAGGTGGGCGAGGGCGCGTTCATGCGCACGGCGGCCGACGCGCGCGAGCTCGCGCGGGAGATGCAGGCGCTCGGCCGCCAGGCCGGCCTGGATGTCGTCTGCGTGCTGACGGACATGGATCAGCCGCTCGGCCGGGCAGTCGGCAATGCGCTCGAGGTGCGCGAGGCATGGGAGACGGTCAGCGGCGCCGGGCCGCCGGACTTCCGCGAGCTCGTTGTCGACGCGGCCGCTCAGATGCTCGCGCTCTCCGATCTCGGCGTGGACGAGGAAGAGGGGAGGCTCCGCGCGGAGATGGCGCTCGCGGACGGTTCGGCCTCGGCGGCCTACGAGCGGTGGGTTCGGGCGCAGGGAGGCGACCCCGACCCGGCGCGGCTGCCGTCAGCGCCGGTCGTGCGGCTCGTCCCCGCCCCGGCGACCGGGTATGTCCGCAAGCTCGGGGCGAGGGAGATCGCCGTGGCGGCGATGGGGCTGGGGGCCGGTCGCGAAGTCTCGGGGGAGCCGATCGACCATGCGGTCGGCATCGTCTGCCTCCGCAAGCGTGGGGAGGAGGTCGCCGCCGGCGAGCCGCTAGCGGAGATTCACGCCCGCGACGAGGCGGCGGCCGAAGCGGCCTGCGCGGCCGTTCTCGCCGCCTACGAGATCGGCGAGGAGCCTGAGCCGCAGCCGCTCGTGCTCGACGTGATCCGCTGAGTCGCCGGTCGCGGTGCCGGGAGGAGCGGCCTCCCGTGCGATTGCCGGCACTTCGCGACCAACCGGCACGCATTCGTGACGCCTCGCGGTGTAGCGTCGGCGTCGAGGGCGGAGGGACAGCGACCCCACCCTGGGTGGGGGTGTGGTCGTGACGGCTCGGCGAGCAGAGGAAGACAAGCCGGCGGCGGTGCGTGCGCCAAGGCGCTTGAATAGGCCCATGAGCGAGCGCATGCGCCGCGTGAACGAGTCGGTGAGGCAGGTGCTGGCCGAGGCACTCCCCGAGCTCAAGGATCCCCGGATCGGCCTGATCACCGTGACCGGCGTCGACACCGCTCCCGACCTGCGGCACGCCACCGTCTACATCAGTGTGCTCGGCTCGGGCCGGAAGCAGCGCGCGAGCCTGCTCGGGCTGGAGGCCGCGCACGGCGTGCTGCAGTCGCGGCTCGCGCGCGAGCTGAGGCTGAAGAGAACTCCCCAACTGACCTTCGAGTACGATCCCACGGTCGAGCGCGGCGTGCGCATGACCCGCCTGATCGACGAGCTCGCGCCGGACGACGATGACTCAGACGACTGACCTGAAGGCGATCGCAGACGCGCTGCGGCAGCACGACCGCTTCCTCGTCGTCACGCACGAGAACCCGGACGGAGACGCGCTCGGGTCGCTCCTCGCCGCGACGCTCGCCCTCCGGCAGCTCGGCAAGGACGCGGTGATGTACCTCGCAGGGCAGACGCCGTTGCCGGCCGAGTACGCCTTCATGCCCCTCGAGACGCTCGTCCGCGAACAACCCGAGGACGCGTCCGACCGTGTGTTGCTCGCCGTCGACTGTGCCAAGGAGGATCGGATCGGCGACGAGGCCGCTCTCGCGCTTGCCCCGCTGGTCCTCAACGTCGATCACCACCACGACAACACCCGCTTCGGCGGCGTCAACCTCATCGTGGCCGACGCCTCCTCGACCGGGGAAGTGCTCCGCGACGTCTTTGCCGAGCTGGAGGTCGAGCTCACGCCGGAGCTGGCCGAGCCTCTCTACATCGCGCTCGTCACCGACACCGGCCGGTTCCAGTACGCCAACACGACGCCGAAGGCGCTTCGGCTCGCGGCCGAGCTGGTGGAGGCGGGAGCGGACATCCATGCCGTCTTCCAGGAGGTGTACGAGTCCGTCGAGTTCGCGAAGCTGAAGCTGTTGGCGCGCGCCCTGGACCGCGCCGAGGTGCTCGAGGGCGGACGGATCGTCGTCTCGCATCTCGTTCGCGGCGACTTCGTCGACGTCGGCGCTTCCGGAGCCGTACTCCGAGGGGATCATCGACTACCTGCGCGCCGTTGAAGGCGCCGAGCTGGCAGCGCTCATCCGGGAGCAGCTGAGCCACGGAGCGTCCGCGTACAAAGGCTCGCTCCGCTCGAGCATCGACGAGCTCGATGTCTCGGAGATCGCGCGCCGCTTCGGCGGGGGTGGACACCGCCAGGCCGCCGGCTTCTCCACGGATCGACCGCTGGAGGAGATCGTCGGGCAGATCCGCGAAGGCTTTCTCGAGCAACGTGCCACCGCGCGCGCTTGAGCCCGCGGGCGTCGCGCTCGTAGACAAGCCTCGCGGCCCATCCTCGTTCGCCATCGTCGCGCAGATCCGCAGGGTGACGGGCGCGCGGACCGGGCACGCCGGGACGCTCGACCCCTTCGCCACGGGGCTCTTGCTCCTGTTGTCCGGTAGGGCAACTAAGCTCGCATCGTGCCTCGTCGGGCCTGGACAAGCGCTACGTCACCGAGATCGATCTCACCCGCTGCACGTCCACCGGCGATCCGGAGGGAGAGATCTTGGAACGTCATTCGTCGCCCGGCGAGGACGAGCTCGCGGAACGGCTCGAGCTCCTCCGCGGTGAGATCGAGCTGCCGATCCCAGCCGCGTCCGCGGTGAAGATCGGCGGTGAGCGCGCGTACAGGCTCGCGCGGCGCGGCGTCGAGGTGGAGATGCCCCTACGCCGCTCGACGGTGCACGCGCTCGACGTCATCGCGTATACGGGGGAGAGCGTGACACTCGACCTCCACGTCAGCTCGGGGACGTACGTTCGATCGCTTGCGACCGCGCTCGGCGGGCATTGCGCAACGCTGCGGCGAACGGAAGTCGGCCCCTTCTCGGTGTCCGACGCTGTGGCTCCGGAGGCGTTCACCCCCGAGCGGCTGCTCGCAGAGCCCGACGTGCTGGCGCGAGTGGATCCCGCCCGCGCAGAGCTGGGCGCGTGAACGTCGCTCGGGAGCCCGCGGGGCTGCCGGCTGCGCGGCGGTCGGTCGCCGTCGGGACCTTCGACGGTGTCCACCGCGGCCATCTCCGGGTGATCGACGCGGCTCGGAGGACCGGGCTGCGGAGGGGCGTCGTGACGTTCGATCCGCATCCGCGAGCCGTGCTCGGCGGGGGGGTCGAGTTGCTCGCCACGCTCGAGCGACGGCTCGAGCTGTTGGCGGACGCGGGAGTTGAGGACGTCCTGGTGCTCCCGTTCGACGAGGAGCTCGCCGCGCTCCCGGCGGAGGAGTTCGCCGAGCAGATGCTGCGCGGGGTCGGAGCGGAGACGGTTGCCGCAGGAGAGACGTTCCGCTTCGGACGAGGCCGAGAGGGCGATCTCGATCTCCTCGCTCGGCTGGGCTTCGACGTGCGCCGCGTGCCGCTCGTCGACAACGTCTCCTCGAGCCGGGTGCGGGAGCTCTTGCACGCCGGCGAGCCGGAGCGGGCCGCGACGTTGCTCGGCCGGCCTCCAGAGGTCGAGGGGACCGTCGTCCGCGGCGACGGACGCGGCCGCGGGCTGGGGTTCCCGACCGCGAACCTCGACGTTCCCAAGGATCTGCTCGTCCCGCCGGACGGCGTGTACGCCGGTGCCGCGCGCGAGCATCGCGCGGCCGTCTCGATCGGGACGAACCCGCACTTCGACGGCATCGAGCGGCGGGTCGAGGCACACCTGCTCGACTTCGACGGCGACCTCTACGGACAGCGGCTCGTGCTCGAGCTCTGGAGCCCGCTCCGCGAGCAGCGCCGCTTCGACTCGCTCGAAGAGCTGGTCGCCGCGATCGGCGACGACGTCGAGCAGACGCGCGACGCCGTCCGGCCCGGTTGAGGCGCCCGGGTCGCGTCAGGAGCGCGACGCCGGCAGCGCGGTCCAGCCGACGCGCGCGACGCCCGCCCGGGGGAAGTCGACGCGATGGCTCATGAGGAGCCCCCCGGCGAAGCCGTAGACACCGCCGCCGAGCGCGTCGAGCGGGTATTCCGGGCGCTCGATCCTGAGGCCCGTCAGCGGATCCGTCTCGCTCTCCGCCACGCGCCAGCGGCCGTTGCGCTCCTCCACCACGGCGACGGCGTCGTCGAGCTCGTACCGGCCCGACACGATCCGCTCGCCATCGGCTCGCGCGAGGGAAACCGGCACGAGCCCGAGCTCGCGCACGACCCGCCGGATCAGCCCGCTCCCGCGCCAGCTGTTCGTGAGCACCGCGAGCGCCGTCTCCTGCTCCGGAACGAGCAGCAGCAGCGACTGGTATCCGCCCACCGATCCCTCGTGATCGAGCGCGAGGCGGCCGCCCGCGAGCTGCCGGCTCCAGCAGCCGAGGCAGTAACGGGCGCCGAGAGCCTCGGCCTGCGGCTCCCGCAGGGCGCTCAACTGCGCGGCCGAGAGCGGGCCTGGCCCCCCGAGCTGGTGCGCCGCGAAGCGGAGCAGGTCGCCGACGGTCGACCAGAGCCCGCCGGCGGCCCGTCGCGACTCCGGGTAGACGACGTCGGGGGCGAGCCGATGCCCCGTCGCGCCGTCCTGAACGTGCCCGGGGGCTGCGTCCGGCGGCTCCTCGAAGCTCGTGCGCTCGAGGCCGAGGGGCTCGAGCAGACGCTCGCGCACCGCAGCCGAGAAGGAGGTGCCCGCGGCGGCTTCGCATTCCCTGCCCGCGAGCACGTAGCCGGCATTCGAGTACGACCAGAGCCCGCGGCACGGCTCGGGCAGGAGCTCCCTCGAGTTCTGCCGCAGGTCGGCCGTGTGGGAGAGGAGCCGGCCCGCGCTCGCACCGCCGGAGGCCGGCGCGGCGTCGAGGTCGAGCAGGAGCGCGGCGAGCGAGGCCGTGAACCACTTGGTGATCGAGGCGATCCGGAACGGCGTCTCGACCTCGACCGGCCCGTCCGCGGCGAGCTCGACCCGCCCGCCGACGAGCAGCCCCGCTGCGACGGCCGGGACGCCGGTTCGCGCCCGCGCCGCGCGCACGATCTCGGCCAGCTTCTCCTGCGGAATCGCGCTCGCCATGCCGGTTTCCGCTACCCTACCCGCGACCCAGGCCCGGCTCGCGCCACGTTCCTTGGCGCCGCGGGCGGAGCCTCGGGAGGCGAACAGGAAGGGAGAGGGCATGGCCCTGACCAAGGAAGCAAAGCAGGAGATCATCACGAAGCACGGCCGTAACGAGGCCGACACCGGCTCGCCGCAGGTGCAGATCGCGATGCTGACGCAGCGCATCAACGAGCTGACCGAGCATCTGCGCACCCACAAGCACGACCATTACTCGCGCCGCGGGCTGCTCAAGCTCGTCGGGCGGCGCCGCCGCTTCCTGAACTACCTGCAGAAGCACGACCTCGAGGGCTATCGCGCCCTCATCAAGGAGCTCGGCCTGCGCCGTTAGCTCCCAAGAACAAAGGAGGGTGGAAGTTCGAGCGAGCCCGAAACGACACGGTCTGGCTCGAGCTCCCGCCCTCCACAAGCAGAGTGGAGGACAATTGATGAGTATCGCGACCGAGCGCCGGGCGCAGGTCTCCGTCCAGATCGGAACCCAGGAGATCAGCTTCGAAACCGGCCATCTCGCGAAGCAGGCGGACGGCGCGGTCGTCGTCCGCGGAGGCGACACGATGGTGCTCGCCACCGCCCAGGGGCGCATGGAAGCGCGCGAAGGCGCAGACTTCTTCCCGCTCACCGTCGACGTCGAGGAGCGGATGTACGCCGCCGGCAAGATCCCGGGCGGCTTCTTCAAGCGTGAGGGGCGCCCGACCGAGCGCGCCATCCTCACGGCCCGGATGATCGACCGGCCGATCCGGCCGCTCTGGCCGAAGGGCTTCCGCAACGAGGTGCAGGTGATCTGCACCGTCCTCAGCGCGGACCTGGTCACGGCCCACGACATCCTCTGCATCAACGGCGCCTCGGCGGCGTTGATGCTCTCGCCGCTGCCGTTCCTCGGCCCGGTCGGCGCCGTCCGCGTCGGCCTCATCGAGGGGGAGCTGGTCGTCAACCCGACCCTGCGCGAGAGCGAGGACAACGGGGAGCTCGACCTGATCGTCGTCGGCACGAAGGATGGGCTGACGATGGTCGAGGCGGGCGCGAACGAGATCCCCGAGGAGAAGCTCCTCGAGGCGCTCGAGCTCGCCCACGGCGAGATCGTGAAGCTGTGCGAGGCGCAGGAGGACCTGCGCCGCCAGGCCGGCAAGCCGAAGTGGCTCGACGCTCGACCTCCTCGCGGAGCTCGAGCGCGACCACGGCTCACGCCATCTGGGAGCGCATCCAGCAGGCCGGGATCAAGGAGTCCGGCACGGCCGTCGAGGAGCTCCTCGCCGAGCTCGCGCCGCCGATCACGATGGAGTCGACCGACGAGGACATCCAGCGGCAGGTCCAGGTCAAGTCCGCGCTGGCGATGCTGCTCGAGAAGCAGCGGGCCGTCGCGGTCGAGGGGCCGGTGCGCGAGCAGTTCGAGCGACGAGCTGAGGGCGCTCACCGACGCCGAGCAGGACTCGAAGGAGCTCAAGTCCGCGAAGCGCCAGCTCCTGTTCGACCGGATCGTGGAGGAGGTCGAGCTGCCGTTCCCGGTCGGGGGCGCCTCGGTCGACCCCGACACCGGCGAGCCTCTGCCGGCGTCGAAGGATTCGCAGACCAAGTCACAGGTCAAGAAGGCGTGCGAATCGATCTACAAGGATCTCGTGCGGCAGAAGATCGCCGTCGACAAGCGCCGGCCGGACGGTCGCGGCGCCGAGGAGATCAGGCCGATCGAGGTCGAGGTCGGCATCAACCCGCGCACCCACGGCTCCGGCCTGTTCACGCGCGGCCAGACGCAGATCCTCTCGCTCGCTCACGCTCGGCACCGCGAAGGAGGGGCAGCGCATCGACGACCTCTCCCTCGAGGAGGAGCGCCGCTACATGCACCACTACAACTTCCCGCCCTACTCGGTCGGGGAGACGGGCTTCATGCGCGGCCCGAAGCGGCGTGACATCGGCCACGGCGCGCTCGCGCAGCGGGCACTCGAGGCGGTCATCCCGACCGCCGAGGAGTTCCCCTACACGATCCGGATCGTCTCGGAGACGCTCGAGTCGAACGGCTCGTCGTCGATGGGCTCGGTCTGCGGCTCGACGCTGTCGCTCATGGATGCCGGCGTGCCGATCAAGGCGCCGGTCTCCGGCATCGCGATGGGCCTCGTGAAGGAGGGCGACGACTACGTCATCCTGACCGACATCCAGGGGGCCGAGGACCATCTCGGCGACATGGACTTCAAGGTCGCCGGCTCCCGTACCGGGATCACGGCGCTTCAGATGGACATCAAGATCACCGGCGTCACCCAGCGAGATCATGCGAGGAGGCGCTCGAGCAGGCGAAGCGGGCGCGCGAGTTCATCCTCGAGAAGATGCTGGAGGTCGATTCCGGAGCCGCGCTCGGAGCTCGCGAGAACGCGCCGCGGATCACGACGATCAAGATCGACCAGGAGAAGATCGGCATGGTCATCGGCAAGGGCGGCGAGACGATCCGCGGCCTCGAGTCCGACTACGAGGTGCAGATCGACATCGAGGAGGACGGCACGATCCTCATCTACGCCACCGAGGGCAGAAGGCCAAGGCGGCCGATCGCCGCGATCGAGTCGCTCACGAAGGAGCCCGAGGTCGGCGACGAGTTCACCGGCAAGGTCGTGAAGACGACGCAGTTCGGCGCCTTCGTCGAGCTGAAGAAGGGCACCGACGGCCTGCTGCACGTCTCGAACGTCGGCCCGGGCCGGGTCGCGCACATCGAGGACGTCATGAGCCGCGGCGACGTCGTGGACGTCGTCGTGCAGGAGGTCGACAAGGCCCGCGGCCGGATCGGCCTCAAGCTCGTGGCGAAGCACGAGAACGGCGGGCTCGTCCAGCCGGAGGAGCTGATCGAGCGGGCGAAGGACGCGCCGCCGCGGCCTCCGGAGGAGGACCGGCCGCGCGGTGACCGCCGCGGTGGCCGTGGCGGCGGCCGCGGGCGCGGCTAGCGCCGCGACGACGGGTAGCTCGAGCAGCGGGACGGGCGGCACGCGTCGCCCGTCCCGCCGTCTTCACCTCACCCGCCTTTCCGATTCACCCGTTCGGGTCAGCGATCCGACTCCAAATCGACTCATCCTGGGATCGGTGGATGCCGATGCATCAGGCGAGCCGATCACTTGAGCCTTCCGACCATCTCACCGCTGCGGGGCCTCGTCGAGGTCACCCGCCTCCTGCGGGCGCGTGAGGATCTTCCCGCGCTGCTCGAAGCCGTCGCCCGAACCATCGGCGAGTCGCTCGGCTACCGGACGGTCGCGGTCAACCTCTACCGGCCCCAGTGGGACGACTTCGAGGTGACGACCGTGTACGGGAACGAGGAGGCGAAGGCGGTGCTGCTCGGCCACTCGCGGCCCGGCGAGGATTGGACGGTGCTCCTCGCCGAGCCCTTCGAGCACCGCGGCGCCTATGTCGTGCCGAGCGGTGCCGTCGACTGGGACTCGCTCGGGCCGAGCTACGTGCCGGAAGGGGGGCGTGCCTGCCACCCCGACGCCTGGGATCCCGAGGACGCGCTCTTCGTCCCGATGCGCGACCAGCGGGGCCTCCTGCTCGGGATCATCTCGGTGGACGAGCCGCTCAACGGCCGCCGGCCGACGGACGACGAGCTCGACGTGCTCGTCTCGCTCGTCGACCATGCGACGCTGGCCGTCGAGGCGATCCGCGAGTCGGCGGAGTCCGCGCGCCACCAGCGCGCCCTGCAGGAGCTGCTCGCCGTGTCGTCGCGCATCACCGGGGAGCCGTCGGATTCCGAGATCCTGCGCCGGGTCTGCACCGGCATCCGCGACGCCCTCGACTTCAGCAACGTCTGCGCGGCCCTCGTCGACACCGACACCGGCGCGGTCGTGCCGCAGGCGGCCGCCGGCTGGCAGCTCGACGAGCTACGGCAGCGGGCGGCGTTGAACGTCGCCCAGGTCGCGCCGCTGCTCGACGAGATGTTCCTGCGGGAAGGCTGCTATCTCCTCACCCACGACCAGGCGCGGGCGCGGATCGCAAGCGAGGTCGACGTCTACCCCTCCCAGCTCAACGGCCGCGGGCCGTGGGCGTGGAACCGGCACTGGCTGCTCGTTCCGCTGGAGGACGGCCACGGCGCACTGCTCGGGATCATCTGGGTCGACAATCCCTCCGACCGGCTCGTGCCGTCGGCCGAGCGCCTGCAGGCGCTGCGGATCTTCGCCAACGACGCGGCCGCCGCGCTCGTCTCGGGTCGTCACCTCGGCGAGCTGAGGTTCCTCGCCGACCACGATCCACTCACGCGCCTGCTCAACCGGCGCGCCTTCGTCACGCGACTCGAGGGCGAGGTCGCGCGGGCCGTGCGCTACAAGCGGACCTTCGGCCTCGTGGTCACGGATCTCGACGGCTTCAAGCAGCTCAACGACCGCTACGGCCATGCCTCGGGGGACGACGCGCTCGTCGCCTTCGCGAACGTCCTCGCCGAGTCGCTGCGGAAGCCGGACGACGCCTTTCGCATCGGCGGCGACGAGTTCGCGGTCCTGCTCGCCGAGGCGACCGAGGAAGACGCGCGGCAGGTCGTCGCGCGCGTCGAGACCTTCCTCGAGAAGCTGGCCGCCGGCGGGGCGCCGTGGACGGCCGATCTCAGCGCCAGCTTCGGGTGCGCGTCGTGTCCCGAGGACGCGGCCGACGCGCAGACGCTCTTCCGCCTCGCCGACGAGGCGCTGTACGACGCGAAGCGGAACGGTACCGTCCTCCACTTCGTCGCCCGCGCCTAGCCGGCCTGACCGGACACGTCCGGTGCCAGGCACCGGACGTGTCCCGTTCGGACCGGGCGGTTCGCCTACCATCGAGCCGTGCAGAAGGTCGTCCTGAGCGAGCTCGACACGGGCGAGCGCGTCATCTCCGAGCGGGTGGCGAGCGTGCGGTCGGTCGCGCTCGGCTTCTGGATCGACGTCGGCTCGCGCGACGAGCGCGTCGACCGCGCAGGCGTCTCGCACTTCATCGAGCACCTCCTGTTCAAGGGCTCGCGCCGCTTCGAGCGCGCAGGAGATCGCGGAGACGTTCGACGCGATGGGCGCCGAGCTGAACGCGGCGACCTCGCGCGAGAACACCGTCGTCTACGCGCGCGTCCCCGATCACCACGTCGAGACGGCGCTCGAGGTGATGACGGACATGGTCTTCGCGCCCGCCTTCGCCGAGGTCGACCAGGAGCGCGAGGTCGTGCTCGAGGAGATCGCGATGTACGAGGACACGCCGCAGGAGCTCGTGCACGACCTCTTCTCGCAGGCCGTCTTCGGCGACCACCCGCTCGGGCGGCCCGTGATCGGCACGGCCGAGGTGATCTCCTCGGTCAGCCGCCGCGCGCTCGCCGGCTATCACCGCACGGCGTACTGCACCGGGGAACGTCGTCGTCGCCGCGGCCGGGAACCTCGAGCACGACCGCCTCGTCGCGTCTTCTGCAGCGGAGCGAGCGCCGCGCCGGAGCGCCGGCGCGCGCGGGCACGCGGGTCCGGCGGCCGCTCGCGCAGCTGCCCGGCCCCGGGCTCCGCTTCCAGCGCAAGGAGACGGAGCAGTACCACCTCTGCCTCGGCGCGACCGGCATTTCGCGCTCGGACCGCCGCCGCTTCGCGGCCTCGCTGCTCGACTCGATCCTCGGCGGGTCGGCCTCCTCGCGGCTGTTCCAGGAGATCCGCGAGAAGCGCGGCATGGCGTACGCCGTGTACAGCTTCGGGGCGCAGTACACCGACACCGGCGTCCTCGGCGTCTACGTCGGCACGCGCGAGGAGAACCTCGCGGCCTGCGTCGAGATCTGCGTCGAGCAGATCGGCGAGATCGCCGCCGGCCGGCTGCGCAAAGGCGAGCTGGAGCGCGCGAAGGAGAACCTCAAGGGGCGGATCGTGCTCTCGCTCGAGTCGACCTCGAACCGCATGAGCCGGCTCGGGAAGTCACTCGTCACCGACACCGAGCTCCTCACGGTCGAGCGGGTGATCGCCGAGATCGACGCCGTCGAGGAGGACGAGCTCGCCGAGCTGGCGGCCGCGTTGCTGCCGTCCGAGCGGCTCGCGGCGGCGGGGGTCGGGCCTGACGAGGCGCGCTTCCGCTCTGCCGTCGGTCGCGCGAGCTCGAGCCTGAGCGAGCAGGCTGCGGCGTGAAAGTCGCGTTCTTCGGCGCGGAGGGGAAGGTCGGCAGCTCGATCGTCCCGCGCCTGCAGGCAGCCGGGCACGAGGTGCGCGGGCTCGAGCTCGGCGACGACCCCGACGTCGCCGGCTGCGACGCCGCAGTCGACTTCACCACTCCGGAAGCCGCGCCGGCGAACGTTCGCGCCGCGCTCGAGCAGGGCGTCTCCTGCGTGGTGGGCACGACCGGCTGGGAGCCGGCGGAGCTCGGCGCGCTCGCCGCGGAGAAGGGGCTGCGGCTGTTCGTCGCGCCGAACTTCTCGATCGGCGCCGTGTTGATGATGCGCTTCGCGCCTGGCGGGCGACGGTGACTGGGGCGTGCCCTCGACCGTGCCGTGGGCGGTCGCATACACCAAGGCTATCGTGGGATGGGGTCCGCAGACCGTGCTCAAGCTCGGCCCGCATCACGAGTTCGTGTCGGGGTTTTTCCGGGCGTGAGCGTCCATCCGACGTCCATCTACGAAGCCATCCTCTACACGGGCGTGTTTCTTTTTCTGTGGTCGATGCGCCGCCGCGCGGGCGTCGAGGGCCGCATCTTTTATCTCTACCTCGTGCTACTTGGAGCATGCCGCTTCATGGTTGAGTTCCTGCGAATCAATCCGCGCATGCTTTTCGGCCTGAGCGAGGCCCAGGTTATCGGGCTAGTGATGGTCGTGACGGGACTCATCGCGCTGCGTATGACTGGAGGCGTGTTCTCCGGCTGGGCGCGCGAGGCGGGGGCGCCACAGAGCCGGGTCCTGACGCGAAAGTGGCGGCTGGGTAGCGCAGGAGCGAGGCGCTTAGGACGGGATGAATCGGCGGGTAAAGCTGCTTCGATGATCGCCGGCGCGGCGCTGCTGGCTAGCGTGTTTTTGATCGCGGCGCCCAAATTCGGCGCGCCCGTCCGCCGGGTCGCACCATGCCAGGACACCGCCGTCGGTCCAGGTCAGGGATGCTCAGGTTTCGATGGGCACGGGCCGATCGCCGCGGGAAAAAGCCGCGCCGTTCAAGTTGACGGATTTGAGCGGCGATTCGGTTTCGATGGCCGGTCTGCGTGGCAAAGTCGTGTTCCTTAATATCTGGGCGACCTGGTGTGCGCCGTGCCGCGAAGAGATGCCCTCAATGGAGAAGCTCTATCAGCGCCTCCACGATAACAAGGGGTTCGTGATGCTGGCGGTCAGCCAGGACACCGAGAGCCGCGACGAGGTCATAGCATACATCAAAAAACACGGCTACCGTTTCGACGTGCTACTGGATCCAAAAAACGCGGTCGCCGAGGCTTATAAAGTAAGCGGGGTTCCAGAGACCTTCATTATCGATCGCGACGGCCGCATCGTCGCCCATCATTCGGGCGCGTTTGACTGGTCGGAGCCCGGAATTCGCGACGCCCTGGAAGAACTGCTCAAGGACAACAAGAGCTGAACCGATGGGCGCATTTGGCGCGAACCATTCCACGCGCGGTCAATCGATGCGGCCCGCGATGGCCCTAAAGGACATTATCCGACGCCCGGGTTATGGCGTCCCGCCTGCGCAAAGAATATGCTGAATTCCAGCCCGCGCGCTCACCGTGGCGGGCCCTAGCTGCGAGTAAGTAATGAAACGCAATCGTTCTCCCTTTTTGGTCGCTGGCGTATGCGCGGTAGCGATCCTGGTCCTGCTGGCGGAAATCGCGGTGCGGCGCGCCGACGCGCTGTCCGACGACACCTACAAGGAACTCGCCACCTTCGCCAACGTGCTGGCGATCGTGCAGAAGAACTACGTCGAGCCGGTCACCACCAAACAGCTAATCAACGGCGCGATAACCGGGATGCTGGCTTCGCTCGACCGCACAGCGCCTACCTCACGCCCGACCTCTATCGTGACCTCGAAGTCAAACTCGCGGCAGCTTCGGCGGCCTGGGTCTTGAGGTTACGGTCAGGGATGATATGCTGACTGTCGTTTCGCCGATCGAGGACACTCCCGCCTACAAGGCCGGGGTCAAGGCCGGCGACCAGATCGTCAAGATCAACGACGACTTCACCAAAGGTATGACGCTGACCGACGCGGTCAAGCGGATGCGGGGGCCGCAAGGCAGCCAGATCCATCTGACTATCCATCGCAAGGGCGTGCCCGAACTGTTCACGGTGAGCGTCACGCGCGAGGTCATCAAGATAAAATCGGTCAAGGCCAAGGAACTGCCGCACGGCTACGACTATATCCGCGTGAGCAGTTTCAAAGAGGGCACGGGCGACGATCTGCAAAAGGCACGGGAGGAATTCCGTGCGCAGCATAATGGCCAGATCAAGGGATTGGTGCTCGATCTCCGCGATAACCCCGGCGGATTGCTGAACCAGGCGGTGCAGGTGGGCGACGAATTCCTCGACGGCGGACTTATCGTATATACGCCAGGGCCGCCAGGAGAATCAGCAGCAGAAGTACTTCTCGCATCGCAAGAAGGACTTTGTTGACTACCCTATGGTGGTGCTGGTCAATGGCGGGCATGCGAGCGCGAGCGAAATCGTCGCCGGCGCGCTGCAGGACCAGCGCCGGGCGATCACGGTGGGTACGCAGACCTTCGGCAAGGGCTCCGTCCAGACCATCCTGCCGCTCGACGATCATTCAGCGCTCCGTCTAACCACGGCGCGCTACTACACACCCAACGGTCGCTCGATCCAGGCGGTCGGAATCACGCCCGACGTGACCTCCCAGCCGCCCAAGACCACGCTGGCCTCGCTCGAGCAGGAAGGCGCGACGATAAATCAGGACACCGAGATTCGCGAAAGCGACTTGCTGCATCACTTCAAGAACAATGGCGTCTTGAAAGTCCTGGTGCGCCCGCCGGTAACGAGGGCGCTGCCCCGGCCGCCGGCTCTTCGAAACATTCGCGCGGCAATCACGCGAGCAGGGAACAAAACTCTGGCGTGCCTCAGCAACAGAAGGACGTTCAGCTCGACCGCGCGATCCAGGTCTTGGAGAACTGGCGCAGCTACAA
>CAVREH010000022.1:0-85768 GCA_963720065.1 uncultured Actinomycetes bacterium
CTATGTCGTCTACTGGTTGAGCGTATTGCTGACGGGCTCTTCGCGAGCCGCGGCTACCGGGAGGTGCGCCGTTTCTGGGACATGGCGATCGACCTGGCCGACGAGCCGCCGCCACCGGCTGTCCTCAAGGTGCCGCGACCTTCGGCGGCGAGGAGGACGAGGCGCCGGGGAGTTCCTCCACTCGGCCCTCGACGAGGCGTTCTCCGACCACTGGGAGCACCACTCCCTCGGTTTCGACCCTTGGTGGGAGGAGAAGCGCGCGCAGCCCGACTACGACCCGTCGCTCTGGTTCCTGATCCGCGACGGCGACGAGATCGCGGCCGTCGTCCGCAACGACCCGGGACCGGCACGGCGGCGGCTACGTCGGCGCGCTCGGCGTCCGCCGGCCATGGCGCGGGAAGGGGTACGGCAAGGCCCTTCTCCAGCACAGCTTCCGCGAGTTCCATCGGCGCGGCCAGCGACGCGTCTCGCTCGGCGTGGACGCGGCGAGCCCGACCGGCGCGACGCGTCTCTACGAGTCGGTCGGGATGCACGTCGAGCTCGAATCCGTCGTCTACGAGAAGGTGCCCACATGAACGTCCGCCCGTTCGTCGACGCCGACGCGCCCGGCATCGCGGCGCTCATCTCCGCGGACGAGGAGCGCCTCTACGGCCGCCCGGGACGTCTCACCGGTGCGGACATCCTGATGTTCCTGGGGTACAACAAGGAGGCGTGGGTCTGGGAGGAGGACGGCCGGATCGCCGCGAGCGCCCTCTTCGGCCTGCACGGCGAAGCCGCAAACGTCCGCGGCTTCGTCGCCAAGAAAGCGTGTGGCCTCGGGACGGAGATCGTCGAGCGCGGCGAGGCGTTCGCGCGGGCGGAAGGGGTGAAGAAGATCATGACCGGTGCGGCCGAGCCCGACCACGAGGCGCGCGCGTTCTTCGAGTCGCGCGGCTACCGCGAGGTGCGCCGCTTCTACGAGATGGCGATCGAGCTGTCCGAGGAGCCGTCGGTGCCCGTTCTGGGGGCCGGGTTGGTCGTGGACGAGCTGCGCGACGACGAGTACGAAGCGTTCTACGAGGCGCTGAACGAGGCGTTCGCAGAGCATTGGGAGTGGCACCCGAAGCCGTTCGAGGAGTGGCTCGAGCGCCGGCAGGGCCAGCATCGTGACGAGCACGGCGCGATCTGGTTCGTCGTCCGCGACGGGGACGAGCTCGCCGCCGTCACGCGAAACGACCTGAGCCTCGCCGGCGGCGGCTACGTCGGCGCGATCGGCGTTCGGCCTGCGTGGCGAGGCAAGGGGCTCGCCAAGGCGTTGCTGCAGCGGACGTTCGCGGAGTTCTGGCGCCGCGGCACGAAACGCGTGACGCTCGACGTCGACTCCCAGAACGCGACCGGCGCCGTGGCGCTCTACGAACGGGTCGGCATGCA
The DNA here is from genome assembly GCA_963720065.1 of uncultured Actinomycetes bacterium. Taxonomy (GTDB): domain Bacteria; phylum Actinomycetota; class Thermoleophilia; order Gaiellales; family Gaiellaceae; genus Palsa-739. Next base: position 1,411 of record CAVREH010000022.1, read on the forward strand.
CGTCGACACGTGCGGCGTCGCCTTCGAGAAGGCGCTCGAATGAGCCTGCTGCGCGCCCGGTGTCCCGACTGCCGCACGCTCACCGCGGTCGCCGTCGACGACGGGTACGAGTGTCACAGCTGCGGCCGCTCCTTCAGAGCCGGGCTCGTCCGCGTGCCGCGGGCGTGGGGCGACGGGGGCGAGCCGATGGTCGAGGCGGCGTCGCTCGCGCTCGACTATCCCGAGGTGGCGGTGGTGCAGGAGGAGACCCTGGCGATGCAGACGCTCGCGGTGGCGTCCGACCTGGCGGCCCGGCCGCTCGTGCTCGGCGGCTGCTGCTGCGCCCACGTCGGCGCGGTCGAGGGGCTCGCCGCCCGGCTCGGCCACGTCGCGGTCCTCTGGCTCGACGCGCACGGCGACCTCAACACGCCCGAGACCTCCCCCTCCGGCAACGAGTGGGGGATGCCGCTGCGGGTGCTGCTCGACCGGGGCACTGTCGCCGCGGCCGACGTGGTCCTCTGGGAGCGCGCAACCTCGATCCGCCCGAAGAGGAGTACATCGCGGCGGCCGGCCTCGGGGACGACCCGAGCGCGTTGCTCGACCGCGCAGAGGCCGTCTACGTCGCTCTCGACTGCGACGTGCTCGACCCCGGCGAGCTGGCGGTCTTCATGCCCGAGCCCGGTGGGCCGTCGCTCGGCGAGGTCGAGCGGCTGCTGGCCGACGTGCGGGCGAGCGGCAAGCTCGTGGGCGCCGGCTTCACGGGTCTCGCGCCCGATCCCTCGAACGTCGAGAAGCTCGAGCGCTTCACCGCGGCGCTCGGCTACTTGAGCTCCTTCGCAACCTGGCTCCGGGGGCATGGGTCTAAGCTGGCGACGTGGCGAAAACCGACGTTTCGGTCGAGACCAACGACCGGCCGAGCCCTCCGCCGGATCACCCGAACACCTGCCCGAACTGCGGCTCGCACTACCGCGACGACGAGCTCGAGGCGGCGCTCTTTGTCTGCGGCCAGTGCGGCCACCACTTCCGCATGCCGGCGCCGGCCCGGATCGCGTGGCTCGCCGATCCCGGCTCCTTCGTCGAGGAGGCCGCCGAGGTCCGCTCCGCCGACCCGCTCTCGCTTCTTCGACCTGCGCCCCTACCGCGAGCGCCTCGCCGAGGCCGAGCTGAACACGGGTCTCGCCGACGCGATCATCGTCGGCTCGGCCGCGCTCGACGGGCGGCCGGTCGAGCTCGCCGTGATGGACTTCGCCTTCATGGGCGGCTCGATGGGCAGCGCCGTCGGCGAGAAGTTCGTCGCGCGCCTGCGACAGCGCGGTCGAGGCGGGGATGCCGCTCGCTGCTCGTCTCGAGCTCGGGCGGCGCGCGCATGCAGGAGGGGATCCTCGCGCTGATGCAGCTGCCGAAGACGATCGCCGCGCTCGACGAGCTCCACGAGGCGCGGGCTGCCGCTCTTCTCCGTGCTCACCGCATCCGACGACCGGCGGGCGTGATGGCGAGCTTCGCCTCGCTCGGCGACGTCACGATCGCCGAGCCGGCGCGCTGCTCGCGTTCGCGGGCCCGCGCGTCGTGCAGGAGATGACCAAGGAGAAGCTCCCCGACGACTTCGGCCGCGCCGAGCAGAACCTCCGCTTCGGCCAGATCGACGCCATCGTCCCCCGATCCGAGCAGCGCCCGTACCTGGCGCGGCTCCTGCGGCTTTTTGCCCGGTGAGGCCGAGCGGCGGCTGCGGCAGCGGCTCGCCTGGCTGAAAGGGCTGCCGCTGCTCCACCGCACCGGCGTCTCCGGCGACGAGCAGCGCCTGCGCCGCCAGCTCGACTCGATCTCGCGCGCGGATGCCTCCGAGGACGAGATCTGGAGCTTCGTCGAGCTCGCGCGGCACACCGACCGGCCCTACACGCTCGACTACGTCGCGCGGATCCTCGACGACTGGGTCGAGCTCCACGGCGACCGCGGCCGCGCCGACGACGGCGCGATCGTCGCCGGCCTCGGGCAAGCTCGACGGCCGCACGGTCGCGCTCGTCGGCCACCAGAAGGGACGCGACCTCAAGGAGCGGCTCGAGCGCCAGTACGGGATGCCGAGCCCGGAGGGCTACGCGAAGGCGATGCGGGTCATGGAGATCGCCGAGCGGTTCGGCTTCCCGGTGGTGGCGCTGATCGACACGCCGGGCGCCTACCCGGGCGTGGCCGCCGAGCAGCACGGCCAGGGCGGCGCGATCGCCCGCTCGCAGGCGAAGATGCTCGCGCTCGACCGTGCCCTCGGTCGCCTGCGTGATCGGCGAGGGCGGCTCGGGCGGCGCGCTCGCGCTCGCGGTCGCCGACCAGGTGCTGATGCAGGAGAAGGCGATCTACTCGGTGATCTCGCCGGAGGGCTGCGCGATGATCCTCTGGCGCGACCGCGAGCGAGAAGAAGAAGGCCGCGGCCGCGTTCAAGCCCGACGCGTTCCACTGCCTCGAGCTCGGCGTGATCGACGGGATCGTGGCCGAGCCGCGCGGGCGGCGCGCAGAACGATCCCGACGAGGCCGCCGCGAGCCTGAAGCGCGCGCTGGTCGAGGCCCTCGACGAGCTCGAGGGCATCCCGCCGCCGAGCTGCGCCGGCGCGCGGCGCGCGAAGTTTCGCGCCATGGGCGTCTACGCCTGATTTCTTTACAATTCTGCGCCGCTCAGAGGCGTTTTCTCCACACCATCCACAGGGTTTTCAACCGAGTTTCGAGTGTGTGAACGTTGCGGCCAAGTCGAAAACCTGTGAACGAACGGAAAACACGGCTTGCCGCGTACGAGCGCAAGCGCGACCGCGCGACGACACCCGAGCCGTTCGGCGGCGCGCGCCGCGGCGGGCAGCCGATCTTCGTCGTCCAGAAGCACGCCGCCCGATCGCTCCACTACGACTTCAGGCTCGAGCGCGACGGCGTCCTCGCCTCCTGGGCGGTGCCGAAGGGCGTGCCGCTCGAGGCGGGCGCGAAGGCGCTCGCCGTGCACGTCGAGGACCACCCGCTCGAGTACGCGAGCTTCGAGGGGGAGATCCCGAAGGGCTACTACGGCGGCGGGCACGGTCGAGATCTGGGACCGCGGCACCTACGAGCTGCTCGAGGAGAAGCCCGACGGCGGGCTCAAGGTGCGGCTCGCACGGCGGGCGGCTGCAGGGGGTGTGGACGCTCGTGCCCGGCGCACCTCGACGGCAAGGAGGCGAACTGGCTCCTGATCCGCAAGCCGCGACGAGCGGCGGCGACGCGCCGCGCGCGGCGCGACCTACAAGCCGATGCTCGCGACGCTCGCGAAGGAGCTGCCCGCGGCCGGCGAGCTGGCTCTACGAGGTCAAGTTCGACGGCTACCGCGCGCTCGCGCTACCTGCGCGGCGGCGACGTGCACGCTGCGCTCGCGCAACGACAACGACCTGACGCGCGCGCTTCGCGGCGGTCGCGAGCGCGCTCGCTCGAGCCGTGCGACGCCGGACGCGGTCATCGACGGCGAGGTCTGCGCGCTCGACGAGCACGGCCGGCCGAGCTTCTCGGCGATGCAGCAGGGCACGCGGCCCGCTCGTCTACTACGCCTTCGACTGCCTCGAGCGTCGACGGCGAGCCGCTCGTCGGACCTGCCGATCGAGGAGCGGCGCGCGCGCCTGCGCGACGCTGCTCGAGCGGCGCAGCCGCGACCGTGCTGCTCTCCGAGGCTTCGAGGACGGCGCGGCGCTGCTCGCGGCGGCGCGCGGAGCAGGGGCTCGAGGGGGTGGTGGCCAAGCGGGCGCGGCTCGCGCTACGCCCAGGGCCGGCGGACGCGCGACTGGCTGAAGATCAAGACGCACGGCCGCCAGGAGTTCGTGATCGCCGGCTACACGCGCGGCTCGGGCAGCCGCGCGCGGCAGCTTCGGCGCGCTCGTGCTCGCCGTCCACGAGGGCGGCGAGCTGCGCTAGGTCGGCAACGTCGGCACCGGCTTCGACGAGCGCGAGATCGACGCGAGCTGCTGCGGGCTGCTCGCGCCGCTCGAGCGCGCCGACGTCGCCGTTTCGCGAGCGCGCCGAAGATGCCGCGGGTGCGACGGGGCGAGTGACCTGGGTCGAGCCGCGGCTCGTCGCCGAGGTCGAGTTCAGCGAGTGGACGCACGACGGCCACTCCGCGCAGCCCTCCTACAAGGGGCTCCGCGACGACAAGCCGGCGCGCGGAGGTGCGCCGCGAGCGGCCCGCGGCCGACGTCGATCCGCGCGGGCAAGCGCGAGCTGCGGCTCTCCAACCTCGACAAGCTCTTCTGGCCCGACGAGGGGATCACCAAGGGCGACCTGATCGACTACTACCGCGCAGGTGGCGCCGGTGCTCGTCCCGCACCTCGCGGGCCGGCCGTTCACGATGCGCCGCTACCCCGACGGCGCCGCCGGCAAGGCGTTCTTCCAGAAGGACGCGCCGGCGCACATGCCCGAGTGGATCCCACGCTTCCACGGTCAGGTCTCGACGCGCGCGCGGCCGAAGAAGCGCGTGGATCGACTGCCCGGTCGTGAACGACCAGCTGCGCCCTGCTCTGGATGGTGAACATGGGCTGCATCGACATGAACGCGTGGTACTCGCGCGATCGACAAGCCCGACCGGCCCGACTTCGTCCTCTTCGACCTCGATCCGACGCCTGAGGTCGGCTTGCGCGCAGACGGTGCGAGGTCGCGCTGATCGTGAAGCAGGCTGCTCGACGCGCTCGGGCTCGTCTCGTTCCCGAAGACGTCGAGCGCGGCAAGGGCATGCACGTGCTCGTGCCCGTCGAGCGGCGCTACACGCTACGCGCAGACGCGGCGCGTTCTGCCGAGATCGTGGCCGGGGCGATCGCGCGCACGCATCCGGGGCTCGCGACGACGGAGTGGTCGAAGGCGAAGCGTCGCGGCGTCCTGATCGACGCGAACCAGAACGGCGAGGGGAAGACGATCGCCTCGGTCTACTCGGTGCGGCCGCGGCCCGGGGCGCCGGTCTCGACGCCGTTGCGGTGGGAGGAGATCGACGAGTCGCTCGACGCGGCATCGTTCACGATGGAGGTCGTGCTGGAGCGAGTCCGTCGCCACGGCGACCTCTTCGAGGGCGTCCTCGGGACGCGGCAACGCCTCGAGCCGGCTCTCCGCGCCCTCCGCTGACAGTGCTCGGATCAGCCACGTCCGGTAGCAGCTACCGGACGTGGCTGTTGCGGACAAGTTCGGCCATGCGTGCGTCTACGAGCGCGCGCAGGTGTTCCACTCGGTGGTCGACCTCAGCGAGCACCAGTCGGGCGTCCACGAACTGAAAGTCGTCCGTGAGTCCGACCGTGGTCGCGTAGCTGCTCCAACGCCAGTCCTCCGGCCGGGTACAAGCGCCGGCCTCCACCGGATTGAGGACGACGTAGGCGTAGGCGCCGAGAAGGTCACGAGCCCCTTCCACGCGTCGGCTTCCATAGCGCTTGCGGATGAGATGCCCCTGGCGGTCGTGTCGCGCGTTGAAATCCTTGGCGTACTCCCGGTTCAGGTACTCCATGCCCAATGGCAGCGAGCGGTTCGGCACATCGAGAAGGACGTGCAGGTGCGTGGTCATCTGGCAGAAGGCCACCACGCGCCAGCCATGACGATCGCTCACACGGATGAGAAGGCGAATCCACGCCAGACGATCGACGTCGTCGAGGAAGTACTGCCAATGGCTCGTCGCATTCACCCAGACGTGGTGAATGCCCGGAGCGCTGTCCCGCAGCCTGGCTGGCATCGATACGAGCTTCGTGGTCTCGGGGTGTCTCGGCAAGACGCTTGTGTAGACACGGCTGTTTCTCACATGTCCGGTAGCAGCTACCGGACGGGTCCGCTTCCGCCAGGGCCTCTCAGTGCTAGAACGCGCTCGTGGGCGGGCCGATCCTCTGGGACGTCGATACGCAGGTCGACTTCGTCGAGCCCGGCGGCAAGCTGTACGTCGCCGGCGCCGAGGAGGCGAGGCCGGCGATGGCGCGCGTCGTCGAGGCCGCCCGCGCGGCGGGGATCGTCCACGTTGCCTCGTGCGACCAGCACGAGCTCAGCGACCCCGAGATCTCGGAGCAGCCGGACTACGACAGCACGTGGCCGCCGCATTGCCTGCTCGGCACGCGCGGCGCGGAGAAGATCCCCGAGACGGAGCAGCACGACCCGCTGCCGCTGCCGTTCGCTCCCGTTCCGGCTGCGATCCTGCGCCGCCTGCTCGACGGCCGCCGCGAGATTCTGATCCCGAAGAAGCAGTACGACCCCTTCACGAACCCGAACACCGAGACCCTGCTCGACGCGCTCGACCCCGACGAGATCCTCCTCTTCGGCGTCGCGACCGACATCTGCGACGACGCCGCAGTCCGCGCGCTGCTCCGTCGCGCCCGCCGCGTCACGTTCGTGGAAGACGCATCGCGCGGCGTCGACGAGGCGCGAGTCGAGGCCTGCCTGGCAGCCTGGCGCGACGCGGGAGTCGGCTTCACGACTGCCGAAAAAGCGGTTGTGTCACTCGGCTAAGGGATCCCAGCCCCGGTGCCGATGAGACCTCAGGATGGTGGGTCACTTCTTCCAGCAGCTGAACGTGTTCGTCAACCAGTGGCTGTCGCTGTTCATGCTGCTGATCTTCGTTTTCATCGGCTGGGTGCTCTGGAAGACCCTCGGAATGCTGCCGCGTACCACGCCGGCGAACATGACCGTCGGCGCGAAGACGGACACGAGCTGGACGGACGTCGCGGGCGTCGAAGAGGTCCGTGGCGAGCTGATGGAGGTCGTCGAGTTCATGCGCGACCCGAAGCGCTTCCAGGCGCTCGGCGCGAAGGTTCCGAAGGGCCTTCTCCTCTACGGGCCGCCCGGTACCGGCAAGACGCTCCTGGCGAAGGCGGTCGCGCACGAGTCGGGAGCGAGCTTCTACGGCGCGTCGGCGTCCTCGTTCGTCGAGATGTTCGCCGGCCTCGGCGCGTCGCGCATCCGCAAGCTCTTCCACGAGGCGCGGAAGAACGCACCGGCGATCGTCTTCATCGACGAGCTCGACGCGGTCGGCGCGTCGCGGACCGGCCATGGCTTCAACCGCGAGCAGGATCAGACGCTCAACCAGCTGCTCGTGGAGCTCGACGGCTTCGAGGGCGCGAACCAGGTCGTGGTGATGGGCGCGTCCAACCGGATCCAGGACCTCGACCCGGCGCTGCTGCGCCCGGGCCGCTTCGACCGCCAGCTGCTCGTGCCCCCGCCCGACCTCGCCGGGCGCGAGGCCATCCTCCGCGTCCACACGCGCGGCAAGCCGCTCACCCGATGACGTCGACCTGGCCATCGTCGCGCGGCAGACCTCCGGGCTCACCGGCGCCGAGCTCGCGAACATCTGCAACGAGGCGGCGATCAAGGCCGGCCGCCGCGGCGACGTCGTCGATCTGCGCAGGCCGACTTCGACTGGGCGCTCGAGCGGGTCGTCGCCGGGCCTCCAGCAGCGGAAGGTGCTGACCGAGAAAGAGCGGCGCATCCTCGCCTACCACGAGGGCGGGCACGCGCTTGATGGCTCACCTCATGGGCGGCGTCTCGGAGCTGCAGAAGGTGACGATCGTCGCGCGCGGCACCGCGCTCGGCTACACCTTCCATCTGCCCGAGGAGGACCGCTACCTCCACACGAAGGAGGAGCTCATCGACTGGATGATCGTCGCCCTGGCCGGGCGCGCCGCCGAGGAGGTCGTCTTCGGGCGGGTCACGAACGGCGCCGCGAACGACCTCGAGAAGGTGACGGAGATCGCCCGCTCGATGGTGTTCGAGTGGGGCATGTCCGACGCCGTCACCTCGCGCACGATGCGCGCCGACAACTACGCGCTCTCGGAGGCGACGAAGCGGCTCCGCGACGAGGAGCAGGCGCATCTGACCGACGGCGCCTACGAGGAGGCCGTGCGGTTGCTCCGCAAGCACCGGATCCCGCTCGACCGCATCGCTGCGGCCTTGCTCGAGAAGGAGACCCTCGTCCGCGAGGAGCTGCAGGCGCTCGTCGCAGACGTCGAGCCCGAGTCAAGCGCCTCGGAGACCGTCGGCGTGCCGCGCGTGGTCGCGAGCGAGCCCCGGCCGGCTCCCGCCTCGGTAGCGGCTAGCCGCCGAACTGGGAGATGTCGAGGGCGCCGCTCGGCGCCGACAGCGACACGTGCCGGTTCCAGTCGCTGAACCTGATGGAGCCGGTCTGGCCCTTCTTGCCGCCGACGAGCGCCACGGGATACGGCTTGCCGGTCGCCGCCACGTAGAGCTTGCTGTTGTCCGACAGGTCCCGGATCACGACGACCGCCTGGCCTTGTACGTCGCCTTGCCGTCGTTGGCCAGCTTGCCGTGATGGGCGCTGATGCCGGCGAAGAGGGCGCCGAGGCTCGTCAGCGGCGCGAACGACTCGAGCCGTCCGTGCGTGGCCGAGCCCTTGACCCACTTGCCGTGCAGGAGCTGAGCGAGGGTGGCCCCCGCGAAGTGCTTGTAGAAGGCGTCGCTGCCCTGGATGTAGACCGTGTCGCCGATGCGCACGAGCCGGAATCCCAGCCCGTTCGTCGACATCGAGCCGGTTGCGCCCTTGCCGCGAGCCGTGGAGAGATCCAATGTGATCGGCGTTCCGCCCGACTCGACGTGCCCCGAGACGCGGGCCGAGCTCGCGCTCGCGGCGGCCGAACGTGCATCGGCGAGCACGCGGAGAGCCGGCTTCGACGCCTCCCCGTTCGGGGGTGCGGCCCGGCTCGAGCTCCCGCAGCCCGCGAGGAGCGCAGCCGTAAGGACGAGGGCGAGGGCGAGAGCGCGCATCGTCGGCGCGAGTCTTTCAAATACGATCGCCGGATGGAGACGCCCAGCTCGGTGCATCACGTCGGTCTCGCGGTCGAGGATCTCGACGGCGCGCTCGACACGTACGAGCGCCTGTTCGGCGCCCGGATCGAGCAGCGGTCGCGCGTCGAGGAGCAGGGCGTGGAGGCTGCGTCCATCCGCGTCGGAGCGAGCCGGCTCGAGCTGCTGGGCGCGCTCGGCGAGGACACGCCGGTCGGCCGCTTCCTCGCGAAGCGCGGCCCGGGGATGCACCACGTCGCGTACGAGGTCGAGGATCTCCCCGCCGCTCTCGCGCATCTCGCGGGCGAGGGCGCCGAGCTGATCGACGAGACACCCCGCCGCGGCATGTTCGGCCTCGAGGTCGCCTTCGTCCATCCCGACTCCGTCCACGGCGTGCTCTCGGAGGTGGTCTGCGCCGGTGGCTGACGAGCGCGTACGGATCGAGCTGGGCTTCGCCGGCGGCCAGATCGTCGGCAGCTTCGTGGACGCGCACTCGGCCGACGAGCTCGAGGCGGCGCTCGGCTCGACGGGAGCCGGCAAGCCGGTCGTCGTGCTCGACACCGAGGACGGCCCGCTGCACGTGGTCGTCGCGCACGTCGCGTACTACAAGCGAATCGTCCGCGCCGGCCGAGTCGGATTCGGCGCCGGCTCGCGTTAGCTCCGGTGGAGTCTCGGGGAAACGAAGGCGAGATGGCTTCGCCCACCGAGAGTGCGCCTGCGCGCGAGTCGACCGAGCACGTGCGCGAGCTCGTGGCGCGCGGGCAACAGGGCGACCGTGACGCGCTCGAAGAGCTCTACCTGATCCACTTCGACCGGATCTACAGCTACCTCCACGTCAGCGTCGGCAACCGGCACGACGCCGAGGACCTCACGACGCAGACCTTCCTCAAGATGCTGGAGAAGATCGGCAGCTTCAAGTGGCAGTCGGCGCCGTTCTCGGCCTGGCTGTTCCGGATCGCCCACAACCTCGCCATGGACCACTTCCGTGCCCGCCGCCGCTGGCAGCCGGAGGAGGAGGTCCCGGAGCCGCCGCCGGACGAGGCGGAGCCGTCGGCAGAGCTGACGGCGATGCAGACGATCGGCCGCGAGTCGATGCTGAAGCTCATCGACCACCTCTCGCCCGAGCAGCAGCAGGTGCTGACGCTGAAGTTCGTCTTCAACCTCCCGAACGCCGAGGTGGCGGCGATCCTCGACAAGACCGAGGGCGCGATCAAGTCGCTCCAGCACCGCGCGCTCGTCTCGTCCAGCATCGTCCAGAAGGAGCATCAGACGCTTGATTCCAAACTGCCGCGGGGCCGGATGACGTCCCTGACGCGGTGCGGGATCGCATGACGCCCCCGACCGGCACGCCACTTTGGAATCAATCGTCTAGCCTCCGCGCGTGGCGCTGGAGGTCGGAATCGTCGGGCTGCCGAGCTCGGGCAAGACGACGCTGTTCCGCGCGCTCACGCACGCAGAGGCGCATGGCTCAGGCCAGGAGCACGTCGGGATGGCACAGATCCCGGACGAGCGGCTCGACCGGCTCGCCGAGACCGTGGGAGCACGGAAGGTCACGCCGGCGGCCGTGCGGGTGGTGGACGTCCCCGGTACGGGTCCGCAGCTGCTCGGGAACCTGCGGCAGGTCGACGCGCTGCTCGTCGTCCTCGACGGCTTCTCGGGCACGCGCGATCCCTGCCGACGACCTCGAGACGCTGAAGCTCGAGCTGCTCGTCGCCGACCGCGACCACGTCGAGCGCCGGCTCGAGCGCGTCGGGAAGCAGGCGAAGTCCGGCGATGCGCGCCTCAAGGCGGAAGCCGCCGACCTCGAGCGGCTGCTCGCGCATCTCGACGCCGGCCGGACGCTGGCGGAGTGGGAGGACGAGCTGCCGCCCGAGCTCGACCCGCTGACGACGAAGCCGCTGCTCGAGCTCGTGAACGGCGCGCGACGGCATCGACTTGCAGCTGGAGGCCGAGCTGAGCGAGCTCTCCGCGGAGGAGGCCGCGGAGTTCCGCGGCGGCGGCGAGTCGGCGCTCGGCGAGGTCGTGCGGCGGCTGCGCGGAGACGCTCGACCTGATCACGTTCTTCACGGCTGGCGAGAAGGAGACGCGCGCCTGGACGCTCAGGCGCGGCGAGACGGCGCTCGATGCCGCGGAGACGATCCACTCCGACATCGCGCGCGGCTTCATCCGCTGCGAGGTGGTGCGCTGGGACGACCTCGTCGAGGCGGGTGGCCACGCGGAGGCCGCCCGCGCCGGCAAGCAGCGCCTCGAGAGCAAGCCCTACGTCGTCGAGGACGGCGACGTCCTCAACATCCGTTTCAACGTCTAAGGCCAGGGCTGTATGGCCGTGGTGGGGCGCGTTCTCTTCGTCGGTGGGCACGCTGCTCTCGCGGCCGCGCTCGGCAGGGGAGTGTGGGCCGGGCCGGTTCCCCAGGAGGCAGTCGTGGAGGCGATCGAAGAGCTCGATGTGCCGTTCCCGTCGCGCGCGGATTCGCCGGTGCCCGGCGACGTCGTCGTCGACACCGACGCGTGGAACCTGCCCGATCCGGCGGGGCTCTGCCTCGAGGAGGTGCGCGAGTTGCGCGCCGTGATCGAGCAGCGGGTCTCTAGCCTCCCGCTGTGATCAGGACGACGCCTGCGAGTACGAGCAGGACGCCGGCGTCCTGCGTTCGCTGCACGCGCTCCCCGAGCAAGAGCCGCGCGAGCAGCACCGTCACCACCGGGTAGAGGGACGCGAGCACCGAGACGACGCTGAGCAGGCCGTGCGCCGACGACGCGGCCGCGAAGAGCGCGTTCCCGCCGGTGTCGAGCAGGCCGATCGCGATCAGCGCCCCAAGGTGGGGCCGGAGTCCGGCCGGGCGGATTCTCCGCACCAGCACCACGGACCAGACGAGCGTCACGGACGTGCAGCGGAAGAGAAAGGCGGGCCAGAGCCAGTCCTGCGTCGACGCCGCATGCATCCGGGAGTAGTACGCGCCGAAGGCGAGCATCGCGAGCGCGGCCCAACCGACTCCCGCCGCGACCTGCGTGCGCTCGGGCCGGAGCTCGAGCGAGGCGGCCACGCTGCCGCCGATCGCGGGCTGCGAAGCCGACTGCCTGGAGCCCGCTGATGTGGTCGCCCGAGACGACGACGCCCCAGATCACGGGGATCCCGGCCGAGAGCGCGGCAATCGGCGCTACGACGCCGATCGCGCCGGCCGCCATCCCGCGGTAGAACACGAACAGGCCGGCCGTGCCGAACAGGGCCGCGAGCGCCGACCAGGCCACCTCGTCGCCGGGGATCCCCGTTCCGCGCACCGCGACCACGATGCCGAGCGCGGCGAGGCCGAACGGCTGCGAGGCCGCGAGCAGCAGGAGGCTGGGGATGACGCGCGCCTTGACCCCGCCGAGGAAGTCGCCGACGCCCCAGCTGAGGCCGGCGCCGAGCGCCAGCAGAGCGGCCAAGCTAGCTGGGCACCGGCCGCGTGGCGGCGACGGCGTCGAGCTGGTTCGCGTGGTAGAGCACGGCGGCCTCGGCGGTGCGCGCGGCGCGGACGTCGTGGTGGCACGCGACCGCGTGCAGAAGCTCGGCGGGGGCGCCGGCCTCTTCGAGCATCCGGAGCCCGAGGTGGACGTGGCCGAGCAGGCGTCCCTCGTCGGTCGGCGCGAAGACGGGCGGCCGGCCCAGCTCGCGCGTGCGGCCGATGTCGTGGACGAGAGCCGCGGCGAGCAGCAGGTCGGCGCGCAGGCGAGGATGAATCTGGCTGAGCTCGCGGCAGAGCGTCGCCACGCCGACGGTGTGCTCGAGCAGGCCGCCGGCGTAGGAGTGGTGGCCGTCGGAAGTGGCCGGATACGCCCGCAGCGGCGCGGTCGCGAGCGCCCGCGTGACCACGGTGCGCAACGCGTCGTCGTGCACCTCGCCGACGAGGAACTCGAGAAAGCCCTCGAGCTCGTCCGCGTCCCGGCGCAGGCCCGGCGGCAGGCCCGCAGGATCGACGCCCTCCGCGGGCTCGAGCGTCCGCACCTCGACCTGGAGCTCGTTTCGGAACCGCTCGACCCGGCCGAGCACGCGAACCGCGTCGCCCGTCTCGAATCGTCCGTCGAGCAGGTCGACGTCGTTCCAGACCCGCGCCTCGATGCGGCCGCTCTGGTCGACGAGCTCGAGCGCGAGGTAGCTCGTGCCGTTTCGCGTCCGCAGGCGCTCCTTGCGCGCGACGGCGTAGACGCCCTCGACGGTGCGGTTTTCCTCGAGTTCTGCGATGGCAGTCACGTCCGGGAGTTTCGCACGGCGGGATGACGGGGTACCGGGACCCGATGGCGGTTGCCTTCCGCCGGAGCCGGCGGTTCGACTCGTCGAGCCCCGTCACCCGTTACTGGCTCGCCAATTGCGTCGGGTTCTCGCTTTCGGGAGGCGGGCGCGGCACGGTCGAGCGCGTCGCTCGCGGATCGCGATCCGCACGAGCCGTCGCTGCTCGAGGTCCGGACGAGCCGCCGGCGAGTCCGCCGCGTACCCGCGTCGGCCGTCATCGACGTCGTCCCGCAGGAGCGGGTGCTCGTCGTCGACCGCGCGCCGCCGTCTCGACGCCCGACCGCAGGCGAGATCTGAGCCTGCAGCTCCGGTGGGGCGCCCGCGTGCTCCGGCGAGTCGTGGTGTCGGCCTGGGGCTCCTCGCCTCCTTCTCGCTCGAGCTGCTGCGCTGAGCCGCCGGGCCTGGACCGAGGGGTCTCCCGTCGTCGCGCGCTCGTGCCGGAAGGGCGGTAGCGAGGCGGCCCGGTTGGTACGGTCAGTGCCGTGGCAGTCGTACGGCCGTTCCGCGCGCTCCGCTACGACGAGGCTGTCGGCGGCCCGCTCGAGTCGCTCGTCGCGCCGCCCTACGACGTCATCGGGCCGGCGCAGCGGGAAGAGCTCCGCGGACGAAGCCCGTACAACGTCGTCCACCTGACGCTGCCCGACAGCCGAGGACGAGGCGGCCGCGAGCCTCGCCGACTGGCGCGAGCGCGGCGTGCTCGTCCGCGAGCCCGAGCCCGCGCTACTGGTGGCTCGCGCAGGACTACGTCGGGCCCGACGGCGTGCGCCGGCGCCGCGAGGGGTTCGTCGCCGCGCTCGCAGGTCGAGCCGTACGAGAACCGCGTCGTCCTGCCGCACGAGCGCACCCACGCCGGGCCGAAGGAGGGCCGCCTGCGCGCTGCTGCGCGCGACGCGCACGCAGCTCGAGCCGCTCTTCTTCCTCTGGGACGGAGCGATCGAGGTCGACGGGCTCGGCGAGCCGGACCTGCAGAGCGGCGGGGACAGCCTCTGGCGGCTCGATCCGGAGTTCTCGGACGCGCTCGTGGACGAGCTCGCGGACGCACAGCTCCTGATCGCCGACGGGCACCACCGCTACGAGACGACGCTGGCGTCCGGCGAGGAGTGGCTGCTCGCCGTGATCGTCCCGACCGGCCAGGAGGGACTGACGATCTTCCCCACGCACCGGCTGGCTCAGAGCGCCGGCGGCGCCTCGGGGAGGCCGATCGACCCGCCCCGGGATGCACCTGCCCGGACCTGTCCTCTACCGGGCGGGACGCTACGAGCTGCTCGACGGCGACGACTGTCTCGATCCCGAGGTCGTCGACGCGCTTCGCACCGAGCGGCGTCACCTACACGCCGCAGCGCGAGGAGGCCGTCGCCAGCGTCGATCGCGGCGAGGCGGAGGCGGCGTTTCTGCTGCGCCCCACGCGGATCGAGGACGTCTGGGCCGTCGCGCGGCGCGGTGACGTGATGCCGCAGAAGAGCACGTTCTTCTACCCGAAGCTCACCTCCGGCCTGTTGATGCTGCCGCTCGACGTAGGCTCGACGGAGTCGACAGGGAGCAGAGGTGCCGGCTTTGCCGGCGCCGGGAGTGGATAACTGACTGACTGGCTGGAGCTCTGCCGGGCTGCCGTCGCGGACGTCGACGCGGTGCTCGACCGCCTGCCGACCCGGGCCGAGCGGGAGCCGGCCGTCGGGTTCGGCCGCGGCGGTGACGAGACGACCGCGATCGACCAGGCGGCGGAGGAGGCCATCCTCGCGCGGGTGCAGGAGGCGGCCGGGGCCGTGGTCTCGGAGGAGGTCGGCCGGGTGGGCGGCCCGGGCCTGCCGCTCCTCGTCATCGACCCGATCGACGGCTCGCTCAACGCCAAGCGCGGGATCCCGTTCTTCTCGCTCTCGATCGCGGTCGCCGAGGGGGAGACGATGGACGACGTCGTCTTCGGTTTCGTCCACGACTTCGGCTCCCGCGAGGAGTGGACGGCGCGCCGGGGCGAAGGTGCGTGGCTCGACGGCGAGCCGCTCGGCTCGGTGCGGCCGAAGGAGGAGGTCGAGATCCTCTCCTTCGAGGCGACGCTGACCTCTCTCGTCGCCCGGGACGCGCAGAAGGTCGCCGACCTCGCGTACCGCCTGCGCATCATGGGCTCGCTCGCCCTCTCGTTCTGCCACCTGGCCGCCGGTCGCGTCGACGCCGTCTGCTCGCTCAAGCCGGCGCGCTCGGTCGACATCGCCGCGGCGCAGCTTCTCTGCCGCGAGCTGGGGCTTGCGGTCGACCTGTTCGACGTCGAGGAGCCGTTCGGAGCCGCTCCCCTCGACCTCGAGCGGCGCTCGCGCGTCGTGGCGGCCGGCTCGGCGTCGGTGTGCGAGCGGATCGCCGCTGCGCTCGGCGGTTAGGACCCGGGCTCCTGCGGATACGCCTTCTGCGTATCGCCCAGGAAAGGGGTTAGCCAAATGAGATCGACTCGCTGCCTGATGGCCGTCCTGGCCTCAGCCACATTCGCGCTCGCAGTCGCGAGCGCTGCAGCCGCCGGTGGACGCTCGGTGTCGCCCTCCGGCAAAGCTCATGGACACGCCGAGAACGGCTCCGCGCGGGTTGCGCACCTTCAAGGCAAGAAGTCGAGTGGGGTCGAGTGCCCGCCGGAGCTCAGGTGCCAGTTCCTCCCGGCCGCCTACGCGCAGAACAGCTCCAGCCCGTACGACTACGGCAACTACGACCTCGCCGATCGTCCCGCCGACGGTCTCGCGATCCGCTACGTCGTCGTCCACGACACCGAGGAGGGCTACGACTCGACGCTCGCGGAGTTCCAGGACTCGCACGCCTACGCGAGCGCGCACTACGTGATCCGCTCCTCCGACGGGCTCGTCACGCAGATGGCGCCCACCAAGGATGTCGCGTGGCACGCCGGCAACTGGTACGTGAACACGCACTCCGTGGGAATCGAGAACGAGGGCTTCGCGATGGACGGCGCGCAGTGGTTCACGCCGAAGCTCTACCGCTCACTCGCCCGGCTGACGCGCTACCAGGCGCGGCGCTTCGGGCTCCCGCTCAACCGCGCGCACGTCATCGGCCACGACCAGGTGCCCGGGCCGTCGAGCCCGTACCAGGCCGGGATGCACTGGGATCCGGGGCCGTTCTTCGACTGGGCTCGCCTGATGAGGCTGGCCGGTGCGCCGATCAGGCCGCAGGGCGCCCGGGGAGCCGATCCGATCGTCACGATCGACCCGGCCTGGCGGACGAACAAGCCGACGGTGACGGGCTGCGGTGACGGAACCGCCACCTGTCCGAAGCAGTCGGCGAGCTTCGTCTACCTCCATACCGCTCCCAGCTCCAGTAGCCCGCTCGTCTCCGACGCGTACCTGACGGCCGCCGGCGTCGAGCCGGCCGGCGTCGGCACGACACTCGGCTGGGACTGGGGCGACAAGGCCTCGACCGGCGAGGAGTACGCCGTCGCCGGCCGTCACGGCCACTGGCTTGCCGTCTGGTTCGGCGGCCAGAAGGCGTGGCTGCACGATCCGCGGGGCAAAGGTGCCGCGACCATTCCGGGGACCGGCACGCTGATCACGCCGAAGGCGGGTCTGGCATCGATCCCGGTCTACGGCGCGGCGTATCCCTCCAGCTACTCGACGGCGACGCTCGACAAGTACTCGATTCCGGCCGGCCAGACCTACGTCGCCAAGGATCTCGTCACTGCTGACCACTACTCGGCGTCCACGTTCGACGATCCGAGCTCGTACTTCGTCCAGACGAGCCCGGAGCAGTTCTACGAGATCTTCTTCAACCACCGCATCGCGTACGTCCGTGCGGACGACGTGACCACGCTGCGCTAGTGCTTCGCCGGGACGCGGGCGGTGGCGCTCGAGGTCGCCGCCCCGCTCCCGGCCACGTTGACCGCCGTGACGCGCACGCGCAGCCGGTGCCCGCGGTCGGCAGCTCTCGCGGCGTAGGTCGCCGCGGACGCGCCGCGAATCCGGACGCAGTGGCCGCCGCTCGCGTTGCAGCGAAGCCAGGCGTACCGATAGCCGGTGGGAAGACCGGTCCACGTCCCGGGCGTCGCGGCCAGGCGCTTCCCGATCCTGGCCCGGCCTGCGATGTGCGGAGCACGCGACATGCTCGGCTTGGCGACGACGACCGGGGTGGCCGCGGAGGCTGCCGTCGCCGTGGCCGCGGCGTTCGTCGCCGAGACGCGGGCCTCGAGCGTGGAGCCTGCGTCCGCCGGTGCGACGGCGTAGGTGGCTCCGGTGGCGCCGCCGATCGGCGTACAGCCGCTCCCGTTCGCCGCGCAACGCTGCCACTGGTAGGCGTAGGCCGTCGGGCTCCCCGTCCAGGTGCCGTTCGTGGTCGAGAGGACACGACCGACTGCCGCGGTGCCCGAGACGACGGGCCGCACCGAGTTCGCCGGTGCCGCCGGGGCGCCGTAGCGCTGGACGCAGTCGCTGCCCTTGTTGTCGTACTCCTGCTGCAGCGAGTACGGGTGCCCGTTGATGAGCTGGTTGTACGGCTCCCCGTTGGAGGCCGTGCCGAGCGGCGACCCGAAGGTCCAGGCGCAGAGATCGCCGATCTCCTCGAAGTTGCCGTTGAACCAGGCGTTGCCCCAGGGGTCGGTGATCGCCTCGTTGTGCTCGTGGCTGATCGTGTTGATCGTCGCGTCGGCGTCGGTGCCGTTCGGGAAGCCCTGGCCCACGGCCCCGTGGCAGCCGGTGATCGTCCCATCGAACGGCTCGGCCGCGTAGAGGATCGGGCTGCTGTTCGCTCCCATGAAGCCGCTGTGGTAGGCGCACCAGCCGTTCACGGGATCCGTCGTGCAGTGGGTTCCTCCGTAGCACGAGCCGATCCCGCTCGGGAGCAGGATGAAGAAGAGGCTCGTCTTCCCGTCGGGCCAGTGCTTGGCCGCGATCGCGCTCTGGATCTCCGCCTCGAGCGCCTGGTTGCCGACACAGACGGCGTCCGAGCCGTCGGTGCAGCCGCTCGCCGGGAACGCGCTCGTGTCGACATACGAGCCGCCGAAGGTCGAGTCGTAGGCGATCGCGCCCGTCGCGTCGTAGTACTGCGTGTCGTCCGAGTAGACGTTCGTGTTCGCGCCGCTCGCGGCTGCGACGTCGGCGAAGTACCGGTTCACCGTGTTCTCGTAGCTCGCGCACGAGACCGCGTCGCACGTGCTTCCGGCCGGCATCCAGTAGATCGCGTAGACGGTGTTCGTTCGCATCACCCAGCACCAGTTCGACGAGTCGCACGGCTGCGTGTTGAGGTTGACGTCGTTCGGGCTCGCGTCCGTGAGCGCGCCGAACGAGTGCGGCCCGCCGGCATGGGGCAAGCTGGCGATCGGAGCGCGCTGAGCCGCGGGCGCAGGCCCGGCGGCGCCCGAGAGCAGCATCCCGGCCGCAAGGATGAGGAGGAACGATGCCTTCACGATCAATCGGTTCATCGACAGACCGATCCGCGCGGGCGACCCCTCGTTCGGCGCGACCCGTACGCATCGGGCTCTCCGGCTGGAACTACGCCCACTGGCGCGACGGCGTCTTCTATCCACCACGCCTGCCGGCCTCGCGCTGGCTCGGGTTCTACGCGGAGCGCTTCGTCACGGTCGAGGTGAACTCGACCTTCTACCGCCTGCCGCGGGTGGAAGCCGTGGCGCGCTGGCTCGAGCAGACGCCCGCCGGTTTCCTCTTCTCGGTCAAGGCGTCGCGCTACCTCACGCACATCAAGCGGCTGCGCGATCTGGGCCCGGGGCTCGAGCGGTTCCTCGAGCGGATCGAGCCGCTCCTCGCATCGCCCAGGCTCGGGCCGATCCTGTGGCAGCTCCCGCCCACGTTCCACCGCAACGACGAACGGCTCGCCGACGCTCTGGCGAGGCTGCCACGCGAGCTGCGGCACTGTGTCGAGTTCCGCGACCCGTCTTGGTTCGTCGAGGAGACGTACGCGCTCCTACGCGAGCACGGAGTCGCGCTTGCGATCGGCGACCGGCCCCAGGTGAACGCGTTCCAGGCGCACGAGCTGACTGCGGACTGGACCTATGTCCGGTTCCATGGTGGCACGCGCGGGCGGCGCGGCAACTACAGCGAATCGGAGCTGCGGGCCTGGGCGACACGCCTCCGCGGCTGGAGCCGCACGCACGAGGTCTTCGCGTACTTCAACAACGACTGGGAGGGCTTCGCGCCGAGAAACGCGGCCCGTCTGCGGCGGTTGCTGAGGAGCTAGTGCACGGCGGCAGAGACGCGAGCGGTCGCGCGTGAGGTCGCCGTCGCGCGCCCGACCGCGTTGGCGGCCGTGACGCGCACGCGCAGCCGATGGCCGGCATCGTGCTTCGTCAGCCGGTAGGACGCGTGCATGGCGCCGCCGATGGCGACGCAGGATGCGCCGCGGGCGTTGCAGCGGAGCCACTGGAAGCCGTACGTCTTCGGCGGCCCGCTCCACGAGCCCTTGCTCGCGGCCAGCCGTCGCCCGATCTGGGCGCGCCCTGCGATCGTCGGCGCCTTCTTGCGGGCCGGCGCGGCGGCGACGACGGCGCTGTGCTTCGAAGCCGCCGTCTTCGTGCCTCTGGAGTTCGTGGCCGAGACCTGCGCCTCGAGCGTGTGTCCGGCATCTGCGGCGACGACCGCGTGGGTGGCAGCCGTGGCGCCCGAGATGGTCGCGCAGGCGGTGCCGTTCGCCGCGCAGCGAAGCCACCGGTACGCGTACGTGGACGGCTCCTGTGTCCACGAGCCCTGGCTCGCGGAGAGGGACTGCCCGAGTGCGGCGATGCCGGTGAGGGTCGGTCGAGCCGTGTTTGCCGGGAGGCCGACGTACTGCTGGCGGCAGGCGCTGCCGTCGTTGCTGTACTCCTGTTGGAGCCAGTAGTGGTGGCCGTCGATCACCTGGTTGTACTCGTCGACGCCGGTCGTCCCACCGACGGAGTTCCCGAACTGCCACGCACAGATGTCGGCGATCTCGTCGCCGTCGGCGTTCTGCCAGGCATTCCCCCAGGGATCGGTGATCGCCTCGTTCTGCTCGTGGCTGATCGTGTTGATCGTCGAGTCGGCGTCGTTGCCGTTGGGCGATGAGCCGGCGTCACAACCGGAGACGGTCGCGTCGTAGGGCTCGTTCGCGTAGATGACCGGCTTCCCGCCGAGGGTGAAGCTGCTGTGGTAGGCGCAGTAGTAGTTCGTGGAGCACTGCAGGCTGGTGCCGTCGTAGCAGGAGCCGACGCCGTTCGGCGTCATGAGGATGAAGAGCGAATCGAATCCGACGGACCAACCCTGGGCCGCGATCACCTTCGCGAGCTCTTCCTGCAGCTGCTGGTCGGTCAGGCAGACGCTGTCGACCCCGTCATGGCAGCCGCTCGCCGGGAACGGGTCGGTGTCGACGTTCGACCCGGCGAAGGTCGACGTAGCCGATGAAGCCCGTCGAGTCGTAGTACTGGGTGGCGACCGAGTAGACGTTCGTCTGGCTGCCGCTCGCCGCGGCGACGTCGGTCAGATACTGGTCGATGTCGTTCTCGTAGCCGGCCGCGACCGACTGGCCGCTCGGACCCAGTAGACAGCGTGCGTAATGTTCGTTCGCATCACCCAGCAGGTCGCCGGCTCGCACGGCGATTCCTTCAGGGAGAGGTCCTTCGGGCCTGCCGCGGCGGCGACGGTGGCGGCGGCGCGGAGTGCGGGCCCGTGGACACCGCCCTCGTGCGGCACGACGCCGAGGATCGGCGCGCGGGTCGGGCCGGCGGCCGTGCCGCTCGACGCCGTGATGGCCAGCGCCAGTCCCGCGAGCACCAGAATCTTCGTCAAACGCCTGGCCATTCCGGTCATAGTTCCAACAGAGTGCCGGAAAAGGACAGGACCGGCGGGGCGTCAGCGGTTCTTTGGCCCGTTTGCGTCACGTCCGAGTCTGCGCAGGGCGACTCCAGGGATGTGACCGAGGTCCCGACAGTGCCGGCCTCCCCCTGCAGCCGGGTCAGCTGGCGAGCGAGATACGCGGTCTGGCTCGCGACGTAGCCGGGATCGAGCTGCGCCGCCGGAGTCGTCGCGAGATAGGTGTCGAGCGTCTTCAGCTCGCTTGCGATCCGCGCGGAAGCCGTGGCAGCAGCCGGCTCCGGCGGAGACGGCGACGCCGTTGCCGCTCGCAACCGTGGCTTCCTCGGCGACCGACCCCGCCGCCCGCACGAGGGCCTGTTCGGATGCTGCGGCTGCCGTGGCCGAGGCGCGGTCACGGGCCGCTGCGCCGCGGGCTCTGCCCAGCGAAGCGCGCAGTGCGGCAAGCCTCTGCTCGAGCCGCTGCGCTCGGACGTGCGCGGCGGCCAGCGCGGTCTGGGCGGCGGTGTCGCGCTGCGCCTGGTGGCGCCAGCCGACCGAGAACGCGGCGGCGCTGACGAGACCTCCGCAGAGGAAGGCGAGGCCCGTGAGCAGCCACACGGGCGCGGCTGCTTGCGGCCGCGGCGGCTCCGGCTTGCGGTCGCGAACGGCGCGCGCTCGTCGGGGAGAGGCCAGCTTCCTGATTCCGAGGCCATCCGGCGAGCGCTTCGCCGTCCGGCCGCACCCTCCTGCTAGCCGTGCCTGCGGCGCAGCGTCCACCACAGCCGCAGCGGGAACATGCCGAGGAGCGGCGCCCGGCGGCCGAGCTCGGAGCGGTCCTCGACGTCGAAGGCCGCGGCGTAGCGGGCCGCGTCCTCGGCTGTCGCGTACTCCTTCGAGCCGCAGGCGCCGCAGCCGCGCTCGCACGTCCAGCGCATCGTCACCCCTTCTGCCGCGAAGCGGTAGCGATGACCGAGGAGGCTGCAGCGGAGCAACGGCTCGAGCGTAACCACTCTGTTGTCTTTCCCGTTCTCGACCCACATGAGCAGCCAGACCGCCAGCGTCGAGACCGGCCGGATCGAGACCAACATCCCCGCGCGGCTCGACCGGCTGCCGTGGGCGAAGTTCCACTGGCTCGTCGTCATCGGGCTCGGCACCGTCTGGATCCTCGACGGGCTCGAGGTGACGATCGTCGGCTCGATCGCGCCGCGTCTGACCGAGCAGGGCAGCGGCATCGCGATCTCGACCGCGCAGATCGGCACCGCCGCCGCCGTCTACGTCGCGGGGGCGTGCGTCGGCGCGCTCTTCTTCGGCCAGCTCACCGACCGCTTCGGGCGGAAGAAGCTCTTCCTGATCACGCTCGGCCTCTACATCGTCGGCCACGCTCGCGACGGCGGCCTCGTGGACGGCCTGGTTCTTCTTCCTCTGCCGCTTCCTCACCGGCGCGGGCATCGGCGGCGAGTACTCCGCGATCAACTCCGCGATCGACGAGCTGATCCCGGCCCGCGTGCGGGACGCGTCGACCTGATCATCAACGGCTCGTACTGGGTCGGCGCCGCGGCCGGATCGGCTGTCGCGATCCTCTTGCTCGACAAAGCGCTGCTCTCGGCCGAGCGTCGGCTGGCGGCTGTCCTTCCTCATCGGCGCGATCCTCGGGCTCGCCGTTCTCTTCGTCCGGCGCAACGTGCCCGAGAGCCCGCGCTGGCTGTTCATCCACGGCCACGAGGAAGAGGCCGAGCGGATCGTCCGCGACATCGAGCGCGGCGTCGAGCAGGAGACCGGGCGAGAAGCTCGACGAGCCGAAGCGAGAAGCATCACCGTGCGGCAGCGCGAGGTCGATCCCGTTCCGCGAGATCGCGAAGACGGCGTTCCGGCGCTACCCGCGGCGCGCGATGCTCGGCCTCGTCGCTGTTCATCGGCCAGGCGTTCCTCTACAACGGCGTGACGTTCAACCTCGGGACGCTCTACACGACGTTCTGGAAGGTGTCGTCGAGCTTCGTCCCCGTCTTCATCATCGTCTTCGCCGTCGGGAACTTCCTCGGCCCGCTGCTGCTCGGCCGGCTGTTCGACACCGTCGGGCGCAAGCCGATGATCGCCGGCACCTACCTCGGCTCGGCGGCGGTCGCGGCCGTGATGGCCGTGCTGTTCGCGGGTCATGCGCTCGGCGGCTCGCCGTGGACGTTCAGGCGTTCATCTTCGGCACGTTCTTCCTCGCCTCCGCCGGCGCGAGCGCCGCGTACCTCACGGTGAGCGAGATCTTCCCGATGGAGACGCGCGCGCTGGCGATCGCGTTCTTCTACGCCGTCGGTACCGGCATCGGCGGGATCATCGGGCCGCTCCTGTTCGGGAACCTCATCGCGTCGGGCAACCGCGGCGAGGTCGCGATCGCCTTCTTCATCGGCGCGGCGGTCATGGCGCTCGGCGGGCTCGCGGAGCTTCATCTTCGGCGTGAAGGCCGAGCAGGTGCCGCTCGAGGACATCGCGAAGCCGCTGACGGCGGAGGACGCCGAAGGCGGCGGGAGCCCGAGCACACGCCCGACCGTGTGCGCGAGGGGCGTGGGCGCTATCGCCCGGGCCCCGGCATGGAGTATCCGTACTTCTCGCCCGGCCTCGTCGGCACGCGGTGCGCCGTCCGCTCGGCGGCGAGCGAGCTCACGCGTGAGGTCGAGGCGATCGGCCGCGCGGTCGACGAGGGCGGGCCGGTCTCGCGGGAGGAGCTCTACCGCGGCGTCGGCGGCGCGGCGCTGGGGACCGGGCCGCTTCGCGCGCGCGCTCGACGAGGCGATCGCGACGGCCGGTCCGGCGCTCGGGCGCGGATGCTGGGCGCGAGGCCGGCTTCGAGGCGTTACCCTCGCTAGTGCGAGGCTGACGGAGCACGTCGAGAGCGGAGGCGCCGACCTCGTCGGCGCCGGCGGAGATACCGTGGAGCCGTCGCGAGGTCCTCAAGGCGCTCGAGCAGGTGATCGACCCGGAGCTCCGGCGGCCGGTGACCGAGCTCGACATGGTGCGCGATCTCGAGTTCCACGACGGCGTCGTCGCGCTCACGATCGTCCTCACGGTCGCCGGCTGCCCGCTGCGCGACTCGTTCGAGAGCAGGTCGAGCAGGCGCTCGCGGGCGTGCCGGGCGTGACCGGAGTCGAGCTCTCGTTCGACGTGATGACGCCCGACGAGCGGCAGGCGCTGACGCAGAAGCTCCGCGGCGGCGCGCCGATCGACGAGGGCGTGATCCGGCTCGCCCGCCGACTGCCGCGTGCATCGCGGTCGCGAGCGGCAAGGGCGGCGTCGGCAAGTCGTCGCTCACCGCCAACCTCGCCGTCGCGTTCTCGCAGGCCGGCCAGCGCG
This sequence comes from uncultured Actinomycetes bacterium, assembly GCA_963720065.1. GTDB lineage: Bacteria > Actinomycetota > Thermoleophilia > Gaiellales > Gaiellaceae > Palsa-739. Next base: position 25,480 of record CAVREH010000022.1, read on the forward strand.
TCGGCGTGCTCGACGCGGACATCTACGGCCACTCGATCCCGCACATCCTCGGCATCCGCCAGAAGCCGGTCGCCGTCGACCAGATGATCGTGCCGCCGGTGAAGGACGACCTGAAGCTGATGTCGATCGGCTTCTTCCTCGAGACGAGCAACGAGCCCGTGATGTGGCGAGGCCCGATGCTCCACCGGGCGCTCGAGCAGTTCCTGCACCGACGTCCACTGGGGCGAGATCGACGTGCTCGTCGTCGACATGCCGCCGGGCACCGGCGACGTCTCGATCTCGCTCGGCCAGCTGCTGCCGCGGGCCGAGGTGGTCGTCGTGACCACGCCGCAGAAGCTCGCGCAGGACGTCGCGGCGCGCGCCGCCGGGATGGCGCAGAAGACGAACATGCGTCTCCTCGGCGTGATCGAGAACATGTCCGGCGACGTCTTCGGCCGCGGAGGCGGCGAGGGGCTCGCCGGCGACCTCGGCGTCCCGCTGCTCGGCACGGTGCCGCTCGATCCGGCGCTGCGGGAGCAGGGCGACGCCGGCGCGCCCATCGTCTCGGCGCAGCCCGACACGGATTCCGCGCGGGCGATCGTGGCGATCGCGCAGGAGATCGAGGACTTGCGCCGCGAGCCGGGCCGCGGGATCGTGAAAGCCCTTCCGCTGGTCGGATGAGCTCGTCCCTGGAGGTCGTCCAGCAGGCGTACAGCCACGCCCGTCGTGGTAACCGCCGCGAGCTGCGGGAGCTGGTCGCGGACGACGCGACGTGGAACCCGGTTCGCGAGGGTGCGTGGAACCCCTGTCGTGACGGCGACACGGTCGTGAAGACGCTGCTGTGGCGCTCGGGGGGCGCGAACAAGTTGCGGCCGGGCGATCCGATCGACCTCGGCGACCGCGTGGTGATCAAGCTCCGCGGCAAGCGGCTCGACCGGCTCGGGGCCAAGGGCCTCATCCCGACGCTGTTCCAGGTCGTCGAGGTTCGGGGAGGGAAGATCGTTCGGATCCAGGACTATCCGAAGCGCGACGCGGCCATGGCGGGTGCGGGCTTCAGGCCCTGAGGCGGGTGCGGGCCGCCGCCTTCTTCGATCTCGACCGGACGCTTCTGCGCCGGTCCTCCGCACTCGCGCTCGCCGGCTCGTTCCGCGAGCGGGGCCTGATCTCGCGCCGCCTGCTGCTGCAGGCCGCGGCCTGGCAGCTCCTCTTCGTCGCGCGCGGCGCGAGCCACGAAGCGGTCCGCCGGGGCGCGGAGGACGGACTGCGCGTCCTCGCCGGTCACCGGCCCGAGGAGCTGCGCGAGCTCGTCGCCGAGGCGCTGGAGCCGGTGCTGCGTCCGCTCGTCTACGCCGAGCCGCTGCGTCTGGTCGAGCGCCACCGCGAACGGGGCGAGCGCGTCTACGTGGTCTCGGCCACCCTGCAGGAGATCGTGGAGGCGATCGCCGACGACCTCGGCTTCGACGGCGCGCTCGGCACGATCTGCGAAGTGCGGGACGGCCGCTACACCGGCCGCGCCCTGCGGGCGCTGCATGCCGAGGCCAAGGCCGACTGCCTGCGCGCGATCGCCGAGCGCGAGGACCTCGACCTCTCGGCCTGCACCGCGTACTCGGACAGCCACACCGACCTTCCGTTCCTCGAGGCCGTCGGGCATCCGGTCGCGGTCAATCCCGATCGCGAGCTGCGGAGGATCGCCAGGGATCGCGGCTGGCCCGTGCTCGAGTTCAGCGGACGCGCCTACCCGCACGCGCGCCGGCGCATTCCGCCCGCGTTCCTCGTCGCCGGTGCGGCGGGGGTGGCGGCGGTTCTCGCCAAGCGGTTCCGTGGACGCTGACGAAGGCCTGGGCCGGCTGCGCGCGCTCGGCTTCGGGGAGGCCGACGCGCAGGAGCTCTGGGCGCACTTCGACTCGGCCGAGCGCCGGGGGAAGCAGGGGCACGGTCACGCCCGTATTCCATGGCTCGAGGCTCTCGACGGCTACGACCCGGCGGCGGAGCCGGCGCTGCTCGAGGAGGAGGACGGGTTCCAGCGCTGGCACGGGCGCGGCGCGATCGGGTACCTCGTGCTCGGGCGGGTCGTGCGCGCGCAGCTCGCCTCGCAGCCGGCGCACGCGCGCCTCGTCGTCTGCGAGCGGACGTTCCCGACCGGAATGCTCGGGCACTACGTCCGCCGGCTCGCCGACGGCGGCCTGGTGGGAGCCCTGACCGCGAACTCGCCGCGCGCGGCTCGGCCATCCGGACGGCGGTCCGAAGCTCGCGGGCACGAATCCGCTCGCGATCGGAATCCCGAGCAGCGGACGGCGACCCGATCGTCGCGGACGTCTCGATGGGGGCGATCACGTGGGGCGACGTCGTCGCCGGGCTGAGGCGAGAGGACGAGCTCGTCCCGTTCGGCGGCGAGCAGGGCCACAAGGCGTTCGCGCTCGCCCTCGGCCTGCAGCTGCTGGTCGACTCGCTCGTGCGCGACGAGGGACACGGCGCCGTCCTGCTCGTCGCGCGGCCGGAGGCCGACCCGGTGCCGGCGCTGCGAAAGCTCGCGGCCGGCGTCCGCCTTCCCGGCGATTCCTAGCTAGTAGACAGTCTGTTACTAGCTTCGACACGTCCCGTTGGGACGTGCCCAGCACCGCGACAAGCGGGCTCGCCGAGCACTTAGTAACAGTCTGTTACGAGGTTGGACCTGGCCGTAAACGCTGGTGGCTAGCTCGGGAAGCGGGGGTCGTCCCTGAGCGAGGCGAGGTCGTCCTCCTCGTGCGCGAGCGCGGCGTAGTCGGGCCGCGCCTCGCAGGCGATCCGCAGCTCCTCGAGCGCGCGGTCGGCGTTGCCGGCGCGCGCCTCGACACAGGCCAGGTGGTAGCGGATCGCGGGGACATCCCGCTCGGCGAGCGCCTCCTCGAGGATCGTTCGCGCCGTGTCCCAGTCGCCGGCGCTGCGCGCGGGCAGCGACGGGAAGATGTACTCCCACGACGAGATCGTGTGCACGCCGGGCTCGCCGCCGACCGCCAGCACGGTCGTCCCCGCCTCCTTGGCGATCGCGTGCCGCTGTTGCTTCGGATCGTCGAGGAAGACGATCGTCCCCCAGGGCGCGTCGATCTCCTCGCCGTCCACGGTGAAGGTGGCATGGCCGCGGATGACGACGTACGCCTCTTCGTGGGTCTGCTCCGTGTGCTCCTCGACGACCTCGTCGCCGGCGTCGGCCGCCGTGTACGCGTTGATGCCGAACGCGGTGATGCCGAGCGGCCGGCGGACGGGCTGCCACCTGAGCGTGCCGAGGACAGGCTGCCCCTCGATGTCGTCGATGCGGATGGTCCTCACCAGCTCGCCTCCCGCAAGGCGTCGAGGACGACGGGATCGATGGCGTCTTCGCCGTCCACCCGCTCCTCGAGGTTCTCGACGCCGGCCCACGCGTCGAGCGAGTCGTAGCCGAGCCGGGCGAGCCGTTCGTCGACCTCGGCGCGCAGCTCGCCGTCGAGCGGCAGCCACTCCTCGCGCGGGCTCAGCCCGAAGAGGCGATCGTGGAGCTCGTAGAGGCGCCGCAGCTCCTCGATCGGTCGCTCGTGGTCGTCGACGCGGAGGTCGACGAGGACGTCCGACAGCGGCGCGTAGCCGCCGTCGCGCTGACGACGAGGAGAGAGGCGGACTGCTGGCCGCGCCGGTCGCCTCCCGCGGCCTGCGCTGCCGCGAGGCACTCGATCAGCCGCTCCGCGAGGGGCAGCTGTGGGTTCGCCTCGAACGTCTCCGCGAGCGCGTCCACGGTCGCGCCCGACGAGGATGTTGCCCTGCGCGGCGTAGCCGGGCCCGGTTCGGTGCCCGGCCCAGTCGTTGCAGCCCGGGCCCGTCCAGCTCGCGCCGACGCCCTGCGCGTCGACGACGCCGAGCTGGCGCTCGTCGCGCCCCTCGTCTTCGGCGATCAGCCGCTCCACGACCTCGCTCGCGCTCAGACCCTCCCGCAGGAGAGCGCAGCCCGTTCGGGCCGTAGCTCGGGTTCGCGTACGCCTGCGTCGCGATCGCCCCCACCTCGGGCTCCGCCCACGGGACGACCGAGCCGACGGCGAGGAATTTCGACTGGACGGCGACGCCCCACTGCTTCGCCTCGAGGTCGCAGGCGGCGATCGAGTACGTCGCGACGACGGGGGGAGGGGATGGCGGGACGGTGCTCGTCGCGGGGGTGCGCTGGACGCCGCCGCCGGCAAAGCCGGCCGACGAGCGAAGCGAGGAGTCGCGGTGCATCAGCGCGCCATCCGCGGCACAGCCACTGTCTTGCCGTCCCCTCCCATTAGCCATAGGTGAGTTCGGTCAGGTCGAGCTCGAGCAGGTCGCGGCGCTCCTCGGGCACGAGGACCGCCGCCACCTCGGGCCGCGCAAGCGCCGCCCGCACCTCCTCGGGTGAGGCGGCGAGCACGACGACGGGCCGACCCGCGGCGAACGCCTCGGCGATCGGCTGCAGGTCGGCGACGCCCTCGAGGACGAGCGCCTCCTCCGTCGGCACGGCCGGGTCCCCCGCCACCGCGAGCTCCGGCACGCGCCGGCCGCTCCCGCCCCACCAGCGCTCCCTCATAGCGCGACCGAGTCTCCGGGCTCCAGATTCCAGCACGTCGACGTCCGGTGCGAGCTCGCGGAGCTGGGCCGGAGTCCCGACGAGCGGCGGGAAGGTGCCGAAGTGGCACGGGATGCAGCGCTTCGTGCCGAGGAACTCGAGGGCGAGCGCGGCTTCCCTGGGATCCATCGTGTAGTGGCCGCCGATCGGGAGGATCGCGACGTCCGGCGCGTAGAGCCGCCGGATGATCTGCATGTCCCCGAACACGCACGTGTCGCCGGCGAAGTAGAGCTTCGGGCCGTTCTCGATCGTGGCGACGATGCCCACGGGCTCGCCCATGTACTCGAGGTCGTTGTTCGAGCTCGAGTGGTGCGCGTTCGTGAGGGTGAAGCTTGACGCCGGCGGCCTCGACGGTCCCGCCCTTGTTCGGGTCGAGGACGTTCTCGACGCCCTGCTTGCCCTGAAGCCAGTCGGCCATCTCCACCGGCGCGATCACGGTGCAGCCGTGCTTCTTGGCGAGGTCGACGGTGTCACCGAGATGGTCGCCGTGGCCGTGGGTGAGCGCGATCACGTCGATCCGCTCGGGCTCGAGCTCCGACTCCGGGCACTTCGGGTTCCCATGCAGGAACGGGTCGACGTAGACGCGCTTTCCGTCGGGCGTGTCGAAGCGGAAGGTGGCGTGACCGAGCCAGGTCAGGGTCGTTTCGGGCATGCGTGAGCTCCTTGGAAGTGGACGGGGCGAGCCTACTGAGGAAGGACCGTCCGATGCCGCCGTGAACCTTATGGAGTGGGTTCGCGGCTCCTGCCCCTTGTGCTCGCGACGGCTGCGCTGGCGGCCGGGGCCGTCGGTCTCGGCAGCCTCGCGATCTGGCTCGGCCTCCTCGCGGTTCCCGCGGCGGCGGCAGTGGCCTTCGTCGCGGTCAGCGACACGCTCGAGGGACGCTCTGCGTTGCTCCATGCCGTGACGAGCGGCGTTGCGCTCGCCCTTGTCGTGCTGTCCTCGGCGGCGCGGGAGAACGCCCCGATCGGCGCGGGTGCGTCGCCGCTCGTGACGTGGGCGCTGCTGCTCGCACTGCTGGCCTACGGGGTTCCGCTTGTCGCCTGGGTGCTCGAGCCCGTGCGCATGCCGGCGCGGACACGTCCGCAGCGCCGCCTGCGTCCGGCCGAGGTCGACGAGCTTCTCTCGCGCGCGGCCTAGATCGGCACCCACAACTCTGTCCCAAACCGCCACGTCTCGGTGCCGGGCACCGAGACACGTCCGCAACGGACCGGAGCACAAGCTCCTGAGTGCATTTCGCGCCTTCACTGCGGCCCACTTCGGACATGTCCGCGTGCCTGGCACCTGGACGTGCGACGCCGGGACGTGTCGCTCGCGGGCGCGGCGTGCTCAGAGAGGGAGCGCGCTGGCGGCGTGCTCCGCGAGGTCGATCAGCGGCTGCACCGCGAACAGCGAGCCGACCGAGCCACAACCAGCGCGGCGCCCACCGCGAGGTGCAGGAGCCGCTCGCGCGGCGGTGAGCCGCCCACGATCGACGAGCTCCTCCGACGGGCGCATGTACATCGCCCGCACGATCCCGAGGTAGTAGTAGAGGCTGACGAGCGTCGCGAGCACGCCGACGATCACGAGCCACGTCCAGCCGTGGTCGTACGCGGCGGCGAAGACGTAGAACTTGCCGACGAAGCCGCCGGCGAGCGGCAGGCCGGCGAAGCCGAACACGAAGAACCACATCGCGACGCCGAGGAACGGCCGCTCCCAGCCGAAGCCCGCGAGGTTTTCGAGCGTCACGGGCACGCCGAGCTCCCGCTCCCGCGCGGCGACGATGGCGAACGAGCCGAACGCTACCGCCGAATAGGGGATCAGGTAGTACATGAGCGCCCGGCCGCCGAGCGCGCTGCCGGTGCTGAGGCCGATCAGCATGAAGCCGGCCTGCGCGACCGCGGAGTAGGCGAGGATCCGCTTCACGTTCTTCTGCACGAGCGCCGCGAAGTTGCCGATCGCGAGTGAGATCGTCGCGATGATCGCGAACGCCCAGCCCCAGAGGTGCTGGTCGGCCGGGAACGCCGTCGTCATCACGCGGAACGTGAGCAGGAGCGCGGCGACCTTCGTGGCCGACGACATCCACGCGGTCACCGTGGTCGGTGCGCCCTCGTAGACGTCCGGCGTCCACATGTGGAACGGCGCGGCGGACATCTTGAAGCCGAGCCCGACGATCATCAGGGCGATCCCCACGACCACGAACGAGTCGCCCGTCAGCCCCTGCGAGCCGATCGCCGTCGCGATGCCCTGGAACGAGACCTGTCCCGTCGCGCCGTACACGAGCGCCGAGCCGAAGAGCAGCGCGGCGGACCGAACGAGCCGATGATCAGGTACTTCAGGCCGGCCTCGAGCGAGCCCTCCAGGTCGTAGTCGATCGCGCACATGACATAGAGCGTGATCGAGAACCACTCGAGCGACAGGAAGAGCGTCATCAGGTTCGCGGCGCCGACGAAGAACGCCATTCCGGCCGCCGAAGCGAGCAGGAGCGCGAAGAACTCCGCCACGTGGTCGTCGCGCCGGGCCGGGTCGGCGCTGCGTCCCCAGCCCGGGACGTGCTCCGCCGCGACGAACGTCGTCGCGAAGCCCGACGCCGCAGAGGATGATCTGCGCGAGCGCGGTCCAGCGGTCGCGGTAGAAGGCGCCGGCGAGACGACTGTGTGGCCGTGGCGCAGTCGACGTAGAGCCAGACGCGAGGACGATCCCGCCGAGGAAGCCGAGCGACCGAGACGACGCGGCCGATGTCCCGCCGCGCCGCCGCGGGACGAGCACCGCGCCGAGCAGCGCGACGACCCGATGCGCGAGCAGCGTGAGGATCGTCGAGAGCGCGAACCAGTCGATGTGCGGCGTGTGGATCACTTGAAACGGCTCTTCACGGCGTGCGGTCGGGCTCGGGCCGAAGAAGGAGTGGCCGCTGATCGCGGCCGGCCAAGCGGAGAGGAACAGCAGCCCCGCGACGAGCGGCACGACGAGCGCGAGCTCACCCGGCCGCAGGTCGAGTGCCGCGTCCGAGACCGTCGAGCCGCGCGCCTCGTGCAGGACGGCCGGAGATCAGCCGCAGCATGTACATCGCGGCGAGCACGATCGCGCCGGCGCCGATCGCCGCCCACCACCAGGCGCGCTGGAAGACGCCGGCGAGGATCAGGAACTCGCCCGCGAACGATCGCCGAGCCGGGCACCGCGAGCGAGATCACGCCGAGCGTCATGAGCAGCGTCGCGAGCACCGGCCGCCCTCGCGCCATCCCGCCGAGGAGCCGGAACTCGCCGGTCGTCGTCCGCCGCTCGACGACGCCGGCGACGAGGAAGAGCGAGATCGAGATCAGCCCGTGCGCGACCATCTGCAGCACCGCCCCGTCGAAGCCGAGGTCGGTGCCGGCGAAGAGGCCGAGCGTGATCAGCCCCGACTGCGCGAGGGACGAGTAGGCGACGACGCCCCGGAAGTCGGGCGCACGGAAGGCGAGGAGCGAGCCGTACACGAGCGCCGCGGCCGCGAGCGCGAGCACCGCCGTCCGATAGAAGCCCGTCGGGTCCGGGAACTTCGGGATCGCGATCCGCAGCATCCCGTACAGGCCCGCCTTTGCGATCACGCCGGAGAGGACGGCGGCCACCTCGGGCGGCGCCTCGCGGTACGCGTCCGGCAGCCAGCCGTGGAACGGGAAGAGCGGCGCCTTGATCACGAACGCGACCATGAAGCCGAGGAAAAGCCAGCGGCTCCCGCTCGCCGGGCCGTCCACGAGGTCGAACGTGCCGGCCTGGAGGCCGTAGACGACGATCGCCGCGAGCATCAGCAGCGAGCCGGCCATCGTGTAGAGGACGAACTTGATCGTCGCCTCCATCCGCCGCGCGCCGCCCCAGACGCCGATCAGGATGTAGAGCGGGATCAGCATCGCCTCGAAGAAGGCGTAGAAGAGGAGCAGGTCCTGGGCCTCGAAGACGCCGACCGTCGCGCCGGTGAGGAGGAGCATCAGCCCGAAGTAGCGCGCGCGGCCGGTCGCGCCCGACCCAGAAGCCGTAGCCGGTGCACGCGGCCATCGCGACGACGGTGAGGCCGACGAGCCAGAGCGAGAAGCCGTAGACGCCGACGTGGTACGAGACGCCGAGGTCGCCGAACCAGTTCGCGCTGCTCCGACATCTGCAGGCCCGGTGCGAGAAGTCGAAGTGCGCCGCCTGCTTGATCCAGAACCCGACCTCCACGAACGAGATGAGCAGCGCGAGGCGCCCGTCGCGTAGCGGGAGAGCGGCAGCAGCCAGATGAGGATCGCGCCGGCGACCGGCAGCCAGATGAGGATCGAGGTGAGGTAGGCGGTCGTCATCTATTGGCGATCAGGAAGGCGAGGACGACGGCGGCAGCGCCGGCGGCGAGGAAGAAGACGTACGTGCGGAGGAGGCCGGTCTGGAGCCGGCGGACGAGCCCGCCGGCGTCGAGCGCCGTCTCGCCGAGATCGGGGCCGGTCTGGAGGATCACGGGCTCCTCGAACTCGCGGCGCAGGGCGGCGGCGAGCGCCGACGGCCGGGCGCGTAGAAGAGCCGGTCGTAGAGCGCGTCGAAGTAGAACTTGTGCTCGAGCGCGCTGCGCACGGACGGAGCGGCGGGATCGCGAGCTGCTCGCTCGGAGTAGATCGCCCACGCGACGGCGATGCCGGCGAGGCCGAGCGAGCACGGTCGCGATCGAGCGTGACGTACTCCTGCGTGTTAGTCGGCACTGCGCTGCGGCGAGCGTCGGCGCGACCGGCGCGAGCCAGTTGGTGAACGGGTGCCAGTGCGGCGGGAACTGGATCCAGCCGCCGATGGTCGCGAGCACGGCGAGGACCCGACGGGCACGAGCATCGTCCACGGCCCTCCCGCCGTGGTGCGTCGTGGTAGTGCTCGCGCACGAACGCGCTCGGCTCGCCCGGGAAGACGAGGAACCAGAGGCGGAACGTGTAGAGGCCGGTGAGGAAGCGCGCCGGCGATCCCGCAGGCGCAGAAGACCCAGCCGTACCAGTGCCGAGCGCGAGCGGTCGACGCGATGATCGGGTCCTTGGAGAAGAAGCCGGCGAACGGCGGGATGCCGACGAGCGCGAGCGCGCCCGCGAGGAAGCACCACTTCGTGAACGGCATCAGCCGCCCGAGCCCGCGCATGTTGCGGATGTCCTGCTCGCCCGCGAGCGCGTGGATCGCGAGGCCCGGCGGTCATGAAGAGCAGCGCCTTGAAGAAGGCGTGCGTCATGAGGTGGAACATCCCGTTCGCGTAGCCGCCCACGCCGACGCCGACGAACATGTAGCCGATCTGCGACATCGTCGAGTAGGCGATGACGCGCTTGATGTCGGTCTGGACGAGCGCGATCAGCCCCGCGACGAGCAGGGTCAGCGCGCCGGTGCCGGCGGCGAGCAGCTCGATCGTCCGCGCCTGCTCGAAGATCGGGTGCGTGCGGGCGATCAGGTAGACGCCGGCGGTGACCATCGTGGCCGCGTGGATGAGGGCGCTGACCGGCGTCGGGCCTTCCATCGCGTCCGGGAGCCACGTCTGGAGCGGGATCTGCGCCGACTTCGCCACCGCGCCGCCGAGCAGGCCGAGCGCGACGAGGTTCGTCGTCCGTCGAGGAGAGGTGCGTGTCGAAGGACCGAGAACGAGAGCGAGCCCGTGTGCGCGATCAGGATGAAGAAGGCGAGCGCCATCGTCGCGTCGCCGAACGCGTTCATGACGAAGGCCTTCTTCGCCGCCCGTACCGCGCTCGGCCGCTCGTGCCAGAAGCCGATCAGCAGGTACGACGAGAGCCCGACGAGCCCCCAGCCGACGAGCAGCATCAGCAGGTTGCCGCCCTCGACGAGCAGCAGCATCGAGAAGACGAAGAACGCGATGTACGCGAAGTAGCGGCGCTCCTCGTCGTCGCCGTCCATGTAGCCGATCGAGTAGAGGACGATCAGCCCGCCGACGCCGCTGACGATCAGCATCATCACCGTGCTCAGCGGGTCGACGAGCAGCTGCAGGCCGACGCTGAAGTGGCCGGACGCGAGCCAAGTCCACGCGGTCGTGATCTCGCCCGCGCCCCGTGTGTGCGAGGGGCGCATAGCGGGTCCAACCTGGGCGTATGGGTTGCGAGTGGACGCCGAGGAACGCCCAGATCGCGCCGCCGAACGCGACGAAGACGCTCGTCGTCGCGATCCAGCGCCGCGGCAACGCCGCGGGAGCCTCGCCCCGCCGAGCAGGATCAGGATCGTGCCGACGAGCGGCGAGAGCAGGCAGAGCCAGGAGCCGCCGGTCATCCGCGCAGCTCCGAGAGCGGTCGACGTCGAGCGCGAGCTTCTTCCGGTTGATCGCGACGACGAGGCCGAGGCCGACGCAGACCTCCGAGGCGGCGACCGCCATCACGGCGAGCCCGAAGATCTGGCCCGCGCCGTTGTGCGAAGTGCCGCGAGAAGGCGATCAGCGCGAGATTCCCGCCGTTCAGCATCAGCTCGAGCGAGAGCAGGACGATGAGCGGGTTGCGCCGGATGAGCACGCCGAGCGCGCCGGTCCCGAACAGGAACGCGGCGAGCGACGAGGTACCAGGCGATGCTCGGGCCGTGCATCAGTGCTGTCGCCCTCTTCGCGTGCGAGCCGAGGATCACGCCGCCGACCGCGGCGATGAGCAGGACGACCGACGTGATCTCGAACGCGAGCAGGTGGTCGACGAGGAAGAGCCGACCGATCCACGCCGGCGACCCGAACACCGGGCCGACCTTGCCGTCGTGGCCGAGCGGCTGCCGCTCGCCTGCAAGCGCGACGGCGACGACGACCTCGACGAGGAGCGCGCCCGCGGCGAGCGACCGCGCCGAGCGTCTGCCAGCTCGGGCCGCCCTGCCACGGCTTCCTCGGCGCCGCGGCCCGACGTACGCGATCACGAACAGGAACATCACGACGACCGCTCCCGCGTAGACGAGCACCTGCGCGGCGGCGACGAACTCCGCGCTCAGCAGCAGGTACATGACGGCGAGCGAGGCGAGGTTCCCGATCAGCGCGAGCGCCGAGAAGAACGGGTTCCGGAAGGAGATCACCGCGACGCCCGACGCGAGGCACGCGAAACCGGCCACGATCCAGACCATCCAGACGACGACGTTCCCGGCCGAGGCGACAACCAGGTTGCTCATGCCTGTTGCCCTTCAGGCTCATGGTGGATCACCATGGAGCGCGCGGAGGCGAGACCGTGCTCTCGCCGGAGCGCCACGCAGCCTTGATGGGGACTGCCCTAAAGAAAGGGGCACGTGGCGGTCCGACTTGTAGAAGGGGATCGGAGTGTCGTAAGCATCGCGTCTGCGACGGGGACTTCCTTGACCGGCGGCGCGAGGAGCATGTCCTTCGTGTAGATCTGGTCGTCGCGGTTGTGCTCGGAGAGCTCGTACTCGTTGCCGAGCGTGATCGCGTCGAACGGGCACGCGAGCTCGCAGTAGCCGCAGAAGATGCAGCGGCTGAGGTTGATCTCGTAGATCCGCGCGTAGCGCTCGCCGGCCGAGACGCGGTTGTCCGGCGTGTTCTCGGCGGCGACGACGCGGATGCAGTCCGCCGGGCAGGCTGCCGCGCAGAGCGAGCAGCCGACGCACTTCTCCAGGCCGTTCTCGTGCTTCCAGAGCCGATGGCGGCCGCGGAAGCGCGGGTAGACCGGCCGCTTGTACTCCGGGTACTGCTGCGTGATCGGCTTCTTGAAGATCTGCTTGAAGGTGACCCCGAAGCCCTTAAGGTTTCCAGCGGCTGGGGGCTCACTGCGAACGCCACCACCAGTGCGGCAGTGATGACGGCGTTAACCGTCGCCACCGGCAGCAGGACCTTCCAGCCGAACCGCATCAGCTGGTCGTAGCGCAGGCGCGGCAGCGTCGTGCGCAGCCAGATGAAGGCGAAGAGGACACCCATCGTCTTGAGCAGGAACCAGATCGGCCCGATGTCCCACGGCCCGTGCCAGCCCTCGAAGAAGAGCGTCACCATCAGGCCGGAGAGCGTGATCAGGTTGATGTACTCGGCCATCTGGAACAGGCCCCAGCGCATCCCCGAGTACTCGGTGTGGTAGCCGGCGACGAGCTCCTGCTCGGCCTCGGGCAGGTCGAACGGGGCGCGGCTCGTCTCGGCGATCCCGGCGAAGAAGAAGACGATCAGCCCGACGAACTGCGGGGCCGCGAAGGGGAGGAACGCGCCCTGGCGCGGAGACGATCTCCGGCAGGTTGAGCGAGCGGCCGAGGATCACGACGCCGAGCACGCTGAGCGCGAGCGAGACCTCGTACGAGACGAGCTGCGCGCAGGTGCGCATCGAGCCGAGGATCGAGTACTTCGACTCCGACGCCCAGCCGCCGACGATGAAGCCGTAGATGCCGATCGAGCCGAGCGCGAAGATCGCGATCAGGCCGATCGAGACGTTGGCGACCTCGCCGTTGATCCGCCAGCCGTGCACCGTCCAGCCCGGGCCGTACGGGATGAAGGCGAAGGCGGCGATCGCGGTGAACGCCGAGACGACGGGCGCGAGGATGTACGGCAGCTCGATCGCGCCCGACGGCGAGAACGCCTCCTTGCGGATGAGCTTGAGGAGGTCGGCGATCGGCTGCAACAGGCCGAACGGGCCGGCGCGGTTCGGGCCGTAGCGGAGCTGCATCCGGCCCATGAGCTTGCGCTCGATCAGCGTCAGGTAGGCGAAGAGGCCGAGCAGGATGTTGACGATCGACGAGCGCCTCGATGATCGCGATCCACCACGGCTCCACGGCGTACGCGGTCACCTCCGTTCGCGCCTTCGCGAAGCTCGACGATGCCGCCGAGGCCGTCCGCGTGCTCGAGCGCGACGCGCGCGACGCCCGGCGCGCAGGCGGCGGTTGACGCGGGCCGGCAGCGTGATCGCGCTGCCGTTCGAGCCGACGGTGACGAGGTCGCCGGTCGCGATGCTTGCGCCGGCGGGCGTCGTCGGCCGAGAGCTCGAGCTCGGGCTGCGGCCGCTGGAACTGGAGCTCCGTGACCGCGCTCGACCGCGGCGCCGGAGAAGAGCGGCTTGTACGCGACGAGCCGGATCTCCCCACGCTTCGCCTTCTGCTGCGGCTCGGGCAGGGCCTCGCGCAAGACGCGCTCCGGCGCGTCGGGATAGCCGCGCAGCGGCGCCCGCTCGCCGACCTCGCCGAACGCCAGCCCGCCGTAGACGCGCTCGGAGACCTCGGCGAAGACGCTCGCGGCGTACGGCGCCACGTCGACGCCGAACCGTGCGGCGAGCTGCGAGATCCACTCGAGCTCGTCGGGGCAGGGCGGCTCGACCGTGCGGCGCAGCCGCTGCAGCCGCCCCTCGAGGTTGACGAACGTGCCGTCACGCTCGAGGTAGCCCGTCCCCGGGAGGACGAGGTCCGCCCAGCCGGCGGCGAGCCCGCCGAACATCGAGATCACGATCGTCGCCTCGGCCTGCTCGGCGAGCGCGCGGACGTCGGCGTCGGCTGCGGCCTCGTCGCCCGACACCACGAGCAGCCCGATCGAGTCGGCCGCCTCGGCCTCCTCGTCGCAGCAGGCCGCCCAGGCGTCGGCGACTCCACGGCCGTTCGGCGTCTCGGGAAGATAGAAGGCACCGCAGCCCTCGCGTCCGGCGAGCCCGAGCTTCTCGGCGAGCTTCGCGACGGTCGCGCCGCCGCGGCCGCCGGGGCCGCACCAGACGAGGACGACGCGCTCGGCGTCGGCGACGCGGGTCGTTCGCGTCGGTCGAGGATGCGGGCGCCCTTGCGCCGCGCCGACTTGATCCAGAGGTCGACGACCGGCGCGCGCTCGACCACGGGCACGTCGCCGAGCACGACGACGACGTCGGCGTCGCGGATCGCGGAGAGCGGCAGCCGGTAGCGCGTCGAGCGCGCCGGAGACCTCCTCCGGCAGCATCGCCTGGTGGGAGTCGAGCCCGACGCGCAGCAGCTTCCCGAGCGCGTACGCCTGCTCGACCGTCTCGGAGCCGGAGAGCGCGGTGACGACGCGGCCGCGCGCGCGCGCGCAGCAGCCGCTCGGCCTCGTCCATCGCGTCCTCCCACGACACCGGCTCGAGACCGCTCCGGCGCACGCGCTGCAGCGGCTCCGCGAGCCGGTCGTCGGCGCGCAGGTGCGTGAAGGCGAAGCGGCCCTTGTCGCAGATCCAGCCCTCGTCGATCTCCGGGTGGTTGCGGGACAGGATCCGCTTGACCTTCGCCTCGCGCACGGTCGCGTTGACGTTGCAGCCGACCGGACAGAGGCCGCAGACCGTGGGCATGTCGACGATCTCCCACGGCCGCCCCTCGAAGCGGTACTGCGTCGGCAGCAGCGCGCCGACCGGGCAGAGCTCGGTCACGTTGCCGGTGAACGCGCCGCTGTACGGGAGGTCCTCGAAGGTCGTGATCACCGACATCGCGCCGCGGTTGGCGGCGACGAGCTGGCCGTCCTCCGAGACGTCCTCGCTGAAGCGCGTGCAGCGGTAGCAGAGGATGCAGCGCTCGCGGTCGAGCGAGATCGTCGGCGAGATCGGGATCGGCTTCTCGAACGTCAGCTTCTCGTAGCTCATCCGCGTGTTGCCGGGCCCGTAGCGGAAGGTCAGATCCTGCAGCGGGCACTCGCCGCCCTTGTCGCAGACGGGGCAGTCGAGCGGGTGGTTGACGAGGATGAACTCGAGCGTCGCCGTTCTGAGCCGGCCGCCGCCTTCTCGGAGGTGCGCGCCGTCTTCACGACCATCCCGTCCTCGCGGTCAGGGTGCAGCCGGTCTGGGGTTTCGGCATTCCCTCGACCTCGACGAGGCACATGCGGCAGGCGCCGACCGGCGTCGCCGAGCCGGGGCTCGTAGCAGAAGACGGGAATCTCGATGCCCGCCGCGAGCGCGGTCTCGACAGCCCGTCCCCTTCGGGACGTGGACCTCGCGCTCGTCGATCCGGACGCGGACGAGCTCGGCGTGCTCATACGAGCGCCTCCTGGGCCACGGCCGAGTGTGCGTGCTGGTCGACCGGCGCGAGGATGCCGTCGAGCTGATGAGTCGGCGCCGAACGGACAGCCGCCGGCGTCGAGGTGCGCGCGAACTCGTCGCGCAACTTCGTCAGGTAGCTCGCGACCGGATAGCGGCGAAGTCGCCGAGCGCGCAGAGGCACTTGCCGATGATGCGGTCGCACGACGTCGAGCGAGAGGTCGAGGTCGCGCGCGGACGCGGTGCCTTCCTCGACCGCGCGAGGATCTGGACCATCCAGCGCGTCCCGACGCGGCAGGGCGTGCACTTGCCGCACGACTCGTGCATGTAGAACTTCGTCGACGCGGAGCGCGAACTGGACGATGCAGGCAGCGGTCGTCGACACCGTCACGACGCCGAGCCGAAGAAGTCCCGATCTTGCCGAGCGAGTCGGCGTCGAGCGTGCGTGTCGAGGTCGTCCGGCGTCAGTGCCGGGAACGGACGAGCCGCCCGGATCATCACGGCCTTGAGCTCGCGGCCGCCGGGCGATGCCGCCGCCGATCTCGTAGATCAGATGCCGCGCCGTGATTCCGTGCGGCAGCCTCGTAGTCGCCGGGGCGCTCGACGTTGCCCGAGACGGCAGAAGAGTCGCGTGCCGGTCGAGTCGGCGGGGCGCCGGTCTTCGCGTACTCCGCCGGGCCGATGGCCAGCATCGCCGGGATCGTCGTGATCGGCTCGACGTTGTTGATCAGGGTCGGCGACGCGTAGACGCCGGAGATCGCCGGGAACGGCGGCTTGGAGCGCGGCTGCCCGCGCTTTCCTTCGAGCGACTCGAGCAAGGCGGTCTCCTCGCCGCAGATGTAGGCACCTGCGCCGCGGTGGACCACGATCTCGACGTCGCCGAGGAGCCCGGCCTCGCGCGCTTCGTCGACGGCGCCCTGCGAGGATCTCGTACTCCTCGAGATACTCGCCGCGGACGTAGATGAAGACCTGTCGTCGACTGGATCGCGTGCGCCGCGATCAGGCAGCCCTCGATCGAGCCGGTGCGGGACCTCGCCATGATCTCGCGGTCCTTGAACGCGCCCGGCTCCGACTCGTCGGCGTTGACGTGAGGTAGTTCGGCTTCGCGATCTTGCGGCGTCGGGATGAAGCGACGCCTTGCGGCCGATCGGGAAGAACGCGCCGCCGCGGCCGCGCAGGTTCGACTCGACGATCTCGTCGATCAGCTCCTCGGAGTCATCGGCGCGCGCCTGCTCGAGCTGCGCCGTAGCCGCCGACCGCGCGGTACGCCTCGAGGCTGCGGAGGTCGGCTCGTCCGGTCGCCGCCGAGGACGAGTCGGCCTTCGGCGATCTGCTCAGGCATCGAGGCCTCCTCGACGATCGGCGACGATCAGGACGTCCTGCGGCGTTACGTACTGGCGATAGCGTGGTCGACGGCGACGATCGTTCGCGTAGCCGCAGCCGCCGAGGCACTCGACCGCGCGCAGCGTGACGTCGCCGTCCGCGCGTCGTCTCGCCGGGCCTTGATCCCGAGCTGCCTGCTCGAACGCCTCGACGCACCGTCTGCGCGCCGACGAGCCCGCAGCGCACGTTCGTGCAGACCTCGATCGTGTGCCGGCCCGCCGGCTCGAACTGGAACATGTCGTAGAAGCTCGCGACCGAGAAGCAGAACGCCGGCGTCACGTCGAGCGCGTCGGCGGTCTCCTCATCGCCTCGCGCGACAGCCAGCCGTGCTTCTCCTGCGCGAGCCGCAGCGCCGGCAGCACCGCCGAGCGCGACCCCTCCGGGATAGCGCTCGCGGATCTCCTGCACCTCGTCGTAGAAGCGTCGGACTCACCGGTCGGTGTCCCCCATGACCGCGTCGAGCGAGCCGACGACCGCGATCAGGTCGGCGACGAGCGCGTGGTGGAGGCACGTCGCCGTCGCCTCGAGCGCGACGAACGAGGGTGCGCGGAAATGGACGCGCCACGGCTTCGGGCCGCCGTCCGAGACGAGGTAGCAGCCCGACTCGCCGCGCGGCGACTCGATCGCGACGTAGATCTCGCCCGCCGGAACGCGGAAGCCCTCGGTCACGATCTTGAAGTGGTGGATGAGGGACTCCATCGAGGTGTGGAGCTCCTCGCGCGGCGGCAGCACGACCTTGCGGTCGTCGGCGATCCACGGCATGCCCCTCCATGCGCTCGAGCTTGTCGAGGCACTGGCGCACGATCTTGTTCGACTCCGCCATCTCGTCCATGCCGCACGCGATAGCGGGCGTAGACGTCGCCCTTCGGGTAGACCGGCACCTGGAAGTCGACCTGCTCGTAGTGGAGGTACGGCTGGTCGCGGCGCAGATCCCAGTCGACGCCCGAGGCGCGGAGGTTCGGGCCGGTCTGCCCGAGCGCGATCGCGTCCTGCGCGGAGAGCACGCCGATGCCCACCGTCCGCTCGAGCCAGATCTCGTTGCGGTCGAGGATGCCGCTTGTAGTCGTCGAGCGCATGCGGCATCCACTCGACGAACTTGCGGCACTCGGGATAGAAGCCCTGCGGGATGTCCTCGGCGAGCCCGCCGACCTGGAAGTAGCGGGTGTGCATCCGCTGGCCGGTGACGAGCTCGAACAGGTCGAGGATCGTCTCGCGCTCGCGGAAGCAGTACCAGAACATCGAAATCGCCCCCAGCTCGAGCGCCGACGTGCCGAGGTAGACGAGATGCGAGTGGATCCGGTTGAGCTCGCAGAGGAGCATCCGCATCCACTTGGCCTTCGTCGGCGTCTCCAGCTCGAGCAGCTGCTCGACCGCGAGCACGAACACGAGCTCGTTGTTCTGGTAGCCGACGTAGTCGATCCGCTCCGGGATAGGTGACGCCTTCCAGTACGTC
Source organism: uncultured Actinomycetes bacterium (assembly GCA_963720065.1). Classification (GTDB taxonomy): domain Bacteria; phylum Actinomycetota; class Thermoleophilia; order Gaiellales; family Gaiellaceae; genus Palsa-739. The sequence goes on from CAVREH010000022.1 coordinate 43,740, forward strand.
TTCGACTCCATCGACTTCTCGAAGCCGGTGTGGAGGTAGCCGATCACGGCCGAGACGCCCACCACCTCCTCGCCGTGGAGGTCGACGATCAGGCGCAGGACGCCGTGCGTCGACGGGTGGTTCGGGCCGAAGTTGACCTGGAGCACGTCTTCGCTATCGCGCAGCTCGGCCGGGACGTCGAGCACCGTCGGGACCCGGGACGGGATCCGCGTGCCTTCGTACGTCACCGGGCGTTCGGTGGTCGTGCTCATTCCTCGTCCGTGAAGCGGACGGGCTCGCCGCCGATCGGATAGTCCTTGCGCAGCGGGTGGCCCTCCCAGTCCTCGGGCATCAGCAGCCGCTCGAGGTTCGGGTGGCCGTCGAAGACGATCCCCATCAGGTCGAACTGCTCCCGCTCGTGCCAGTCGCAGGTCGGCCAGACCGAGATGACGCTCGGCACGTGCTCTCCCTCGTCGGCCCAGCACTGAAGCCGCGCGCGCGGCGCTCCCTGCCGCAGCGCGAGCAGGTGGTAGCTGACGCAGAAGCGCTTCGGCTTGAGCTCGGGCAGCGCCTGGAGCCCCTGCGTCATCGGACGCATGAGGTCGCGCCCGCTCGCGGTGCCGATGTAGCCGGAGACGCCCTTGCCGCCCCAGCCGAGGTAGTCGGTCGCGACGAGGTCGACGCAGATGTCGAAGCCGAGCTCGTCGCGCGCGTGCTCGCAGGCCTCGCGGATCTGCTCCCGCTCGATCGTCACCGTCGGCATCTCCGGGCCGTCGCGGTGCGAGACGTAGCCCGGCACACGTTGCCAGTCGGTCACTGGGCGACCTCGACCCGCTCGTACGCGGGCGGCACGCCGGCCTGGTGCGCCTCGTGCAGGCGGATGATCCCCTCCATCAGCGCCTCCGGCCGCGGCGGGCAGAAGGGGATGTAGATGTCGACCGGGACGATCCGGTCGACGCCCTGGAGGATCGTGTAGTTGTTGAACATCCCGCCGGAGCTCGCGCAGACGCCCATCGCGATCACCCACTTCGGCTCGAGCATCTGGTCGTAGATCTGGCGCAGCGGCGCCGCCATCTTGTGCGCGACCCGGCCCGAGACGATCAGCAGGTCGGCCTGGCGCGGCGAGGAGCGGAAGGCCTCCATCCCGAAGCGCGCGATGTCGTAGCGCGCGGAGACGATCGACATCATCTCGATCGCGCAGCACGCGAGCCCGAACGTGTCCGGCCACATCGACTTCGTCTGCGCCCAGCGCACGGCCTTCTCGAGCGTCGTCAGCCCGAGCGCGCGCTCGAGCTCCTCGGCTCCCATCTCCTCCTCGAAGCGCGACGGGCCCTTTCGTCGGCCAGAGCAGGCGCTCCGACTGGAGTCCGTAGTCGCGCAGGCGCGGCGTGTCGTCAGCCATCCGGCGTCACCAGTTCAGCGCGCCCTTCCGCCAGATGTAGACGTAGGCGACGAGGAGGATGAGGACGAAGAAGGCGAGCTCCGACGAACCCGAACCAGCCGAGCGCGTGCAGCTGCACGGCGAGCGGGTAGAGAAAGACGATCTCGATGTCGAAGACGATGAAGAGCATCGCCGTCAGGTAGAAGCTCACGCCGAAGCGCTGCCGCGGCATCGGCCCCGTCGAGACACCCGACTCGAAGGGCATGGTCCGCGCGCGGGTGCGCCGCGCAGGGCGCTGCGAGAACTTGAACGACATCCACATCATCGAGCCCGGGATGGCGAGCGCGAGGACGCCGTAGATCAGGAATGGCAACCAGCTGTCGAGCATCTACTCCCGCCTCCTGTTACCCAGCGACGGCTGACGTTATCAACGTCGTGAGAGCTGCACTTGCAGGTACCGAATCCCCGTAGCGGAGCCTGCATCGGCTGTTACAAAGTCGGGCCATTTGAGCGGGAGGCACGTTGCTACGATGCGACGGCGATGGAGATCCAGGAGCGCACCGAGAGCATCGTCTCGCTGACGCCTGCGGCCGCGGCGAAGATCCGCGACCTGATGGCGACCGAGGAGGACGTCTCGGTGCTGCGCGTCGCGATCGAGGGCGGCGGGTGCTCGGGCTTCCAGTACGGCCTCGGCTTCGACCGCGGCGCCCAGCAGGGCGACCACGAGTTCGAGTGCGAGGGCGTCACCGTCGTCGTCGATCCCTTCAGCGCCCCTATCTCATGGGCGCGCAGGTCGACTACCTCGAGACGATCCAGGAGGCCGGGTTCAAGATCGAAAACCCGAACGCCACCGCCTCCTGCGGTTGCGGCCACTCGTTCCAGGTGGCCGAGGGCGAGGCGCCCGAAGACGCCGCCGGCTGCGGCTCTGGCTGTTCGCACTGACGACTAGAGTCGGCGCAGCGATGCGCATAGCCGTCGTCGGATCAGGCCCCGCAGGTTTCTACGCCGCCGGCGCGCTGCTGTCCGCCGACCCGCCGGCCGAGGTGGACCTGATCGAGCGCGTGCCCACGCCGTGGGGGCTCGTCCGGCTCGGCGTCGCTCCGGACCATCCCAAGCTGAAGACGGTCTCGCGCGCCTTCGAGCGGATCGCCGACCAGCCGGGCTTCCGGTTCCTCGGCAACGTCGAGGTCGGCCGCGACCTCCACCACGACGACCTCGTGCGCCTCTACGACGCCGTCGTCTACGCCGTCGGCGCGCAGACCGACCGCCGGCTCGGCATCCCCGGCGAGGACCTGCCCGGCTCGTGGCCGGCGACCGAGTTCGTGGCCTGGTACAACGGCCACCCCGACTTCCAGCAGCTCGAGTTCGACCTCTCGGTCGAGCGCGCGGTCGTGATCGGGGTCGGGAACGTCGCGCTCGACGTGGCGCGGATGCTCGCGCTCACCCGCGAGGAGCTCGCGCCGACCGACGCGACCGACGCGTCCATCGAGCGCGATCGCGAGCTCGCCGATCAAGGAGATCGTCGTCGTCGGCCGGCGCGGGCCGGCGCAGGCGGCGTTCACGACGCCGGAGCTGCAGGAGATGGGCGAGCTCGCCGGCGCCGACGTGGTCGTCGATCCGGCCGATCTCGAGGGCGCTGAGCCCAAGGACACGAACGCCGAGCGGAACCTCGCCGTCCTGCAGCGAGCTCGCCGCGCGCGAGCCCGAAGGCAAGCCGCGGCGCGTCGTCTTCCGCTTCTTCGAGTCGCCGGTCGCGATCCTCGGCGAGGAGCGGGTCGAGGGGATCGAGCTCGTCCGCAACGAGCTCGACGCGAACGAGCGCGCGGTCGCCGACGGACGAGACCGAGACGCTCGCGTGCGGGCTCGTCTTCCGCAGCGTCGGCTATCGCGGCGTCGAGCTGCCCGGCGTGCCGTTCGACGACCGCAGCGGCACGATCGCGAACGAGGCGGGCGGTCGTCGTCACCGGGCAACCGTGCCGGCGTCTACTGCGCCGGCTGGATCAAGCGCGGCCCGACCGGCGTGATCGGCACGAACAAGAAGGACGCGACCGAGACGGTGGAGCTCCTGCTCGAGGACGCCGCCGCCGGGCGGCTCGCGCCGAAGCCGGACGCGACGGCCGCCGCCGTCGACGAGCTGCTCGCCGAGCGCGGCGTCAGGGTCGTCGAGTACGCCGGCTGGACGGCGATCGACGAGGCCGAGCGCGCGGCGGGCGAGAAGATCGGCCGGCCGCGCGTCAAGCTCTGCTCCTGGGACGAGCTGCTCGCCGCTGCGGGACACGTCGCAAGCCGCGGGCACCCCTAGCCAGTCCCCGATCGGGGGGCATCGACTCACCCGGCACGAGCCGATGGACCTGCTGTGGATCCCCTCGTAGTGGAATGCCTCCAGTGCGGCACGAGCCGCGTAGCGAGGCGCGACCGCTTCAAGCACTTCGAGTCCCCCGAGTGTCCCGAGTGCGGCTACCTCGGCTGGACGCCCGTGCTCGAGGTGACCGAGGCCGAGCGCCGGACGCCGCGCGAGCGTGCACGCCTCGAGCGCCGGCTGCCGTCCGTCGCATAGACGTCAGCCGCACGGCGCAGCGGCACTACACTCGCAAGGATGGCGAGGACCGAGGAGCGGCAGGAGCTCTGGGGAGCCGAGACGACCAAGGCGGTCGCGAACTTCCCGGTCTCGGGCGAGCCGATCCCCGTGCCGGTCGCACGCTGGCTCGGCCGGATCAAGGGCGCCGCGGCGCGCGCGAACGCCGATCTCGGCCTGCTCGACGCGGACAAGGCGGAGCGGATCTCGGCCGCCGCAGCCCGGATCGCGGAGGGCGAGCTCGACGACCAGTTCCCGATCGACGTCTTCCAGACCGGCTCCGGCACCTCGTCGAACATGAACGCGAACGAGGTGATCGCGACCCTCGCGGGCGACGACGTCCACGCGAACGACGACGTCAACATGGGTCAGTCCTCGAACGACGTCTTCCCCTCGGCCGTGCACCTCGCGGCGCTCGACGAGATCACGCACGACCTGCTGCCCGCGATGCAGAAGCTCGCCGCGTCGCTCGCGGCGAAGGCGCAGGAGTTCGACGACGTCGTCAAGTCGGGCCGCACGCACTGGATGGACGCCGTGCCGGTCACGCTCGGCCAGGAGTTCGGCGGCTACGCCGCGCAGGTGCGGTCAGGGAGTCGCGCGCGTGCGAGGACGCGCTGCCGCGGCTCGGCCAGATCCCGCTCGGCGGCACCGCGACCGGCACCGGCCTCAACACGCATCCCGAGTTCGCGGCACGCGTTCGCGCGCTGCTCGCGGAGGAGACCGGGCTCGCGATCTCCGCGCCGGCCGACCCGTTCGAGGCGCAGGCCGCGCGCGACGGGATCGTCGAGGTGTCCGGCGCGCTGAAGACGGTCGCCGTGTCCCTCACGAAGGTCGCGAACGACATCCGCTTCCTCGGCTCCGGCCCGCGCGCCGGGCTCGCCGAGATCGCGCTGCCGGAGCTCCAGAAGGGGAGCTCGATCATGCCGGGCAAGGTGAACCCGGTGCATGCCGGAGGTCGTGACGCAGGTCGCGGCGCAGGTGATCGGCAACGACACGGCGATCGCGATCGGCGGCATGCAGGGGCACTTCGAGCTCAACGTCTTCGTGCCGCTGCTCGCGCGCAACATCCTCGACTCGGTGAAGCTGCTCGCGAGCGCCTGCCGGCTCTTCGCCGAGAAGTGCGTCGACGGGATCGAGGCCAACCGCGAGAACTGCGAGCGCTACGCGGAGCTGACCCTGTCGGCCGCGACTGCGCTCAACCCGTACATCGGCTACGACCGCGCGGCGGAGATCGTCAAGGAGGCGGCCGCCTCGGGACGCTCGCTGCGCGAGGTCGCGCGGGAGAAAGGCGTCGAGGAGTCCGTCCTGGACGAAGCGCTCGACTACCGCAAGATGGCGAAGCCGCACGGCTAGGGCTCGGTCGAGACGCGGGACCTCGAACTTGTAGTGGCCGGCTTTGCGTAGGGCCTTGATCTGGCCCAACGCCTAGACCGTCATGCGCGTCGAGGAGCCGTGCGCGGGGTCGGCCGTTCCTTGCAACTCTCGCAAACATAGGGCACGATAGGCTCGCACGGAAGGGGGGCGCGATCCTCGTGCCGAGGTCCTCGAGGGAGAGGAAGGACGTGAGACAGAAGTCGTGCGCGCCAAAGCGCGCGTTCGGACTCTTGGCGGTCGCCGCCGGGGTCTCGCCGCGCGCACACACTGGCGAAGCGTAGGGGCTTGAAAGTTCCACGCGATTGTCAGAGGATGTCGTCGGGCGAACTGCGAGCGAGTCCTCTCCTAGAGGTTGCTAACTCTTGTGTTGGTGTGGAGGCTTTCGGCAGGACTTCGCATCGAGTAGCCCGAGATCAGACCAACTACGTTGAGAAGGGGGAATAGTGCAGATCGATCACTTCCGCAAAGCGCGGGCCGGTAGCCTCGCCCCGCATCGCAAGACCAAGTTCGCCGTCGTTTTCGCGATACTCGGCGTGTTTGCTGTCGCCGCCGTGTTCGGGATGTCGGCGCCCGCTGCACGAGCCGCCGCAGGCAAGTCGGTGAAGTTCGCCAGCCAGCCGACGACCATTTCGCCGCTAAACAACTTCACGCAGCTGCCACACGGCATCCAGCCGGATCAGGCGTTCGTCGCGTGCCAGGGCTTCACCGACCTTCTGCCTACAGGAAACTGCACGCTCACCCCTCCGTCCGATGACGGCGGAGACCTGACAGGCCCGGCGCTCGTTCCCAACGCCCCCGGCGGTCCTGGCGGTCCTGGCGGACCCGGCGGACCCAGCGGCCATCTGGGATCCAACTTCAACGGCATCTCCGACGTCCTCCAGCGGACTGTGACCCACCACCACATCACCCCGCCCGACCAGGCACTGTGCGTCGGGCCGGCCGGGCCGCTCGAGGGTGCTGGAGTGGCTCTCGGCGTTCCGGGCAACACGACCGTCGTCGTCGAGATGGCCAATGATGGATGGGCGGTCTACACGAAGACCGGCACGCAGCTCCATCTCGACAGCGACGCCGACCTCTTCGGCGACCCGAACTCCTCCGGCGACATCGAGTGCAACTACGACAAGTCGTCGAACACGTACTTCTTCACCGAGATCGGTGCGTTGAACGGGCACTACTACGACACCAGCCTCGTTGTGATGAATTCCAAGGGCTACAGCGCCTACGACGTCCCCACCTCGGAAGGTGGCTACTGCTTCCCGGACTTCCCGCACCAGGGCTACGACAACAACGCGCTCTACATCACGATCAACGAGTTCTGTGGGCCCAATGAGGACTTTGCGGGCGCGGGCATCTTCGCGATCTCGAAGCAGCAGCTCGTGAACCACCAGGTTCCGAACGGCGTGGTCTGGACGCTGGGGATCAACTACTACTCCTTCCGGGCCGCGTCCGGAGACCCGACGAACACCGAGTACCTGCTCGCGTCGGAGCAGAACGACGTCACGCAGAACGCACTCGACTTCGCGCAGGTGACCGGCGACAACAAGATCGCAAAGGGCACTGGGCCGGTCTTCCTCTCCTTGACGAGCATCCCCAGCGAGTCGTTCACGGAGCCGGTCGATGCCCAGAGCACGGGTAACGGCACGACGTGCGAGCAGACGTTGACGGCCCCCAACGGCAGCACTTATTGCTCGGTCCCGGAGGCCTCGCTCGACCCGGTCGACATGCGGCTGGAGCAGCTGCAGTACTCCAAGGGTCAGCTCTACACGTCGCTGTCGACGGCCCTGTCGGTCGGCAACGACCCGACGACGGTCGACGGCGCGGCGTGGTTCCAGGTCGACCCGAAGGCGGCCAAGGTCGTCCGCCAGGGCTACTTCGGCGTGGCAGGCACTTATCTGCTCATGCCGAGCCTCGTGCAGTCCAAGTCGGGCACGTTGATGATGGGCTTCAGCATGACGAGCCCGACGCAGAATCCGAGCAGCGGGTACGTGATCTCGAAGAACCAGGGCAAGACGTTCACCTCGGTCACGACCACGGGCGTCGGTTCCGGGCCGCACATCAGCTTCTCGGGCACCGAGCCTGGCTACATGAGGAAGCGCTGGGGTGACTACTCGAGGATCGCGCAGGACCCGGTCACCGGGGATGTCTGGATGGCAGATGAGTACATCCCGCCTGCCCCCGACGGCGCGGACACGGTGGACAACTGGGGCACCCGCGTGTGGCAGGTCAGCCCCTGAGCGGCCACCCGGTTGCAGTAACGCACTGAGCAAGGAGAAAGGGCCTCCGCGAGGGGGCCCTTTCCGTTGCTCGGGCGAGTCCAGCGGCACGTTTTACAGCGCTCAGACCTGGGCAGCGCCATACTTGAGCCATGCGACGCTCCAACCTCCTTCTGCTACTCGTGGTGCTCCCGGTGTTCGCCGTGGCATCGGCAACTTCGAGTGCCTCCGTCGTGAGAAGTGGAGTCCGCGGCTCGGTCAGCCGCGGACCCACGCGGCCGGCGTGTTCGCCCGAGAACCCGTGCAATGAGCCGGCGCCCGGGGTACGGCTTACGTTCGTTCGTGGCGGTGTTGCGCACGGCATACTCACCGGTCCGCACGGGGGGTACTCGATACACCTCGGCGCAGGTCGATACACGATCCGCGTGGCCGACGCCCCCCACGGGTACACGCCACGCTCGGTCGTTGTCGCGCGAGGCCGTATGTCGAGGGTGCACATCCTCATCGACACCGGGATTCGGTAGGCGAATCGTTTCGGGGGCCGGGGCCGCTTGCGCGGGTCCAGCGCTGGCCTAATAAGCGACGGCCCCGCAGCCCGTGGCTGCCGCGTGCTTCTGCTCGTCGGCCCGGTAGCTCGAGCGCACGAGCGGGCCGGAGAAGACCGAGCCGAAGCCCAGCGCTTCGCCCTGCTCCCGGAACCAGCGGAACTCGTCCGGATGGACCCAGCGGTCGATCGGCGCGTGTTTCGCGCTCGGCTGGAGGTACTGGCCGATCGTCACGACGTCGACGCCGTTCGCCCGGAGGTCGCGCATCGTCTCGACCACCTCGTCGTTCGTCTCGCCGAGGCCGACGATGATCCCGGACTTCGTCAACACCGGATAGTCCGCGATCTCCTTGGCCCGGCGCAGCAGCCAGAGCGCGCCGTCGTAGCTCGCCTTGGCGCCGCGCATCCGTGCGTGCAGGCGCCGCACCGTCTCGATGTTGTGGTTGAAGACCTCGGGGCGGGCCGCGAGCACCGTCTGCAGCGCCTCCTCCTCGACCCCCAGGAAGTCGGGCGTCAGCACCTCGACCGAAGCCTCGGGCAGCTTCGCCTTCAACGCGCGGATCGTCGCCGCGTAGTGGCCGGCGCCGCGGTCGGGGACGTCGTCGCGGTCGACCGAGGTGACGACGACGTGCTTGAGCTGCATCTGCGCGGCGGCGTGTGCCAGCCGCAGCGGCTCGAGCGGGTCCGGCGGCGACTCGGGCTTGCCCGAGTGGACGTAGCAGTAGCGGCACGCGCGCGTGCAGGTGTCGCCGAGGATCTGGAACGTCGCGGTGCCGCGGCCCCAGCACTCGGAGATGTTCGGGCAGCGTGCCTCCTCGCAGATCGTGTGCAGCGAGAGGCCGTGTACGAGCTTCTGGACGTCGAAATACGAGCCGTCCTTCGAGGGCGCGCGCACCTTCATCCACTCGGGCCGGCGAGGCCTCTCGGCAACGGGAAGCGATGACTCCATGGCCGCGTTCCAGTCTATGTGGCGTAGGGGGACCGACCGCTGCTAGCCTGAAACGGACTACCGAGTCCGCTTACGTAAGGAGCCGAATGAGCCGCCATTCCACGAATCCCTGGGTCGTACTCGTGATCATCTGCCTCGCGCAGTTCATGGTCGTTCTCGATGCGACGATCGTGAACGTCGCGCTGCCGCACATCCAGACGGCGCTCGGCTTCAGCGAGGCGAGCCTGCAATGGGTCGATCAACGCGTACACGCTCGTCTTCGCCGGCTTCCTCCTGCTCGGCGGGCGCATGGGCGACCTCCTCGGACGGAAACGGCTCTTCCTGATCGGCCTCGTCATCTTCACGGCGGCCTCGTTCCTGAACGGGATCGCCTCGACGTCGGGGATGCTGATCGGCTTCCGGGCGCTCCAGGGGCTCGGCGCCGCGCTCATCTCGCCGGCGGCGCTGTCGATCATCTCGACGACGTTCGCCGAGGGGAAGGAGCGCTCCCGGGCGCTCGGCGTCTGGGCCGCGATCGCGATCGGCGGCTCGGCCGTCGGCCTCGTGCTCGGCGGCGCGCTCACCCAGTCGTTCTCGTGGCGCTGGATCTTCTTCGTCAACGTCCCCGTCGGCATCTTCGCCTTCTTCGCTCGCGCTGCGGCTCGTGCCGGAGTCGAAGGACGAGCACGCCCACGAGGGCTACGACCTCGCGGGCGCCGTCACCGTCACCAGCGGGCTGATGGCGCTCGTCTTCGGGCTCGTCCACTCGGCGACGCACGGCTGGGGCTCGACGACGACGATCGTCTTCTTCGTCGCCTCGGCGCTGCTGCTCACCGCCTTCGTCCTGATCGAGTACCGCTCGTCCGCGCCGCTCGTGCGGCTCTCGATCTTCCGCGTCCGCTCGCTGCGACGGCGAACCTGTCGATGTTCCTCGCCTTCTCGGGCATGTTCGCGATGTTCTTCTTCAACACGCTCTACATCCAGAGGGTGCTCGGCTTCGGGCCGTTGAAGGCCGGGCTCGCGTTCCTGCCGTTCACGGCCGGGATCATGATCTCGGCCGGGCTCGCCTCGAGCTTCGCGCCGCGAGTCGGCGTGCGGCCGGTCGCCGGCATCGGCATGGTGCTGACCATCCTCGGGCATGCTGCTGCTCACGCGGCTGCCCGGTCGACGGCTCGTACGCGTCCGACGTCCTGCCGGCGATCATGCTCGTCGTCGCTCGGGATGGGCGCGATCTTCATGCCGCTGACGCTGATCGCGACGACCGGCCTCGAGAACGAGGACCAGGGCCTGGCCTCGGGGCTGTTCAACACGTCCCAGCAGGTCGGCGGAGCGCTCGGGCTCGCGATCCTCTCGACGGTCGCGGCGAGCCGCACCGCGCGGGGAGCGGCGGCGCGCTCGTGCACGGCTTCCACTACGCATTCGCCGGCGCGGCGCCCTCGTCATGCTCGTGCGCGCTCGTGGTATGCGTCGCGCTGCTGCGCAAGCGCCACGTCGCGCGGATCGAGGCGGAGGCGGCGGCGAGCCGGTCGAGCGTTGGCAGCCTGATGGCCGACGCTGCGCGCCGACGCGCAGCGCAACCTCGAGCGCGTGCTCGACGCGGCGGCGGAGGCGTTCGCCGAGCTCGGGCCCCGACGTGAGCGTCGACGAGATCGCCACGCCGCGCGGGCGTCGGCCACGGGACGGTGTTCCGCCGCTTCCCGACCAAGGACGACCTCATGTACGCCGTGATCGAGCGCCACGTCGCGCAGCTGTCGGCGCTCGCCGAGGAGGCGCTCGCCTCCGACGATCCCGGCGAGGCGTTCTTCGACTTCGCCCGCCGGGCAGCAGAGCTCGGGATGACCACACCCGGTTTGCACAAGTGCGTCGTCCACTGTGGCGAGAAGCCCGGTGCCGCGGAGCTCGAGGAGCTTGGCAACAAGCTGGTCGCGCGCGCCCAGCGCGCCGGAGCGGTACGGCGCGACGTGAAGCCGGCCGACGTCCAGCTGCTCGTGCGCTCGGCGCTGACCTCGGCGCCGCCCGGGCAGTGGCGGCGCTACCTCGACGTGGTGCTGGACGGTCTCCGGGCATGAGCTGGTTCGTCCGCAACGTGAGCGACATGGAGTGGTGGGATCGGGGCCCGCGGAGCTTCGTCACCGACTTCGTCGGCGACGACGGGGCGCAGGTCGGCGTCAATCTCTTCGTGCTCGAGCCGGGCCAGCCGATGTCGATGTACCACCGGGAGACCGACCAGGAGGGCTTCCTCGTCCTTTCGGGCGAAGCGTTGCTCGTCGTGGAGGACGAGGAGAAGCCGGCTCCGCGCCTGGGACTACTTCCACTGTCCACCCGACGTCCCGCACACGATCGTCGGCGCCGGCTCGGGTTCGACGGCGATCCTCGCGGTCGGAGCGCGAGAGCATCAGGAGGGCGCGGACTGGGGCGGCTATCCGTACTCCGAGCTCGCAATGACGCACGATGCGAGCGCCGAGGAGGAGACGACCGAGCCCAAGGTCGCTTACGCGCGTTTCCCGGCGCGGCAGCCGGGCGAGTTCCGCGAGGACTGGTTGCCCTAGCGGGCCAGTCCGGCGTGGATGGGCTGGGCCCAGAGCCCGGCGCCGTCCTCGGCCGGCAGCTCCTCGAGCTCGAGCCCGAAGACCTCCTCGAGCGCCGCGACCGCGTGTGGCCGAACTTCGTCGACCGCCACAGGCCGGCCGAGCTCGCGCGCGATCGTCGTGAACATCGCGTCCTCGAGCCCGCAGGCGGTGATCCAGTCGGTGAACGGTGCCGGGTCGAGGTCGACGTTGAGTGCGTAGCCGTGCGTCGTCACCCAGCGCGAGACGTGCACGCCGATCGAGGCGATCTTGCGCGGCGGGCGCTCGAGCCAGACGCCCGTGAGTCCCTCGAGCCGGGTTCCCTCGACGCCGAGCGCGGACAGCGTGGCGATCAGCGCCTCCTCGAGGTTCCGGACGTATTGCTTCACGTCGCGGCCGTGCCGTTTCAGGTCGAGGATCGGGTAGCAGACGAGCTGGCCCGGGCCGTGAAAGGTCGACTTCCCCGCGGTCGGTCTCGACCACCTCGACCCCCGCGCCGTCGGGCACGTGGAGCTCCGCGGTCTCGTCGGTGCGCCGGCCGAGCGTCACGACGGGCGGGTGCTCGAGGAGGACGATCGTGTCGGGGATCGCGCCCTGCGAGACCGCGCCCGCGAGAGAGCGCTGCAGCTCCCACGCCTCGAGGTACGGAATCTCGCCGAGCTGGAGGAGATAGCCGCCGCTTGCCACGGCGTCAGGCTAGCGTGGGCCGATGGCTGCGGTACTCGTCGAAGGCGTCACCGACCGCCTCGCGCTCGAGGCGGTGGCGCGGCGGCTCGCGCTGGACCTCGACGGAATCGAGATTGTCCCGATCGGCGGCGCGCAGGCGATTCGGCGTGCGGCTGCCGAGTACGTGGGCGAACGCGTGACCGGGCTCTGCGACGCCGGCGAGCAGCGGTTCTTCCGGCGCGTGCTCGGCGGCGCGACGTACGTCTGCGTCGAGGATCTGGAGGACGAGCTGATCCGGGCGCTCGGGCCGGATCGCGTGCAGGAGGTCATCGCCCTACAGGGGGAGCTGGAGACGTTCCGCAACTTCCAGAACCAGCTCTTCTGGCGCGAGAAGCCCGTCGAGGCGCAGCTGCGGCGCTGGCTGCAGAACGGCGGCCGCTATCTCCGGTACCCGCCGCTGCTGGTCGAAGCCCTCGAACCGGACGAGATCCCGCGGCCGCTCGCGGGCGTGCTCGAGGAGGCCGCGTTTTAGGATCCGTGCGCGGCGGCACTAGACGCCCCTTGGCCGAGAACACGTCCGGCGCGCCAGGGTGCCGGCTCAATCCGCACGGAAGGAGTCACCGATGCAGCTAGGTCTGCGCGCGATCCTCTTGGTGGTCGCGATCATCCTCTTCATCGTCGCCGCTATCTCGAACGGCGACACGGCCTTCAACTTCCTCACCCTCGGACTCGCCTGCGTCGCCGGCGCGCTCGTGGTGGAGGAGCTGGGCGTCGGCGGACGGATCTCGACGGGCAGCCGCCGCGACGTCTGACCGGCTCCGGTCTAGCCCTCGTCGCCCTCCCATCTCTCGAGCCGCTCGCGCAGGTCGTGCAGGAAGCGGCCGGCGAGGGCGCCGTCGACGAGCCGGTGGTCGTACGTGAGCGTGATGTTCATCAGCGGGCGGATCGCGATCACGTCCTGGCCCAGCTCGTCCTCGACGACCCACGGCCGCTTCACGAGCGCGTACGTGCCGAGGATCGCGGACTGCGGCTGGCTGATCACCGGCGTGCCGTGGAACGTGCCGTAGCCGCCCGGGTTGGTGATCGTGAACGTGCCGCCCTGGACGTCGTCCGGGACGAGCTGCTTGTTCCGCGCCTTCGCCGCGATCTCGGCGATGCCGCGCGCGAGGCCGAGGAGGTTCAGGCCCTCGGCGTTGCGGATGACGGGGACGATCAGGCCCTTTCCGTCGGCGAGCTCGACCGCGATGCCGAGATTGACGAAGTTGCGCGTAACGATCGAGTCGCCGCGCAGCTCGGCGTTCACGTACGGGTAGTCGCGCAGCGTCTCGACCGACGCCTTTGCGACGAACGCGAGGTACGTCGGGTTGACGCCGTAGGCGGCCTGGTACTCCTGCTTGAGCTTGTCGCGCACGGCGACGATGCGCGAGAAGTCGACCTCGATCGCGCTCGTGACGTGGGCCGCGGTGTCGAGCGAGCGGCGCATGTGGTCGGCGATGCCGCGACGCATCGCGGTGATCGGCTCGACGGTCTCTCCGGGCAGCGTCTCGCCCGCCGCGACCGGCGCCGGGGCGGGAGGCTTCGCCGGAGGAGCCGGCTCCTTGGCCGGCGGCGCGGGAGCCTCCGGCTGTGCGGCGGCCGGAGCTTCGGCCTGTGCCGGCTCGGGTGCGGAGGCTGGGGCCGCTTCCTGCTGCTGCTGCGCGCCGCCGGACTCGACGAACGCGAGGATGTCCTTCTTCGTCACGCGGCCGCCGGAGCCGGTACCGGGAACCTGGGACGGGTCGACCCCGTGCTCCGACGCGATCCGGGCTACGACGGGCGACACGAACGCCTTCCCGTTGCCCGACGGCGGGGCCGCGGCGGGCGGAGCTGCCGACGGCTCTGCCGCGGTCGGCGCCGGAGTCTCGGCCGGCGACGCGGCATCTGCCTCGGCAGCAGCCTCGGCGGCGGCCGGTTCGGGCGCGGCCTCGGGCTCGGGCGCGCTCGCCGGAGCAGGAGCCTCCGCGGCCGCGCTGCCGCCGATCTGGCCGAGCTTCGTCCCGACGTCGACCGTCTCGCCCTCTTGGACGAGGATCTGGGTCAGCGTCCCCGAGGCCGGGCTCGGCACCTCGGTGTCGACCTTGTCGGTGGAGATCTCGAGCAGCGGCTCGTCGGCCTCGACCTGCTCTCCCTCCTGCTTGAGCCAGCGGGTGACCGTCCCCTCCGAGACGGACACGCCCATCTGCGGCATTACGACGTCGACTGCGGTCTCCGTGGCCATCGATCCTCCTAGTACTCAGCGACCTCGCGCAGGGCGGCGACGACGTCTTCGACTTGCGGGATGTATGCCTTCTCGAGCACGGGCGAGAACGGAACGGGCGTGTCGGGAGCGGCGAGCCGCTTCACCGGGGCGTCGAGGTCCTCGAACGCCTCCTCGGCGATGGTGGCGGCGATCTCCCCGCCGAAGCCGCCGGTGCGCGTGTCCTCGTGCAGGACGAGCACCTTCGACGTCTTGCGCACCGACTCGAGCACCGCGGCCTTGTCCCAGGGCATGACGGTGCGGAGGTCGACGATCTCGACCGAGACGCCGTCGGACTCCAGTTGCTGCGCCGCCTCGTCGGCGGTGTAGACCATCGCTCCCCACGTGATCACCGACACGTCATCGCCCTCGCGATGGATGCGGGCCTTGCCGAGCGGCGTCGTGTAGCGCTCCTCCGGCACCTCGCCCTTGATGCGCCGGTAGAGGTGCTTGTGCTCGAAGTAGAGAACGGGGCTCGGATCCTCGATCGCGCTGATCAGCAGGCCCTTCGCGTCCTCGGGCGTCGCGGGGCAGACGCACTTGAGGCCCGGGATGTGCGCGAACGACGACTCCGGGTTCTGGGAGTGGAACGGGCCGCCCGAGAAGCCGCCGCCCGACGGCAGGCGCACGACCATCGGCACGGGCGTGCCCGCGCGCCAGCGCTGCTTCGCCGCGACCGTGACGAGCTGGTCCCACCCGCAGGAGATGAAGTCGGCGAACTGCATCTCGGCGACGGGGCGCAGGCCCATGATCGCGGCGCCGGTGCAGCCGCCGACGATCGCGGTCTCGGCGAGCGGCGCGTCGATCACGCGCCAGGGGCCGAACTCCTCCTGGAAGCCGAGCGAGACCTTGAAGGCGCCGCCGTAGACGCCGACGTCCTCGCCGATGAGGAAGACGCGCTTGTCGCGCCGCATCTCGGTGCGCAGCCCGTCGGAAATTGCCTGCAAATACGTAAGTTCTGCCATTACTTGTGGTGCGGCGTGTCGAGATCCTCGGGCGAGGCGAAGACGCCCTGCGTGAGGGTCGACGGGTCGGGTTGCGGCGATTCGTCGGCGCGCTGCAGCGAGTCGTTGAGGAGCTTCTTGACGCCGGCGGCGATCTCGTCCTCTTCGTCGTCGGTCAACTCGGCGTTCTCGCGCAGCCAGGTGCGGAAGCGCTCGAGCGGGTCCGACGCGGCCCAGGTCTCGAGCATCGGCTTCGGGACGTAGAAGGCGTCGTCGTGGACGGCGTGCCCCTCCATCCGCAGCGTGAGGCACTCGAGCAGCGTCGGGCCGCCGCCTGCGCGCGCCTTGTCGATGGCGCGCTTCGCCTCGCGGTAGACGGCGAGGACGTCGGTTCCGTCGACGACGACGCCCTCGAAGCCGTACGCCTCGGCGCGGTCGGCGACGTGCTCGGTCGCGAACTCGAGGTAGGACGGCGTCGAGTACGCGAACTGGTTGTTGTCGCAGACGAAGACGACCGGCAGCTTGCGCGTGCCGGCGAAGGTCATCGACTCGTGGGTGTCGCCGCGCGCCGAGGCTCCCTCGCCGAACCAGCCGACGGCGACGCGCGACTCGTCGCGGATCCGGAAGGCGAGCGCGCAGCCGGTGGCGACCGGGAGCATCGCGGGCAGGTGGCTGACCATTGCGATCATCCCGAGCTGCCTGTCGGCCATGTGGACGTTGCCGTCGCGACCGTGCGTCGGGCCGTCCTGGCGGCCCATGTACTGCGCGAAGATCCGCCACGGCTCGACGCCGCGCACGATGTGAACGCCCATGTCGCGGTGCAGCGGGGTCCCGACGTCCTCCGGCCCCATCGCGGTCGCGACGCCGACCGCGGCGGCCTCGTTGCCGCGCCCGGTGTAGAACGAGCCGGGAATCTTGCCCTGGCGGTAGAGGATGTGGCCGCGCTCCTCGATCCCGCGCGTGATCAGCATGTTGCGGTAGATGCCGAGCAGGTCCTCGCGGTCGAGGCCGGCCTCGCGCACCTCGTGGAGCGACCCGACCGGCCCTGCCTCTCTTGCGATCGCCATCGGGCCGAACCCTAGCGACCGGCCGCGCTGTCAGGCGCGGGGTCTACGGCCGGGCGGTGCCGGCTCTGCCGGCGCCGCTTCCAGCCTCAGCCCAGTCGTGGGACTCGGCGATCTGTCGCAGGCGAGTGAGCGTCTCGTCGTCGCAGAGGGCGCCGGCGAGCCCTGCTTCGTAGGCGGCGCGTGGGGAGACGCCGAGCTCGGCGGCCGCCTCGTAGTCGCGCGTGAGGTCGGTGTCGAACATCGCCGGGTCGTCGGTAGAGATCGAGCAGCGGACGCCGGCGGCGACGAGCTGCGGCAGCGGGTGCTCCTCGAGCGAGCGGACTGCCCCGGTGCGGAGGTTGGAGAGCGGGCAGACGTCGAGGACCGTGCCGCGGTCGGCGAGCTCGCGGACGAGCCCGGCGTCCTCGATCGCGCGGATGCCGTGGCGGATGCGGTCGGCCGCGAGGCCTTCGAGCGCCGTGCGCACTGTCTCGGGGCCGGCAAGCTCGCCCGCGTGCGGCACGGATCCCACGCCACCCGCGCGTGCGATCGCGAAGGCGCGCTCGAACGGCTCGCACGGATACTCGAGACCGCCGATCCCGAGGCCGACGACGCCGCGGTCTCTGTATTCGACGGTGTAGCGGGCGATCTTCTCGGCCTCCTCTGGTGAGTAGACGGTCGGGATGTCCGGCGTCAGCCGCACCTCGACGCCGTGCAGCTCGAGCGCTTCTCGCGCACCGTCGCAGTAGCCGCCGAACACCTCGTCGGTTGCAAGCCTCCGCCAGAGCCCCGGTGCGAAGATCCCCTCGATGTAGACGGCGCCGTGCGCGGCGGCCTCTGCCGCGTAGTCGACGACGATCTGGCGGAAGTCGTCGTACCTCTGCAGCGCGCCCGCCGTCAACTCAAAGACCTCGATGAAGTGCGCGAAGTCGCGGAACCGGTAGAGCGCCTCGAGGTCGTCCGGCAGGGCGTAGTCGTTCCGCTTCGCGATCGCGCGCAGCGTGTCGGGCCGCACGGTGCCTTCGAGGTGGACGTGCAGCTCGATCTTCGGCTCAGGCGCAGTGTCGGGCATAGAACGCAAGGTACTGCCGCAGGTGCGAGTGCCAGTATTTGCTGTCGTGCCCGCCCGGCCAGACGTGCAGCTCGGCGTGGATCTCGTGCGCGTAGTGCACGGCGGCGTTGTGGAACGGATCCTCGGTGCCGACGTCGATCCAGACCGGCGCGGAGTAGTGCGGCGGGTGGTTGACGATGTCGTGGCGCGCGTAGTCCTCGGCGTCGTCGAACGCGCCGGCCGCGCTGTCGGCGCCGCTGAACCAGAGGGCGGGCGAGTGGCCGCCGATCGCGCAGAAGCGCCCCTCGGCACCGAGGAGGAGCGCGCCGTAGCCGCCCATCGAGATCCCGCCGATCGCGACGCGGGCGTGCCGCGAGACGATCTCGCGCAGGACCATGGATCCCCACTTGCCGTCGGCGCGGTTGTGCCAGTAGCTGTGGTCGCCGCCGTCCGGGAGCAGCACGATCGGCGCCCGCTTGCCGAGGTCGTGCAGCGCGTCGAAGAGCGCCTGGCTGAGCATCCCGGACGGGCCGCCGCCGCGACCGTGCAGCAGGACGAGCGTCCAGTTGCCGTGCTCGGCCGGCACGACCCGGATCTCGTGCAGGTCGCCGGGAACGAACCGGCTGTGGAGCGTGTAGTGCTCGACCTTCGCGCCGCGCGCCGTCCAGTAGCCGCGGATCAGGTCGCGGACGACGATGTAGACCCCGACCGCCAGGACGGCGACCACGGCTAAGGTCAGGATGTGGCGAAAGCGGCGGACTGGCTGCGGGAGGAGCGTCGGAAGGTCCTCGGAGACTGGGTCGCATTCTGTCTCGGTTGCGGCGCCGCGCGCCGCTGGTTCGAGGAGTTCGAGGCGGAGCTGCCCGAGACCTGCCCGCAATGCGGCGGCGAGCTCCTGCGCCGTTGCCCCTCGTGCGGCGCGGCGTTCTCGTCCCTCGTGGTCGTCGACTGCGAGTCGTGCGGCGAGCCCGTGCGGCCGAACGAGCTCTTCGGCTCGAAGATCCGTCGCGCGCGGTGAAGGCGAATCCGGGCGGCAACGAGCAGCTCACCGCGTTTGCGGGTGTCCTGCTCATCGTCTTTCTCGCGATCGAAGGAGCGACGCTGCTGAATCTTCGCGCGCTGCTCACCGTGCACGCGTTCGTCGGCATGTTCCTGCTGCCGATCGTCGTGCTGAAGCTGGGCAGCACCGGCTGGCGGATGCTGCGCTACTACCTCGGCCGGGACGAGTACGTGCGCCGCGGCCCGCCTGCGTTCCCGCTGCGTGTCGTCGTTGCCCCCGTCATCGTCGCTTCGACGCTCGTCCTCTTCGGGACGGGCATTTACCTCCTCGCGGTGCACGAGACTCAGGGCACCGCCGTCGGGCTGCACAAGGCGAGCTTCGTCGTCTGGTTCTTCGCGACCTCGGTTCACGTCCTCGCGCGGCTCGTGCGCATGTCGGAGGCGCTGCGCGGCCGGTATCCGGGCCTCGGGCTCCGGCTGGCCGTCGTCGGCGTGACGCTCGTCGCCGCGGCGGCCGTGGGGATGTGGACGCTGCCCGGCGCCGAGCACCTGCAGGACCACGTGACGGCCCAGGTCGGCCTGGACGCGGGGTAGGCGCTAGAAGATCTCGCCCTCGCGGAACCCAGGCACGACCGGCCCGGTCATGATCTGCGAGAAGCGGATGACCGTGACGAGATCGCCGGTCTCGACCTCGCGGTTGTAGAGCTGGCCGAGGAAGTTCGCCATCTCGTCGGTGCGGCGGATCTCCGGGTTGTCGTGCTCGATCTCCCGCGGCGACAGCTCGCCGAGCGTCTTCACCTCGACCTTGTCGATCACCGCGTCGAACACGTGCTCGCGCGGGCTGAAGCGGACGCCGCAGAGCACGCGGACGACCATGCCCTTCTTGTACTTGCCCGACTTGTCGCCGAGCCGGATCGTGGCCGACTTCCGGCCCGACCGGAGCTGGTCGGCGACGAGCGGCGAGTAGAAGTTGAGCGCGTACACCGTGGCGGGGAGTCTGCCAGCTAGACGGCTGCCCGTTGGACGTGCGCGCGCGTGAGCTCCTCCGGGGAGGTGCAGCCGAGCAGGCTCAGCGCGAGCGCCAGCTCGTCGCGCAGGAGCTCGAGGACGTGGCGCACGCCGTCCTCGCCTACAGCAGCGAGGCCGAAGACCGGCGCGCGGCCGGCGAGCACCGCTCGCGCTCCGAGCGCGAGCGCCTTGGCGACGTCGGTGCCGCGCCGGATGCCGCCGTCCAGATAGACCTCGACTCGCCCGGCGACCGCGTCGACCACCTCCGGCAGTGCGTCGAGCGTGGCGGGAGCGCCGTCGAGCTGGCGGCCGCCGTGGTTCGAGACGACGATCGCCGCCGCGCCGTGCTCGACGGCCAGCCGGGCGTCCTCGGCGGTGACGACGCCCTTGAGGACGACGGGCAGCCGGCTCTCGCCCGCGATCCACTCGAGGTCGCGCCACGAGACCGAGGCATCGAGCAGCGCGAACTGGTCGGCCGGGTTCTGCGGCGCGTCGCCGATCGCCGCGCGGGCGTAGGGCAGCGGCAGGTCGGACGGGATCTCGAAGCCGACCCGCAGGTCGCGCTCCCGCTGCGCGAGCCGCGGCGTGTCGACGGTGAGGACGACCGCGCTGCAGCCGGCTGCGGCTGCGTCGGCGAGATGCTCGCGCGTGACACTGCGATCCTGGAAGACGTACAGCTGGCACCACTGCACGAGCCCCGGCGCCGCGGCCGCGATCTCCTCGTGCGAGCGGGTGCAGAACGTCGAGACGGCCATGCCTGCGCCCGCCGCGGCTGCGCCCCGCGCCGTCGCGCACTCGGCGTCCGGGTGGTAGAGCTGCTGGTAGGCGACGGGGGCGACGACGACCGGGAGCTCGAGCGGCGGCGCCGAGCACCGTGGTGGCCGTGGAGATCTCGGAGACGTCGCACAGGACGCGGGGCCGGAACGTCCAGCGCGCGAAGGCGGCGCGGTTCTCGCGGAGCGTCCACTCGTCGCCTGAGCCGCCGGTGAGATAGGCCCACGGCCCGGGCTCGAGCCGTCCTCGGCGAGCCGCTCGTAGTCCGCGATGGAGAGAGGCTCCGTCACGGGCTACGGCTCCTCGGCGGTGCGGCGGAAGACCTCGGCTGCGGCCTGGTGGAAGCCGCCGGGCAGATCCTGGGCGGCCATGCTGCGTGCGATCTCCTCCATCTCGCCGATCCAGCGCCAGCCCTTGCGGCGCGCCGAGCGCTCGGCGCCGGGGAGACGCTCCTCGAGCTCCGGGATCGAGAGCCGCCACTCCTCGAGCAGCGCGTCCTCGACTCCCTCGGCGCGCGCAAACTCCCGCACCGTGAGCAGCAGGGCCGCGCTGCCCTTCGTCCAGCCGGCGTACGCTGCCTTCAGAGCCGAGGCGGCGCCGACCTGATCCGAGATCGGTCTGGCGTGGACGTTCGTCCCGGAGAAGAGCGCGGCGACCTCGGCGGCCTCTGCTCCGGACAGGTAGAGCCTGGTCGTGCCCGGCCGGCTCGGCGGCGAGCCGACGATGCCGCCGTCGACCAAGCGCGGCTGGAGCTTCGCGACCGCCCGAGCGGTGTCGGGTGCGATCGCGTTCGCGTCGACGTAGATGCCTGTGAAGCCGTCTGCCGCCCGCGCGACCTCGAGCGCGGCGTGCGGCGGGCAGATCGAGAGCAGGATCTCGCAGCGGCGGCGGAGGTCTCCGACGTCGCCGGCGTCCTCGAGCCCGGCCGCCTGCGCCCGCTCGGCCGTTGCCGCGCTCCGTCCGGCCGAGGCCCACAGCACGCTGACACCGCGCTCGCGCAGGGCAGCCCCGACCGCGGCTCCCATCTCGCCGGGATGGAGGAGGCCGACGACGGTCACGCCCCGAGCCGCTCCAGCGCCTTCGCGGCCATCTTGCGCTCGCCGCCGTAGGACAGGAGGCGCGGCGCCTCCTCGAGCGGTAGCCAGCGCGCCTCCGCGACCTCGATCCGCATCGCCTCGTCGATCTCGCCGATCCGGCCGCGGCTCGCGCGGAGGAGGAAGAAGCTCACGACCTTGAAGATCCGCTCGCCCTTCCGCTCTTCCCAGGAGGCCGTGTAGACGTAGCGGATGTCGCCGAGCTTCTCAAGAAGCCGCCCCTCGACGCCGGTCTCCTCGCGCACCTCGCGCAGCGCCGTCTCGGCTGCCGACTCGCCGTCGTCGATGTGACCCTTCGGCAGCGCCCAGACACGCTCCTTGCCGCGCGGACGGATCGCCGCGACCATCTTGCGGCCGCGGATGGTCCGCACGAGCACCCCACCCGCCGAGAACTCGCGCTGCACGGTATCGGTTCTACCAGTTGGCACTTGCGCCGCTAGAGTGCCGAACGTAGAATGGCCTCGGCACTCTCGAGGGGAGAGTGCCAGGAAATGTCATTGAGAGCAGTCAGGAGGCTCTGTATGAACCTGAAGCCACTTGGTGACCGCCTCATCGTCGAGGTCCTCGAAGAGGAGGAGTCGACGTGTCAGCGGCATCGTGCTTCCGGACACCGCGAAGGAGAAGCCGCAGCGCGGCCGTGTCCTCGCCGTCGGCCCGGGCTCCCGGGACGACAACGGAAAGTTCATCCCGATGGACCTGGCGGAGGGCGACGAGATCGTCTTCTCCAAGTACGGCGGGACCGAGATCAGGGTCGGCACCGACGAGTACCTGATCCTGCGTGAGTCGGACGTGCTCGCCAAGGTCACAGGCGACCGCGAGCCCGCCGGCGCCACCGCCTAGAAGAGACAAACGGAGGTCAGAAGAAGACATGGCTCACAAGGAGCTGAAGTTCAACGAGGATGCACGGCGCTCGCTCGAGCGCGGCGTCAACATCCTCGCCGACGCGGTCAAGGTCACCCTTGGCCCGAAGGGGCGCTACGTCGTACTCGACAAGAAGTTCGGCGCGCCGACCATCACCAACGACGGCGTCACGATCGCACGCGAGATCGAGCTCGAGGACGTCGTTCGAGAACCAGGGCGCACAGCTCGTGCGCGAGGTCGCGACGGCGACGAACGACGTCGCCGGCGACGGCACGACTACCGCGACCGTCCTCGCGCAGGCGATCGTCCGCGAGGGCCTGAAGAACGTCGCGGCGGGCGCGAACCCGATGGGTCTCAAGCGGGGCATCGAGGCCGCCGTCGACGCGGTGGTCGAGAACCTCAAGGAGCAGTCGAAGGACGTCTCCGGCCGCGAGGACATCGCCCGCATCGCCACCGTCTCCTCGCGTGAGCGGGAGATCGGCGACGTGATCGCGGACGCGATCGAGAAGGTCGGAAAGGACGGCGTCGTCAACGTCGAGGAGGGCCAGACTCTCGGGCTCGAGCTCGAGTTCACCGAGGGCATGCAGTTCGACAAGGGCTACCTCTCGCCGTACATGATCACCGACCCCGAGCGGATGGAGGCGGTGCTCGAGGATCCGTACATCCTCATCGCCAACCAGAAGATCGGCGCGGTCAAGGATCTCCTGCCGGTGCTCGAGCAGGTCATCCAGTCGGGCAAGCCGCTGCTGATCGTCGCGGAGGACGTCGAGGGCGAGTCGCTCGCCACGATCGTCGTCAACAAGCTCCGCGGCACCTTCCAGGCCGTCGCCGTCAAGGCGCCCGGCTTCGGCGACCGCCGCAAGCGGATGCTCGAGGACATCGCGATCCTCACCGGCGGCGAGGTGATCACCGAGGAGCTGGGCCTCAAGCTCGAGAACACGAAGGTCACGCAGCTCGGCCATGCCCGCCGCGTCGTCATCGACAAGGACACGACGACGATCATCGACGGTGCCGGCGAGAGCGACGCCATCAAGGGCCGGATCAAGCAGCTGAAGTCCGAGATCGAGAACACCGACTCCGACTTCGACCGCGAGAAGCTCCAGGAGCGGCTCGCGAAGCTGTCCGGCGGCGTCGCGGTGGTCAAGGTCGGCGCTTCGACCGAGACCGAGATGAAGGAGAAGAAGCATCGCGTCGAGGACGCGCTGCAGGCAGCCCGCGCGGCTCTCGAGGAGGGCCAGGTTCCGGGCGGCGGCGTCGCGCTCATCAACGCGTCGGACGCCATCCGCGACGACGTCCTCGGCAAGCTCGAGGGCGACGAGCGGACGGGTGCGCAGATCATCATCCGCGCGCTCGAGGAGCCGCTTCGCCAGCTCGCGTACAACGCGGGCCTCGAGGGCTCGGTCGTCGTCCAGCAGGTGCGGGGCGCCGAGAAGGGCTTCGGCCTGAACGTCGAGACCGGCGAGGTCGAGGACCTGCTCAAGAGCGGGATCGGCGACCCGACGATGGTCACGCGCTCGGCGCTGCAGAACGCCGCGTCGATCGCGAAGAACATCCTCACCACCGAGGCGATCGTCGCCGAGGCCCCGGAGAAGAACCCCGTGGGCGCCGGCGCCGGCATGCCGGACATGGGCGGGATGATGTAACGAGCCGTCGGGCAGCGGCTTGGTGCGGAGGGCCGGCTCAGCCGGCCCTTCGTCGTTCTAGGGGAGGTGTCCGGTGAAGACCAGAAGGAGCAACGCGAGCGACAGCGTGCAGAAGATGCCGCCGAACCAGGGCATCGAGCGCGGCTGGTAGAGCTTGCGGTAGCCGTGGGCGGACCAGTTGGCCCACTCCTTCTGCGACTCGGTGTGAACGTCGTCCTCGTCCACGGCGAGAACGTGCTCCCGGACGAGAAACGGCGCCCTTGCGGGGCGCCGTTTCTCGTAGGGGGAGGTGGTTCGCTGTCTCTATCGACAACAAATCACCCAAGCTTTACCCCATTCGAGGGGGCTGCGCTCACCCGCGGCGGATGACTCAGAAGCCGTATCTCTCTTCCTGCCAGGGGTCGGCGTCGTTGTGGTAGCCGTAGCGCTCCCAGAAGCCGGGCCGGTCGACCGAGGTGAGCTCGATCCCGTTCAGCCATTTCGCGCTCTTCCAGAAGTAGCGCGACGGGACGAGGAGGCGGACGGGGCCGCCGTGCTCCGCGGTCAGCGGCTCGCCGTCGGCCTCGTACGCGACGAGCGCGTTCTCCTCGTCGAGCGCGGCGAGCGGGACGTTCTCGGTGTAGCCGGCCTCGGCGTGCGCGATCGCGAAGTGCGCGGACGGCTTCGGCCGGCAGAGCTTGGAGAGCTCCCGCCAGTGGACGCCGTGGAAGCCCGCGTCGAAGCGGCTCCAGCGCGTGACGCAGTGGATGTCGGTCGTGACGTCGGTCGCCGGCAGCGCCCGCAGCTGCTCGTAGTCGAGCGTGATCTCCTCCTCCACCTCGCCGAAGATGCGCAGGGTCCAGGTTGCGACGTCGACGTGTGCGACGTCGCCCGCGTGGAGCACCGGCCACTTCTCGGTCAGGTACTGGCCGGGTGGCAGGCGGGCGGGGTCGTAGCCGGCGGCGCGCACCTTGTTCTCGGCTTTCGAGCGGAAGAGCGGCATCGCCCGGCACACTAGACGCATGGACGTGGCTGCGAGAGCGCGGGAGTTCGTCCGCGTGGCGGGGCCCGACGCGGCCGACTACCTGCAGCGCATGGTCTCGAACGACGTCGAGGCGCTCGCGCCCGGCGAGGCGTGCCCGGCGCTGCTGCTGACCGCGAAGGCGCGCGTGATCGCGCCGGTCGTCGTCCTGCGCCGCGCCGCCGACGACTTTCTGCTCCTCACCGAGCCCGGGCTGGGCGAGGTCGTGCGTACGCAGCTGACGCGGATGCGCCTCCGCGCGCAGTGCGAAGTCGAGCCCGAGGCACACGAGTCGGTGCTCGTCTTCGGCGGCACCGAGGGCTTCGCGACCGACTGGCCCGGCGCCCGCGAGGCGATCGACACCGGGCTCGACCCGACTCTCTCGGACGAGGAGCTCGAGCTGCGGCGGATCGAGAGCGGAGTGCCGCGCTGGGAACACGAGATCGACGACCGGATCCTCCCGGCAGAGGCAGGCCTCGACCAGACGCACGTCTCGTTCTCAAAGGGCTGCTATCCGGGGCAGGAGCCGGTTGCGCGGCTGCATTTCCGCGGGCATCCGAACCGCGCGCTGCGCGTCCTTGAGCTCGACGGGCTGCCCGAGCGCGACGCGGCGCTTCTGCACGAGGGGCGGGAGGTCGGCCGCGTCACGAGCGCCGCGCGCCGCGAGGACGGCACGGTCGTCGCGCTCGCCTACGTGCGGACGGAGGTGCCGGATGACGCGCCGCTTGCGCTCGCGGCTCGTGCCGGCTGAGTGGTACTCGATCCGACCGGTCCGCAGCCGGAAGCCGGCCACGTACCGTTGCCCGCTCTGCGGTTACCAGCTCCATGCGATGAGCGACCACGTCCTGATCGCGCCCGAGGGCGACATGAGCCGCCGTCGTCACGCGCATCTCGAGTGCGTCAAGGCCGCGAACCTGCCCGGGCGTCCGCCGCAGCCGGGACTCCTCTCGCGGCTGCTGGGCCGCAGCTAGCCCGGCGCTACACTGGCCGTCCCGAGCGCCCGTAGCTCAGGGGATAGAGCGCTGCCCTGCGGAGGCAGAGGTCGCATGTTCGAATCATGCCGGGCGCATGCACGAAAGAGCCTGCAAGGGGCCGACTAGGACCAAGGTTCGGGGTGTCTGGGACCAAGATCCAGCGACGGGATGCTCCCGGCGGCCCCAGGATTGAATCGACAACGTATTTAGTCGAGGAAGAGGGGACCCTTTATGCGTCGCACAATCGGACTGATTGCACTCACTGCCGTGCTGAGCCTTGTCGTCGTGGCCACCGCCGGCGCGGGGAACAACGGTAAGGGCGGCACCAACAATGGGGGCAACACCACAGGTTGCGGCGCTGCGTGCGACCAGTCGCACAACCCGACCGACTACACGAAGCCGTGCAATCCGGTGCCCGGCAACGGCTGCCACCAGCTTCCGGACACTCCGTGTGAGCGTGGTCACGGCGGGACCAAGATCGGCAACAAGCACTGCGGCCGGACCTGGCCATCCTCAAGGAACAGGGCGAGTGCGCGGGGGGCACCTTCACGCACGACACGATCAACGCCACTTTCGGCCTGGACTTCTGCTACCGAGTCACGGTCACCAACTTCTCGGCCACGTCATTCACGTTGACGGGGAGCGATCAGCTCTGCGACACGGGCCAGTTCGCGTTCGAGGCCCCGGGGGAGTTTTCCCTCCCGCAGCCGCTGTCTCCGCTCGGAACCGACGTGTACTACTGCCAGATCGACGCGATCGCCGGCGCAGGCTTCGCTGGCGACAGCCTCGGGGCGACAGGGGGTCAGCTCACCAACACGGTGAACATCACGGCCACCCCGGACGGCGGCGGCACTCCCGTGGCGCTGACCGACACGGTCATTGCGAACTTCAGCTAGCGACTGACTTCCGGCGCGGGCCGGGCATCTTGCCCCGGCCCGCGTGTGTCCGGGCAGAATCGGCCTGTGCCCCTCTATCTGACCGAGCAGGACGTCGCCGGGCTGCTCACGCCGGCCGACGCAGTGGAGGCGATCGAGGCCTGCTTCCGGCGCCTGGCCGGCGGGAGGGTCGAGAACCGGCCGCGGTACCGGCTCGGGCTCCAGGAGGGAGCGCTTGCGGTCATGGCCGCGGCCGACCTCGAGCTCGGCTACGCGGGTGCGAAGGTGTACGCCGGCTTTCGCGACGGCGCGCGTTTCGTCGTCCTCCTCTTCCGGGCCGACTCGCCGGAGCTCGTCGCGGTGCTCGAGGCCGACAAGCTCGGCCAGCTCCGCACGGGTGCGGCGAGCGCCGTCGCTGCGAAGTACCTCGCCGCGAGCGGTGCGAGCCGCCTCGGCGTGATCGGTTGCGGCTGGCAGGCGGAGTCGCAGGTCGCCTGCATCCGCGCCGCGCTTCCGCAGCTCGATCGCGTGGTCGCCTACTGCCGCACCGAGGAACGGCTGCGCGCCTTCTGCGCGGAGCACGATGCGGAGCCGGGGGAGAGCCACCAGGATCCGGCTTCGTGCGACGTCGTCGTCACGGCGACCACGTCGAAAGACCCGGTTCTGCGCGGCGAGTGGCTGCAGGCGGGCGCACTCGTCTGCGCGGTCGGCGCGAACGACGGCCGCAAGCGCGAGCTCGACAACGTCGTCCTCGAGCGTGCCGCCTTCGTCTGCTGCGACTCGCTCGACGACGCGAAGCTCGAGTCCGCCGACCTGATCGAACCGGTCGAGTCGGGGGTTCTCGACTGGCTCGAAGTGCACGAGCTGCAGGAGGTCGTCGGAAGTGAGATCAGCGGCCGCCAGTCGGACGAGGACCTCGTCGTCTTCAAGTCCAACGGGCTCGCTGCCTGGGACGTGGCCGTCGCTGTGGCAGCCGTCGAGCGCGCGCGGACGGCGGGTGTCGGGCGCGAGGTGCAATAGTCCAGGCGTGAAGGCGTCCACCGACCGCGGTCGGTTCGCGGAGCGGGTGCTCCACGGCGTCGACTCGAACGGCGACCCCGAGACGGTCGTGATCTGGATCGAGCGCAAGGAAGGCGGCATCTGGGCCGTCGGCCGCGCCGTCAACCCCGACTGGCGCACGCAGAAGGAGCCGCGACCCGACGACTACGTGTTCGAGGGCTATGAGCTCGGTGACGCGCTGCAGGAGGCGAACGAGACGCTCGAGGACGACTTCACGGTCTCCGAGCGCGACGGCCACGGCGAGCACGTGCGGCCGTTCACCCGCGACGAGCTCCTCAAGCCGCTCGAAGCCTGGTTCTTCGGCCGCTCGTGAAGCTGACATTCGGTTTCACGCCGTGCCCGAACGACGCGTTCGCCTTTCACGCGCTCGTGCACGGGCTCGTCCCCGCGCCGTTCGAGGTCGAGCCGGTGCTGCTCGACATCGAGGAGCTGAACCGGCGAGCGGCGGGTGCCGAGCTCGAGCTGTCGAAGCTCAGCTTCGGCGCGGCGGCGGCGACCGGCGACCGGTACCGGCTGCTGCGCAGCGGCGCCGCGCTCGGTCGCGGTGTCGGCCCGCTCGTGGTCGCCCGCGAGCCCGGTTCGCTCGAGGAGGCAGCGGCCGGGCGCATCGCCGTCCCGGGGCGCGAGACGACGGCGTTCCTGCTGCTGCGCCTCGCGGCGCCGGCGCTCGGCGACGCCGTCGAGCTGCGTTACGACCGGATTCTCGACGCCGTCGTCGCGGGTGAGGTGGACGCGGGCCTGATCATCCACGAGAGCCGCTTCACGTACCGCGAGCACGGCCTCGTGGCGGTCGCCGACCTCGGGGAGTGGTGGGAGGGCGAGACCGGGCTTCCGGTCCCGCTCGCCGGGATCTTCGCGCGGGCCGACCTCGAGCCGGGGCCCGTCGACGACGCCGAGGCGGCGATCCGGGCCTCGGTCGAGTACGCGTTCGCGCACCCGGAGGCGAGCCGCGACTACGTCCGCTCGCTCTCGCAGGAGATGTCGGACGAGGTGTGCTCGGCGCACATCGCGCTCTACGTGAACGAGCACAGCGTCGACATCGGCGACGAGGGGCTCGCCGCCATCGACCGGCTGCTCGGTCGAGCCGCGGCCGCTGCCTAGACTCCCGCTCGTGACCCGGGCTGTCGTCCTCTCCGCCGTCCGCACCCCGATCGGCCGCTACGGCGGCGCGCTCTCGGGCGTGCGCCCTGACGATCTTGCGGCGCTCGTGATCCGCGAGGCGGTGGCGCGGGCCGGTGTGCCGGCGGAGCAGATCGAGGACGTCTGGTTCGGCGCCGCCAACCAGGCCGGCGAGGATAACCGCAACGTCGCGCGGATGGCGGCTCTGCTCGCGGGGCTCCCTGAGACCGCGGCGGGCGTGACCGTCAACCGTCTCTGCGCCTCGGGCCTCGCGGCCGTGGTCGGCGCCTGCCACTCGGTGATCGCGGGCGACGGCGACCTCTTCGTCGCCGGCGGCGAGGAGTCGATGAGCCGGGCGCCCTTCGTGACGCCGAAGGCCGAGAAGCCGTTCGAGCGCGGCGACCGTCCGCTCCACGACACGACGCTCGGCTGGCGCTTCACGAATCCGAAGCTCGTCGAGCTCTTCCCGCCCGAGTCGATGGGCGAGACGGGCGAGAACGTCGCCGAGCGGTGGGGCGTGACGCGGGAGGATCAGGACGCGTTCGCGCTCGAGTCGCAGCGGCGCTGGGCTGCTGCCGACGAGGCGGGCCGCTTCGCCGACGAGCTCGTCCCGGTCGGCGACGTGACCCGCGACGAGCACCCGCGGCCGGACACGACCGCCGAGAAGCTCGCGGCGCTGAAGCCTGCGTTCCGCGAGGGCGGCACGGTCACTGCCGGCAACGCGTCCGGGATCAACGACGGAGCGGCCGCACTCGTGATCGCCTCCGAGGAGAAGGCGCGAGAGCTCGGCGTGGAGCCGCTCGGCACGTTCTTCGGCAGCGCGGTGGCGGGCGTCGACCCGCGGGTGATGGGCATCGGCCCGATCCCGGCCGTGCGCAAGCTGCTCGAGCGGAGCGGCGTCTCGCTCGACGAAGTCGATCTCGTGGAGTTGAACGAGGCCTTCGCGTCTCAGAGCCTGGCCGTGATCCGCGACCTCGGCCTCGACCCCGAGAAGGTGAACGTCAACGGCGGCGCGATCGCGCTCGGCCATCCGCTCGGGATGAGCGGCGCGCGCCTCGTCGTCTCGCTCCTGCACGAGCTCCGCCGCCGCGGCGGGAAGTACGGGCTCGCAACGCTATGCGTGGGCGTCGGCCAGGGCCAGGCTGCGCTGTTCGAGCGTGCTCGATAGTCGGCTGCGACGGTCTCGTCCCGAGATCCGCTGGCCGACGAACCCCCTTGGTGGACGCCAACGGGCACTATTGGTGGGAGATCGTCGGCAATCTTCGGCGGATTCGGTGCCACGGCGTTGAGTCTGGCTTCTAGGCATCGTCGGTGCGACGCGGCTGCCTCGCTTGGAACGCTAAGGCGTCGAAGAAATACCTCTTAGTTGACCATCTATGCCGTTACTGGCAGCATTCGAGACATGAGTGCGGAGGCTCAGACACCTCTCCCGGCCGGCGACCTAGAGGAGTTCGCCGCGGATCTGCGGGCTGAGGGCCTTAAAGAGAAGACCATCGACACGTACGTCTACACCGTCGAACGCTTCATCGCGCCTCATCCCACGAAGGCCATGACCGACTTCACATATGAGATGATTGTCGGCTTCGTCGAGAGTTACCCCGCTCGGCGTCGAGGCCCCACAGCGTCGGCTCTACGGCGCTGGTTTAAGTGGGCGACCCGCACGGGGCGACGGACCGACGATCCGGCGCGCCTGCTTCCGCCTTATGAATGGCCGCGGTCGGGACCGATTCAAGATCCATTCACCGAGGAAGAGATCGAGGCTCTTGGAGCGCTCTCAGAGCCTGACGGGACACTTATGGCTCTGATGTTCGAAACCGGCATCTCGAAAGGCGAAGCCCGTCACCTCCAGGCGGGCAACTTCGACCTCGACAAGCAACGCCTTCACGTGATCGAGGGATCGCGAGGATTCGGCCCCCGCGTGGTTCCACTCGAAGAGCACCTAGTGAACAGAATCGCCCGCTCGTTCGTCTCCCAGGGAGTCACCAAAGACGACTATGTCTGGCCGACACGCCCTGGTGGTGGTCCGCTCCGACGCGGCAAGCCGATGGGCGACGCCTCGTTCCAGAAATGGTGGACTCGCTGCCTTGTGGCCTCCGGCGTGACGTATCGGCCAGCGCGCATGGCGCGGCATACCTGCGCAATCCGGTGGCGGAATCGAGGGGTGATGCTCGACGATGTCCAAAGGCTCCTAGGCCACAACTCCTACTACACCACTCAGCAGCTTTACGCCGCGATTCACTTTGACAGGATCGAAGAGCGCTTCCACAACGCACTGCCGCGTCATGTCACCGACGCTATCGCTCAGTACGAGTGGAGAATCGGCTATGCCGTTAACCCGGATGGAAGCTACACCGTCATCCTTCTCGACAAAGACGGACGCGAGTTCAAGTCAGCTCGTGGCGACGACTTCCACGACGCGATCCTCGAAGCGTGGAAGGACGTCTTGCCGCCGAGCGACGAGGTCCGTCGGGCCCAGTAAGTTGGGACCTGGCTCGGGCCGGGACGACTGAGCCTCCAGCACGAGAAGCTCTACGGGAGCCCGTCCGTTCTAGCCGACCGGCGGGCGGATGTAGATCACGCCTTCGTGCTCGATCGGCACGAAGGGCGCGCCGACGCTGAAGACGACCACCTCGACCTGATGGACGAGCTCGCTGCCTCCCTGGCCGACGGGGACGACGATGCCGACCTCGCCCTCCGGCGCGGCGTCGAGGCCTTCGTTCCGCAGCGCCTCCAACAGCCGGTCACGGTCGGGGATGCGTGCGGCCTGGACGCGAACGGTGCTTGACACTGTCGTCTCCCTCGTCGGCTTTCGGATCCGAAATCTACCGCCCAATCTACCTACTCGGGCGGCGCGACAAACGCGCTAAGTTCCGCCCGATGGCCGTGACCGCAGGACAGGAGTTCGGGCTCTTCATCGGCGGCGAGGTCGTGGAGCCCGCATCGGGCGAGACCCGCGACCTCAGCGAGCCCGCCACGGGCGAGCCGCTGGGCCGTGCGGCCATGGCCGGCGAGGCCGACGTCGACCGCGCCGTCGAGGCCGCCCGCGCCGCGCTCGACGGCCCGTGGGGCAAGACGCCGCCGAACGAGCGCGCTCGGCTCCTGCATGCGCTCGCCGACGTGATCGTGGCGAATCGCAAGGAGCTCGCGGAGCTCGAGTCGCGCAACGTCGGTAAGGCCATCTCCTCGGTCAAGGCCGAGGTCGCGGGTGCGGTCGAGAACTTCCGTTTCTTCGGCTCGGTCGTCGGCTCGATCGCGGGCCGCTCGAACCCGATCGGCGGCTCGCTGCTCAGCTACACGCTCAAGGAGCCGGTCGGCGTCTGTGCCCAGATCGTCCCCTGGAACTACCCGCTGCTCATGTCGGTCTGGAAGCTCTCGCCGGCGCTCGCGGCGGGCTGCGTCGCCGTCCTCAAGCCGGACCCGCAGACGCCGCTCAGCGTGCTGCGGATCGCCGAGCTCGCGGCCGAGGTCGGCTTCCCGGCGGGCGCGATCAACATCGTCCCGGCGGACGGCCCGACGACCGGCTCGTACCTCGTCAAGCACCCCGGCGTCGACAAGGTCGCATTCACCGGCTCGACCCGCACGGGAAGCGAGATCATGCGGCTCTGCTCGGAGCCGATCAAGCGCCTCACGCTCGAGCTCGGCGGCAAGAGCCCGGCCGTCGTCTTCGCCGATGCGAACCTCGACGACGCGATCCCGAGCTCGGTCTGGTCGATTTTCTACGCGGCCGGCCAGAGCTGCGAGGCGCGCTCGCGCGTGCTCGTCGAGGCCTCGATCTACGACGACTTCGTGGCGCGCTTCGCCGAGGCGGCGAAGCAGCTCAAGGTCGGCGACCCGCTCGACCCCGAGACCCAGGTCGGCTCGCTCATCTCGACTGCCCATCGCGACCGTGTGCACGGCTACGTCGAGAAGGGTCGCGAGGAGGGCGCCGAGATCCTGCTCGGCGGCGAGGCCGGCACCGGCGCGGGCGCGTTCTACCAACCGACTGTGCTGGCGGGCGTCGAGAGCTCGATGACGGTCGCGCAGGAGGAGATCTTCGGCCCGGTCGTGACGGCGATCCCGTTCGAGGACGAAAAGGACGCGATCCGGATTGCGAACGACGTGCGGTACGGGCTCTTCGCGACGGTCTGGACCGGCGACCCGGCGCGCGGCCACCGTGTCGCGCGCGCAATCAAGTCCGGGATGGTCGGGATCAATATGCCCTTCACCGCCTTTCCGGGCATCCCGTTCGGCGGCTACAAGCAGTCGGGCTTCGGCCGCGAGCTCTCGATCGACACGCTCGACCTCTATCTCGAGACGAAGGGCGTGCTCTTCTCCACGAGCCCCAAGCCGTTCAATCCGTTCGGCCTCTGAGACCGGTGGCAGCCACCGTTACGGCTCTGTGACGCTTGGCGCCGCCTCGCGATCTGGGGCGTAAGTTCCACGTCTCGAAGTCGTGACGCTTCTGTTTGGGTGGCTGCCACCGGCCGTCCGTTCCGGCGGATCACTTCTTGAGCGAGAGCGCGGCGCCGATTGCGAGCAGGCCGATCCCCAGCACGCGCGGCCAGTGCAGGGCGATCCGCTCGGAGCCGAACAGTCCCCAGCGGTCGATCGCGGCTCCCATCGCCAGCTGGCCGGCGATCAGGATCCCGACGGTCGCGGCGACGCCGATCCGTGGGCCTGCGTAGGTGACCGTGAAGACGATGATCAGGCCCATCACGCCGCCGAGGAGCATCCACCAGGGTTGGTGGACGGCCCGGGCGAAGCCGTCGAGGCTCTGGTGCGCGAGGACGAGGACCACGACCGCGATCCCCGCCGTCACCGCGGTGGAGAAGGCGAGCGCCTCGAGCACGCCGATCCGCTCGCCGAGCCGCGACATCAGCGCGACCTGCACCGAGCCGGCGAGGCCGGCCGCGACCGCCAGCATCGTCGCAAGTGCGCTCCCGGACACCGCCGAGAACGCTACAGCCCTGGCCCGTCGTCACCGGCCGACGTGGGCAAGGTACTCCTCGAGATTGCGCGGATCGGGCGTGACCCGCCTCCGGACCGGCGGCTCGCCGCTCACGGGCTCGTAGCCCGCGAACTCGGCGTCGAGCACTCCCTCGCCGCCCGTCAGGCCCGGAAGTTGGCGGCGTAGCTCCTGGACCTGCGTCGCGGACAGGGTCGCTGCGAGCACCGAGAGCTCCCCGCGCGCCGAGGGCGTGGAGGCTCCGGCGCCGAGGCGCCCGAGGGCCGCGAGCATCGCTCCGAGCGCCTGTGTCGGGACTTCCGCGGCGATCCGGAAGACCGGCTCGCAGACCGCCGTGCCGGCCTGCGCGAGCGCCTGCATGAGCACGAGCGGCGTCAGTCGCTTCAGGTCGCGCGAGGTGGGCATCGGCCCGCGCCGCGACGGCGGGCCGTCAGCGAGGCTGTACGCGATCTTCGTGATCGTGACCACGCAGTCGGTCACCTGCCAGCCGTGGAGACCCTCGGCGAGCGCGAGCCGCACGTACTCGTCCATGTGCTCCACGAAGGCGCCGAACGTCTTGAACGTGTAGAGGGGCGCGTCGCGCGGATCGAGCCCGGGAGCGACGGCCACGTCGATCCCCGAGCCCGGCGCCGCCGGCTCGAGGCGGAGGCCGAGGTCGGCGTGGAACGGGTTGGTGGACGTGTTGAGGATCTCGACCGCCTCGCCGCTCCCCACCGGCCGCTCGATGCAGATCGTCGTCGTCTCGCGGAACGCGACCTCGAGGCCGTACTCGTCGGCGAGCGTCGACTCGATGACCTCCCGCTGCACCTCGCCGTAGAGCGAGACGGAGATCTCGGCGCGGGTGTCGTCCTGGCGGACGTCGATCAGCGGGTCCTGCTCCGCGAGTTGCCCGAGCGCGACGCGCAGCCGTCCACCGTCTGCGGGTCGACCGGCTCGACGACCGACTCGAACGTCGGCGGTGCGAAGTGATGCTCGACCTCGCGGCGTGGCTCGCCCAGCCAGTCGCCGACCTGGATTTCCGCGAGGCCCCAGAGCCGCCGATCTCGCCCGCGTGGACCTCTCGCGTTGCACGGCGTCGCCGTCCGCGAAGACGCGCAGCGCGGTCTCCCTTGCCGGCGTCGAGGCGGTCGCGCACCTTCATGCTCCCGGAGAAGACCCGGGTGTACGCGATCCGGTCGCCGTCCGCCCCCCGCTCGATCTTGAAGACGCGCGCCGAGAGCGGCCCCCGCCGTCGCCCCCGCGCGCGGGCAGCAGGTGTGCGATCCCGCCCATCACCCCTCGACGCCCGCGCCGGTGATCGCCGAGCCGAAGAAGACCGGATGCAGCAGGCCCTGCCCGCCCGCGCCCGCCCGGCAGGTCGCCGTCGGCGGGCCCGAACGCGCGAACGAGGCGGTCCCGGGTCGCCCGGCCCGTCGGCCGAGCGGCCATCGCGCGCGACGGCCAGCGTCCGGCGATCCAGGCGCTGATCGCGATCTCGTCGACGGCGCACGCGCCCGCGTAGCGTCGCTCCCGCGCGGTCGATCTTGTTGACGAACAGCAGCGTCGGCACGCCAGACGCTGCAGCGCGCGCATCAGCACGCGCGTCTGCGGCTGTACGCCTTCGACGGCCGAGATCACGAGCACGCGCCGTCCAGCACGCTCAGCACGCGCTCGACCTCGGCGATGAAGTCCGGGTGGCCGGGCGTGTCGATCAGGTTCACGGTCACGTCGCCGACCGGGAACGAGACGACGGCCGACTTGATCGTGATGCCGCGCTGCTGCTCGAGCGCGAGCGAGTCGGTCTGCGTCGTCCCCTCGTCGACGCTGCCGAGGACGTCGATCACGCCGGCGGCGTACAGCAGCCGTTCGGTGAGAGTTGTCTTACCGGCGTCTACATGCGCCAGGATCCCCAAATTCAGCAGTTTGCGTAGCACGCGTCCAAACCTCCAGGTAGGTCACTCCGGCCTCCTCGATGGCAATGAACGTCGTGCGCACGCCGCCTCCTTCGGGTCGATCCAACTGGCGCTTGCTCCAGAGAGAATAGTCGGCGTCATGCCGATCTTCCAGCCCGAGCTCGAGACGCTGCCCCGGCCGGAGCTCGAGCAGCTCCAGCGCGAGCGCCTGCGGGAGCGATTCGGCATCGAGCTCGAGGCGCTGGCGGAGCAGCCCTTCCGGGTCAAGTCGGACCTGCGGGACGCCTACCCGTTCGGGCTCCTGCAGGTGCCGCTGGAGGAGTGCGTCCGGATCCATGCCTCGTCGGGCACGCGCGGGAAGGCGACCATCGTCGCGTACACGCGGGCCGATCTCGCGGCCTGGGCGGACTGCTGCGCCCGCGCGCTGGCCGCGGCGGGAGCCGGGCCGGGCACGGTCGTGCACATCGCGTACGGCTACGGCCTCTTCACCGGCGGCCTCGGCCTCCACTACGGCGCCGAGCGGCTCGGCTGCACCGTCGTCCCCGCCTCGGGCGGCAACACGCCGCGCCAGGCGCAGTTGCTCGAGGATCTCGGCGCCGAGATCCTCTGCTGCACGCCGAGCTACGCGCTCGCGATCGCCGACCACGTCGCCGAGCCCGCGCGGCTCGCCCTCCGCGCCGGTGTCTTCGGGGCCGAGCCGTGGACGGAGGGGCTGCGCGAGGCGATCGAGGCCGCGCTCCGGCTGACGGGCGTCGACATCTACGGCCTGTCGGAGGTGATGGGGCCCGGCGTGTCCTCGGAATGCGTCGAGGGCCGGAACGGCGCGCACGTGAACGAGGATCACTTCCTCGTCGAGGCCGTCGACCCGCAGTCGGGAGAACCGGTGGCGGACGGCGAGGTCGGCGAGCTCGTCTTCACGACGCTGACGAAGGAGGCGCTGCCGCTGCTGCGCTACCGCACCGGCGACCTCGCGTCGCTCACGCGCGAGCCCTGCCTCTGCGGCCGCACCTTCGCCCGCATGTCGCGCGTCGTCGGCCGCACCGACGACATGCTGATCATCCGCGGCGTCAACGTCTTCCCGAGCGAGATCGAGCGGACGCTGCTCGCGATCCCGGAGCTCACGCCGCACTACCAGCTGGTCGTCGAGCGCCCCGGGCGTCTCGACGAGCTGACGGTTCAGGTGGAGGGGAGCGTCGATCCCGCGCGGGTGCGCAAGCAGCTCCACAGCGCGCTCGGGCTGACGGCCGAAGTCGAGGTCCTCGCAGCCGGCGCGGTCCCGCGGAGCGAGGGCAAGGCACTGCGCGTCCTCGATCGCCGCGGTACGTAACCGGCGGCGTCCCTCCCGCGTTCAACGACGGATGAGCGAGCAGCACGACGCGAACGCGAACGACGGCAACGCCTGGCCGCTGCCGTCGCCGGACGTGCTCCGCGAGCTCGATCCTCCCGCGGTCGTCTGGTCGGAGCCGGAGTCGGCGGCTACGCCGCAGATTCGTCGCCCTGCCAGAGGCTGAACGCGTTCCCCTCGGAGTCCTTGCAGCCGGCGAACCAGCCGTGGCCTGGCACCGGCATCTTGTCCCCGGCCTCGCCGCCCAGCTCCCGCACCTTCGCGAGCGAGGCGTCGATGTCGGGAGTGTCGAAGTAGACGGTCAGCGCCCCCGGCTCCTGGCCTCCGACGATCGCGCCACCCTGGTCCTCGGCGGTCTGGAACATGCGGTAGTCCATCTCGGGCGACATCGGAGGGCCGACCTCCCAGCCGAAGACGCCGCTCCAGAATCCCTGCGCGCGGTCGGAGTCCGACGCGTTGATCTCGACGTGCACGACCTTGCCTGCCATCCCTTACTCCTCTCGACCGGGTTATCGTCCCTCCGCCAACGACTGGGAGGGATTCTTGTACCGGATCGTCATTCTCTACGAAGAGGCGCCCGACCCCGAGGGGTACGCGGACCACGTCGAACGCTTCTGCCAGGCGCCGAATGGTGCCTTCCGGCACGGGCGGGTCACGGGTTCGGCGATCGGAGACGCGAAGCATGCGTACTACGCCGAGTGGGAGTTCGCCGACAAGCAGGCGTTCGACGAGTCCGTGCGCAGCGACGAGTTCATGGGGGCGGGCAGGGACGTGATGGAGCGCGGCTGGAGCTATCGGGCGTCGAGTTCGTCGAGCTGCGAACGATGGCCGAGGTCGAGGTGGCGCGGGACGGCGCCGTCCAGACGATCACGCTGAACCGGCCCGAGAAGCTGAACGCGTTCACGGCCGGCATGCACCACGGATCTGCAGACCGCGCTCGAGGAAGCGCGCGACCCGGCGGTGCGCGCGGTCGTCATCACGGGTGCGGGCCGCGGCTTCTCGGCCGGCCAGGACCTGACCGAGTTCGGCGAGGCCGGGGACGTCGCCGAGATGCTGCGCGCGACCTATCACGTCAACGTCCTGGCGATCCGCTCGCTCGAGAAGCCGGTCATCGCCGCGGTGAACGGCGTCTGCGCAGGCGCGGGGCTCTCGCTCGCGTGCGCCTGCGACATCCGCCTCGCCTCCGACGCCGCCTTCTTCGTGCCGGGCTTCGTCGGGATCGGCCTGATCCCCGACTCCGGCGGCACGTACTTCATCCAGCGGCTGCTCGGGACTCCGCGCGCGTTCGAGTGGATGACCTCGAACCGCAGGCTGACGGCGGCGGAGGCGCACGCGTGGGGGCTCGTGTCCGAGGTCGTGGAGGCGGACTCGTTCGCCGCGCGGGTGGCGGAGCGCGCCGCCGAGCTCGCCGCCGCCCCGACGCGCGCGATCGCGCTGACGAAGCGGCTCTTCGACGAGGCGGCGACCTCGACCCTCGAGGAGCAGCTCGAGCGGGAGGCTCAGGCGCAAGCCGAGGCGTCGCAGACGGACGACTTCCGCGAGGGCGTCGCGGCGTTCGGCGAGAAGCGGGAGGCGCGTTTCAGCGGGTCGTAACGAGCCGGTCGATCTCGCCTTCGCCCGGGAACCGGCCCACGGCGTGCTTCGAGAAGACGAGCTCGCCGTCTCTGATCACGTCGAACTGACCCTTACCGCCCGGCGTCGCCTGCGCCTCGACTCCACGCTCGGAAAGCATGGCCACGAGACTCGTGGCCCGGGGCTCGTAGCCGCTTCAGGTAGGGCAATAGAGGATCTCGACCCCCACGGAGGGAGCCTACAGTCGGCTGCGGGCGCTACGCGGCCCGGGCGATCTCGCGGAGGGCCGACTCGATCCGCTCGGCCGTCTCCGGATACTCCTGCTGCAGCCGCCGGAACTCGGTCCCGAAGAGAACGAGAACCTGTGTCGGCGAGTCGGTCGTGACCGTCGCCGTCCGCCGGCCGTCGCCGAGGATCGCGAGCTCGCCGAAGAAGTCGCCGGGGCCGAGCGTCCGGATCTCGATGCCGTTGATCGTGACGGTCGCGCTGCCGGCGCGGAGGACGAAGAACTCGTAGCCCGACGCATCCTCGCCCGTGAGCCTGACGCCCGCACTGACGTCCTGGAGCTCGAACCACGGCGCGATCGCCGTCCGCTCCTCGGGCTCGAGCGCGTCGAAGAGCGGGATCCCGCTGAGGTCGTCGGCGGTCGCGAAGGGCATCGCCGCTGACCCTAACCGCGGCGCGGCGGCGGTTCCAGCTCCGTCACCGGATCGTCACCAGCGGCCGTGCGATACTCGGCGGCGTGGACGAGGACGATCTGCGCAAGCTCGAGGCGGTGGGCTCGGAGCTCTCGTTCGGCGCCGGGCAGATGCTGATCGAGCGCGGCAAGCCGGGCACCGGCATCTACGTCGTGGTCGAGGGCCACATCGTGGTCGAGGCGCCCGAGGGCACGCGCGAGCTCGGACCCGGCTCGGTGGTCGGCGAGCGGGCGTTGCTCTCGGAGGACGGTACGCGCTCGGCCCGCGTCCGTGCGCTCACCTTCGGCAAGGTCCTCGCCGTCGAGCGAGCCGAGGTCGAGCGCCTCTGCGCCGAGGATCCCGCGTTCGCGGAGCGCCTGGCTCAGAGCAGCTCCTAGGCCGGCGCGGCCACAGCCTCCCGCTCGCCCGGCTCGGTCGCGACGCCGAGCACGTAGCGGTTCATCCAGTCGATGAGCGCCTCGTTCTGGGCTCGCCGGTGGCCGATCGGCCCTCGCACCGATCCGCTGTGCGACGTGTTGGGGAAGCGGAGCATCTCCGCCGGGACGCCGTTCACGCGCAGCACGGTGAAGAACTGCTCCGTCTGCTCGGCCGGGCAGCGGTAGTCGCTCTCGTGCTGTAGGAACAGGGTCGGAGTCGTGCAGCGGTGTGCGGACGTGATCGGCGAGCAGCGCCGGAAGACGTCCTCCGCTTCCCACGGCTTGCCGCCGAGCTCGCGGACGCTGAAGTCGGCCCCGACGTCGCTCGTGCCGTACATCGAGAACCAGTTGAAGACCGGGTTCTCCGGGCAGGCGGCCTTGAAGCGGTCGGTGTGCCCGATCACCCAGCCCGTGAGGTTGCCGCCGCCCGAGATGCCGAACACGCCGAGTCGCTCCGGGTCGGCCAGCCCCTCGTCGATCGCGTGGTCGACGCCGGACATCAGGTCGGCGTAGTCGAGGTTGCCCCAGTCGGCCAGGATCGCGGTGGCGAAGGCGTCGCCGTACCCGGTCGACGCACGGTGGTTGACGAGCAGCACGCCGTAGCCCGCGCCGGCGAACATCAGGTGGTCGAAGTTGAAGTGGGCTCCCCAGGCCCCGTGGGGGCCGCCGTGGATGCTGAGCACCGTGGGCAGGGGCGTCTCGGCTCCGGTCGGCTGCAGGAACCAGCCTTCGACGGCCGCTCCGTCGATCCCAGAGAAGTGGAGCGGGACGACGGTCGGGAGGGCGAGCTCCGTGAGCACGTCCTCGTGGACGCTGGTGAGCCGGCGCTCGTCTCCCGTGTCGAGGTCGACGAGGTAGAGGTCGCCCGGCTCGGTGAACCCGAATGCGCCGAAGAGGACTTTCCAGCCCCTCGCGGAGACCGGGGCGCAGACCCGGGCGCCTCCGGCCACGACCGTGTGTGATTCGTCGCCGTCGAGCGCGACGCGCACGATCGCTACTTCGCCGCCGGTTTGCACCCTCACGAGGACGTCGCGA
The DNA here is from genome assembly GCA_963720065.1 of uncultured Actinomycetes bacterium. Classification (GTDB taxonomy): domain Bacteria; phylum Actinomycetota; class Thermoleophilia; order Gaiellales; family Gaiellaceae; genus Palsa-739. The sequence goes on from CAVREH010000022.1 coordinate 84,592, forward strand.
TCTCCTTCGGCGAGAAGCAGCCGGCCGAGGCCGATCCTCGACCCCGGGTTGTCGGGCTGGATGCCGCCTTCGATGTGACCCTCGATGTCCGCGCCGCGCCGTGTGCGCGTCCCGGTCGCCGGGTCGAGCACGTACAGCGACGCTCGGGAGCCGATCACCGTGTCGCGCTCGAAATCGAGCACGTAGACGACCCGGCCGTCGCTCAGCGGCGCGTGGGCGGCCACGAGGCCGTTGGGCGCCGTGAGGTCGGTGACCCCGCCCTCGAGGTCGACGCGCCGCAGCCTCGACATCAGCTCGTACCAGTCGGGGTCATGCGATGCGACGTAGACGAAGCGACTGCCCGTCGGCGCTCCACCTCGGCTGCGAGTTCATGAAGCGGTCGTCGGTCAGCCGGCTCGGCTCGGCGGGGGTATCGGCGACGTCGAGGACGTAGACGTCCTGGACGACGTCGTCGAGCACCCCCATCTCGTCGAAGCGCCACACCGTTCGGTCGATGCGATAGGGGCGCTCGGGATTGCGCGGCTCCTCCTGCGGGCCGGCCGTGAACGCGATCTTGCTTCCGTCGGGCGACCAGACCGCGCCGCCGCCGACGCCCTGCGCGAGATCCGTGAGCCGGCGCGGCTCGCCGCCGTCGAGCGGGAGCAGCCAGAGCTGCGGCTTCTCGGTCCGCGACGACATGAACGCCACGCTCGTGCCGTCGGGCGAGATCGCCGGCGCCGAGTTCGTCGAGTCGTTGAACGTCAGCCGCCTGGACCTCGCCGCTCTCGACCTCGAGGAGGTGCAGGTCGCTGTGCTCGACCTCGTCGTCGTCTTCCTTCTCTCCGGGCGCGATCCGCGTCTGCGCGAAGACGACTCGAGTGCCGTCCGGCGAGAGGTCGGCAGCGACGATGAACCGGAAGCGGAACAGATCCTCGGTGGCGATCGGGCGTGTCATCGGAGTCTCCTCGTGCTCGGTGGGAAGGGCCGCCGGACCCATTTAAGGAACCGATAATGGCGATTCGGGGTCGGCGGCGTATGCTCGGGCGGATTTCGTCCGACAGCTCTCAGGGGAGGTACGCGATGGCGGGCCAGATGGCAACGGAAGCGTCGCTCGACGAGCAGGCGATCACCCAGCCGGGGCAGGGCCGGCTGGGTGATGCGGTCAGATCGTCGGCATTCCAGCCAACTTGGATGCGAG
>CAVREH010000023.1:0-108329 GCA_963720065.1 uncultured Actinomycetes bacterium
TGTCGGGGTCGTGGAGGAGATCACCCGGGTCGTGATCGAGAAGGCCAAGCGCGAGACGCGCTTCCGTGCCCGGGCGGCGCGGATCGACTCGACGGTGGTCGAGGCGGACATCCGCTATCCGTCCGACGCGATGCTTGCGCTGCGGGTGCCGGGCACTGGCTCGCGAGGGCCGCAAGCTCGCGCGATGATCAAGGCGCAGACGGTGCGGGTCCGGGACCGTTCGCGGTCGATCGGCAAGACGGTGCGGGCGATCTCGCAGGACGCTCGCTCGGCGCACCGGAGAAGCAAGACGCAGGTGATGGCACTCAACAGCGGGCCGGCGAGCTGCTGATCGCTCGTTCAGCCAGGGAGGCCAAGCGTCTGGCCGCCGCGGCGCGAGCCTAGCCCGTGGTCGCGGTGCGCAGGCCAAGCTGCGAGCGCCGCAAGCTGGAGGAGCTCGCTGCCCGTTGCCAAAAGGTCGCCGAGCAGATCGACCGTCGCGTGCGGGGACTGAAGATCACCGATCGGCTGGTGTCGATCACCGACCCCGACGCCCGGCCGATCCGCAAGGGCAAGCTCGGCAAGCCGACCGAGTTCGGGTATGTCGCGCAGATCTGCGAGGTGACCGAGAACACCCGCAAGGGCGCCCGCGGGTTCATCCTCCCCGCAGCCCACGCGCGGGCAACCCGTCCGAGAACAGGCTGCTCCCGCAGACCGCCACCGAGCTCGACCGCGCCGGGATCAGACCCGCGGGAGATCGTCGCCGACGGCGGCTTCCATGCCCGGCCCGACCAAAGACGCGTTCCCCGACCTCGCCGACGAGCAGATCCAGCTCTCCGGGCGTCACGAACCCGGCTCCCGACGAACCCGCAAACGCAGAGCCCGCTACCGAACCGGCATCGAGGGCCGCATCAGCCACCTCAAACGCGGCTACGGCACTCCGCCGCTCCCGGCTCAAAGGCCACGACGGGATGCAGATCTGGACAGGCTGGGCGATCCTCGCCTACGACCTCGACACCCTCGCCATCCGAACCCACTGAAACACTCCACCGCCCGCCTCCACCGGGCAACCAATCATAGCCTGACTCGGCCGCGCCACCCCGACGCGGCCGTTTCAGTCCAGAGGCCTTTATCCGGGGGAAGTGACTAGGCGAGCCAAAATAGGGAGTTTTCCGATATCGGGTGAGCTCGCGGTCTTTAGCATTGTGGTGTGGACGAGGTTGGGCTGTTGGAACGTGCTGATGAGCTCGGTGTGCTGCACGGCTGCGCGGCCGAGGCGGCGTCTGGAGGGGGTCGGGTCGGCTGGCGTTCGTGTGCGGTGAGGCGGGGATCGGGAAAACGGCTCTGCTTGAGCACTTTCGGGCGGAGCTTGCCCCGCGCTTTACCGTCGTGTGGGGCACGTGCGATCCGCTCTTCGCGCCTCAGCCGCTCGGCGCGCTGCTCGAACCGGCGGCCGAGCTGGGAGGGGCGCTTCGCCGCGCTCGTGGCGGGGAGGCGCGACCGTATGAGGTTGCGGCCGCCCTTGCCGGCGCCCTTCGCGAGCGCGTCCCCAGCGTGCTGGTGCTCGAGGACCTGCATTGGGGGGACGAGGCGACGCTCGACGTGGTCCGGCTACTCCCGAGGCAGCTTGAGTCGGCCGCCACGCTTGTCGTGCTGTGCTTCCGCGACGACTGTTTGCATCGCACGCATCCTCTGGCACGCCTGCTCGGAGAGATGGCCCCTGGCGCCGTCTCGGCCCGGTTGGAGCTGACCCCGCTCTCGTGCCCCGCAGTGCGTGAGATGGCGCTCGGCACGCCGCTGGATCCCGACGTCCTCCATGCCCGGACCGACGGCAATCCGTTCTATGTCACCGAGGCACTCGCCGCCGGCAGCACCCAGGTGCCGGCAACCGTCCGAGATGCGGTGCTCGCTCGGATCGGACGGCTGGGGAAAACCGCCCGCGATCTGCTTGATGCCGTCGCGGTCATCCCCCAACGCGCCGAGGTGTGGCTGCTGGAGGCGATGTGCGATGGAGAGCTCGACGCGCTGGATGAGTGCCTGCGCTCCGGAGTGTTGCGCGCGGAGGCCGACGGCGTGCTGTTCCGTCACGAGATCGCCCGTCTCGCTGTCGAGGAGACCCTCGCTCCTCACCGCGCGGTGGCTCTGCACCGTCGAGCGCTGACGGCGCTCGGTGCCAACGAGCTCGGTGCGGTCCAGCTCGCGCGCCTCGCTCACCATGCCGAGGCGGCCGGCCACGCCGCGGCGGTCCTGCGCTACGCGCCGGCGGCAGGCGAGCAGGCGGCGGCGCTAGGAGCACCGCGCGAGGCGGAGCGCCAATACATGCGTGCGCTGCGCTTCGCCCGTCACCTCCCACCGACGGAGAGAGCGCCGCTGCAGGAGCGCTTTGCCGCTCATGCCTACCTGGGGGATCAGCGGATCGAGGCTGCGATCGAGGGCTGTCGGCGAGGCGATCGCCACCTATGGCGAGGCGGGGACGTCCTTCGCCAGGGAACCGCGCTGCTGGGTCGCTCTCGACTGCTGGGCTGCATCGGGCACCTCCAGGAGGCCAGCGCCGATACCGCTGAGGCGCTCGAGCTCCTTCGGCGGACAGGTTCGTCCGTCTCGTTCGCACGCGCGCTCAGCTGCCGGGCTGGGATGCTGACCAACGAAGACCTTGCGGCGGCGGCCGCCCTCGCCGAGCGCGCGTGCGCGGTTGCCGAGGAGGTCGGCGACGTCGAGGCGCTCGTCCATGCGCTCAACAACATTGGCAGCGTCGAGCTGGCCGGAAATACGGCCGGTCAGGCGAAGCTCGAGCGCAGCCTCGAGCTCGCCCGCCAATGGCAACTGGGAACCGACGCCGGCCGGGCATACATGAACCTCGACGAGGCGCTGAGACACTGCGGCCAGTGGAATGCGGCGCTCAGCTGGATCGAGCGCGGGATCGAATACACGCAGAAGCTCGGGCTCGAGGCGTCGCTGAAATGCCTGATCGGTGCGCGAGCAGTCGTCGAGCTAGCGCTCGGCCGCTGGGACGAGGCGGCAGCGACAGCCGAGACGATCCTCGACGGACCGCGCGAGCAGATCCTCGGCCCGCGCTCCGACGCGCTCGTCACGCTCGCGCTCGTCCGCGCACGGCGCGGCGATCCGGGCTCCTGGCCGCTGCTCGACGAGGCGCGCGAGACGGCGATCGCCTCCGACGACCTTCAGTGGCTCGCGCCCGTCGCGGCCGCGCGCGCAGAGGCCGCCTGGTTGGAAGGGCGGACGGACGCGATCGGCGCGGAGACCGAGCATGCCTACGACATGGCCTGCCGGCTCGGTGAGCCGACGTTCGCAGGCTCGCTGGCGTGCTCGGCGCGCGGGCCGGGCTCCCGGTCGAGCCGCCCGACGGGGTACCCGAGCGCTTCAGGCTCCAGCTCGCGGCGAGCCGGACCTGGCCGCCGAACAGTTCCGAGCCCAAGGCGCAATCTACGACGCCGCCATCGCCACCGTCCCATCTACACGTGGCGCGCCGCTACGCGCTGTGCTCGATCAGCTCCACGCGCTCGGCGCAAAGCCCGCCGCCGCGATCGTCAGCCGGCGGCTGCGCGAGCTCGGCGAGCGTGCGGTCCCACGAGCCCGGAGTGGACCCGCCCAGAACGCCGCCGGGCTGACCAACCGTGAACTCGAGGTTCTGCCGCTGCTAACAGAGGAGCTGCGAAATGCGGAGATCGCCAAGCGGCTGGTCCTCTCGCCAAAGACCGTCGACCACCACGTCTCAGCGATCCTTCGGAAGCTCGGCGTCAGCACCCGCGGGCAGGCGGGCCTCGCCGCGGGCAGCAGTCTCGCCCGAAACCGGCCGGGAACCCCAGCACGACACTCCTGCTGACCCATGGGCTACGTCCCGCGCGACGCCCGTCCACCTTCGCGGCCCTGATACCACCGTTTCCGCGGGCAATCACGGCGCCAGACGCCGGCCCCCGGAGTGGGCCTCGCGCTTTGAGCGCTATACGCGCGAGTTGCTGGAGCCGGATCGGGCTCGTGCGCGGGGACGGTGCCCTCGGCACCCGTGAAGGGTCAGCGAAGCTGGCCGACCAGCCGGCCCATGCAGGCCCCGCTGGATCCCCGAGGTCCCATATCCATTGCTGGGCTTCGAACGGATTGGACGCCCGTCAAAGCCAACGTTGTCTCCCGCCGCACCGACCTCATCGACGGTCGCGTCGGGGGTGTAACCCTTCGCTAGCGCTTCAGCTACGACCGCTCGCTCGGGCATGAATCGTCGCCGCAACCGCGACGCCCGCCACCTCATCCAAACTCCCATGACACCAAGAGTAATGCCTACCCGCCGGGCACCCGAGCTCGCTGCCACTCTTGCACTCCTCGGATGATGAACCGGGAGCCGCTCGTGTCGCCCCCTCGGCGATGCGACTGGAGCCGCTGGCTCCTTGCGTGGCGGTCTGAGCTGGGCGGCAGGGTGCCTGGGCCGAGCGCCGTGTCGGGATTCAGCTCTGGCTCAGTGATAGCGGCATCCCGTTGCGGATGCAGGTCTTGACCGCCGTCTGGAACGCACGCGCGTTCTGGTTGATCTCAGGCGGGAGGTTGAAGACGCCATTCGCGGCTGGGTCGGGCATGGTCGGGACGCCATGAGCTCGTACACAGGCGGCGAACTTCACCATCTCTGCGCGCTGTCCGGCGCTGCACCGGCTGGCTGCCCAGGGCCCCTGGCTTCCCGGTGGTAGTAAGTGCTGGCAAGCCTGTTGGGCGGAATTGAAAGCGGGTGCTTGCGCGACGGCCGCCGATACGCCCTGGCTGACGCCGACTCCCTGGGCGGAGCGCTTTATCGTCGGGTCCTTGAACCCTGCGACCCCGTGCGCGCGCATGCAGCGTGCGAACGCGACCTGCTCAGCCAGCGCGTGACTTACCGAATTGCTGAGCGGACCGAGTCGCGGTTGGCGAGTTCGATCCGCAGCCTGCGATGGCTATGCCTACCGCGACCCCTACCGTCGCCAGTGTAGCCCAGCACAGCCTGCTCCACTAATGCCATCCATCTCGTCTCCTTGAGTCGCTGTGGAGTGGCTTGCGCGTTCGTCGGTTTCGCCAACGTATCGCTGTGCTGATACCGGGCCGAAACCGGCGACGATGATCTGACCTGACGATGCGAGTGCTGGTGATCGAGGACGACGAGGAGCTGGCCGAGACGGTCGCCGCCGGGGTTGCGGCACCGCGCGGATCGCGGTCGACGTCGCGCTCGACGGCGTCGGCCGGACTTCGACGCGCACGGCTCAATGATTACGACGTGGTCCTGCTCGATCGCGATCTACCCGGGATGCACGGGGAGCGAGGTCTCAGGTCGGCGGCTCGTCAGCGACGACTCCCGAAGCCGCGTGCTGATGCCTACGCTGCTGCGAGAGCACGGCCGACCTTGATCGAGGGGCTAGGGCTCGGGGCCGACGACTACCTCGGTAAGCCGTTCGATTTTCGGCGAGATCTGGTCGCACGGGTTGTCGCGCTAGCTCACGTCGCGCGCAACCTTCGGTACCGCCGGCAGATGCGCCGTGGCGACGTGATCGTTGACACGGCCGAGCGACGGGCATCGCGAGGCGGACACCCTCTCGAGCTGACACCGAAGGAGTTCGGGGTCCTCGAACTGCTGCTCGCCTCCGAGGGGACGGTGTGTTTCTGCTGAGGAGTTGCTCGCGCGCGTGTGGGACGAGGCAGGCAGACCCGTTCACGAACGCGGTCGAAGGTCACGATCAGCCGCCTACAGCCAAGCTCGGCGAGCCACCGGTGATCGAGACCGTCGCGAGATACAGATTGGATCTGATGGGCTTCGAGCGACCGAACAGAAGCTCGCGTCGGGGGCTGGCAAGCTCGCGATTGCCGCGACGGACGGCGCGGTTCGAATGCAGCTGACGGCGCTGTATGGGCTGGGTGCTGACGCTTCGAGAGGTGCCGCGGCGCTGGGGATCACGATCGCGCTCGCGTTCGGCCTGCGCGCGACATCGGGTCCAGTCGGTCACCGGGGCGAGTTCGCTCGAACCAGTTCGCTGCGTGACTTCATCGACGATCATCGTCGGGGGGCGGGCATCGCGCTCGCGATCGTCGCAGTCGCCTCCGTGTGGGTGGCCTGGCTGGTCGCGGGGCGCGTGTTGAGCCCGTTGCGCTCGATCACTCTCGGCGGCTCGGGACATCTCCGCGACCAGCCTCGACCGGCGCCTCGCGCTGCGATGGTCCCGACGACGAGCTCAAGGAGCTGGGCGGACGCGTTCGACGAACTGCTGGAACGGCTTCGAGGCGTCGTCTCGGGCCCAACGTCAATTCGTCGCCAACGCGTCCCACGAGCTGCGAACACCGCTCGCCCGATTGAAGACCCTCACCCAGGTCGCGCTCGCGGAACCCAGGCGCCGACGTCGTCTTCGCTGCGGACAACTCACCAGCGGCGTGCGTTAGCGTCCGAGCAGCAGCTCGAGCAGCTGATCGATGCGCTGCTGGCGCTCGCTGAGGGGCGAGCAGACCCAGGGCCGACAGGTACAGATCGATCTGGGCACTGTCGCCGCGCGGGTGATCGACGGCCATGCAGCGGAGCTCGACGGCAGAGACCTGCGCATCGAAGCCGCTCTTGAGCCAACCATCGTGACGGGTGACCCGCGACTGATCGAGCGTCTGGTAGACAACCTCGTCGACAACGCAATCCGCCACAACCGGCAGGGCGGCCGAAATCGAGATCAAAACCGCTGACGGCTCCCTCTCCGTTACCAACGACGGCCCGGTGATCTCCGCCGAGGAACTTGAGCGGATCAGGCAGCCGTTCGGCCGCGGCGCCGGCGAACGGCGAGGCAGCGCCGACGGCCACGGACTGGGGCTATCGATCGTTCAGGCGATCGCCGCCGCACACGGCGCCGCGATTTCGATACGCGCGCTCGGCGACGGCGGGCTGAGCGTCGAGATCCAGTTTCCGGCCAGAGTGCCACCCCCTAAGACCAGCTGAAGCGAGACCGATAGCAGCCGGACGCGTGTGCCCGCGCGGCCTGGGCCCTGCCGGCGATGTCGCCAGGGCGAGGGCTATGGGCGGATCATGAGGCGGTCCGGCGGTGCGAACGATGCGTCCACGGGCGTTTGCTGGCCCGTGGACGCATCGGCTAAGCACGCCCCCTATTGCTGTTGCCCCCTACTTGTTTCCGTGCCCCCCGACTCTTTCATGCGTACGTCACTGGACTTCGGTTTTACCCTCTATCACGCCTATCGGCAATCGATCCCGGAACCTTTAGCGCGAATTATGAAGTTTGGATAGGTAGCACCGATCGAGTCTGATGCCCGAAGCAGCCCTGACCTTGCAGGATGCCCAGCCTGAGACGTCGAGCGTGGACTCCCAGACAGATTCGGGATCATCGAGCAGATCCCAATCGAGCTGGCCATCGTGGTTCCACTCCCGCTCCTGGCCGAACTCCCCGCCCATGAACAACATCTTCTTGCCGGGATGCGTCCACATAAAGCCGAGATAGGCGCGCAGATTGGCGAAGCGCTGCCAATGATCGCCCGGCATGCGGCCCAGCAGCGAGTGTTTGCCGTAAACCACCTCGTCATGCGACAGCGGCAGGATGAACCGTTCGGAGAACGCGTAGAGCATCCCGAACGTCATCTCGTCGTGATGGTGGCGGCGATGGATCGGCTCATGCCCGACATAGTCGAGCGTGTCGTGCATCCAGCCCATGTTCCACTTGTAATGAAAACCGACGGCGTGCATAGAGACCTGCAGCTAGAAGTCCAAACCGCTTGCTAATTCTGTTGTAGGGAGATGTCGGCATGAAAATGTAAGCGCTGCGGCCTGCTTCTCTTCCAACACATGGCACGTGGCGAAGCACGGTGCTTGCGCAGCTCAGCCTGGGAGGCCGCAGAGTACAAAACAACCATGGACATCCTTCCAGCCAGCATTCTCCTTTAATCACCAAGTCCCCCCAACTTCTGGCATGGAATGATTATGGTAAATGGAGACTGCTCCAGGAGAATTTCACAATCCACCGAGGGCTGGTATAGGGCCGAGTTTGGAGAGCCTTGTCTGGACTCGACACAAGCTCATATGGGCCCATCAGCATTGAAAAGACTCAATATCTCCGCAGTACTCAGATGTGGGTGTTGGATTGAGGATTTTCAGCTCGAGATTTTAGATCTACCATCATCAAATTTGCACACAACACAACAAGGCATCAACACAATCCGAGTAGGCTACTTGGACGGTGTCGTTCGGAGCTTGGAGGTTCAGAATGTCTCAAGATAAATCCCCTCAGGGAGAAGGCATGGCCAACGAATCGGGGAACGTACTCGGTAGCAACTTAAGATCACGAGATCCTGAGTTCATGCGGAACCAAGTTCCACGATATGTTTACGAGGCCCTTAGTGGACCTGACAAGATACGCGTCCTGAATCTCCATGATACGAAGGAGAGGATTGAATGCAGCCTGCAAGAGGTCAGCGTCTCAGAGGGCGGATATCAAGCACTCTCTTACGTCTGGGGCAAGCCGCAGCAACATTTCAGTGCTAGAGTCTTCGACGAGAACGGAGACGAACTTGGATATATTCCTCTCACAGAGAACCTCCAGGCGGCACTGTGCGATCTTCGCGATGCGGAAGAAGTAACGAGTAAGAAGTTCTGGATTGATCAGGTCTGCATTGATCAGGAAGGTGACGAGAAGAGCCATCAGGTAGCACTTATGGGTGAAATATATCGGGAGGCAGCGCGAGTTATAACCTATCTCGGACCTGCGGTTTTGGATGAGGGCGAAGAAAAGCGCGGGATTGCTTTACTGCATCAATTGTACGTGCACTTCTCTGCCGACTACGATCCGATCTACAAAGCTCGTAGCATGCGGAAAGCCTATGAGATGATACCAACATTTCCCGTGGTGAACTTACCGAACGAACTCCAAGAAGAAACTCACGAGATCGACGACCAAAAGTGTGTGTTTCAGGGTTGGAGATGGTTGATCCGAGTGGCATACGGCGAATGGACGACACGATTGTGGCTTGTTCAGGAGCAACTGCTTAACAAAGAAGTTGTTATGCTTCACGGCCAGTCACTCTTGCCTTGGGAGGCACTCACCAGCATTATTGTGCTTTTTGGTCTGGAGCTGCTCCCCAGGGACTACTTGCGTCACTACTTACCAAAAGAAATCTCGGGTTCCGTTTCAAAATTGTCAGAAATTCGAGATTCTGTCCATAGGCTTTGGTATGCCGTGGAAAAAATGCGAAATAAGGAAAGGAGGACTTTTGACAGGCGACTGATAGACAATATGTCCGATTTTGAATATCTCGAATGCTTCGATGACCGGTAAGCACAGTGCGGTTTCGTAAGCTGGAGGCGGCGGTTTCTCGTTTTCTTACAAGCTGCTTGTTTCGAAAACACTCCCAAAGGAGCTTGTTTTATACATTTTCTCAGTTTCACTTTCCAAGGAACACTGTAACAGCAGCTTGCTGACTCTTCCGTCTCTAGCGACCGAATATTTGCTCTGTTGGCCATCTCGGCGTGATGCTACTGCGCTGAACGTTGTTGCGGACTATTCTATCCCGACCCGTCGTGTCTTCCTTGACATTTCAGTCAAGACCCTGCTGGCTTATCCAGATCTGTCGTTGTTGGTCTACGCATGCCGCTGGATAGATAGTAAAGCCTTTCTTGAGGATGGGTCCGAGAGCTCGAACTCTATCTTACTACCATCGTGGGCCCTTAGGCCACCCAATCGGATTACTTTGCCAGTAAATATTCCCTTCAATATTTGCAACCCGCATCCCCGAACTTTGATCAGTGGCAGGCCTCCTCGAATCCTTTCAGAATGTTCCGTCCTCGTCCTCAGAGGTCGCTTTCTTGATAGTATTTCTATCACCACACCCGTCGATTCCCCTGATGAGCTACTTGGCTCTACTGTTTTACCGAAATCATTGTTCCAGTATCTATGCAAAAGGTTGACCATTTTGCTCGAAATTTTCCAGCACTTTGGATTCACAATTCAATGTGCAGCAGGTGTTTCTCGTGCCCTCGTTGCGAATCCAACTTGGGCTCCGACACCGCAGAACGGTCTTTCAACCGAGCAGAGCATGGCTTTTCAATTTTGGTCCTGGTATCGAGGGATGGTCAACTCCGCCAGAGAGCACGGCGCCAGTCTGGGCCTTGAAGTCGCCCTATTGTTGAAGCAATACGACACGCTGATTCAAGAACTCGCAGCCCAGCTCGGGGGTATCGTCAACCTGGATTCGTTTCAGCCGAATGATCCTTTAAGTTATAGGGAGCATGCTGCACGCGATGAATTGTGGCTACATGCCCTTCGTGTATGGTCGCGCATTCTGCGTTACTTTGAATGGTCGTGTCTGTAATGCCATGAACCAACCTGAAAAGGGCGATCAGATCGCCGCTTTCGAAGGTGCAGACCGGCTTTTCATCCTGAGACCTGTTGGAAAACGATATCGACTGATTGGCGATGCGTACGTTGATGGCTTGATGAAGGGCGAAGCTTATGAAGGGATTGACCCGGATGAGGTGGATTATGATATCGAGTTGGTGTGAGGTCGTTTCCTATTCGCGCAGTCGCACTCGTCGTCTTTATGATTTGGATACCATCTTTTGTTCAGGCTTCTGTAGATCGAATGCACTCTCGATCACCGCAATAGAGCTATTCGGAGGGGAAATCAACCTTCAAATTACTCGGAGTACATTCTTCCCTCCAACTTTGCCAGCGGTCACAGATGGTATTTGAATGGAAACTTGGACCCAACATGTGTATAAGTGTTTATGGGGCCTGAATTAACCCGGAGATTAAGAAGCAAATTTGCCAATCCCGTCCCTTATCAACTCCCTTTGCACTTCCAACATCCAAGTAGTCTCCCCTCCGAATCTAGTAACATTGGCCTTCGTCCATCAAAACCAATCATAGCACCGCATCAACACTCAGCACAATACACTCCCCTACCCCAAATATCCCATCCATTTCACCTCACAATAAAGCCTTCCCTTCTCCCCAAAAAGGCGATCACATGACATCTCCCCCCTCCCTCCCTACCTACGCACCTACATGACCACAGCCACTAACCACTAACCACTAACTACTACCCACAATATCCCTCCCAACCACCCAACCAGACATCCCAGCATCCTCATCGCGGGAAGAACTTGCATTTACCCTCCCCTCCCCTCCCCTACACTACCTTCGCCTCATCCCGAAATCAGGCCGAGATCCAGGCCGAGATACTTCCAGTTCCTTATTCAATTAGGAGTGAGGAAAGGGGGGTTCCGCTTCTTGGTTTAAGGGAAGAGAAGGAAGGGGGAGAGGGGGGGAGAGAAGAGAAGGGAGAGAAGAGAGAGTGAAGGATGCACGGTGATGCACGGTGCTTAAATTTGTGATGTGCGGAAGTGAGATCCGCTTGGGGTTGGTAAAGTGGGAGGAAGAGAAAAGAGGGATGATGCATGATGATTACTCAACAAACGGAACACCAAAAAGAAAATTTGATAACGAGGGGAAATGAGAATTGTGGAACATCGTCTTCATATTCTATGATTTCTCTGATGTCAGGCATTCGTTCATCCATCCAGCCGTCTGACCCATACTGTATTAAAAGAAAACCCGAGACAAAATAAAAGAGATGTCGTTATGGTATGGTATAAAACGCAGCAACGATCTTGAGTCCATGCAGCACCAATCAAGCCAGAAGCAAGAAATTCAAAGTGAGGAGAAACCAAACGAATAACGCCGTTGCATGCTAGCGTCAACCTCATCCTCGTTCTCGTGTCAGAGCCAGCCAACGATCCGCCAATGTAGTGACTATCCATCCCACACCCACTTCCAATGAATCGGATATCCATCCACCCACCCTCCGCCCAAAACCGTAAATCTATTCGTCGTGCGTGATATTCAAGTCGTAGAAGACCAAGAGCAATTCAAAGAACAGCGACCTTCTCCCCACCACTAATCAGAACCTTCCCGTTTTCCATATCCATAGGCTTAACAGCCCGCTTCCGCATCACTGCATCCTGGCCACCCATCCTCCGTCCCAGTGCCCTCTCCAATTTCGCGCCGAGTGCCAGCTTGCTCACTTTCTCGCTCTTCTCTTGTGTCGGGACGTAGCGCTGCGTGGCCAGCTTCTTGTTCTCCAGCTTCTCGAGCCCCTCTTCGATGTCTTTGATTTCTTGGCGTGCCGAGGCGGAGGATAGGGAGCGTCATGACGGTGTTGGCGACGGAGGGGGCCATGCTGTATGTGCTGAGCGGGTGGAGGCGCGCTTCGAGGCGAGCTGTGTCGAGGAAGACATTGTTAGAGGTTGCGATTCGAGGGATGGTCGATACGGATGGGATGGAAATGGGGGAGGATGAAAGGAGGAATGGTAGACTAACACGGTCCGGTCCTGGATCGACCGCAGCGCCGACCAACTCCCGTCCGGTTTCGCCGAGGTGGTCCGGGACTGGTTGTTGGTGCTGCTCGACGGCGACCGCCGGGCCCGGCCCCGCTCACCTGACAGCCTCTACGCCTACTTCAAGTTCGCCAGGCCGGTCATCGAGCAATGGGCCGCCGACCACGGCCATCTCCGGGAGATCACCACCGCCGACGTTACGGCCGCATCGGAGCCGCTGCGCGGGCACCGGCATCGCTGCACCGTCGTCGCGTTGCGCTCACTGTTCCGTTTCGCCAAGAAACGCGGCCTGATCTTCGCCAACCCCACCGCGCGTCTGAAGGCCGCTCGCGTCGATCCCGCCCTGATTCCGTTGACTGACAACGAGATCCACGCGATCGAACAGGCCGCTTCGAACCCGGCGCAACGGTTGATCGTTGCCCTCGCGGCGGTCCACGCCGCCCGCACGACGGCAATCCGGCAGCTCACCCTGGACGATCTCGACCTGCCCAACCGGCGCATCACCCTCGCCGGACACAACCAACGACTCGGCGAGCTGACCCTCCGGGCGCTGCGGGCCTGGCTCAAACACCGACGCGCCACCTGGCCGCACAGCCCGAACCGGCACGTTCTGATCGCGACCAGAACCGCCCTCGGGACCACGCCCGTCAGCCACGTCTACGTCCAAGCCGAGATGCACGGCCTCGGCGTCAACGTCGACCGCATCCGCGCAGATCGCATCCTGCACGAGGCCCTGACCGTCGGCCCCGACCCACTACACCTGTCCCTGGTGTTCAACCTCTCCCTGTCCACCGCCAGCCGATACGCCGACATCGCCCAACGCCTGCTTAACGACCAACTCGAACAACACACCGCCGAGCAATAAACCGCAACGTCGACCCACTCGGTTACGGTGAACCCACCGGTTTCCGGGAGCCCAACCGCGTTCAGGCCGTGGGTTCCCGCCGAAAAACCTTCACTCGCGCTGAACTCACGGGGGACGGACGGCCCCCTCCCGAACCCGGCGTGCCCGCTTTCCAGGCACCGGGCTCTCCAGCGATTACGCCGCGTGTGCGACCGGGTTCGCGTGGATCCAGTCATGGCACGGCGCGCAGACGATGAGCGTCTTGCGCCGAATCTTGGCCATGAGTGCGGCCCACGCGGGCTGGTCCGGTCCTGGTTTCCCGAGCTCCTTGAGAGCGGCGACCTGGTGGACAGCCACCGTGGTGCCGGTCTCACATAGCTCGCATACCCGTTGGCGGAGCCGGCGAGTAGTTCCTTACGGGGAAGGCGAACCGGGACCGGGGCAGGGTCGCGGATGACCGCCCGCCGGTCCTGCCGCAGGATGATCCCGCCGAATCGTGCTACCAGGTCTGGCTTGCCCTCCCGTTTCCGCCTGGCCTCGAAGCAGGTCCGCGGCCCGTCGCTGGTCGTGACCTTCGCCTTGTGGCGGGCGGCCATCTTGGTGACGGTGGACTTGTGCTTGGCGGCCAGGGTTTTCAGCATGGACGTCTCGGCGTTCCAGCGCAGCGTGCTGCAGCCGCCAGACGTCCTGGGCGAGCAGGTAGTAGTTGACGACGCCCCGGTATTCGGCTCCGTAGATCCGGACGATGTCGTAGTCGTCCAGGTTCTGGAGCCGGGACCGGTGCCACGGTTTGCCGTGCTGCCGGTAGCGGGCGCACTGGGCCTTGACCACGTCCGGCGGCACCCGCAGCGCGATCTTCCCGTTGGCCGATCTGCGGCCTCTGGTGATTTTCGTGTCTGGAGTGCTGGACGATGATGTCATAGCCGAGGAACCGCGCCCGCTGGGTGCGGGCGTGGGTGATCAGGGTCTTGCCTCGTTGAGTTCCAGTCCGAGGGTCTCCCGGAGGAACTGCGCCAGCCTGGCCTTGATCTGCTCGGCTTCGGCCTTCGGCCCGGTGAACCCCAGCAGGTGATCATCCGCGTACCTCAAATAGTGGAGGCGGCGGTAGCCGGGGTCCATCGGGTCGGTTGAGGGGAGCGTGCGCATCTGCTTCATCAGGTCGCCGGGCCTGCCGCCCGGTCCCCGCGCCGCCGTGCCCTCCTCAGCAGGGCGTTTATCTGCCGTAGGCGGGATTGGCGCCCGGAGTGCTCCCCGCGTGTACTGCGGGATCAGTTCCTGCTCGACGAATTTGTCGAGCTTGTCCAGGTAAATGTTCGGAAGGATTGGTGAAACCACACCGCCCTGCGGACAGCCGCTGAGCGTGTCGTGGTATTCCCAGTCTTCCAGGTACCCGGCTTTGAGCATGTTTCGGATTAGCCGCAGGAACCGTTGGTCCTGGATTGTCTCCGCCAGAATTCCGAGAAGGATCTCATGATCAAGGCTCCCGAAACAATCGGAGATATCACCCTCGACAAACCACGTGGTCCCGCTCCAGGTGTGGTGTATCTCCCGCAGCGCGGTATGACACCCTCGCCCTTTCCGGAACCCGTGGGACCGGTTGGAAAACCGCGGCTCGTAGACCGCCTCAAGAAGCAGGCGAACCGCTTCGCCAACCAGCTTATCGGACCAGGACGGCATGCCCAGAGGCCGTAGCTTCCCGTTCTTTTTCGGGATATAGACGCGGCGGGCCGGGGAGAACCGGTACCGTTCATGCCGCATCGCCTCGATGATCTGGTCGATCTTACCCTCGGACATGCCATCGGCGGTTTCCGCGCCGGCCCCGGGTGTCATCGCTCCCTGGTTGGAGTAGATGTTCCCGTACGCCAGCAGGTACAACTCCTTGTTGAACATCTGCCGGTACAGTTGCGTGAACGGCAGACCCTTCCTGCCGCGCTCGCGGAGAACGTCAAGTACCACTACGGCTTCCTGCATTACGCATCCCTCATGGTCGCTTCCCGTTCATCGCCTGTGCCCCTTCGCCCTGTGGACCGTCATTAGCGGTCTCCAGATTGGGCGGACGTCACCCCGCCGACTACTGCGGGCACTCCGTCGCCATAGGACTCGCGTCCCGTAGGCGATCCCATGTTCACCACTGCTGTACGTGTCGAGCACGATTTAGGCGTCCCGTCCGTCTCCTTCAATACCCTGACAGGGCATCGCTCCTGCACCCCAGAGGATTGCAGCGAGCTAGTCGCCAACTCGCCGCAGGGGCCGGTACCGGTTTCAGGCGTCTTTCCGGTAGGCGCCATATTCCACCTTCTGGAGACTAGGCTTCAGGCAGTATGGCTTTCGCCATGTCGCGCGGATCCCCCGGCACGCCATCCCATACGCCTGGGCATGGACTGCCGGTTTCCTGGCATGCTGTTGTCCCCGACTACCCTTTCAGGGCCGGGTCAACCATCAGATCCAGAGACATCTCCTCTCGTCTCTGCCCGCTGCGCGGGCGATACACCAGTGCACCTCATGGCGCACCGACTACTATTGGCTCTCCGTCACCTTGGGGCTCGCGCCCGTTAGGTGATCCCGTGGTACGTCTTGGCTGCACGTGTCGAGCGTGATTTAGGCAGTCCACTCATCTCCTTAAATGCCCTCCCTGGGCATCGCCCGCATCATGGAGGTTGCGCCGACCTATATCCCATGCCAGCGCATGACACGGCACCGGTTTCAGGCATCGTTTCCGGTGGGTGCGGGTATTCACCGAGCGGAGGTGAATTAGACTTCAAGCAATCCAGCTTTTGCCATGTCACGCGGATCTCACCGTGCCTCTGTTCGATGCCTTCGCCAGACCACGGCTTCAATGGCATGCTCTTGTCCCATCCGCCTTTCGGCTTCAGGTAAGCCATCAGACCCAGAAACATTCCTCCAAGTTTCTCCCAACTGTGTTGGGGATACAACCAAGCGCCACACGGCGCACAATGAACACCCGTTTGACTGGTCGGGGACGCCAACCGCGGGAACCGTGTCGCAACCAGGCGGCCATGTCGGCCTTATCCCCAGCTGTGAGCACGACGCGCCCGTCGACCCCGGCCGTCTTGCGGCCAGCGTTGACCTCCGTCACCCGCCGCACACTCAGCAGAGCGTTCGCGCGGCACCGGAGCATCAACTTCTGCAGATTACGGACCTTTGCCAGGTCCCCTGCCCTACTCGCCGCGAAGATCCGTTGCCGCAGCCGCCGTACGTCGTCCTCGACCTGACGCCAATCCACGGCGTCCCAATCCAGAACATCGCCCTCAGATCCGTTCCCACCACGTCCAGCGCGGCGGTGCCTAACTTGCCCATCAGTTCCGGCGTCTCCGCTCATCTGGTCCTCACAGGCCCACCTGACCCACGTCAGCTCCCTTTCGGGCCGGGCAACCGCCCGTATCCGACCAGTTATGCGGAAACCTCTCCAGCGGAGGCGCCAGCACTACGGTTCCCGATTTCCTGCTGCCTTTCGGCCGTCGGCATTCGCTTCTTAGATCATCCTGCGCCCGCTGGGGAGTTCAACCTTCCTCACGGTCGGCCTACCGAATCGCCTGCGGTGTCCGGACCCCAACGGGATTGTCGTGTTGCGCATGAGCAAGACCCGACCGAGCAGGGCGCCCCCTTAACCCCGGGGACAGTGGTGCGCTCCCAGCCAGCGGTTGAATTCCGGCCGGCACCCGCCGCGTCACAGCGGCCAGTCCCTACCACCCCGCTGCCACATCCCATCGACGGAGCTGACCTTCACGAGGCGTCATCAGAGGTTCACTCGCGTTCGCCCATCACCCCAGGACAACCAGGTTGCCGCCCCAGGCCGGGAAGCGTCACCGTCTTCCCGTCGGTCTTCTCCTCGCCTGCCACCCCCGGATGGAACGAGAGCCGCTTCGGCTTATACCCCGGGCTTCGCACCCCGCAGTTACCCGCGACGCACGCCGAGGCGGAGACAGGCCACCGCGCACTGACCCAGGTACTACACCTTCGACATCAGCCGAACCTCCAAACGGTGTTTCCCACTTCACTCATGCACCCTCACGTCGCACCCACCCATACGTCGCCTCGAGCACCACCTCCGGTGCCTCCCCAGCCCGGGCCATCACCGCCCGCAAATACTCCGGATCATTCGAGATCCGTACCGTTTCCAGACGCTCGCCGGCCTCGGTCATCCGCACCTAGCTGGTGAAGTTTTCCTGGACCAACATCGTCCGACACACCCTGGTCAAAGGCGGTGCGTCACCCGACGATCCCGCCGTGACCGAGCCGTATTGGGCCAAGCGGCGACAACGACTCCAACCCCGCTGGATGGCTACACGCTGCGCCTGCTCACCAAACAGGACGGGCGTTGCCCCCTCTGCGGAGATGAGTTGCTCTCGCCCGAGCAACCACCACAATCCCCACAGGACTGGGAACGCTGGTGGTTACACATCACCCGCAGGGCGATAGCCGCTGGTCGGATAACGTCATCAATCTGGAGGTCAGCCTATCCACAAAGCGCCTCGGCTGTTCATATTACGAACGTCTTACTTCACATGAGACCGAGTTATGAATAAGGCTTGGCGCCGGTCTGTCTTCCTTCGTGGGTCGGCAGATGGCTGGGGGTGGGCGTGTGGCCACGGCACCAGACGCGAGGATGGCCGCAGCCACCTCGCCGTGCTGTGTGGGCAGAAACCGGCGTCTGGTCTCCGGACGCAGCCGGGGACTCGCTGTGTGGCGGGAGGAATGGCCGCGCAGCACGCGCGTCAGCTACGAGTGGCCTTGGTGCTCGGCGCCCCGGTAATGGGAAAGAAGTGGGTTGGTGACCGAACTGCTAGTACCGCACTCCACCGAGTTCCCCGTCGGGCTGCTCACGCACAGCTGTCTGTTCCGCGGCGTGCCACCGTTGGGGCCATGGGCTGTGACGTTCTTGGCTTGCGTGCAGGGGGGCCCAACGGTGATCGAGCCTGCCAGGTCTGCGGGAGTGGACTTGGTCATCTTCCCTCACTGGTGCGCCGCACCGATACCGTCCACGACGCGGCTTCGTGCACGGCTGCTCTTCGCTACCACTTGGTCGAGTGGATCCCGGGTCTGCTCGCCACCGCTACGAGAGACCGGCCAATCACACTGATCCTCGACGAAGTGCACCGCAGCGACGATGCAGTATGGCAGATGCTGCTGCGGCTCGGCCGGGACTGTCCGGGCAGCCGCCTGTTCGTGCTCGCCACAGTCCGACCAGCTGGGCTGGCGAAGAGCCGGACTGCTCTTGAAGCGCTGCATGCCCTGGATCAGGACGCGCGAGTACGCCGGATTGCACTGGCATCGTTGACCCGCCAAATGGATGGGCGAGATTTGTTCCAGGAGGGTGATGGTGATAGTGGCTGAACAGAGGACGTCGGTTTCCGTAGGGCCGATCGACGACGCGGAGCGAATGAGACGGGAACTCATCCATTTGGATGCGCTTCCTGTCGTCACCCTTTCAGTTAACTCACTGCTGTTGGACATGTCCCCGCGACAAGGCGGTGAAAATGGCGAGCATACTCGAATGCTCGCCGAGTCAGGAGAGCAGTTACCGCCGATTGTGGTCCACAGTCCGTCGATGCGGGTGATCGACGGGATCCACCGAGTCCGCGCAGCAATCATGCGCGGGCAAAAGACAATTTCTGGAAAAGTGTATTACGGGACAGATGATGACGCCTTTGTGCTCGCGGTGCGGATGAACATTACCCACGGAATGCCCCTAACCCGGTCCGATCGGACCGCGGCGGTGGCACGGATCATTCAGTCTCATCCACAGTGGTCAGACCGTATGATCGCCACAGCCGTCGGGCTGTCCGCAGGGACCGTCGCCAAGGCGCGGCAACGGTCGAGTGCGCAAAATGTTCAGTCGACCACGAGGCTTGGCAAAGACGGCCGAGTGCGGCCGGTTGACCATGCCGCGGGCAGGGTGAAGGTGGCAGCCCTGTTGGCCGACGATCCCACCTCGTCGAACCGCGCGATTGCGCACCAGGCCGGAGTGTCGTCGTCCACTGTGCACCATGTGCGGCAGCACCTGCGCGCCAGCCAGCACCCGACCCTAAGCCACTACAAGCTACCGGCAACGACTCAGCAGACAGACACCTACCCACGCCAAACCCACACCACTGCCCAACACCGGACATCTACAAATCGTGTCGACATCGCGGCCATCCTGGCCGATCTCAAAAAAGACCCCTCACTGGCCGAGGACACAGCCAAATCCCTAATCCGGTGTTTAGATCACTACCGAGTGGAGATACCCTGGGTCAACAAGATCATCGAAAGGGTTCCCCCACACCGCGCCAGCTCGGTAGCACAGCTAGCCCGCGAATACGCACGAGTATGGGCCCACCTCGCAGCACAGCTTGAACAACGTGCTACTGCCACCACCTTCACAACCATTGCTCATCACCTCGAACCCCCATCCTGCTAACCGCTTTCCCCAAATGCCATGGCCAGCAGATGCGCTGGACTCCCGGGGACGCGCCTGCTGTTTCGAATCCGCGCCGGCTAGCCGGGCGAGGTCCGTGCGCGCGGGCTGCGGGACTGGCCGGTGTTGGCTGCCCAGCCCGCTCATCTGCGCATTATCGATCCCGAGTTGACGATATCCGGGTGCTACCTGAAGAAGGTCTGCAGTGGTCGCGGTACGAGCTCTCACCTCGCTGTGTCAGCGGTCGCTATGGGCGGGGTACCCGTGTGAAGGTGCGGTTTGCGACGTAGGTGGGCCGGGGGCGTGGTGCCGCGTAGGGGGTTCCGATGCGGTTTTCGATGCTGTTGTAGACGATGAAGAGGTTGGTACGACGGAATGGGGAGATGTTGGGCGCGGAGGCGTGGAGACTGTTGGAGTCGAAGGCCACTGCCGATCCCGCCGGGCCGGTGAATTGTCGGATTCCGTGTTCCTGGGCGAGCGCGGTGACTGCGGCGCGGTCTGCGGGGCCGGCGGGGAGGTTCTTTCCCTGCAGGGATTGGTGGTGGTAGTCGACGGGCGTCTCTCCGGCGGAGGGGATGAAGGTGAGGTGCGCGCCGGGGATGATCATGAGTGGGCCGTTGAAGGGCGTGTTGTCGGTCAGGGCTATGGACAGGCTGAGGGCGCGTGGCGTCGGCATGCCGTCTTCCGAGTGCCAGGTTTCGAAGTCCGAGTGCCATCCGAACCCGGAGCCGTCGAACGCGGCCTTGAGGTTGACCCTCGTCTGGTGGACGTAGACGTCCGATCCGAGTATCTGGCGCGCGATGTCGGCGAGGGCAGCCGACTCGACGATCTCGCGGTACGTATCGCTCAGTGCGTGTACCTCAAACACCGAGCGGATGCCGTCACCGTCGGGTTCCGGCACCACCCGTCCCGAGTCGCGTAGTGACGGGTCGGCTGTCAAGCGCCGGGTCTCCTCAAGGCATGCCGCTGTCTGGTCCTCGCGTAGCAGCGAATCGAAAGCGAGGCAGCCGTCCCGTTCGTAGGCGGAGAGTTGTTCGGCGGTGAGCGGTCCGTCGGAGCAGGTATGCCATACCGTGGGGTGTTGGCGGCGAATCGGGCTGGCTGCGTCGGCTGTTCGCGTCGGGTACAGGTCTTCGGCGTGGGTAGGGCACGCGGCAGCGGTCATCGTCAACTCTCCTGTGACGCTGGGGTGGAATAGGCCGCCATGTCAGTCCATCCCATAGCGGACGGGCCGGGTGTCTGCTGGTCGGTGAGGGAGGCGGGGCGCTGGAACAGGGCGCCGGAGTTGCGATGCGGCAGGTCCACGATGCGCAGTAGTTCGAAGCCCTGGTCGAGGTAGTAGCGGTGCAGCAGGTGATTGGATTTCCAGGCTTCCAGACGCAGCCAGCTTTTGTCCTTCCGGGCTGCCAAGTCGCCTGCCCAGTTCAGCAGATGGGCTCCGAGCGCCTGGCCGGCCGCCGCTCGGCTCACCACGAGGTCGTGGACGTAAAGCGCGCACGTGGGGTCGTCGTGGGCCCACCATTCCAGGTCGGCCCACTCGTGGACGGTGATTGTGGCGATCACCCGGCCGTCGTGGAATACGAGGGAGCAGTCTCCGGCCGCGATGGCTTCCTCCATGCGCCACCGCCGGGGCGGATATTGCCACTGATCGAGACCCCGTGCGGCCAGCCAGCGGCTCGCCTCTAGCCACAGGACCTCCACCTCGTCTAACTCGTGAGGCTGGGCTGCGCGTATTACCAGTTTCATGTCCTGAACTCCGGGCGGCCAGGTGAGGTGAACCCGAGGGCCACGGCGGCGTGGCAGGCGATGCCCACGGCGATCACATCTTCGTCGATGTCCGCCCGGGGTGAGTGCAGGGGTGCGGCCTGATCTGGCGTCAGGCCCGGCGGGCAGGCCCCGAGGAAGGCGAGGGCGCCTGGGACGGCGCGCAGGATGTAGGAGAAGTCCTCCGCGGCCATTAGGGCTGCGGGGAGCACGCCCACCGCCTCGGCGCCGAGGACTTCTGCAGCGGTACGTAGGACGAACTCGGTGAAGCCGGGGTCGTTGGCGGTCACCGGAAAGCCTGTACGGATGGACACCTCCGCCGTCGCGCCGTGGGCCGCCGCCACTCCCTTGGCGACCCGGGCGATCGCAGCGTGCAGCTTCTGCCGTGTCGGCTCGGTCAGGGACCGCAGGGTGCCGCTCAGCTCTGCGGTGTCCGGGATGATGCCCGTCGCGGTACCCGCCGACAGACGGGTGACGCTGAGGACGGCCGCGTCGTCGGCTGCAAGAGTCCGAGTGATCATGGTCTGCAAGGCGAGCACGATCTCACAGACCGTTGGTACCGGGTCGCATGTGGTATGCGGGGCTGAGGCGTGGCCACCACGCCCATGGACCCGCACTTGCAGCTGGTCGGAGGCCGCCATCTGCGGGCCGGGGCGCAGACGTAGCGCACCGGCAGGCATGTTCGGATGTACGTGGAGGGCGAAGGCTGCGTCGACCTGCCGCCCGGCCACCTCCAGCACGCCTTCGTCAATCATGTGGCGGGCTCCGTGGTGGCCCTCCTCGCCGGGCTGGAACATGAACACCACCCGCCCGGCGAAGCGTTCGCGCCGCTGAGCAAGCAGCCGTGCAGCACCCACCAGCATTGCCGTATGCGCGTCGTGTCCGCAGGCGTGCATCAACCCGGGCGTCCGCGAGGCGAACTCCATGCCGGTGTCCTCGGTTACCGGGAGCGCGTCCATGTCGGCGCGCAAGAGAATCGTCGGTCCGTCGATCGTGCCGGCGAGGATGGCGGTGACGGAGGACAGCCGACGACCAGTGTGGATGTCCAAGCCCAAGCCGTCGAGGGCGGCCAGGACTCGGCGCTGCGTGCCCGGCACGTCCAGGCCCACTTCGGGCCAGGTGTGAAGCTCCCGGCGCAACGCGATGGCTTCCGGGGCCAGACGTCGGGCCTCCGCCAGAAGGGAGGGGGCGAAGGTGTCGGAAAGGCCTGCGGGCGGGGAAGACGCTGTACCTGACGCGCAATCGGCGGCACGGTTGGGGATCGTCATGGAACCGTTCTTCGTTCCGGGCGTGGCCAGCGGCATCAGGCCGCCCGAAGCGCAAACCCGCGAGCAGGTCAGGATACCTAACTACCCTAGAGATGACTCGCTCGGCCCGCCAGCCCGCGACGAGCGCTGGCTGGCGGATACAGCCACTAAGTTGCGGGTGCAGCCGCATTCCTCCAGCATGGACTATGCATCGACGCGCTGACGTGCTCGGTTGGGGAGCCCGCAAACCCGAGCGAGGGGGAGAACCCATCCATGGCAATGTCTGAGTCCGCGGGAGCAGCACTACGCCACCCCTGGGAGTGGGAGGAGACAGAATGGCGACGGCACGTCGACCGTGTTCGCGCCGGACGCAGCCTCAAACCCGCGTCCTGGCCAGGCGGTGCTCGGTGCGCGGTGGCGCTCTCCTTCGATGCCGACCATGAGACGATCCCGCTGCGGGACAGCGAGGTCATGCCCGGCAAGTTGTCGCAGGGCGAGTACGGCGCCCGCGTTGCTGTGCCGCGCATTCTCCATCTGCTCGATGATCACTCCGTGCCCGCCACGTTTTTCATGCCAGCGGTGTGCGCCCTGCTACGCCCCGACGAGGCCCGCGAGTACGTCGACCGCGGCCATGAGGTGGCCATCCACGGCTGGATCCACGAACGCAACATGGAGCTGGAGTACAAACACGAGCGGGACCTCGCCTTCCGGTGCGCGGACACGCTGGAGCAGATCACGAGGCGGCGCCCAGTCGGCATCCGCACTCCCTCATGGGACTTCAGCGAACGCACCATGGACATCACCCGGGAGCTGGGCCTGATGTACGACTCGTCCCTGATGGCCGACGACGAGCCCTATGAACTCGTCGCCTACGGGGAGCCAACGGCAGTGGTCGAGATCCCTCCGGAGTGGATCCGTGACGACGCGGCGTACCTGAACATGGATCGGTACTCGGCCGTACGCCCCTACACCCCACCCCGTGAGCTGATCCGTCTGTGGCGAGACGAGTTCGACGCGGCCCACGCGGAAAATGGTCTGTTCCAACTGACAATGCATCCTCACGTCATCGGGCACCGGTCGCGCATCGTTGTCCTGGAACATTTGCTGAACCACATGGCCGTCCACTGTGATGTCTGGTATGCGACGCACGCACAGGTCGCGGAGTACGTGTGGCAGGAGGCATCCCGGAACGGTGCGGCCAATGGCGCGGCCCTCGCAGACAGATGACGGCCTCGCGCCCACGCCGATCATCCGCTTCCAACTCCGGGTTGACGGAACACCGCGGGGGCTGTGGCTGAAGCTGGAGGGCTACAACCCGTATGGCTCCATCAAGGGGCGTACGGCGCTGGCGCTGTGGCGGGATGTGGCCGACCGGGTGGATCCGGGGGTGGGTTTGGTGGAGTCCACATCCGGCAATCTCGGACTGGCTTTGGCGGCTGTGGCCACCGCGCACCGCGTACCGTTCACGGCGGTGGTGGATCCGCGTACCAGCGCCGCGCTGCTCTATGACATACGGGCTTTAGGAGCCCGTGTCATCAGCGTGGACACACCGGACGGGACAGGCGGTTACCTCCTCAATCGCCTCGCCCGCGTGGAGAGTCTGCTGCGTGACCAGCCGGAGCTGGTATGGCCCGATCAGTACGCCAACCCAGCCAACCCGGCCGTCCACGCCACGAGCACGGCACCCGAACTGCACGGGCAGATAGGCAGAGAGCCAATGAGTGTGTTCGTGGCGGTGTCCACGGGCGGCACCCTTGCCGGTTTCCGCCAGTACCTCGCCGAGTCCGGCGCGGACTGGGAGTTGGTCGGCGTGGACGTGATCGGTTCGGCAGCGCTCGGCGGCCCGCCGGGCGTCCGCCTGCTGCCTGGCATCGGCGCTAGCCGCCCGTCTGCTTTCCTGCCGAACGGCCACCGGCCAACGCTTCACATCGACCCGAAGGAAGCGGTCGCAGTCTGTCTGTGGCTGCGCGAAACGACCGGCGTCGGCGTGGGAGCCAGCGCTGGGGCCCTCATCGCCGCAGCACTGCGGCTATTCCGCGCTGACTCACGACGCACCAGCGCCGCCTGCCTGTGCCCTGACGGCGCCGACCGTTATCTCGACACCGTCTTCTCCTCCACATGGCGACGCGAAAACGGCATTACCGGCCTTGGCGCAGTACCCGGCGTCGAGGTCATCGCCACAAACCGGCCTGCCGCCGGACCGCTGCCCCAGGAGTCGCGGCAATGAGCACAAACACCAGTGAGAGGGACTGGTACGTGAAGGCGGGCGTGCGCAAGGACCCCCGTCGCATGCTGGACGACGAACTACACACCGGGCGGCTGTACTTCCCACCAGCCCTTGTGCCGTACGCCGCCCACCCTTTGGTGCGCGCGCTTAACGCCGAGGCGCAGCAGGCGCTGGTGGCCCGACACCTGTTCCAGTATCTCGGCTTCACCACCCATTTCGAGACCCAGGTGGTGAACCGGGCAACCGAACGCATCGCCTCCGGCCGCAGCGGCATCGACACCACCGCCGACACTCGGCTCGATGCCTACCGCATCTACTGCGATGAGGGATATCACGCGCTCTACAGCTTCGACGTCATCAAGCAGATCTCCGACGCCTCCGGTATCGAACCGGTGCCGTATGACTTCGCTCCGTTCCGCGAGCGGCTCGACGCGGTCGGTGCGGCAGCCCTGCCGGACGAACCCGCCCTCGCGCAGCTGCTGCAGGTCGTCGTGTTCGAAACGCTGGTCACCGCCATCCTCAATGACGTACCCAAAGACCGTCGGGTGCTGACGGTGGTGCGGGAAATCGTGCGCGACCACGCCCGCGACGAAGGCTGGCACCACGCGTTCTTCTCCTGGTTGTTCCGGGAGCTGTGGGCCCAACAACCCCCGACGTTGCGTGTCCGCATCGCCCGCTGCCTACCGGAGCTGATTCGCTCAAGTCTGCTACCCGATCTGCGCCCGGTGCGGGCCGCTCTGGGCGCCACCGGACTGACTCCCACTCAGGTGGAAGAGGTGGTACGGGACTCGTACTCCCGAGTCGAGGTGGAAAAAGGCATGCGTGCGGCGGCCCGGCACGCGCTGTGGCTGTTCGAGGAGACGGGAGTGCTCGGTGTGGACGGTGGCCGGGAGGCCTTCCACGCGGCGGGGCTCCTGCTCGACGGGGGGAGGGACGGTCGGTGATGGAGGAACTGCTCTTTCTGGACCGCTCGGCGGTGCTGGAGTGCGCGGGTGAGGTGGATGTGTGCCAGGTCGTCACGGACGCCCTGATACGGCATGCGCGTGGCGCGTCACCCTGCCCGACGAGGGCTACCTGCCGTGGACCAACGACGCAGGAGCCTACTGTCGTTCCCTGGCAATGCTCGGGGCGTTGGAGGGTAACGGCGAGGCCACTGGTACGCGGGATCAAACTCATCAACGCGGCGACGAGCAACCCGTCGCTGGGCCGGGAGCGCGCCGCGGGCGTCAGCCTCTTGTTCGATCACCACACCGCTCGCCCTGTGGTGATCGCTGAGGCTGGCTGGCTGAGCGCGGCCCGTACAGCGGCGTACACCATGGTGAGCCTGCGCCACCTCGGGCCGCCGCAGTGGGAGGAACTCACGCTCATCGGCTGCGGCATGCTCGCCCGCAGTCATCTTGAGCTGCTCGGCGCGAGCTTCCCGCAGGCGCGCGCGGTGCACCTGCACGATGTCGACCCCGGACGCGCCACCGCGCTGGCCGACTGGGTGGCCCAAAACCAGCCCGGGCTGCAAACCCTGATCCACCCCGACGCCTGCGCCGCCGTGGAAGCAGCCCCGGTCGTGGTGACCGTGACCACGACCAACGAGGGGTATCTGCCGGCGGCCTGGCTGCGTCCGGGAATGTTCGTGGCCCATGTCTCTCTCGCGGATCTGCTCCCCGACGCCCTCCTTACCGCTCAGGCGCTGTATGTCGACGACGTGGACCTGGTCGCGGACAACCCGCGGCGCATCCTGGGCGCGCTGATGCACGACGGCAGGGTGACCGCCCGAGATTCGAGGCCCGCGGAAGACGCGGGATCAACGGAACGCTCGGGCAAGTCCTCACCGGCGAGGTCACGGCGGTACGTCCGGCCACCGGACACGTCGTCAGCAACCCCTTTGGCATGGCGGTCCTGGGACGTGGCCCTCCTTCACGCCATCCACGAAGTCGCCGTGCGCCGAATCTGGCCAACACCTGCGCCTTTATTGAGAAGCGGAAAGGTGGTCCGTTTATGCGCCCCATCTCCGGTGAAGTCGGCCGTTTGCTCGGCGCCCCTGCTCCCGTCGCCGAGCAAGGGCTTTTCACGCTCACCGAGTTGAGCTCCGCGACACTACGGCTGCTCGTCGCCAGGTCGGTAGAGCTATTCCGCGACCCGTACGCCCACCACCACCCACTGCGCGAACGGATGGTTGGGGTGCTGTTCACACATACTTCCACCCGCACCCGGACCGCCTTCCAGACCGGTACCGTGCGACTCGGCGGCACGCCCGTCGCCTACGGGCCGCACGACCTGCAGCTCAACACCGGCGAGTCGGTGGCCGACACCGGCCGTGTCTTCGGCGCAATGCTGGACCTTCTCGTCGCCCGCACGGCCGGCCCCCTGGACGAGCTGCGTGAGCTGTCCCGCACGGGTCACCTCCCTGTGATCAACGCGATGGCGGCCGAGGAACACCCGACGCAGGGCGTCTGCGACCTCGCCGCGCTCACCCTTGCATTCGGCGACCTAAGTGGCATTCGGCTGCTGTATGTGGGAGAAGGCAACAACACCGCAACGGCCCTCGCTCACGGCACCGCCACGGTCCCGGGGGCACACGCCACGTTCGCCACCCCACCCGGCTACGGTCTGCCGGAAGACACATTGGCCAGGGCCCAGAAGACCGCCGAGGCCACCGGAGCGGTACTCACTGAGGTCCATGACCCGGCTCACGCGCCCTCGGATACCGACGTCGTCTACACCACGCGCTGGCAGACAACCGGCACCAGCAAACCAGACGTCTCATGGCGGGAAGTCTTCCGGCCCTTCCACGTGGATAGCGAATTCATGCTGCGGTGGCCGCATGCCCTCTTCCTGCACGACCTGCCCGCCCACCGCGGTGACGAAGTCGCCGGCGAGGTGCTGGACGGGCCCCGCTCCCTAGCCTGGACGCAGGCAACTATGAAGCTGCCCAGCGCCATGGCCGTGTTGGAACACACCGTCGGACTCCTGCCCAGCTGACCACCAGGAACGCCGAGCCTACGGAAAGGAATGCATATGCCGCAGGTCTGAGGGTCACGGCGTACACCCATCTGACGCCGTACGACCTAACGCCACCCGGACAACCCGAGGTCTTCTTCGAGCCAGCAGACACCGAGATCGGCGTTTGGGTCGCGGCGGACCTGCTTCCACCGGGCGGCGAAGGCACCGTCCTGGACCTCGGCTCGGGCAGCGGAGCAGCCGCGGCAGCCATCGCCCGGGCCGGCGCGGCACGCGTCCACGGCCGTACGACGTATGATCGCGTCCATGGTCGAGGGGGAGGCGCAGGTTCCGAGCGAGCGTCCGCTCGTGGCGGCCGTCATCTACAACCGGCTGCGCGACCACATGCCGCTCGGATCGACGCGACGCTCCGCTACGGGTGAGTTCCGCCGACGCAGTCGCTGACGCAGTCGGAGCTACAGAACCCGACGCCGTACAACACCCGGCTGCACGACGGCCTGCCACCGACGCCGATCAACAACCCCGGGATGGCGTCACTCGAGGCCGCTGCGCATCCCGCGCACGTCGACTACCTCTACTTCGTCCGCAAGCCCGACCACAAGCACCACTACTTCACGTCGAACTACCAGGACTTCCTCCGGCACGAGGCGGAATACGGATACGAGGTCGTCCTGCTGGGACACCCGGTGGCGCACTCGCTGTCGCCCCGGATGCAGAACGCGGCCTTCGCGGCGGCCGGGCTGGAGTGGGAGTACCTTCTGCGCGACGTCCTGCCCGAGGAGTTGGAGGCGGCCGTGGCGGAGGTCGAGTACGCGAACGTCACGGCGCCGTAAAGCTCGACGCCGCCCCGCTCCTCGGCTCCGAGCTGCCGTCGGTGAACACGATCGTGCGGGGGGCCGGCTTCTCGACCGACGCCGCGATCCTCGAGCAAGTAACAACTTGTTACAAGTCCGCGATCGTGGGAGACGGGGGCGCGGCGGCGGCATTTCGTCATGCGCTGCCGGAGGCGCGCGTCTTCTCCCGGCGCGGGCAGTGGCCGCCCGAGGTGGGCGACGCCGACCTCGTGATCCACGCGACGCCCGTACGGGACGAGGCGCTGTTCGAGCTGCGGGAGGGACAGACGCTGATCGACCTCCCGTATCCGCGCACCGCGACGGCCGACGCCGCGGCCGCGGCGGGCGCGCGCGTGCTCGACGGGTTCGAGGTGCTCGTCGCCCAGGGAGCGGCGAGCTTCGAGCTCTGGACTGGGCGTCCGGCGCCGGTCGACGTCATGCGCCGAGCCGTCGGCTTGACCTGAGCCGCCGCGGGGCATAGAAGGAGCACATGCGCCGCTGCAGAGACTGCGGGGGAGAGGTACAGGACGAGTTCCGGTTCTGTCCGCACTGCGGCAAGGCGCAGCGCACGAAGATCGTCGAGTACTTCCAGGGCCACCCGGACGTGGGCGACGGAGGGCTGCGCGTCTCCGTCTACCTGACCGAGCCGCGGCATGCGCGCCTCAGCGTCTGGCGCGGCGAGCAGGCGCAGGCCGCGATCTCGCTCGACCCGCACGAGTCGGGCCGCCTCGGCCGCTTCCTCCTCGCGGCGGGACGGCAGCGGCACCCCGGCCTGGTCTCGCGGGTCCTCTCGCGGCTCTAGAGGCTTGATGTGAAATTGGCGCCCGCAGGGGCAGTTCCAGGCCAAGCGAGGGTGGCTCGGCGGCCGCAGCGCAGGCCGGCGGCCTGAGCAAGGTCGACGAGACGACCTTGCGCTGCGCCTGGGACGGCATCCGGCGCCGCGAGCTATTTCACATCAAGCCTCTAGGCTCTCCGCCATGACGCTTGACCTGGCAACGGCCGGCGAGTCGCACGGCCCGGCGCTCGTCGCGATCGTCTCGGGGCTGCCCGCGGGGCTCGTGCTCGACCGCGAGGCGATCGACGCCGACCTCCGCCGCCGCCAGCAGGGCTACGGCCGCTCGCCGCGCCAGCAGATCGAGACGGACGAGGTCGAGGTGCTCGCCGGCCTCCGCCACGGCCGCACGCTTGGCACGCCGCTCGCGCTCGTCGTCCGCAACCGCGACCACAAGAACTGGACGTGGGGGATGAGCCCCTGGCCGCCCGACGGCGAGCCCGAAGGGAAGGGGACGAAGCCGGTCACGCTCCCACGGCCCGGGCACGCGGATCTCGCCGGCGTGCAGAAGCACGGGCTCACCGACGTCCGCGACGCGCTCGAGCGCGCATCGGCCCGGCACACCGCGGTCCAGGTCGCCGCCGGCGCCGTGGCGAAGGCGCTGCTGCGCGAGCTCGGGATCGAGGTCGCGGGGGAGGCGCTGCCCGAGGCCGGGCGCGGATCCCGCAGCAGTCGACGACGCGCGCGCAGCGAAGGACACGCTCGGCGGCCGCGTCGAGGTGCGGGCGCGCGGCGTGCCGCCCGGGCTCGGCAGCTACGCCCGCAAGGAGGATCGGCTCGACGCACGGCTCGCGGCGGCGGTGATGGGAATTCAGGCCGTGAAAGGGGTCGAGATCGGGGACGGCTTCGCGCTCGCAGGGCTGCGCGGCTCGGAGGCGCACGACGAGATCGGCACCGACAAGCGGCGCACGTCGAATCGCGCCGGCGGCATCGAGGCCGGCGTCTCGAACGGCGAGGAGATCGTCGTCCGGGCGGCGATGAAACCGCTCCCGACCCTGATGAAGCCGCTCGCTTCCGTCGACCTCGAGACGGGAGAGGCGGCGACCGCGCTCGTCGAGCGGAGCGACGTCTCGGCGGTCGAGGCGCTCGCCGTCGTCGCGGAGGGCGCGGTCGCCTGGGAGCTGGCCCGCGCGGCCCGTGAGAAGTTCGGCGGCGACGCCCTCGGCGACTTCGTCGGCGCCTGGCGCGCGTACCTGGAGCGGATCTGAAGAAGAACGTCGCGATCGTCGGCTTCATGGGCGCCGGCAAGTCCACCGCGGCCCGCGAGCTCGGCGGCGTCGACGCCGACGACCTCGTCGAGTCGGCGGCGGGCAAGCCGATCGCGCAGCTCTTCGGCGACGAAGGGGAAGCGGCCTTCCGCGCGCTCGAGGAGCAGACGATCGTGCTCGCGCTCGGCGGCGGCGCGGTGACCTCCGCGGCCGTGCGGGACGCGCTCGGCGACACGCTCACCGTCTGGCTCGACGTCGACGTCGAGACCTGCTGGGAGCGGGTCCGGGGCAGCGATCGCCCGCTCGCGCAGGACGAAGCGGCGTTCCGCCGCCTGTACGAGGAGCGTCGCGCGCTGTACGCGGACGTCGCCGACGTGGTTGCGAAGGATGTGCACGACGTCGTCCTCGCCGTCGCCGGCGTGCACGTCGAGCGCGGAGCGCTGCAGCAGCTCGGCGCCCTCCTCCCCGGCGACGGGCCGGTGGCGCTCGTCTCCGATCCCAAGGTCGCCGGCATCCACGGCATGGACGCGCAGCTCTCGCTCGGGTCACGCCTCGCGGACACGCACGAGCTGCCGCCCGGCGAGGAGGCGAAGACGCTCGCGGCGCTCGACCGCCTCTGGCAGGACCTCCGGCTCGACCGGAGCGGGACGATCGTGGCGCTCGGCGGAGGCTGCACGACCGACGCCGCAGGGCTCGCGGCGGCGACCTACCTCCGCGGCATCGCCTGGACACCCGTGCCGACGAGCCTCGTCGCCCAGGTCGACGCCGCGATCGGCGGCAAGACGGCGATCGACCTGCCGCAGGGCAAGAACCTCGTCGGCGCCTTCCACTGGCCCGCGCGGACGGTCGTCGACCCCGCGCTGCTCGAGACGCTGCCCGAGCCGCAGCGGCTCGAGGGCCTGGCGGAAGTCGTGAAGACGGGGCTGCTCGCAGGCGACCCGCTCTGGGAGCTCCCGGACGACGAGCTCGTGCGGCGGTGCGCCGCGTTCAAGGCCGCGATCTGCCTGCGGGATCCGCACGAGCGCGGCGAGCGAGCGGTGCTGAACCTCGGGCACACGTTCGCGCACGCGCTCGAGGCGGCGGCCGGCTACGAGGGCGTGACGCACGGGCGCGCCG
Source organism: uncultured Actinomycetes bacterium (assembly GCA_963720065.1). GTDB lineage: Bacteria > Actinomycetota > Thermoleophilia > Gaiellales > Gaiellaceae > Palsa-739. Next base: position 31,767 of record CAVREH010000023.1, read on the forward strand.
TCGCGCTCGGCCTCCTCGCCGCGCTGCGCCTCTCCGGGCGCGACACGAGCGTCGTGGAAGAGGTCTTGAGGCCGCAGCCGGTGCGCGTCGACCGCGAGCGCGCCTGGCAGGCGATGCACCGCGACAAGAAGGCGCGCGGCGGCGAGATCCGCCTCGTCCTCCTCGGCGCCGACGGACCGGAGACAGGCGTCGTGCTCCCCGAGGCCGACGTGCGCCGCGAACTCGATAGGTTGATCGCGTGAGGGTGCTGGTCCTCAACGGCGTGAACCTGGACATCCTCGGCCGCCGCGACCCGGAGCTCTACGGAGGGCTGACGATCGCGGAGCTCGAGAGCCGCATCTACAGCTGGGCGCGCGAGCTCGAGCTGACCGTCCAGTGCCGCCAGACGAACGACGAGGGCGAGTTCGTCAAGTGGTGCCACGACGCCTACGACACTGTCGACGCGATGGTCGTCAACCCCGCCGCGTGGACGCACTACGCGTGGGCGATCCACGATGCCCTCGAGTCGCTCACGATCCCGATCGTCGAGGTGCACCTGTCCAACGTCGACAAGCGGGAGGAGTGGCGGCGGAAGTCGGTCGTCTCCGACCTCGTCGCCGCGCGCTTCGTCGGCCACGGGCCGGACGGCTACAAGCTGGCCCTCGAGCATCTGAAGGAGAAGACCGCATGAGCTCCAGGATCGAAGGGTTGCGCGAGCTCCTCGAGGAGCCGCTGCTCGTCACGAACCTCGTCAACGTCCTCTATCTGACGGGCTTCGACAGCTCGAACGCCGCGCTCCTCGTCGAGCCGGACCGGGTGCGGCTCTTCACCGACTTCCGGTAATCGAGACGGCGCGGGCGGTCGAGGGCGTGGAGGCGGTGCAGACGAAGCGCTCGGTGCTCGGCTGGATCGGCGAGAACCTCTCGGGACGTTCGGCTTCGAGGCGAACGTCCTGCCGTGGTCGTTGCCGAGCAACTGCGCAGTGGGGCTGGAAGCGTCGCCGGCAAAGCGGCGACGCCCGGCCAAGAGCGGGGGCCGGGATCGAGCTCGTGCCGCGGCAGGGTCTCGTCGAGCAGCTGCGCGCGGTCAAGGACGACGGCGAGCTCGAGAAGTTCCGGCGGGCGTGCGCGATCACCGACCGGATGTTCGAGCGGCTCGTGAGCGAGGTGCCGTTCGTCGGCCGGCGCGAGCGCGACGTGGCCTGGGACATCAATCGGCTCTACCACGAGGAGGGCGCGGACGAGCCGTCGTTCGAGGCGATCGTCGGCTCCGGCCCGACGGGTGCGCGGCCGCACGCGCGCGCCGGCGACCGCGTGATCGGATCCGGCGAGCTGGTCGTGATCGACACGGGCGCCAAGGTCGACAGCTACATGTCGGACTACACGCGGACGCTCGCCACCGGCGAGCTCGACGGCGAGCTGCGGGAGGCGTACGACGTCGTCCTCGCGGCGCAGCAGGCGGGGCTCGACGCGATCCGGGCGGGGGAGAGCGGGGTCGACGTCGACGCCGCGGCGCGCAACGTCATCGAAGCCACGCAGTTCGCCGGCACGTTCGGCCACGGGCTCGGGCACGGCCTCGGCCTCGACGTGCACGAGTCGCCGCGGCTCTCGCCCGAGAGCACCGACACGCTCGCGGCCGGCAACGTCGTCACCGTCGAGCCCGGCGTCTACCTCGAGGGCCGCTTCGGGATCCGGATCGAGGACGACGTGATCGTGACCGCGGACGGGCTCGAGAACCCGGTGCGGTTCACGAAGGAGCTCGTCACGGTCGCTTGACAGCCCCATCGCGAGCGTTCACCGTCATTGAATGCGGCGCGTCGCGGTATTCCTCCTGGCGGCTTTCCTGCTCTCCGGCTGTGCGGTCCTGCAGAAGCAGGAGCTCAAGCCGGCGGCCAAGACGCTGACCCACGGCCGGCTGGTCTACCTTGCCGATCGAACCTGCGCGCGGACTGACCGGCGAGTCGCGCGCCACAAGCAGCCGAAGGGCTACGAATCGTTCCTGACGTTTCTCCAGCACGTCGTCATGCCCGAGTACGACCGGCAGCTGTTCGAGCTCCGCGCGCTCGCGCCGCCTCCGTCCGACGTCGTTGCGTATCGGCGGATGCTTGCCACCTTCAACGAGGAGGACCTCGTCATCGACAATTTCTTCCAGGCGGCCGACCAGCTTCAGCTCCGGCGTGCCAAGTCGCTCGCGCGACGGCTCGATCGTCTGGACAAGCGGCTGAAGGGGCGCGCGGCCCGGGTCGGGCTCAAGACCTGCGCCAAGGGCTGAAGCGGCGCGGGTACCCTCCGGCGTCGTGGCCGAGACGGTTGACACGAACAGCTTCAAGAACGGGATGCACATCGAGCTCGACGGCAAGGTGTGGCGCATCGTCGAGTTCCAGCACGTGAAGCCCGGCAAGGGCGGCGCGTTCGTCCGCACGAAGCTGAAGAGCCTGGAGGCGGGCGCGGTCGTCGACCGCACGTTCCGCGCCGGCGAGAAGTTTCCGCGCGTGCACACCGAGACGAAGAACGTCCAGTTCCTCTACGACGACGGCACCGAGGTGCACTTCATGGACGCGGTGTCGTACGAGCAGTTCGCCGTTCCGCGCGCCGAGCTGGAAGACGAGCTCCCGTTCATGCAGCCGAACGCGACGGTGCAGGTGCTCGCCGTCAACGGGAAGCCGTCGGGCGTGCAGATGCCGGCGTCGGTGGAGCTGACGGTCGTCGAGACCGAGCCCGGCGTGAAGGGCGACACGGTCTCGAACGTGACGAAGCCCGCGACGCTCGAGACCGGCGGGGTCGTCCAGGTGCCGCTCTTCGTGAACGTCGGCGACCGCTTGAAGGTCGATCCGCGCGAGAAGCGCTACATCTCGCGGGCGTAGCGCATGAGCGCGTTGGCGCGCGACCTCGGCCGGATCGCTGCCGAGACCGGATTCTCCGGCGTCGTCCGTGTCGACGGGCGCGACGGCATCGAGGTCGTCCGCGCGTACGGGCTCGCCGACCGCGCGCATGCGATCCCGAACGAGCCCGACACGCAGTTCGGCATCGCCAGCGGCACGAAGGGACTAACCGCGCTCGTCGTCATGCGCCTCGTCGAGGAGGGAGCTCTGAGCCTCTCGACGCCGGCGCGTTCGCACCTGGCCGCCGATCTCCCGCTCGTCGACGAGCGCGTCACCGTCGAGCACTTGCTCGCGCACCGGTCGGGGATCGGCGACTACCTCGACGAGGAGCTCGATCTGGACTTCACGGAGCACCTGCTTCCGGTCCCGGCTCAGCGCCTCGCGACGACCGAGGCGTATCTCGAAGTGCTCGACGGGCACCCGCAGAAGTTCCCGCCCGGCGAGCGCTTCGTCTACTGCAACAGCGGCTACGTGCTGCTCGCCCTGATCGCGGAGCGGGTGTCGGCCAGGCCCTTTCCCGACCTCGTCCGCGACCTCGTCTGCACGCCCGCCGGGTTGAGCGATACGGCCTTCCTCCGCTCAGACGAGCTCCCCGGGCGCGCGGCGGTCGGATACGTGGAGGTCAAGGGGACATGGCGTAGGAACGTCTTCCACCTACCGGTGGTCGGAAGCGGCGACGGTGGCATCTACACGACCGCCGCAGACGTGGCGATGTTCTGGCGCGCGCTCTTCGCGGGCTCGATCGTGCGTGAGGCGACACTCGCGGAGATGCTCCGGGAGCGAAGCGCGCCGGGGGCGGACGCGGTTACGGGCTCGGCTTCTGGCTTCCGGCCGGCGGACGTGCCGTCCGGCTCCACGGCGGCGACGCGGGGGTTGTTTTCGTGACCGTCCACGACCAGGAGCGCCTCCTGACCTGGACGCTGCTCTCGAACACCGGCGAAGGCGCAAGGGCGATCGCCGGACGGCTCGAGCAAGAACGCACCGCGGGAAGCTCGAGTCTTCCGCGGTAGGCTCCGCGCGTGCCGTCGCTCGCCGACACGACGATTCGCCTGCTCGGACAGGAGCCGCTCGCGGGACGGGTGCCCGCCGCCGAGCAGCTGCGGCTGGCCGAGACCCTCGACAAGGCCGGCTTCGCGTACCTCGAGGTCTCGGGCGGCGGCTGCTTCGATGCGGCGGTCAAGCGCGGCGTCGAGAGCCCCTGGGAACGGATCCGGGCGCTCAAGGCGCGCGTCAAGACGCCCCTCGGCCTCGCGTTGCGCGGGCGCTTCCTCGTCGGCTCGCGTCCCGTCGACGCCGACTTCTCCCGCCGCTTCGTCGCGTCGGCGGCCGCGAACGGCATCGACGTCTTCCGGCTCCACGACCCGCTCAACGACGTGTCCAACCTGCGCGAGGCGGCCGAGGCGATCGTGGCCGCGGAGCGGGACTTCGAGGCCGGCCTCGTCTACAGCGGCGGCCGCAGCGGCGAGATCGAGACGCTGGTCGAGCGCGCGCGGATGCTGCCCGAGCTCGGCGCGGTGCGCGTCCTCCTCCACGATCCGACCGGCTCGCTGCAGCCGCACACCGCAGAGGAGCTCGTGGGCGCGCTCGGCGAGGCGAGCGGGCTGCCGGTCGGGGTCTACGCCCAGGGCGCCGGCGGCAGCGCGCTCGCCGCCGCGCTCGCCGCGTCCCGCGCGGGCGCGCAGCTCATCGCCTGCGCCATCTACCCGCTCGCGCTGACGCTCCATCGCGTCTCCGGGGAGGCGCTGGCCGAGGCGCTCAGCGGGATCGGACTCGATCCCGGCGTCGACGTCGACGCGCTCTGGGAGGCGACCGATCTGCTCGACGAGTACATCGGCGACGAGCTCGTGACTCCGCTCGTTCCGCGCATCGCGGTGCTCGCGGCCCGCCACGACCTGCCTGCGAGCGTCGTCGGCGGGGTCGACCACGCGCTCCAGGCAGAAGGCGCCGGCGACCGCCTCGACGAGGTGCTCGCGGAGCTCGACCGGATCCGCGCCGAGACGGGCTGGCCGCCGCTCGCGTCGCCGATCGGCCAGGTGCTCGCCTCGCAGGCGCTGCTCAACGTCCTGTCGGCGAGCCGCTACCTCGTCGTCGTCGACGAGGTGCGCAGCCTGGTCGCAGGTGCCTTCGGAACCCCGCCGGCGCCCATCGATCCGGCGCTCGAGCGCGTCGTCCAGCTCACGGCCGACCCGGAGAGCGAGGAGGACGTCACGCCGCCGCTCGACGAGGTGCGGGAGCGCGCCGCCGGCGTCGCTACGAGCGAGGAGGAGCTACTCCTGCTCGGGCTGTTCGGCGAGGACGCCGAGCGGCTGCTGCGCGGGATCCGCAGCCGCGGCCAGCGAGAGGACGACGTCGCGGGGATCGACGAGAGCCGCGCCCGGCGCGTCCAGGAGATCGTGCGGATTGTGCAGGACTCGGGCATCGGCGAGGTGACGATCGAGGAGGACGGCATGCGGATCTCGGTCCGCTCGACGCCCGATCTCCCCGCAGGCGGAGGCGTCCCCGGTCAGGCTCCGCTCGCGGTGCCCGAGCCGGAGCTGACGCCGTCGAGTGCGGTCAGCGGGACCCTGATGCGCGTGGAGTCGCCGATGGTCGGCACCTTCTACCGCGCCGCCCAGCCGGGCGCGCCGCCGTTCGTCGAGGTCGGCGACGTCGTCGCTCCGGGGCAGACGCTCTGCATCCTCGAGGCGATGAAGCTGATGAACGAGGTGAAGGCCGACGTCGAGGGGGTCGTGCGCGGCGTGCACGCCGAGAACGCCGAGCCCGTCGAGTTCGGGCAGCTCCTCTTCGAGCTCGAGCCGCTCGTCGGCCGGCCCGCCCTCTAGAGATGCCGCTCACGCAGCTCGCGCCGGGGCTCCGTCGCTGGACGGCCCGGCACGAGGAGTGGAAAGAGGACGTGGGCTGTCTCGCGGTGGACACCGACGACGGGCTCGTCCTGATCGACCCCCTCGACCCGCCACGCGAGCTCGGCCGTCCGGATCACGCTCTGGTGACGGTCTTCTTCCACGCGCGCTCGACGAAGGCGCGGCAGGTCTGGGCCCACGAGCGGCTGGTCCGGCGGCTCGCCTCGCGCGGAGTCGAGGTGAACCGCCCGTTCGCCACGGGCGATCCGCTGCCCGGCGGGATCCAGGCCTTCCAGACCGCGCGCGCGGACGAGGTCGTCTACTGGCTGCCGCAGCAGCGAGCGGTCGCCGTCGGCGACGTCCTGCTCGGCGCCGGCGCGAAGCCGCGCGCCACGAACGACCCGCTGCGCCTGTGCCCGGAGCGCTGGCTGGGCGGAAAGGCCACGCACGACGACCTGCGCGAGTCGCTCGCGCCACTGCTGGAGCTGCCGGTCGTGCGCGTCGTGGTCTCGCACGGCGAGCCCGTGCTGCGAAACGGCGGCCGGGCGCTCGCGGCCGTGGTCTAGCTCTCGTCCTCGTCGAGCCAGCCGTCGTAGCGGGTGTGCGTCGGCCGCTCCCAGCCCTCGTATGCCTCGCGAGGGTCCGTCGTCGTGCGCGCAGGCGCCGCGCCGAATTTCGCCGCAACGGGATCGGCCACGTACTCGGTCCGCTCATCCGTTCGCGCGCCGACCGCCAGGACGACGATCGGGCCGCCGACGATCACATGGGCGACGCCGGGCGGGCAGTGGAAGTAGTCCCACTGACGGAGCGGGCGCTCCGCGCCCTCGACGACGAGCGTCCCGGAGCCGCGCAGGACGAGGAACCCCTCCTGATCCCACTCGCGGTGGTAGCAGGCCATCGGCTCGCCCGGCCCGAGCACCTCGATCCCGACGCCGAGCTGCTCGAAGCGGGTGTCGCCGGCGAGGTTGGAGATCCGGGCGTCGCCGGTCCGGTACCACCGCGCGTCGCGGGCGTTGACGACGAACCAGCCGTCGCTCTTGCACACGAGCCCGTGCTCGGTCTGCTCGAGCTGCGCCTCGGGGACAGGCACGGTGCGGACCATAGACTCTCGCCGTGTTCAACCGAGTCCTCGTCGCGAACCGTGGAGAGATCGCCGTCCGCGTGATCCGAGCCCTGCACGAGCTCGGCGTCGAGGCCGTCGCCGTCTACTCGACCGCGGACGAGGACACGCTCCACGTGCGGCTCGCCGACCGCGCGGTCCGGATCGGCCCGCCTGCAGCCGCCGAGAGCTACCTCAGCATCCCCGCCCTCGTCGCCGCGGCCGAGACGACCGGCTGCGAGGCCGTCCATCCCGGTTACGGCTTCCTTTCCGAGAACGCCGACTTCGTCCGCGCCTGCGAGGACAACGACCTCGTCTTCATCGGGCCGCCGGCCGAGGTGATGGAGCGCATGGGGGACAAGGCGCGGGCGAAGGCCGAGATGCGCGCGGCGGGCGTTCCGCTCGTTCCGGGCACCGAGGGCGTCGCGGGGCCGGAGGACACGCTCGCGGCCGCCGAGGAGCTCGGCTTCCCGGTGCTGCTGAAGGCCGCGGCCGGCGGCGGAGGCAAGGGCATGCGGCTGGTGACGGAGCCCGGCGAGCTCCGCGCTGCCTACGACCGCGCCTCGGCCGAGGCGCAGGCGGCGTTCGGGGACGGCTCCCTGTACGTCGAAAAGGTGATCACGCCGGCCCGGCACGTCGAGATCCAGGTGCTCTGCGACCACCACGGCCACTACCTCACCTGCGGCGAGCGCGAGTGCTCGATCCAGCGCCGCCACCAGAAGCTGATCGAGGAGTCTCCGTCGCCGGCGCTCGACGACGAGCTGCGGGAGGAGATGGAGGCCGCGGCCGAGCGAGCCTGCCGTCACATCGGCTATCGGAACGCGGGCACGATCGAGTTCCTCGTCGGGCCGGACGGCTCGTTCTCCTTCATCGAGATGAACACGCGGCTGCAGGTCGAGCACCCGGTGACGGAGCTCCTGACGTCGATCGACCTCGTGCGCGAGCAGGTGCGCATCGCCGCGGGTGTGCCGCTTGCCCACGGCGGCCGCTCCGGCCCCCGTCTCGGGCACGTGATCGAGCTGCGGATCAACGCGGAGGATCCGGCGCGCGGCTTCGCTCCGGCGCCGGGCCGGATCGAGCGGTTCCGGCCGCCCCTCGGGCCGGGTGTCCGCGTCGACACGTTCGTCGAGGACGGCACCGTGATCTCGCCGCACTACGACTCGCTGATCGCGAAGGTGATCGTCCGCGACGCAAACAGGAACCTCGCCATCGAGCGCGCGCGGCGGGCGCTGAGCGAGTTCGAGCTCGAGGGCGTGCCGACGACGCGAGCCGTCCTCTACGAGATCCTCTCGAGCGACGAGTTCCGCAGCGGCGACTACTCGACGTCCTTCCTCGAGGAAGCCGGAGCGCGACTGCCGGCGCTGGCCGGATCTTGAGCCGGGTGCTCGTCCAGGAGGCGACGGGCTCGGTGCGCGTAAGCGAGGCCGCGCTGAGCGAGATCGTGCGGAGGGCGGTCGCGTCGGTCGGACGGCGCCCGGCTGCGCAAGGGGCGCCGGCGACTCGGTGTCGAGGTCGAGGACGGACGAGCCAACGCCGAGCTGCAGCTCGTCGTCGCGTACGGTCGCGTCCTGCCCGAGGTCTGCGCCGCCGTGCAGGAGCGGGTCACCGCCGCGCTCGCTGGGATGTGCGACCTCGAGGTCGATGCCGTCCACGTCACCGTGGAGGAGCTCGTCCGCTTGTGAGCACGATCAGCCGTCGCGAGGCCCGCCGCGCCGCCGTCTTCATGCTCTTCCAGTGGGACGTCACCGGGCGGCCGCTCGGCTCGCTCTACGAAGGCGAGGTCGACGCTACACGCTGCGGCTCGCGCAGGCCGTGACCGAGCATGCGGACGAGCTCGACGCGCGGATCACGTAGGCGTCCGACGACTGGACCGCCGACCGGCTCGGCGCGGTCGAGCGGAACGTCCTCCGCGTCGCGCTCGAGGAGCTCGACGAGGGCGAGGTGCCGGTCGAGGTCGTCCTCGACGAGGCGGTGACGCTCGCGAAGCGCTATGCATCCGAGGATGCTGCGAGGCTGGTGAACGGGATCCTGGGCAAGCTCGTGCGGGAGGAACAGGCGAAATGAGCACGGACGAATCGCTGTCGAGAGCGGAGGAGCTGCTGGCGCAGGTCGAGGCCGCGCGCGCGGAGCTCGAGCAGCTCTCGACCGGAGAAGGCGGCTCGCCGGAACGGGCGATCGAGCTGCTCGGCGAGCTGTCGGACCTCGCGAAGGCCGTCGAGGACGAGCTGACCAGGGCGCAACGCACGGCGGAAGCGGATGCAGATGCCTGAATTGCACAGTCCTGAGGAGCTGAAGGCGCTCGTCGACGAGGCGCTCGAGCGGCTCGACCTCTGGCCGGAGCTGCACGGCCAGGCGACGTCCGTGCGCTACGCGCTCGAGGTCGGCGGCAAGCGCGTCCGTCCCGTGCTCGCGCTCGCGGTCGGCGAGGCGCTCGGCGCGCCCGCGGAGCAGATCCTGCCGGCGGCGCTCGCGATCGAGCTCGTGCACACGTTCTCGCTCGTCCACGACGACCTGCCGGCGATGGACGACGACGAGGAGCGGCGCGGCCACCCCTCGACGTGGAAGAAGTTCGGCGAGGGCGTCGGCGTCCTCGCGGGCGACGCCCTGTTCGCGGAGGCGGTCCGGCTCGCGGCGCGCTACGAGTCGTCCGCGGTCGCGCGCGAGCTCGCCGAGGCGACGCTGGGGATGATCGGCGGCCAGTACCTCGACACGATGGTCGACGGCTACGACCTCGCGGCCGTGCACCGGCTCAAGACGGGACGGCTCTTCTACGCGTCGGTGACCATGGCGCTCTGGGCAGCGGAGCTGCCGGAGGAGGAGCAGGCGCCGTGGCGCGCGTTCGCGGAGGAGCTCGGGCTCCTGTTCCAGATCGTCGACGACATCCTCGACGCCGACGGCTACGTCCGCGAGCACGGCGCCGAGGGCGCGCGGCGCTACGCAGACGAGGCCGCGGACCGCGCGCGGGAGCGGCTCACCGAGGTCGACGCGGACACGTCCGTCCTGCGGGACATCGTCGACGGGCTCGCCGTGCGGACTGCGTGAGCTTCGACGACCTCCTCGAGGTCGCGCGCTCGCGCGAGGAGGTTCTCGGGTTGTACGTCTTCGGCTCCCGGGGCCGGAACTTCATGGTCGACGAGCGCTCGGACTGGGACGTCTGCGTCGTGCTCGACGGCCCGGAGGCGCGCGACGCGTTCGCTCGCGAGTTTCCGTCCGTCCACGGTGATCTCGTGGAGGTCGTCACCGCGACGCTGGAAGGCATTCGTGACATCGGCTCCGAGCACGCGCGCTATGCGTCCGCTCACGCGGACGTCGTCCTCGACAAGACGGGCGGCGAACTGACGCGTGTGGTCGCCGAGCTGGAGTCGCTGCCGAGCGGCAGCAGGGACTCGGTCGTCCGCGAGGCGCTCGACGACTACGTCAACCAGACCTACCGCTCTCTGCGGTACGGGACCCGGCTCGACGCGGTGGAGGCGATACCGCCTGCGCTGCGGACGATCTTCGCGCTCGAGAATCGCATCCGTCCGTACAACAAGTACCTCGAGTGGGAGCTTCGCCACCACCCGCTCGAGGGCTGGACCGCCGACGAGCTTCTCGCGCTGGTCGATCGCGTCCTCACCGGCGAGCCCGAGGCGCAGCACGAACTGTTCAACCGCATCGAGCCGCAGGCGCGCAGCGAGGGCTTCGGCGACGTCGTCGACGGCTGGGGAGCCCGACCTCGACTGGCTCCGCGGCAACGCCGGCTACCGCGTATGAAGAAGCGCCTCGACGTCGTCCTTGTGGAGCGCGGGCTCGCGGAGTCGCGCGCCCAGGCGCAGGCGCTCGTGCTCGCCGGCCTCGTCCACGGCTACGACAAGCCCGGCCACCAGGTGGACGAGGATGCCGAGCTCGAGGTCGAGCGGCCGCCGCAGTACGTCTCGCGCGGCGGTGAGAAGCTCGCGCACGGGCTCGACGGGCTCGGGGTCGATCCTGTAGGTCTCGACTGCATCGACGTGGGCGCGTCGACGGGCGGCTTCACCGACGTCCTCCTCCAGCGTGGCGCCAAGCGCGTGATCGCGCTCGACGTCGGCTACGGACAGCTGCATCCGCGGCTCCGCTCCGACCCGCGGGTCACCGTGCTCGAACGGACGAACGCGCGCACGCTCACGGAGCTTCCGTTTGCGCCGCAGCTCGCGGTCTGCGACGTCTCGTTCATCTCGGTGCGCCTCGCGCTGCCGCCGGTCCTCCGCCTCTGCGCGCCGGGCTGGGAGGCGGTCGTGCTCGTGAAGCCGCAGTTCGAGGCGGGCCGCGCCGACGTCGGGAAGGGAGGGGTCGTGCGCGACGACGAGGTGCGGCGGCGCGTCGTGCGCGAGGTCGCCGAGGCGGCGCTGTCGTGGGGAGCGAGCGTGCGCGGCGCCGTAGACTCGGGGCTCCCGGGGCCGAAAGGGAACCGGGAGATCTTCCTCCACCTGGTGCACTCCGAGCAGCCCACGCTTCCCCATGACCTCGACGAGCGGATCGAGCAAGCACTCGCCGGTTGAGACCGCGGCCGTCGTCGCGCACGGCCGCGTCGACGTCCGCGCTGCCGTCGAGCGGGTGCGCGCGGTTGCCGAGCGAGCGGGTGTGGAGCTCGTGGACGAGCCCGAGCGCGCGCAGCTCGCGGTCGCCGTCGGCGGCGACGGGACGATCCTGCGCACGCTTGCGCGGCTGCTCGGCACGGGCATTCCGGTGATCGGCGTCAACTTCGGCCGCGTCGGCTTCCTGGCCTCGATCGCGCCGGACCGGCTCGAGGACGATCTCGCGCGCGTCTTCGCGGGCGAGTACCGGACGATCGAGCAGCCGACCCTCGAGGCGCAACTCGACGGCGAGAGGTTCGCCGCCGTCAACGACGTGGTGGCCACGAGCTCGACGCTCGGCCGGATGATCGAGCTCGGCTGGTCGATCGCGGACGAGGATCTCGGCGTCGTCTCCTGCGACGGGATGATCTGCTCGACGCCGTCGGGATCGACGGCATACAACCTCTCGAACGGCGGTCCCGTCCTCGTGCGCGGGCTCGACGCGATGGCGATCACGTTCATCGCGCCGCATTCGCTGGACGCCCGGCCGCTCGTCGTGCCGCGCGGAGCGGAGCTGACGGTGCGGAACGCGACGCCGGACGTCGGCGCCGGCGTGCTCGTCGACGGGCACCGGACCGGCGACCTGGAGCCCGGGCGCGTCCTGTCGATCCGGCTCGGCGAGCAGCGCAGCCTGCTCGCGACGCTGCCCGAGACGACGTTCTTCCGCCGCTACCGCGAGACCTTCACGTCCTAGGTGGACAGGACGTGGGACGGGCTGCCGGTCGCCAAGGAGCGGCCCTACGCGTCCTGTGTGGTCGTCTGGCGTGAAGGCGACACCGGGCGCGAATTCCTGATCCTCCATCGCGCGCATTTCGGGCCTGACTTCGGGGGCGACTGGGCGTGGACGCCGCCGGCGGGAGCCCGGCAGCCGGGCGAGGACCCCGACACGGCTGCCGCCCGGGAATTGCGGGAGGAGACCGGTTTCGAGCTGCCGCTCGTACCGATCGACTCGCCGAATCCGGAGGTCGCCTACTACCTGGCCGAGGTCCGTCGCGAGGCCGAGGTACTGATCGACGCCGAGCACGACGCTCATCGCTGGCTCCCGCTCGACGCGGCTGCCGAGCTCTGCCTGCCGGCGACCGTTGCGGACGGGCTCCGGGCGGCGGCCGCGACTCTCGACTGACCAAAACGACCCGTCCGGAACCAGGTTCCGGCCGTGTCTGAAACGGCGAATGGGCAGCGTCCCGCCGCAGGACTACGATCGCTGCGTGCTCCGGCGGCTTCGCATCGAGAACCTCGTCCTCATCCGCGAGGCCGAGCTCGAGCTCGCGCCCGGGCTCAACGCCATCACCGGGGAGACGGGCGCCGGCAAGACGATCCTCGCCCAGGCGCTCGGCCTCCTGCTCGGCGCGAAGGGCGACGACGTCGTACGTCGGCGCGGCCGGCGACGAGGCCTACGTCGAGGCGGAGCTCGATCTCCCGGACGAGCTCGAGGAGCTGGGTGAGCTGCGGCCGGAGGACGAAGACGCGCTCGTCGTCTCCCGCCGGGTCTTCGCCGACGGCCGGACGCGCGCCTACGCCTGGGGCCGCGCGGCGGCGCGGGAGGACGTCGCGGCCGCGGTCGAGCGCGTGGTGGCGATGTCGGGGCAGTTCGAACAGCGACGGCTGGCGCGACCCGCGTACCAACTCGAGGTGCTCGACCGCTTCTGCGGCGAGGAGCAGCTCGCCCGCCGCACCGCGGCGCGAACGGGATGGCGCGAGCTCCAGACCGCCCGGCGCCGGCAGGAGGAGCTGACCGTCGACGCGGCGCTCGCCGAGGGCCGGCTCGCGGAGCTGCATTCGCTCGTCGAGGACACCGAAGGCCTGGAGCCGGGCGCGGAGGAGCAGCTGCGGGCCGAGCGCGAGAGGCACCGCCACGTCGCCGAGCTCGCCGCCGGAGCCGCCGCGGCCGTCGCAGCGCTCACCCCGGACGACGGCGACGGAGCCACGGACCTCGTCGCGCTCGCGGAGCGCGCGGTCGCTCCGCTGGAACGGATCGCTCCCGAGTTGCAGCGCGCCGGCGACGAGCTGCGCGACGTCGAGCTCCGCCTGCGCGAGACCGCCTCCGATCTCCACGCCTTCCTCGCGTCGCTCGAGGCGGAACCGGGGCGGCTCGAGCAGCTCGAGGCCGAGCTCGACCGGATCGCCGAGGCGAAGCGCCGCTTCCGCTGCGCCACGTACGACGAGCTGCTTGCGCGACGGGAGGAGGCGCGGGCCGAGCTCGCGGCGCTCGAGGACGGCTCCGATCCGGTCGAGCTGGCGGCGCGCGAGCTCGCGGAGGCCGAGGAGCGCGTCCACGCTCTCGCGCTCGAGCTGCGAGCCGAGCGAAACGCCGCGGCTCCCGCGTTCGCCGACGCGGTCGCCGCCGAGCTCCGCGGCGTGGGCATGGGCGAGGGCGAGTTCGTGTGCGAGCTGCGAGAGCGGAACGAGCCCGGCTCGAGCGGAGGCGACGAGGCCGTCTTCCTCGTGCGCCCGAACGCGGGTCTCCCGTTTGCGCCGGTCGCCGAGACCGCGTCCGGCGGAGAGCTGTCGCGGATCGCGCTTGCCATCGCAGCCGTGGCCGGCGGCGACACGCTGGTGTTCGACGAGATCGATGCCGGGATCGGCGGCGAGACGGCGCACGCCGTCGGCGCCCTGCTTCGGCGGCTCGCGGAGCATGCTCAGGTGGTGACGATCACCCACCTCCCGCAGATCGCCGCGCTCGCCGACCGTCACTTCCGCGTGGAGAAGACCCCCGGAGACCCGACGCACACGCGCATCGAGCCGCTCGGCGACGACGAGCGGAAAGCGGAGCTCGAGCGAATGCTCGGCGGACAGGAGTTCCTTGCCGCGGTACGAGGCTAGGCGGACGCTGCCGGCGCCGGTGGAGGACGTCTGGGCGGTGCTCGCCGACCCGGCGCGCTGGCCCGAGTGGTGGCCGGGACTCGTGAGCGCGCAGTCGAGCGTGCGGCGCGCGCTCGCTCCCGGAGCCCACTGGCAGCTCGAGGGCACGGGCCGGCCGAGCTTCCGCCGCCGGCCGCAGCTGGGCGGGTCCCTGCTCTTTCTCGAAGTGGTGCCTCTGCAGCGCGTCGCCTTCCAGCTGACCGGCGAGCATGCCCAGGTCGAGCTCGACCTCACGCCGGTGGAGGACGGCGAGACGCAGGCGACCCTCACGGTCGAGGCTGCGCGGTTCGGCGGTATGGGGCGAAGCGTCCCCTCGGAGGCGCTGGCCGGGCTCGCCGCGCTCGTCCGCCCGCCGGCCGAGTAGGCGCCAGCCGCAGCGGGTGCTACCCTGAAATCCCGTGAGCGCGCGGGCCCCGAAGTACGTCTTTGTGACAGGGGGTGTCGTCTCGGCTCTGGGGAAGGGAATCGTCGCTGCGTCGCTCGGGCGACTGCTCAAGGCGCGCGGTCTGCGGGTGCAGCTGCAGAAGTTCGATCCGTACCTCAACGTCGACCCCGGGACGATGAGCCCGTTCCAGCACGGGGAGGTGTTCGTCACGGAGGACGGGGCCGAGACCGACCTCGACATCGGCCACTACGAGCGCTTCGTCGACGAGAACTTCCTCCGCAGCGCGAGCCACAGCGCCGGCGCGATCTGGGACACGGTCCTGCGCAAGGAGCGCAAGGGCGACTTCCTCGGCGCGACCGTGCAGGTGATCCCGCACATCACGAACGAGATCAAGGCGCGCATCCGCCGCGCCGCCGAGGCGAATCCGGCCGACGTCGTCATCTCGGAGATCGGCGGCACCGTCGGCGACATCGAGTCGCTGCCGTTCCTCGAGGCGATCCGCCAGTTCCGGCGGGAGGTCGGCCCCGAGAACGTGGTCTACGTCCACGTCACCCTCGTCCCGTTCATCGAGGCGGCCGGCGAGCTGAAGACGAAGCCGACGCAGCACTCGGTCAACGAGCTGCGCCGGATCGGTATCCATCCCGACGTCGTCGTCTGCCGCTCGCACGAGGAGCTCTCGCGAGACATTCGGGACAAGATCGCGCTCTTCGCCGACGTCGACCCGGGCGCGGTCGTCGCCAGCCCGGACGTCCCGGACGTGTACGAGGTGCCGCGGGTGCTGCACGCCGAGGGGCTCGACCGGCTCGTGGGCGAGCGCCTCGGTCTCGAGCTCGGCGAGCCGGACCTGTCCGACTGGGACGAGCTGCTCGAGCGGCTGCACAGCCGTCGCGAGGTCGTCGAGATCGCGCTCGTCGGCAAGTACGTGAAGCTCCAGGACGCCTACCTCTCCGTCCACGAAGCGCTCAAGCACGCCGGGCTGGAGCACGGTAGCGCTGTGCGCATGCGCTGGGTCGACGCCGAGGACATGTCGTACGACGAGACGGCCGAGCTGCTCGAGAGCGTCGACGGCGTGCTGGTGCCGGGCGGCTTCGGCTCGCGCGGCTGGGAAGGGAAGATCCTCGCCTGCCAGGTCGCGCGCGAGCGGCGCATCCCGTATCTCGGCATCTGCCTCGGCATGCATGTCGCGGTCTCCGAGTTCGCGCGCCACGTCGTCGGCCTCGAGGGCGCGAACTCGACCGAGATGGATCCCGAGACGCCGTATCCCGTGATCGACCTCCTGCCGGAGCAGAAGGGGATCGAGGATCTCGGCGGCACGATGCGGCTCGGGGCGCAGGCGGTGGAGGTCGCGGAGGGCACACGCGCCCGCGAGCTCTACGGTGACGACACCGTCCACGAGCGGCACCGGCATCGTTACGAGGTGAACAACGCGTTCCGCGACCGGCTCATGGAGGCCGGCCTGGTCGTGAGCGGGACGTTCCAGGAGGGCCGGCTCGTGGAGATCGTCGAGCTCGCCGACCATCCCTGGTTCGTCGCGAGCCAGTTCCACCCGGAGTTCAAGTCCCGGCCGACGCGGGCGGCGCCGCTCTTCCGCGGCTTCGTCGGCGCGGCGCTCGACCGCGCGCGGCTCCGCGCCGGCGAGCGCGTCGCGGTGTAGGCCGTCCCTCGTAGGATCGGCGGTGTGTCGGAGGCCGCCGAACTGTTCCTCGAGCTTGCCGCGATCCCGAGCCCGCCGGGCGAGGAGCGCGGTGTCGCGGACGTCGTGCTGCGCTATCTCCATGGTCTCGGGCTCGAGCCGGACGAGGACGATTGCGGCCCGCGGATCGGCTCGACCGCCGGGAACATCTATGCGCGGCTCGAGCCGACGGCCGAGGGGACGCCGCTCTTCCTCTGCGCGCACCTGGACACCGTTCCCCCGGACGGGAAGCTCGAGCCGGTCGTCGTCGACGGCGTCGTCCGGAACGCGGGCGGCACGATTCTCGGCGGCGACAACAAGGCGGCGGTCACCGCGATGCTCGAAGGCGTGCGTCACGTGCTCGCGGGGAACCTGCCGCACGCCGGGATCGAGCTCGTGTTCACGCCGATGGAGGAGGTCGGGCTGATCGGCGCCAACGCGTTCGAGCACGACCGGCTGCAGGCGACGGTGGGCTACGTCTACGACCAGGAAGGCGCGCTCGGCGAAGTCGTGCTCGGCGCGCCGTGGTCGCGCGCGTTCGAAGTGCGCTTCCACGGCCGCTCGGCCCACGCGGGCATGGCTCCGGAGGAGGGGCGCTCGGCGATCCAGGCGGCGGCCAAGGCGATCGCCGATCTGCGGCTCGGCCGCGTCGACGAGCTGACGACGGCCAACGTCGGAACGATCACCGGCGGCACCGCGGGCAACGTCGTGCCGGAATGGTGTGCGTTCTCTGCCGAGGCGCGCAGCCACGACGAGGCGAAGCTCGGAGAGGTCGTGCAGGAGATGCTCGACGCCTTCTCCTTCGCGGCGACCGAGACCGAGTGCGACGTCGAGACGACGGTGCGCAAGAGCTACGACGGCTACCGGCTGAAGCGGGACGAGCCCGCGGTGGCGCTCGCGGCGACGGCGTTCACGAGCTGCGGGGTCGAGCCGCGCTACGGGTTGTCGGGCGGGGGCGCGGATGCGAACGTCTTCAATCAGCGTGGCCGCCGCTGCGTGAACCTCTCGCACGGGGTGTTCGGGTTCCACACGCCGGCCGAGCACGTCTCGGTCGCAGATCTCGACGCGATGGTGGACGTGACCGTCGCGCTCGTGGGGGCCGCGCGCGCGTGAGCTTCGAGCCGGACTCCGCTCGCCGGGTGTACGAGGGGCGGCTGATCGGGCTGACGGTCGAGCGGTGGGGAGACCACGAGCGCGAGATCGTCGAGCACCCGGGCGCGGTGGCGATCGTGGCGGTGGACGGCGACGGCTTCGTGACGCTCGTCCGGCAGCTGCGCGAGCCGGCCCGGAAACGCCTGCTCGAGCTGCCGGCCGGGACGGCCGAGCCGGGCGAGGAACCGCTCGAGACGGCGCAGCGGGAGCTGCAGGAGGAGTGCGGCTTGACCGGCGGCACGTGGCGCGAGCTGGCCGCGTTCTGGACGACGCCGGGCTTCTGCCGCGAGCGGATGCACCTGTTCGCCGCCGAGGGTGTCGAGCGCGGGCAGGCGTCGCCCGCGGCCGACGAGGAGCTCGAGCTCGTCCGCTGGCCGGTCGCGGGGTCGCAGGCGCGGCTGTACGAGATCGAGGACGCGAAGACGCTCGCCGGGTTGCTGCTCTACCTCGGCACGCTTCCAGGGCAGACAGGTCCGGGTTAGGAATGTCCTCGACGCCCCCACCCAGGGTGGGGAGCCGATCCCGCCGCCCTCGACGGCGACGCTAGCGGCGAAAGCGATGTCGAAGCCGTGCCTTCGCGTCGTGAATCGCCGGTAAGTCCCTGCGCGACTTCGTTGCGCGACGCCGGCGAGATAGTGTCTCCGGGCCTTGCGTATCGGAGTTCCGAAGGAGATCAAGACCGACGAGTACCGCGTCGCGCTCACGCCTGCGGGTGCGCGCGAGTTGATTCAGCGCGGGCACGAGGTTCTCGTCGAGACGAGGGCCGGGGAGGGGAGCGCGTTCCCCGACGAGCAGTACGAGCGGGCGGGTGCCCGGATGGTCTCGGTCGACGAGGCCTGGGGCGAGGCCGACCTCCTGCTGAAGGTCAAGGAGCCGATCGAGCCCGAGTACTCGCGGCTGCGAGAAGGGCTCGTGCTCTTCACGTATCTCCACATCGCCGCCGACGAGCCGCTCACGCGGGCGCTCGCGGACAGCGGGATCGCGGCCGTCGCGTACGAGACCGTCGAGACCGACGACCGCCGCTTGCCGCTGCTCGCCCCGATGAGCGAGATCGCCGGCAGGCTCGCGCCGCAGGCTGCCGCCCATTTCCTCGAGAAGCCGCTCGGTGGGCGCGGCGTCCTCCTGGCGGGGACACCGGGCGTCCAGCCGGGTCACGTCGTCGTCCTGGGCGGCGGCATCGTCGGCTACAACGCCGCGATCATCGCCCTCGGTCTCGGCGCCCAGGTGACGGTTCTCGAGCGCTCGATCGACCGGATGCGGCACCTGGACGAGATTCTGTCCGGACGCGTCAGCCTGCTCATGTCGTCCAGCCTCGAGATCGAGCAGACCATCGCGCATGCCGACGTCGTCATCGGCGCGGTGCTCATCCCGGGCGCGCGCGCCCCCAAGCTCATCAGTCGCGAGATGCTGTCCGACATGCAGCCCGGCGCCGTGATCGTCGACGTCGCGATCGACCAGGGCGGCTGCATCGAGACCGCGCACCCGACGACGCATTCGGACCCGTCTACGAGGTCGACGGGATCATTCACTACTGCGTCGCGAACATGCCCGGCGGCGTCCCGGTCACCTCCACGAAGGCACTCACGAACGCGACGCTGCCGTACGTCGAGGCGATCGCCGAGCACGGGCTGGCCGACGCGGTGGCGAGCGATCCCTCGCTCGCGACGGGGCGTGAACGTCCTCGACGGGAAGATCACGTACGAGGCGGTCGCGGACGCGCACGGCCTCGAGTACACGCCGCTCGCCGACGTGCTGCCGCTCGCGCCGGTCTAGGAACGGCGCCTAGCTCTGCGCCGGGCTCTTGGGCTTCTTCTGCGGCGGGGTCAGCCTCACGACCGCCCAGGTGAGGCCGGCTGCGAGGCCGACGATCACGATGATGTAGGCGACAAAGGCGAGGAGGCTGAGGAGCGTCGACATCCGCTCCCTAGAATAGCCCGGTGCCCAGGGCGTGCGTCATCGTGCTCGATGCCGTCGGCGCCGGCGAGCTGCCGGACGCCGCGCAGTACGGTGACGAGGGCTCGGACACGCTCGGCAACGTCGCGCGGGCAGTCGGCGGGCTCGACCTGCCGAGCCTCGAGGCGCTCGGGCTGGGCAACGTGGAGCCGCTCGAGGGATGTCCGCCGCAGCCGGGAGCGCCGGCGGTCGCCGGACGGCTCTTCGAGCGCTCGAAGGGCAAGGACACGACGACCGGCCACTGGGAGCACATGGGAATCGTCACGGCGCAGGCGTTTCCCACCTACCCGCACGGATTCCCCCACGACGTGATCGACCCGTTCATGCACAAGACCGGCCGCGGCGTGCTCGGGAACAAGGCCGCGTCGGGGACGGAGATCATCCAGGAGCTAGGGGAGGAGCACCAGCGGACCGGGAAGTGGATCGTCTACACTTCGGCGGACTCCGTCTTCCAGATCGCTGCTCACGAGGACACGATCCCGCTCGAGGAGCTCTACGACGGCTGCCGGGCGGCGCGGGAGATCCTCACGGGCAAGCACGCGGTCGGCCGGGTCATCGCCAGGCCGTTCACGGGCGAACCAGGCAACTACGTGCGCACGCCGAACCGGCACGACTTCTCGCTCGAGCCACGTCGGCCGAACTACCTGACGCTCATGCGCGAGTCCGGCCGGAAGGTGTACGGCGTCGGCAAGATCGGCGACATCTTCGCGGGCTGCGACATCGACGAGTCGCACCCGACGAAATCGAACATCGAGGGGATCCAGCAGACGGAGCGGCTGCTGCGCGAGATCGACGAGGGCTTCGTCTTCGTCAACCTCGTCGAGACGGACATGCTCTGGGGCCACCGCAACGACCCGGTCAACTTCCACCGTTGCCTGCAGGACTTCGACTACCGGCTGCCCGACCTGCTGGACGCGCTTCGGTCCGGTGACCTGCTCATCATCACGTCGGACCACGGCTGTGACCCGACGACGCCGTCCACCGACCACTCCCGCGAGTACGCGCTGCTGCTCGCATACGTCGAGGGACGGAACGCAGCCGGCCAGATCCACGAGGGCGAGTTCGCGGACGTCGGCGCAACCGTGAACGCCTGGCTCGGCGGCAAAGCCCCGACGCGTGGGCTCCCCGGGCAGCCCATCGTCACGCCGTAGGCCCGTCGCGGCGCGCCGGCACGCGCCTGTGTCGGCTACACGACTACGCTGGCCGCATGCCGGAGCTGCCGGAGGTCGAGACCGTCCGCAGGCAGCTCGAACCTGCGCTCATCGGGCGGCGCTTCGAGCAGGTGCGCATCGACGATCCGCGGCTCGTGCGTCCGTACGAGCCGGCCGAGGTGGCGGCCGAGCTGGAAGGCGAGCGCGTCGCGGCGGTCGAGCGGCGCGGCAAGTACCTGATTTTTCGGTTCAAGAGCGGTCGGGTTCTTCTGATCCACCTCCGGATGACGGGAAGTCTCCTGCGTGCGCCGAACGGATCGCTCCCGGACGATCCGCATCGCCGCGCTGTTGTCAGGCTAGACGACGGCTCGGACGTTGCGTACCGCGACGTGCGACGTTTCGGAACCTGGCTCCTGCTCGAGCCGGGGGAGGCGGAGCCGTACCTCGCCGCGCGCGTCGGCGACGAGCCGCTCGACACGCTCTTCACGGCCGCGCGGCTCGGCGAGCGTCTCGCCGGTCGGCGCGTGTCGCTCAAGGCGGCGCTCCTCGACCAGCGGACGCTGGCGGGGATGGGGAACATCTACGTCGACGAGGCTTTGTGGCGGGCGCGGCTCAATCCCCTGCGCCCCGCGGCCGGCCTCGACCGGAACGAGTTACGGCGGCTGCATCGAGGCATCCGCGCGGCGCTCGAGCACGGCCTCGCCCGACAAGGATCGACGCTCCGCGACTACCGGCTGCCCGACGGCAGTGGAGGCTCGATGCAGGACGAGTTCCGCGTCTACGGGCGCCGCGACGAGCCATGCGACCGCTGCGGGACGCCGATCGCCCGCACGCAGGTCGCGGGCCGCACCACCTGGTACTGCCCCACCTGCCAGCCCTAGAACTCATTTCGGAATGACCACGCGCTGACCGGGTGCGATGGTCGAGTGCGAGACAAAGGACGCAGGGAGTGTGAATAGCAGCGCTATTCACGCGACCGAGGACGCAGGATCGCGCCGACCAGCGAGGCCGGGCAGTCCGTGCCTCACTTCGAGACGAGTTCTTAGGCGGCGAGCAGCTCGTCCAGGCGACCGTCGCGGTCGAGGCGCCAGAGCTCGGTGTAGCCGCCGATCGGCCGGCCGTCGACGAGGATCTGGGGCACCGTCCAGCCGCCGGTGGCGTCGAGCACCGTCTGCCGGAAGGTGCGGTCGTCGTCGAGCGAGATCTCCTCGTACGGCAGCCCGCGGGAGTCGAGCAGCGTCTTCGCGCGGACGCAGAAGCCGCACCAGCGCGTCGTATAGATCTGAATCCTGGGCATTCCCTTTTAGAACGCATAAGCGGCGCGAAGTGTTCCTGCCCGACGGCGTCCCTAGACTGCAACGGGCATGGCCGGACGGGCGTACAGCACGGAAGCCGTCGTGCTCCGGTCGATGCGGCTCGGAGAGGCCGATCGCGTGCTTCATCTCTACACCGAGGCGCACGGCCGGGTCGGCGCGGTGGCGAAAGGCGTGCGGAAGACGATGTCGCGCTTCGGCGCGCGCCTCGAGCCGCTCTCGCATGTGGAACTCGTCCTCCATCGCGGCCGCGGAGAGCTGGAGACGGTGACCGCGGCGCAGCTCGTCCGCTCCCACCGAGAGGCGCGCGAGGATTACTACCGCTTCTCCGTCGGGACGATCGGCGCCGAGGCGATGTTGCGCCTGTTCAGCGAGGAAGAGGCGAACGAGCGGGCTTTCACCGCGCTGACGCGGTTCCTCGACCTCCTCGATACGGCGCCGCACGCCGCTGACCGGCCGACCCTCGACCCGCTCGGGCTCGCGTTCCAGCTCAAGCTGCTGTGGGTGGCCGGCTACCTGCCGCACGTCACCGCCTGCGCCGAGTGCGGGGCGGAGCGCGTGCCGCTCGTCGGCTATTCCCCGCGTGCCGGAGGCGCCGTCTGCGAGGGTTGCGCGGCCGCGACCGAAGCGCTTGCGCTCGCCTCCGACGGGATCGCGGGAATCGAGGCGCTCCTCGCGCAACCCCTCGCCGACGCCTCGGGCCTCGGTCTCTCGGAACGCGCGCAGCGCGACATCCTGCGGGTGATCACCGCCTCGTACGAGTACCACGGCGGCTTCCGCCTGCGGACGCTCAGCGCCTAATAACGGGCGTAGCCGAAGGCCTCGAAGTTCAGCGTGCCCCGCTCGCAGACGCTCGTGGGCGGCTTGATCGCCGCCTCCGTCACGCCGCCGCCCTCGGTGGTCAGCTGGAACGTGTGCGCCTGAGGCTGGCACGCGCCCGATTGCGAGTCTCCCTGCCCCGCGACGTCGGGAGAGAACCGCGCCTGGGCCAGGGCGGACGCACCGGGCGGCAGCACGATCTTCTTGCCGGCGGCTCCCGAAGCCTTGACGTGGGTCGGAAGCGGGGTCCCGGTCGCGCCGAGCAGCGTCCCCTTGGGGATGCCCTGGACGGAGCAGGGGGCCGCAGAGGTGTTCTTCACCGCGAGCGTGTACGCGATCTGGCCGGCGCCGGCGCTGTTCGGGATCACGGAGAACGCGGCCGAGAGATCGGTTCCCCCGCAGGGCTTCGCCCCCGTCACGGAACTCGTGGTCGTCACCGTCTGGGTGGAGGTGATCGTCTGGGTGTGCGTGACGGTGACGGTCTTCGTGCTGCCGCCGAGGCAGCCGGCAGCAGTCAGTCCGACTGTGGCGAGGACCAGTCCTGCTCCAGCGCGTCGTCCAGCCACGCGCGCACGCCGCCGAGCGGGAGCCGCTCCTGCGCGAGCGAGTCCCGGTCCCGCACGGTGACGGTCTCGTCCTCGAGCGTCTGTTCGTCGACGGTGAAGGCCCACGGCGTCCCTATTTCGTCCTGACGACGATAACGCCTGCCGATCTGGCCGCTGTCGTCGTGCTCGACGACGTGATACCGGCGCAGCTCCTCGTACAGCGCGCGCGCCCGGGTCGCCATGCCCTCGTCGCGCGGGACGAGCGGCAGGATCGCCGCCTTCACGGGTGCGACGAGCGGGTGGAGGCGGAGGACGACACGCTCGCGATCGCCGACCACCTCCTCGTGGTAGGCGTCGCAGAGGAGCGCGACGAAGATGCGCTCGATGCTCACGGCCGGCTCGATCACGTACGGCGTGTAGCGATTGCCGTCGGGGTCGATCCACTCGAGCTTGGTGCCCGAGTGCTGCGTGTGCTGCGTGAGGTCGAAGTCGCCGCGGTTCGCGACTCCCTCGAGCTCCTGCCAGCCGATGGGGTAGAGGTACTCGATGTCGCTCGTCGCGCTCGAGTAGTGCGAGCGCTCGGCCTCGTCGTGCGCGCGCACGCGGAGGTTGCTCTCCCGGAGGCCGAGGCTGCGGTGCCAGGCGAGCCGCTGCTCGAGCCAGTACTCGAACCACTTCGTCGCCTCCGCCGGTGGCACGAAGAACTCCATCTCCATGTGCTCGAACTCGAGGACGCGGAAGAGGAAGTTGCCGGGCGTGATCTCGTTCCGGAAGGACTTGCCGACCTGTGCGATGCCGAACGGGGGCTTGCGGCGCGCGAGCTGGGCGACGTTCTTGAAGTTGACGAAGATCCCCTGGGCCGTCTCGGGGCGGAGATAGGCGAGCGAGCTTGCGTCCTGCAGCGCGCCGACGTGCGTCTCGAACATGAGGTTGAACTGCCGTGGCTCGGTGAGGTCGCAGTCGGGAGTCTCGCCGGGACGCTTGCTCGGCTTGCGGCCGCAACGCGCCTGTTCGAGCTGGTCGGCGCGGAAGCGGAGCTTGCAGGTGCGGCAGTCGACGAGCGGGTCGGTAAATACGGCGACGTGGCCGGACGCCTCCCAGACCCTCGGGTTGAGAATGATCGCGGAATCGAGGGCGACGATGTCGTCGCGTTCCTGCACCATCGCCCGGAACCAGAGCGAGCGGATGTTGTTCTTCGTGAGGACGCCGTAGTGGCCGTAGTCGTACGTCGAGCCGAGGCCGCCGTAGATCTCGGAGGAGGGGAAGACGAAGCCGCGGCGGCGACAGAGGGAGACGATCGTGTCCATCGTCACCGGTGGGGCCGTCTCCGCCATGGGCGGAGGTTACCCGGGCGATTCGCGACGAATTGGCACGAAGTCTCCACGCCGGCGCCAACGGCGCCGGCGTAACCTCGGTTCCCCGGGTGGGTTGGGGGTTTGGGATGGAGCGAGAAACAGCACGCTCCCGGTTAGGCTGACCGCAGATGCCGAACGCGCCGGTCGAGCTCCACGTCGTCTCCGACGCCACCGGCGAGACCGCGGCGCGGCTCGTCCAGGCGCTCGAGGCGCAGTTCCCGGAGCAGGAGTTCGTCGAGATCCGCCACCCGCGTGTCGAGTCGCAGGACGACCTCCAGCTCGCGGTGAACCGGATGCGCGGCCGGCCTGCCGTCGTCGTCTACACGCTCGTCCAGCCGCAGCTCCGCGAGGCCATGCGCACGCTCTGCCGGCGGGCGCGCCTCCACTACTGCGACCTGCTCGGCCAGCCGATCGACGCGGTGGCGCGCGTCTCGGGCCAGGCGGCGACCATGACCCCGGGCTCGCGGCCGCCGCTCAACTCCGCGTACTTCAAGCGGATGGAGGCGATCGAGTTCGCCGTCCGCTACGACGACGGCGTCGCGCACGGCCTGCACGACGCGGACGTCGTCCTCGTCGGCGTCTCGCGGACGTCGAAGACGCCGCTCTCGATCTACCTCGGCTACCTCGGCCACAAGGCCGCGAACGTCCCGGTGGTGAAGGGGATCGCGCCGCCACCCGAGCTGTTCGAGATCGACCAGGGCAAGGTCGTCGGCGTCACGATCGACCCGAACCGGCTCGCCGAGATCCGTCGTGCCCGCGTACGGGCGATGGGCGCTCCGGGCCGCAACCGGCAATACGCCGAGCTCGCCGAGATCTACGAGGAGCTCGAGCAGGCGAAGAAGCTCCATCGCCGGCTCCGCTGCCCGGTGATCGACATCTCCGAGCTGTCGATCGAGGAGACCGCGCACCGCATCCTCCGCGTCGTCGAGGAGCGCGCGGGCGAGGCGAAGGCACCGGCGGCGCGATGAAAGCGAAACCGCGCATCCCGCTCTGGCGTTGGGGGCTCTGGTGGCTCGCCCTGCTGATCGGGGACTTCCTCTTCTACGTCCTGCTCACGCCGGTCTGGATCGGGCTACGCGGCCTGGCGTGGGTGGCCGAGTTCCGTGCCAGGCGCCGCTGACGGGCCAAGCTGCCCGCTTATGAGAACATCTGCGCCCCGATGACCCGCTACGTCTACGACTTCGACGAGCCCTCGGAAGGCGGCCGCGACCTGCTGGGCGGCAAGGGGATCGGGCTCGCCGAGATGACGCAGCTCGGGGTTCCCGTTCCCGCCGGCTTCACGATCACAACCGACGCCTGCCGCGCCTTCATGGCCTCCGGCGGCGAGGTCGAAGGGCTCGACGACGAGGTCGACGAGCACATCGCGCGGCTCGAGGAGCAGACCGGAAAGCGCTTCGGCGACCCCGAGGACCCGCTGCTCGTCTCGGTCCGCTCGGGGGCGGCGGTCTCGATGCCCGGGATGATGGACACGATCCTCAACGTCGGGCTCAACGACGAGTCGGTCGAGGGTCTCGCGCGCTCGACCGGGAACGAGGAGTTCGCGCGCGACTGCTACCGCCGGCTGATCCAGATGTTCGGCGAGACCGTCGACGACATCCCGCACGAGAGCTTCAGCGTCGACGACTCCGCCGAGCGGGCGCGGGAGATCTACGAGCGCGAGACGGGGCAGGGCTTTCCGCAGGATGCTCGCGAGCAGCTGCGTCGCGCGATCACGGCCGTCTTCGACTCCTGGAACTCCCCGCGCGCGCAGGTCTACCGGCACGAGTACGGGATCGCCGACGACCTCGGCACGGCGGTCAACGTCGTCCAGATGGTCTTCGGCAACAAGGGAGAGGACTCGGCAACCGGCGTCTGCTTCACCCGCGATCCCTCGACCGGCGAGCAGGGCGTCTATGGCGAGTACCTCGTCAACGCGCAGGGCGAGGACGTCGTGGCCGGGACCGCACGCCGCAGCCGCTCGCGGAGCTGCGCGAGCGGATGCCCGAGGCGTACGACCAGCTCCTCGAGACGATGGCCGCGCTCGAGCGCCACTACCGCGACATGCAGGACATCGAGTTCACGGTCGAGCAGGGGCACCTCTACCTGTTGCAGACCCGCACCGCGAAGCGGACGGCGGCGGCGGCGATCAAGTGCGCGGTCGACATGACGGCGAGGGACTGATCGAGCGGGAAGAGGCGGTGCGCGCGGATCGACCCGAGCCAGCTCGACCAGCTGCTGCATCCGCGCCTCGACCCGGACGCCGAGTTCGAGGTCGCCGCGCGCAGGGCCTCAACGCCTCGCCCGGCGCCGCCAGCGGCAAGATCGTCCTCGACGCCGACAGCGCCGCCGAGCGCGGCAGGGCCGGCGAGTCGGTCATCCTCGTCCGCTGGGAGACGACGCCCGACGACATCCACGGCCTGATCCAGGCGAAGGGCGTCCTCACCGCGCACGGCGGCATGACGTCGCACGCGGCCGTCGTCGCGCGCGGCATGGGGAAGCCGTGCGTCGCCGGCACCGACGGTCTCGAGATCGACACCGGCGCGAAGACCGTCCGGATCGGCGGCCACAAGCTGAAGGAAGGCGACGTGATCACGATTGACGGCGGCACCGGCCGGGTGATCGTCGGCGAGGTGCCGCTCGTGCCGCCCGCGATCAACGAGGACTTCGAGACCATCCTCGGGGTGGGCGGACGAGCTGCGCCGCCTCAAGGTGCGCGCGAACGCCGACAACGGAGGACGCTGCGAAGGCGCGCGAGTTCGGCGCGCAGGGCATCGGCCTCTGCCGCACCGAGCACATGTTCTTCGGCGAGGAGCGGCTGCCGGCGGTGCAGGAGATGATCCTCGCCGCGACGAGGCCGGCCGCCGCGAGGCGCTCGAGCCGGCTCCTCCCGTTCCAGCAGTCCGACTTCGAGGGAGATCTTCGAGGCGATGTCCGGGCTGCCGGTCACGATCCGGCTGCTCGACCCGCCGCTGCACGAGTTCCTGCCGCCGCTCGAGAGGCCCGCGATCGCGCATGCG
Organism: uncultured Actinomycetes bacterium; assembly: GCA_963720065.1. Lineage (GTDB taxonomy): Bacteria > Actinomycetota > Thermoleophilia > Gaiellales > Gaiellaceae > Palsa-739. The sequence continues at coordinate 59,361 of CAVREH010000023.1, forward strand.
GCAAGCGGCATCAGAGGCACTCACGGAGTCGAACCCGATGCTCGGCACGCGCGGCTGCCGGCTCGGCATCCAGTGGCCGGAGATCTACGAGATGCAGGTGCGCGCGATCGCGCGGCGCGGCGAGGCCGTGCAGGAGCGCGCCGCCAGGCTCCGCTCGTCGAGATCATGCATGCCGCTCGTCGGCTTCCGCGAGGAGCTGCGCCGGCTGCGCGATGGCTGAACCGACCCGACGTGATGGAGGAGGAGGCCGCGGGGCTCGACTACCTCTGTCGGGACGATGATCGAGCTGCCGCGCGCGGCGCTGCCGCGCGGACGAGATCGCCGAGGTCGCCGACTTCTTCTCCTTCGGGACGAACGACCTGACGCAGACGGCGCTCGGGATGTCGCGCGACGACGCCGAGGGAAGTTCCTCACCTTCTACCTCGAGCGACGGACGTGCTCGAGCGGAACCCGTTCGAGGTCGCTCGACACCGAGGGCGTGGGCGACCTGATGCGGATCGCGGTCGAGCGGGGGGGAGACGAAGCCGGAGATCAAGCTCGGCATCTGCGGCGAGCACGGCGGCGAGCCTTCCTCGGTCGAGTTCTGTCACCGGATCGGGCTCGACTACGTGAGCTGCTCGCCGTACCGCGTCCCGCTCGCGCGGCTTGCTGCGGCGCAGGCGGCGCTGAAGGAGGCCCACCGCGGCGAGTACGTCCAGACCGGCGGGTGACAGACGGCGCGCCGGCGCCGTATAACACGGGCATGAGGCGTGCTCTCGCAGCAGCCACGCTTCTCCTGGCCGCCGGTCTCGCCGGCGCGTTCGCGGCGGGCGCCCTCGGCGGGAGCACCCGCGCACCGTCGCCGGCGGACCGACCTTCGGCTGACCGAGAACGCCCACTGCCTCGGCAAGCAGGCGCGCAGGGTCGGGCCAAAGGTCGTCCGCCGCTTCCACGCCGTGACCGCGGTGAGCTGCCCCGACGGATTCCGCGTTTATCCGGGGCAAGGACAGTGGGAGGTCCGCATACGCAAGGTCGCCGTCAGCGGCATCCCCGCCTGGCAGCGGTACTTCGAGCAGCGAAACGATCTCGACTTCCCGCCGAAGGGCGGCGTCTGCTCTCTGGTCAGGGAAGTCCTCCTCGTGCCGGTCTTCGTCGACGGTCGGGGACGCACGCTCGTCCCGCGGATCCCGGTCGACCGCTGCGGTGAGCCACTGGCCTCGCCGGCCACCCCGGTGCGCTGGCACGTCGTCTGGGTGCACCGAGTCAGGCAGCTCGTCTCGGCGGCGGCGCTCGCCGCGAACTGCCCGATGAAGGTGGGGAACACGGTCGCCTGGGCGGGGCCGCCGCGCGATTCGACCGGCGGGCCGCTGTTCGACCGCGCGCCGAAGGCCCTGCACGTCTGCGTCTACCGCACGCCGGCGGATCACCTCGCGGTCGGGTACTTCGTCCGCGGTTTCCGTCTCCATGCCGCGCGAACCCGACGGCTGCTCAGAGCGCTCACCGGCCCGGGACCGAGGCGCGGCTGTCCGAAGCAGCGCACCTTCGCCGACGTCGGCGCCGAGCGCACTTCGGCGACCGTCGAGCTGGGAGGCTGCTTCCGGGTCGAGCGGCCGGATCGCCTGGCCGGAACCGCCCGGCCGGCGGTGGTCAGGGCGATCCTCGGCGGGCGCTAGGCCAGGCCGCGCACGCGGAAGTACGCCACCGCGACGCTGCCGACTCCGACGACGACCAGCCCGATCACGCCGCCGAGGCCGAGCTGTCCGTACTGCGCCCGACTGCGGCTGCCTCCCCAATGTCCGTACGCGAGCATGATCAGGATCCCGCCGATCAGGCCACCGACGTGCCCGCCCCACGAAATGTTCGGAATCACGAACGACAGGCCCAGGTTGATCGCGATCAACGCCGCCGCCTGTCCCGCGAGGCGCCCCGTGACCTGCCACTCGAGAATCAGCATCGCGCCGAGGATCCCGAAGATCGCCCCGGACGCTCCCAGGACGGGCGTGAGCGGCGACTGGAGGAGCGCCCCAGCCGATCCGGCCAACCCAGAGACGAAGTAGAGCCCGAGGTAGCGCGTCGGGCCGAGGTACTGCTCGACCGGCGTCCCGATTACCCAGAGGACGTACATGTTGAACCCGATGTGCAGAATCGATGCGTGGAGAAACATCGCGGTCACCAGCCGCCACCACTCACCATGAGCGACGGACGGCCCGTACAACAGGAACCTGGTGACGATCGAACCGGTCGGCGTGGTGCTGTGGCTCTGGAGGACGGTTATCAGGTAGATCACCGACGTTGATAGCGATGAGCGCCTTGGTGATGGGCGCGCTGCCCGTCGCGAGCGAGATGCCCTGCGCGCGGTGCACAGGCGGCGGCTTGATCTGCCGCGATCGCGGGGCCGCGGGGAGTCCCGGCGTGATCGGGGCAGCGGATGCCGACGGGCGCGAACGTCGCGCAGTCGGCGCAGATCGGCCGTCCGCAATCGGAGCAGGAGAGGCCCGTCTCGCGATCGGGATGCCGGTAGCAGTAGCGGGTCTCGACCGTCGACATCCGGGCTAGCGTAATCCCGGATGCGCGTCCATGTCGCCTTCACTCCCGGCGAGCTGACGCCGGCCCCGGTCGGGATCGTCGTCGACGTCCTGCGCGCGACTTCCACGATCTGCCAGGCGCTCGCGTCGGGCTACGAGCGCGTCCTCTGCTGCGCCGAGATCGACGACGCGCGCGCGCTGGCGCGAGATAGAGGGCCCGGCGAAGCTCGCGGGCGAGCGGCGGCTCGAGCACGATCGAGGGCTTCGACTTCGGCAACTCGCCGCAGCGAGCTCGAGGGCGAGGCCGCCGCACCGACGCTGATCCTCACGACGACGAACGGGACGCGGCTGCTCGTCGCCGCCGCGGAGCGCTTCGAGCGCGTCTACGTCGGCTCGCTGCTCAATCTCGAAGCCGTCGCCGCGGCGGCGCGCGAGAGCGGGGAGGACGTCGCGGTGCTCTGCGCCGGCGTGCTGGGCGAGCTCGCGCTCGACGACGCGTACTGCGCCGGCCGCATCGCCGAGGCGCTCGGAGGCGAGCCGGAGGACTCGGCCCGCGCCGCGATCCTGATCGCCCGAGCTTCCCGAACGCGCTCGAGGGGCTCGGCGCGAGCCGTAGCGCCTCGAACCTACGCCGGCACGGCCTCGAAGCCGACGTCGAGCGGTGCGCGCGGGAGAACGCCCTCGACGTCGTCCCGCGCTACGTCCGCCGCGTCGGCCCCGCAGCCGAGGTGACGCTCTAGCCCTTCGCCCGCACGGCGACCTCGTGCTTCGTCACGGAGGTCCGCGTACCCGGCGTGTCCGACGTGTCCATCGCGCTCGAGGAACTCGTCGCCCGTGCGGTAGTCGTCCTCGTTGTCGAAGAACACGATCGCGAGGGCGCGATTCGCCTCGGGATCGTGGAGGATCATCATCTCCGTCGCCGGCAGGCCCTCGGGCTTCTCGCCGTCCTCGATCTCGCTCTTCAGGGTCGCAATCCGGTTCGAGTCGATGTCCTCAAACGTCACGACGCGTGCAAGTGCCATCGAAGTCCTCCCTTTTTGAGTGTCGGCGCGAGCCTACGCCCCCGCGGCGAGCTCGGCCAGCGCGACGACCGTGCGCCAGTTCCTGAGCGTGGCAGGGACACCGAGCAGCGACTCGATCCGCGCGTTCGAGAGGCGCGAGCCCTGTACGCCGCGCGGCAGCCGGAGGTAGAGCTCGGCGCCCAGGAGCACGGCATCCGCGTCGACGGCTTCGAGCCCGGCGGCCGCCGACTTGGCCGGTCGTGCCCCGAGGAACGCGACGTGCGTGTCGGAGGCGTCGCCGAACGGGTGCGCGTCGACCGCCGCGGCGAGCTCTCGCGGCTTGCGCAGGATCACGGCCGTCGTCACGCCGAAGGCGTCCAGGACGAGACGCTCGAGGTCCGAGCCGAGAGCCTTGCGGCCGGCAGGCCCGCCGAGGAGGACGTTGCCGCTCGCGATGTACGTCCGGACGTCGTCGTAGCCGGCGTCCTCCAGCTTCGCTCGCAGCTCCGCCATCGGCACCTTGTTGCGCGCGCCGAGGTTGACGCCACGCAGGAGCGCGACCCACTTCATCGCCGGCGCTGCCCCCGCCGGAGCGCATCGAGCCGGCGCCGCTCCTGCTTCGTCGGCCGCGCGCCGAGGTCGGCTCCGAGCGGCCGTGCCAGCCGCCGCTCGACTGCGAGGCGCTCCCGCTCCTCGCGCGACTCGGGCGTCTCCTCGTAGAGCATCGCGGCGACCTTCGCCGGCCCGCGGCGGTCGGCCAGGCCGGTCACGACGACGACGCGGCGGGTCACGCCGAGCCGGATCTCGAGCGTGTCGCCCGGCGTGACCTCCCGCGCCGGCTTGACCCGCTCGCCGCCGACCTTGACGTGGCCCGCGAGGACGAGATCCGTCGCCGCGCTCCGCGTCTTCGCGAAGCGCGCCGCCCACAGCCACTTGTCGACGCGGACCCGGTCCACCGGCTCATCCTGCCCACGGGAGCCCGGGCCAGGCGTCCGGCCGCCCCAGGCGCCAGTGCTCAAACGGCGCGTACGCCTCCCGCGGGTCGCTCGTCTCCGTCTCGACTCCGGCGCCGTGGACGCGGGCGTGCTCGGCGACCGGATAAAGGAGCGTCTTCCCCTCCCGGCGGGCGCCGGTCATGAAGATCGCGCACGGCCCGTCGCCCGTGCCGACGAAGGTGTGGCGCGTCCCGGCGGGACAGTGGACGAAGTCCCACGCGCGGAGCGGTCGCTCCTCCTCCTCGATCAGGAGGAGACACGTGCCGGCGAGGACGAGGAAGTCCTCCTGCGCGGACTCCGCATGGAACATGCCCGTGGGCTTGCCGGGCTCGAGCACGGCGAGCGTGAAGCCCGTGTCGGCGAACATCTGCGGCTCGGCGTCGGGCCGTTCGGCGAGCACGCGCGGGCTGCTCTCGAACACGCAGCGCCCGCCGAACGCGTCGTTTCGCACCCACGCGGCGTCCCCGACGTTGACGACGAACCAGCCGGGGGAGACGGGCGCGAGCCCCGAGCCGACCTCGTCCAGGCGTGCTTCCTCGACCATTCCAGCCCCTTTCTCTCTCGGGTTGACAGGGGAACGTCTGTTCGTGTAGAACATACGTTCCCATGATCGCCTGTTTGTCGATTCCCGGGCTCGAGCTTAAGGCGGCGCTGCGGCGCACGCCGTCGCTCGCGCTGCGCCCGGCAGCACTGGCTCCCGAGCCGCAGGCAGAGCCGCTGCTCGGGCCGGTGACGGCCGCCGCCGAGACAGCCGGCGTGCGGCCGGGGATGCGGCTGGGCGAGGCGCTCGCCACCTGCCCGTCGCTCGTGCTCGTCGAGCCGGATGCGGCCGGCGCGGAGCGCGGCTGGGAGGAGATCCTCCATGCGCTCGAGGACGCGGGCTTCGCCGTCGAGCCGGCTTCGCCGGGCGTCGCCTACTTCGAGACGCGGGGAGTCGAACGGCTCTACGGCGGCCTCGAGCCCGCGCTGCGGCGTGCGCTCGCGGCGGTCGGGACCGAATGGGACGCGCGCATCGGCGCCGCCGGCCGGCGCTTCGCTTCGCTCGCGGCAGCTTCGGTCGCGCGACCCGGGCAGGTCGTCGTGGTCGCCGATGAGGAGCTGCCGCAATTCCTCGCGCCGCTGCCGCTCACGCTTCTCCCGCTCGAGCGCGGCCGCTACGAAGAGCTCGAAGCACTCGGAGTTCGCAAGCTGGGACAGCTTGCCGGGCTCCCGGGAGGCGCCGTCGCCGAACGCTTGGGGCCGGACGGCCGGCGCGCCTGGGGCCTGGCGAGAGGTGGGACGGCCGCGCGCGTGCGCGGCCGGCGCCCGCCCGCACCGGTGGCCGCCTCGCTCGAGTTCCCGGAGGCGGTCGGCAACGAGCTGACGCTGAGACGCGCGCTCGCAGGGCTCGTCGAGTCTGCGCTCGCGCGACCCGAGCGCCGCGATCGCTTCGTTCGCAAGCTCGCGCTCGCAGCCCGGCTCGAGAGCGGCGGCTCGTGGCGGCGGACGCTGACCCTGCGCGAGCCGAGCGCCGATCCCGACCGGATCCGCGTCGCGCTCTCGCCGCGGCTCGCCGAGCTGCCGGCTCCCGTCGCCGAGCTCCGCCTGGAGCTCGTCGAGCTGACCGAGCCGACCGGACACCAGCTCGAGCTGCTCGCAGCCGGCGCCGAAGACCGCTCCCGCCTGCGAGACGGGCTGCGGCAGGTGCTGGCGAGCACCGGCTCGGGCTCCGTTTGCACCGTCGTGGAGGTGGCGCCTTGGTCGCGCGTGCCGGAGAGCCGCGCGCTGCTCGTCCCGAAGGACGAGTAGCCGCACGCTTCAACGCGCCGCGGGCGGCGCGCGTCGAGGCCGACGCCAACGGCAGGCCGCTCGAGGTGAACCACCGCGCCGTCGCGCTCGTCCGGGAGGAGTGGCGCGTCGTCGACCGCTGGTGGACGGAGGAGCCCGTCGTCCGCGCCTACTTCGAGCTCGTGCTCGAAAGCGGCGAGAACACCGTCGTCTTCCACGACGGCGCGGGTGGAGGCTGGTATAGCCAGCGCGGCGCATGACCGACTTCACGGAGATAGAACGCGAGGAGATCGCGGTGCAGTTCGTCCGCGTTCCCGACGGGCTCGAGCACATCCGCCGCGCGTGGGACGAGCTCGAAGCCGTCGTCCCGCTCCGCGGGCGTCACTTCTACGGCGCCTTCGACCCCGTCGCGGACGATTACCGCGCGTGCGTCGAGGTGCGAGAGGGAGACGAGCTCGTGCCGGGCCTCGAGTCCGGGACGCTCCCCGGCGGCCGCTACCTCCGCGCCCGGCTGCGCGGCGACCCGCCGGGCGTCTACGAGCGCATCGGGCCGACGTTCGACGCGCTGACGCAGCAGGCGAAGCCCGACGAGACCCGGCCCAGCCTCGAGCACTACCGCCGCCTCGACGAGATCGACCTACTGCTGCCGATCTAGCGCGGCCCGGAGCAGTCGCGCCGCCGCCTCCGGATCGTCGGCGTCCCGGATGGCGCGGACGACCGCGACGCCATGTGCCCCGGTGGCGGCCACCTCGGCGACGTTCGCGAGGTCGATGCCGCCGATCGCGAACCACGGGATCGTCAGCGCCTCCGCCGCAGCGTGGAGAAGCTCGAGGCCGCCTGGAACCGCGTCCTCCTTCGTCGGCGTCGCGAATGCGGTCACCCCGACGTAGTCGGCACCGGCGACGTCGCCCAGCTCGTCCAACGTCGACACCGACAGCCCGACCAGCCGGTCTGATCCCACGAGTGCCCTCGCCTCCTCGACCGGCGTATCACCTCTGCCCATGTGGACGCCGTCGGCGCCGCACGCCTCGACGAGGTCCGGCCGGTCGTTGAGGACGAAGAGGGCACCGTGCGCCCGACAGGCAGACCGGAACGGCGCGGCAGCGGTGACGAGTGCCTCGTCGCCGAGCTCCTTGTCGCGGAGCTGGACGATGTCGACCCCGCCGCGCAGCGCCGGCTCGATGACGCCCGCGTCGCCACCTCCGAGGACGAGGTAGAGGCGGGAGCGCGCGAGGCGCCCGCGGCGAGTAGAGCCGTCCACGCCGCGGAGCGTAGAGCGTCGCTTGCAATCCGTACCTGGGTACGGGTGCATACTCGGGTCATGAGAGTCGGAGAGGTCGCCGGTCGCGCAGGTGTCAACGTCGAGACGCTCCGCTACTACGAGCGGCGCGGCCTCCTGCCACAGCCCGACCGCGAGCCGAGCGGCCACCGCCGCTACGACGAGGAGACGGTCCGCTTCCTCCGCGCGATCAAGGAGGCGCAGGCGCTCGGCTTCACGCTCCGCGAGATCGCCGACGTCCTCAAGGCGGTGCGGCGCTCGGGGACGCCGTCCGAGGCGCTGCGGGTGCGCATGGCGGCGAAGATCGACGAGATCGACGGCCGGATCGCCGGGCTCCGGCGCATGCGCGAGGAGCTGGCGCGCGTCGTCGGCTGCGCCTGCGACTCGCTCGACCACTGCACCTGCGGAGCGGCGTATCTCGCGCGCCGCGGCCGCGAGCCCGCGACGCCGCCGACCCTGCTCCACGTCACGAACGGCGAGAGCGCCGGCAACACGCTGCGGCAGACGGCGCTCGGCGGCGCCGTGCTCCCGTGGCAGGACGTCCTGCATGTCGGGCCGGTGCCGGCGGTGCCGCGCCGCGAGCTCCTGCGGGTGCGCGCGGGCTTCCTCGCGGACGCGGGGTGGGGGAGCCGGCGCGCGCTCCAAGGCTCGCTCGAGCGCCGAGACGCGCAGCTCCTCGACGCGCTCCGCGACGGGATCGAGGTGGTCCTCTGGTTCGAGCACGACCTCTATGACCAGCTCCAGCTCCTCGACGTGCTCTCCCTCGCCCACGGCATCGGCGCCGCTCCCGAGCTCGTGGTCGTGGACTCGTTCCCCGGGAAGCCGTCCTTCCGCGGGCTCGGCGAGCTGACCGCCGACGAGCTCGAGACGCTCTGGCCGGAGCGGCGCTGTGCGAGCGCCGAGACGCTCGCCGCCGCAACCGAGGCATGGGAGGCGTTCCGGGCGCCCGAGCCGTCGGCGCTCGCGGAGCTCGCCCGGCGCGAGGACCCGGAGCTGCCGTTCCTCGCCCCGGCGTTGCGGCGCCTGCTCGAGGAGCTGCCCGCTTCCCGGGCGACGGGCTCTCGGTCACCGAGCGGCGCGCGCTGACCGCGATCGCGGCCGGCCGGGCCACGCCGCGCGAGGCCTTCCTCGCAGCGCAGGACGCCGAGGCGGCGCCGTTCCTCGGCGACACGTGGTTCTACGCGGCCGTCACCGAGCTCGGGGTGGGGGAGAACCGGCTCGTGGAGACGGCTGAGGGCGAGCCGCTCCCGCCTGCTCCGCCGCTGGGCGACGCGCAGCGCTTCGTCGGGCTCCCGCTGCGCCTGACGGACGCCGGGGAGAAGGTGCTCGCCGGTGACGCCAATCGCGTCGAGCTACTCGGGATCGACCGCTGGGTCGGCGGGGCGCATGTGACCACCGCCTAGCAAGCGAACATACGTTCGCCTAGACTCCGGGGATGACGCTAATCCCGCAGGCCTGCGATGAAGCCGTCGTTCGGCGTGTGGAAGTTGAGCAGCCGGATCGCCGTTCCCGCCGGGCGGAAACCGTGCTCGACGTCCGGCGGCACCGAGAGGAACGAGCCGGGGCCGACGCGATGCCACTCGCCGTCCTGGAAGAACTCGACCTCGCCCTCGAGCGGCCGAGAAGAGTCGGCCTCGATGTGCGGCAGCTCGGCGAGGACGCGGTGCTGCCGGATCCGCTCGCCCTCGCCCGGTCGGATGAAGAACGGCTCCTCCATCGCGGCAGATCATGACCTACGTCGAGCTGCACGCGCACTCGGCCTACTCGTTCCTCGACGGCGCATCGCTGCCGGAGGAGCTCGCCGCCCGCGCCGCCGAGCTCGGCTACGAGGCGCTCGCGCTCACCGACCACGACGGCGTCTACGGCTCGCTCGAGTTCGCGCACGCGGCCAAGCACCTCGGGCTGCGCGCGATCACCGGCGCCGAGGTCACGCTCGCGGGCGGAGCCACGTCACACTTCTCTGCGAGAGCCGCCGCGGCTACGCGAACCTCTGCCGGATCCTCACCGACGCGCACGCGCGCACGCGCGCTCGACGGGACGCGAGCGCGAGCTGCTGCCGCCGCGGCGAGCCTGGAGTTGCTCGACGAGCACGCCGAGGGGCTCGTCTGCCTCTCGGGCTGCGCGCGGCACGGCGCTCGGCGGTCGGCGACCCGAACGCCGCCGCGCGGCTCGCGCACGCCTTCCGCGGCGCGCTTCTACGTCGAGCTCCAGCGCCCGTTCGAGCGCGGCGACGCACGCCGCAACGCCGCCTGAGCGAGCTCGCGGCCTCGCTCGGGGTGCCGACGGTCGCGACCGGGGACGTCCACGCCCACCATCCCCGCCGCGCCACGCCTCCAGGACGCGCTGGTCGCGATCCGCACCCGCACCTCGCTCGACGGCTCGCGAGCGGGAGCGGCGCGGCAACCACGAGTCCGTGCTCCGCTCGCCCGCCGAGAGCGCCGAGCGCTTCCCGGCCGGAGGCGGCCGCGCGCACGCGCGAGCTCGCCGACCGCTGCGACTTCGACCTGACCGAGGAGCTCGGCTACCGCTACCCGGACTTCTCCGACGGCGCCGACCCCGCCGATCGCGCAGCTGCGCGTGATCTGCGAGCGCGCGTTCGCCGAGCGCTACGCCGACGCGCAACGGTCGCAAGCGACGCGCCCGCGAGCGGCTGGAAGACGAGCTGGCGCTGATCGCGCGGCTCGGCCTCGCCGGCTTCTTCCTGCTCCACTGGGAGGTGCTCGAGCTGGCGCGCGACGTGCGCGCTCGAGGTGCGCGGCGCCGGCTCGACGCGGCAACGTGCTGCCGCCGGGGCGGGGGCGCGGCTCGAGCGTCGGCTCGCTCGTCTGCTACCTGACCGGCCTCTCGCACGTCGACCCGGTCGCGGCCAACCTCTCGCTCGGCCGCTTCCTCAACGACGAGCTCGACGTCGGTGCCCGACATCGACCTCGACTTCCCGCGCGACATCCGCGAGAAGCTCATCGTCACGCGTCACCGAGCGCTACGGCCGCGAGCACGCCGCGCTCGTCGCGAGCTTTTCGCACCTACCGCAGCCGCGGCGCGATCCGCGACGTCGGCAAGGCGCTCGGCCTCCCGTACGGCGAGCTCGAGCGGCTCGCGCGCGTCACCGACGGCTGGAACGCGCAGCGCGTCGCCGACGAGCTCGACCGCGTCCCGGGCGGCCACGAGCCGGCGCCGCGCTGGCGGGCGTTCCGCGAGCTCGCGCCGAGATCGCCGGCCTGCCGCGCCACATCTCCCAGCATCCGGGCGGGATGGTCATCTCCACCCGGCCGCTGTCGAGCTCGTGCCCGTGCAGCCGGCGGCGATGGAGGGGCGGCAGATGTGCCAGTGGGACAAGGACTCGTGCGCCGACGCCGGCTTCCTCAAGATCGACCTGCTCGGGCTGGGGATGCTGTCGGCGGTCGAGGAGTGCGTCGACCTGATCGCGCCGCCACCGCGGCGAGCCGATCGACCTCTCGCGCGTCCCGCTCGACGACCCGCGAGGTGTTCGCCGAGATCCAGGAGGCGGACACGGTCGGCTGCTTCCAGATCGAGAGCCGCGCGCAGATGCAGAGCCTGCTCCGGACGCGGCCGGAGAACCTCGACGACCTGACGGTGCAGGTCGCGCTCGTCCGGCCGGGGCCGATCCAGGGGAAGGCCGTGCACCCCTACATCGAGCGGCGCCAGCGGCTGCGCGACGACCCGGGCTTCGTGCTACCCGGTCGAGCACGAGTCGCTGCGCGGAGCCGCTGCCGAGACGCTCGGCGTCGTCGTCTTCCAGGACCAGGTGCTCGACGTCGCGATGGCCGCGGCCGGGTTCAGCGTCGGGGAGGCCGAAGGGCTGCGCCGTGCGATGAGCCGCAAGCGCAGCGCACGAGGCGATCGAGGCGTTCCGGCAGCGGTTCGTCGCGGGCTGCGCTCGGGCAAGGGGATCGAGGAGCCGAAGGCGCACGAGATCTACGACAAGCTCGTCGGCTTCTCGGGCTTCGGCTTCCCGAAGTCGCACGCGGCCGCGTTCGCGCTGCTCGCCTACCAGTCGGCGTGGCTGCGGCGCTACTACCCGGCCGAGTTCCTCTGCGCGCTCCTCAACGCGCAGCCGATGGGCTTCTACCCGCCCGCGTCGCTCGTGCGCGACGGACAGCGGCGCGGGGTCGAGATGCGGCCGCCGCACGTGAACCGCAGCGAGGCGGCTGCACGATCGAGGACGGTGCGGTCCGGGTCGGGCTCGAAGTACGTCCGCTCGGGCTGGGGGAGGAGGACGCGGAGGCGCGTCGTCGCGGAGCAGCCCTACGCCGCGATCGGCGAGCTCGCCCGCCGCGGGGCTCGTCGGAGGACGAGCTCGCGCGCGCTCGTCGCAGTCGGGGGCCTGCGACGAGCTTGGGGGCGGCGGCGAGAGCTGCTCTGGCAGCTCGGGCTCGTCGCCGCGCCGGCGAGAGTCCCGGGACGGAAGGGAGGCGCGCAGCAGCTCGCGCTGCCGCTCGAGCCCACGGTCGCGAGCGCCGGAGCTGCCCGAGCCAGACCGATGTGGGAGCGGATGCTCGCCGACTACCGGCACACGAGCCTGTCGGTCGGCGTCCACCCGCTCGCGCTGCTGCGGCCGCACCTGCCGCCGAGCCGCTGTCGAGCGAGCGAGCTCGCCGGCGTCCCGCACGGGCGCGCTGATCGCGTTCGCCGGGCTGGCCGTCGCCCGCCAGCGGCCGTCGACCGCGAACGGCGTCGTCTTCATGCTGCTCGAGGACGAGCACGGCCAGATCAACCTCATCATCCCGCCGCCGGTCTACGAGCGCACCGGGCGATCGTCCGCGGCGAGCCGCTCCTGCTCGTGCGCGGCCGGTTCGAGCGCTCGGACCGCAACGAGAACGTCCTCGTCGGACGAACTTGTCTCCCTCGCGCCGCTGGCGCGGTCGCTGACGGACGGCGCCGACGTCCACGCGGCTCTCCCGCGGGCGCATCACTTCGGGCATCGCTAACGTCTGCGTTGACATCGCGTCTCAGTTCTGCGATAGGTCGTGTGATCGGGGCCGCACTTTGGGGGGCGGCAGCTGCCGGGCGATTAGGAGGACTTCATGAGCAGGGTTCTTGGCGTGCGGGCGCTCGTAGCGGCCCCGCTGGTGGCACTGGTGTGCTTCGCGATCTCGGCAGCCGGTGCGGGCGCTGCCGCACCGACGGGCACGAGGGTCGTGCGCGCCCAAGCCGCTGCTCCCTCGCGGCGCAAAGCCGCTCGGAGCGGTTCGCCGACGGCGACCGTGTCCGGTGCCGTGGTGCTGCAGCCCCGTGACGACGCCGCGTTGACGCACTTCATCTCGCAGGTGACCGACAAGCACTCGCCGCTCTTCCACCACTACCTGACCCCCGGGAGCTTCGCGGCGCGATTCGGCCCGACGCCCTCGACCATCGCGGCCGTCAAGTCGCAGCTTCAGTCCTCCGGGCTGACCGTGACCGAGGTCGCGCGGGACGGCCTGATCGTCCACTTCACAGCTCCCGCGAGCCGGGTCGAGACCGCCTTCCGCACGGGTCTGGAGCGCTACCGGCTCGCCGACGGGTCGACCGGCCAGGCGCGCACCGCTTCGGTCCGCGTGCCGGCGGCGATCGCCAAGGACGTCACGGCGGTCGTCGGCCTCGACACGACCACCAGGCTCCGACCGTCGAACATCCTCCACGCGCCCCGGTCGGCGCGGGGGACACATGCGGCAGCCAAGACCACGAGCTTCGTCCACCCGGCCAGCTCGCCCACGCCCTGCCCCGAGGCGACGACCGCGGCCGAGGAGTTCGGCGGCCTGACCGACGACCAGATCGCGAACGCCTACGGTGCGTTCGGCCTCTTCGGCGCCGGTGACACCGGCTCCGGTCAGCACATCGCCGGCTTCGAGCTGGAGCCGTTCGCGACGAGCGATCTCCAGACGTTCGACACCTGCTACTTCGGCGCGACGCAGGCGACCTCGATGCTCAGCCGCGTGCACGTCGTCAACGTCGACGGCGGCCAGCCCGCCGGGCCGGGCTCGGGCGAGTCGATTCTCGACATCCAGGACGTCTCCGGCTTCGCGCCGGGCGCGAACATCGACGTCTACCAGGCGCCGAACACCACGTTCGGCGCGCTCGACGAGTACTCGAAGATCGTCAACGACGACGTCGACCAGGTCGTGACCACGAGCTGGGGGTTCTGCGAGCAGGCGGTCCAGCAGGGCTCGCCGGGCGTCCAGCAGGCGGAGAACCTCATCTTCCAGCAGGCGGCGGCCCAGGGGCAGACGGTCTTCTCGGCTCCGGCGACGAGGGCAGCAACGACTGCAACGCGTTCGGGACGACCGCCCCGACCAGCCCCGTCCTGTCCGTCGACGACCCGGCGAGCCAGCCGTACGTCGTGGCGGCCGGCGGCACGACAATCGAGGACGCCACCCAGCCCGCGCTCGAGCATGTCTGGAACGACGGCGCGGCGTGGGGCGCCGGCGGCGGCGGCATCTCCGAGTCCTGGGCGATGCCGTCCTGGCAGCTCGACTCGCACGTGCCGGGCGTGAACGACCCGAATACCGTGTCGGCTGCCGACAGCTTCGAGTCGGCCGACCTGGGCCAGCCGCTACGCGTTCTGCACGTCGGACAACCCCGGTCGGCCCGCTGGAGGGCGGCTGCCGCGAGCTTCCCGGACGTCAGCGCCAACGCCGACGAGTTCACGGGCGGCATCACCGTCTACATGGCGGTGCTCGACGGCTGGAACACGTTCGGCGGCACATCGTCGGCGGCCCCGATGTGGGCCGCCATGCTGGCGCGACGTCAACGCCTCGGCCACCTGCCAGGGCAACCCCGCCACGCAGCACGGCGTCGGCTTCGTCAACCCGCTGCTCTACTCGGTGGCGTCGAACCCGACGGCGTACGCGGCGTCGTTCAACGACATCACCACCGGGAACAACGATCCCTACGGCGACTCGAAGCTCTTCCAGGCCACGACCGGGTACGACATGGCCTCGGGTCTCGGAACTCCCCGAGCTGACCCAGCCGAACGGCGGCGCGGGCCTCGCGTTCTATCTCTGCAGCCAGGCTCCGGCCGTCACCCGGCCGACCGTGACCGGGATCTCGCCCGCTGTCGGCTCGACGTCCGATCCCGATACGCCGAACGTCACGATCACCGGGACGAACTTCGAGCAGAACGGCGTCCCGGACGTCAAGAACATCCAGGCGGGAGGCGTCGAGTTCCCGTCCGACGCGTTCACCGTCACGAGCCCGACGACGATCGTCGCGGACTTCCCGCCGGCCCCGTTCGTGACCCCGTCGCAGGACGCGACGAACGGCGCGGGACGCGAGCAGGTCACCGTCACGCTGAACGACGGCGAGACGAGCGCGGTCAACGTGAACAGCTGGTTCACCTATGTGGACGTGAACGGCTCGTCCCAGCCGATCCCGGCCGTCACCTCGGTCCGCACGTATGCGGGCCCGGACGCGGGCGGCAACACGGTCGACATCTACGGCTCCGGCTTCACCGGCGCGACCGACGTCACCTTCGGCGGCGTCAGCGTCGGAGCGGGGAACTTCACCGTCGAGAGCGACTGGCAGATCCAGGCGACGGTTCCGGCCTTCCAGGACGGGACGACCTCGTGCGCCGAGGACGGCTCGAGCTTCGGCACGGGCGAGAACGCCACCAACGACATCTGCCAGACCCAGGTCGTCGTGACCAATGCGAATGGCCAGAGCCAGACGTCGGCGATCCAGCCCCTCTACGAAGGCGCCTTCAACATCGCCGACGACGGGGTGATCCCGGCTCCCGCGGGTCAGGAGCCCGCACCGGCGTCGACCGAGTACGACTACGTGCCCGCGCCGACCATCACGTCGATCTCCACCAACACCGGCGGCCCGGCCTCGCTCGCGAGCGAGGAGGGCGGATCCGTGGTGACGATCACCGGCAAGGGCTTCAACCTGGCGACGCTCGACTGGGTCAACTTCGGCGACCCGACGCAGGCGGCCTCGCAGCAGCAGTCCTTCCAGTTCGTCAGCGTGACCGGCACGAAGATCGAGATCCTGGCGCCGGGGCTCGACGCCCTTACCGTCGACCCGAAGACCCTCGGCGTCACCGTCAAGTCGGTCGTGGGCCTGTCGAACTCGGCGAGTGCGACCTACGCCGGCATCCCCACGGTCTCGGCCGTGCAGGCGACCGCGGGCCCGACCGCCGGCACGCAGGCCGGTCCGGATACGGGCGGCACGCCGATCGAGATCGACGGCACGGGACTCGCGAATCAGGCCCTTGCCGTGACGTTCGAGGACATCGCCACGCCGTTCTCGTTCGGCACGCAGTACAACTTCGACGCGTCGAGCGACACGAAGCTGACCACGACCACGGTCGGCCAGAACGCGGCGGTCGTCGACACCCAGGTGTGCACGGTCACGGACTGCTCGGAACCGAGCTCGCTCAACAACGACCTGTCCGACGTGCTCTTCCTGTTCCCGCCCGGCGATCCGAAGATCGATTCGATCACCCCGGACTCCGGTCCTGCGAACGGCGGGACGCAGGTGACGATCACCGGTCACAACCTCGGCTGCGTGACCAACGTCTCCTTCGGCAACGTGGCTGCGGTCGATGCCTCGAACGAAGCCGCGCTGCTCGACTGCGGGACGACCGACACGGTCACCGTGACCGCGCCGGCCGGCGCCGTCGGCACGGTGCCGGTCACGCTCCACACAGTCGAGAGCGACTCGACGGGCGCGGCGGCGGCGACGGGCTCGTTCAGCTACACCAAGCCGTTTGCCCTCACGGTCCACAAGCCGGGGGGCGGCTCCGGAACGGTCACGGGCTCGCCGGCCGGCATCAACTGCGGGAAGACGTGCTCGCACGCATATCCGTTCGGGACCGTGGTCACCCTGAAGGAAAGGGCCTCCAAGGGGTCGACCTTCGCCGGCTGGGCCGGTGGGTGCAGCGGCAAATCCACCTGCAAGGTCACGACCAAGGCGGCGCTCTCGGTCACCGCGAAGTTCGCGGGCAAGAACTGCGTCGTGCCGAACGTCAAGGGCAAGAGCCTCTCGACCGCGAAGCGCACGCTCAAGGCGCACTTCTGCTCGGCCGGGAAGGTCAAGCACGCCGCCTCGAGCACGGTGCAGAAGGGTCACGTGATCACTCAGAGCCCGAACGCGGGCAGGCACCTTCGGCACGGCGGCAAGGTGAGCCTGACCGTCAGCTCGGGGTAAGACCCGGAGCGCAACGGACAGCGTGATAGTCGAATTGGAAGGCCCGCTCAGGCGGGCCTTCCTGCGTTCTGCGTGACGCCCGGCGTTCGCGGATAAGAAAACGAGATGAACCTCCGCGAGCGGGCGCAACGAGGCCGCGCAAACCTCAGCCGCGGCGTCCTGGGACAGATCGCCCAGGCTGCCGTCGCCGCCGCGATCTCCTGGGAGCTCGCGCTGCAACTGCCGGGGAGCAGCGGCCAGCCGTTCTTCGCTCCGATCGCCGCCGCGATCGCGCTCAACGCCGAGCAGGGGAGACGCGGACGCCAGGCCATCGAGATGATGACCGGCGTCTCCCTCGGGATCGTGATCGGCGCGACGACGGTTGTGGTAGGCGGCTCGGGCGTCTGGCAGATCCTCGTCGTGACGTTCGCGGCCTTCCTCATCACGACCGCCGCAGGCGCGCCACGGGTCGTGCGGGGCCAGGCTGCCAGCTCCGCGATCCTGGTCGTCGCTCTCTACGGACCGACCTCGAACCTCACCTTCCAGCGGCTCGAGGACGCCCTCATCGGCGGTGCCGTCGCCATCGTCATCGCGCGCTTCCTGCTGCCGATCGACCCGATCCCGCTCGTACGGGACGAGGCCCGGAACCTGCGGCTGCAGCTCGCCGAGGCGCTCGAGAGTGCGGCGCGTGCGCTGGCAGACAACGATCGCGAGCGGGCCGAGGCGGCCGTGGAACGGATCTGGACGATCGACGACAGCGCCCTCGCGCGCGCACTCATCACGGCCCGCGAGGTGACGCGCGCAGCACCTCGGCGGCGACCGCTGCGGCGGCGCGTCGAGAAGCTCGGCGACTTGTACCGGGAGCTGGAGGCCTCGGTCTACGACGCCCACGCGATCGCCACGGGGGTGGTGCGCCTCGCAGACTCGAACGGCCCGCCGCCGCCCGAGGCGGTCGCTGCGATCGAAGCGGCGGCCGGGGCTGTCCGGGCGATCGAGCCCGACGAGGCACGCGGAGCCGCGGAGTCGGCCCGCGAGGCCGCCCGGAGGCTTCGCGAGGCGGACTCGTCGCTCGGTGCCGCCGTCACTGCGCACGGCGTGGCCGGCGTGGCCGAGCACACCCTCCGCGCCGCGCGCGCGCGGGAGGAGGAGCGGCGGCTGGCCGCATCCCGCAAGCGGCGTTCGCCGTTCAGGTGACGCAATGGCTGCGACCGAGGCCACAGGCAGCGGCTTCGTCCGCGAGGCGCTCCACAACCGGCGCTTGCTCGGCGTCGCGCTGATCGCCGCGGTCGGCGGCTTTCTCTTCGGCTACGACACGGGCGTCATCGGCGGGGCGATGCTGTTCATGCAGCAGGACCTCGGCCTGCACACGCACGCCGAACAGCAGCTGACCGTCGCGATCCTGCTGCTGGGAGCGGTCGCAGGAGCCGCGATCTCCGGCTGGGCGGCCGACCGCTTCAGCCGTCGCCGCGTGAAGATCGCCGCCGGCTGCGTCTACGTGATCGGCGCACTCGGTTGTGCCTTCGCGCAGACGTATCCCGAGATCCTCGCGGCACGCTTCTGGCTCGGGCTGGCCGTCGGCACGGCGTCCTTCGTGGCGCCGATGTACATCGCGGAGCTGGTGCCGCCGCGGATCCGAGGGGGTGTCGTCTCCTTCAACCAGCTGATGATCACGCTCGGCATCCTCGTGGCGTACATCGTCGACTGGGGCTTCGCCGGCTTCTCGAACAACTGGCGCTGGATGTTCGCGGTGGCCGTGGTTCCGGGAGTGATTCTCGCCGTCGGGATGTACTTCATGCCGTTCTCGCCGCGGTGGCTCGTCGAGAAGGGCCGCAAGGAAGACGCGCGACGCATGCTCGAGCGCTACCGCGACTCCGAGGACGAGATCGAGGACGAGATCCGCGGAATCGAGCAGATCAGCGAGGAGGAGTTCAGCCTCCGCCAGCTCCTGGGCAAGGCCGTCCGCCGGATGATGATCGTCGGCGTCGCGCTGGCGATCTTCCAGCAGATCGTCGGCATCAACACCGTCATCTACTACGCGCCGACGATCCTCAAGGCCGCGGGCCAGCAGAACACGGGCGCGTTGACGCAGAGCGTCTTCATCGGTTGCACCAACGTCTTCTTCACGATCGTCGCGATCCTCCTGCTCGACAAGCTCGGACGCCGCTTCTTCCTGATCGCCGGGACCTCGACCCTGACCGTGGCGCTCGTCGGGCTCGGCATCTACTTCGCGTCCAGCGGCCTGCAACACAGCGCCGGCTGGTTCGCCCTGGCCTGTCTGCTCGTGTACATCGCCGGCTTCGCGATCGGTCTCGGACCCGTCTTCTGGCTGATGATCTCCGAGATCTTCCCGCTCCAGATGCGGGGCCCCGCGATGGCGGTCTGCACGATGTTCAACTGGGGCTTCAACTTCCTCATCGCGTACACGTTCCTCACGCTGACCACCGCGATCACGAAACAGGGGACGTTCTGGCTCTACGCGTTCTTCGGCGTTTGTGCGGTGGGCTTCTTCATCATGGTCGTCCCGGAGACCAAGGACCGCTCGCTGGAGCAGATTCAGGCCGATCTGGGCGGGGACGCAGACGCGGCGCTGACGCGTGAGAGGGAGCCGGAGACTGCGCGGGCGTAGCGGCTTCGCGCCGATCGGCTCCTACGCGGCAATCGGCGACGGCAGGACGGTCGCGCTCGTCGCGGCGGACGGCTCGCTGGACTTCATGTCGCTGCCGAGCCTCCATGCGCCGACGACGTTCGCCGCGATCCTCGATCCCGAGCGCGGCGGCCGCTTCACCCTCGCACCCGTCGGGAACTACGAGGCCGCGCGGCGCTATCTCGGGCGCACGAACGTCCTCGAGACGACCTACCGCACCGGCGACGGCGTCGTGCGCGTCACCGAGGCGCTGACGCTCCAGGACGGCGGCCTGCTCCCGTGGGTCGAGCTCGCCCGGCGCGTCGAGGGGATCGAAGGGTCGGTGCGGCTCGAGTGGCGGCTGGAGCCGCGCTTCGACTGGGGACGCGAGGCGCCGGAGATCGTCCGCCGCGGCGAGCTCCTCGTCGCCGAAGGAGCGGGCCTCCAGCTCACCGTCCATTCCTGGGACGCCGGAAAGGTCGAGGCGGAGGAGGACGCGCTCGCGGGCTCGTTCGAGATCGCGGCAGGCGAGCGCGCGCTGCTCGCGCTCGTCGCCGCCCACGAGCAGCCGCTGCACGTGCCGAGCCGCGACCACGTCGAGGCGCGGCTCGACGCGACGCGGCGCGTCTGGGAGCGCTGGCTCGGCTTCTGGGCGTACGACGGCCCGTGGGAGGAGGAGGTCGCGCGCAGCGCGCTCGCGCTGAAGCTGCTGGTCTACGCGCCGAACGGCAGCATCGCCGCCGCGCCGACGACGTCGCTGCCGGAGGTGATCGGCGGCGACAAGAACTACGACTACCGCTATTCGTGGGTGCGCGACTCGGCGTTCACCCTCGACGCGCTGATGCGGCTCGGCCTGCCCGAGCAGGTGCAGGAGTCGTTCGCCTGCCTCCTGCGCGCGGTGCGGCGGACCGCCCCCGACCTGCGGCCGTTCTACGACCTCGACGGCTGCGTCCCGGAGCGGAGCGAGACGCTCGCTCACCTCCGTGGCTACCGCGACTCGGAACCCGTCCGCTACGGGAACGCGGCGCGCACCCAGCTCCAGCTCGGCTCGTGGGGCGACCTGCTCGAGACCGCATCCCTGTACGTCACCGAGGGCAACGTGCTCGACGAGGCGACGGGGGAGATGCTCGCGGGCTGCGTCGACCGCGTCGCGGTTCTCTGGCCCGACGAGGACTCCGGCATGTGGGAGCTCGACGAGCATCGCCACTACACGAGCTCGAAGATCGCGGTCTGGATGGCATTCGACCGCGCGCTCCGCCTCGCCGCGGACGGGCAGCTGCCCGACCGGCACGTTCCGCAGTGGCGCGAGCAGCACGACCGGCTGCACGCGTGGATCGAGGAGCGGTGCTGGTCGGACGAGCTGGGCGCGTACCAAGGGTGGCCGGGAGAGGAGCCGCTCGACGCGGGCGTTCTGCGGGCCGTGCGGATGGGTTATCCCGAGCGCGAGCGTCTCGGCCGCACCGTCGACACGATCCGCGAGCGACTCGCGGCGGCGCCCGGGCTCATCTACCGCACGAGCGAGCACGTGGGGCAGGAAGGCGCGTTCGTCGCGTGCTCCTTCTGGGTCGTCGAGGCACTCGCGCGGCTCGGCCGGGTCGAGGAGGCCTGCGAGACGATGGAGCAGATCCTCCCGTACGCCAACGATCTCGGGCTCTTCTCGGAGGAGATCGATCCGGCCGGCGGCGAGCTCCTGGGGAACTTCCCGCAGGGGCTGAGCCATCTCGCGCTGATCAACGCGGCGGGCGCTATTCAGGATGCAGCCGACGAGCAAACCGCAGATGCATCGGCGAAGTCAGGTGCGGTGCGACGTTGAAGGCGGTGCCCACGAGCGCGAGATGCGTGAACGCCTGCGGGAAGTTCCCGAGCAAGCGCTTCGCCTTGGGGTCGTACTCCTCCGACAAGAGCCCGAGGTCGTTCGCGAGGCCGAGGAGTCGCTCGAAGAGCTGGACCGCCTCCTCGTGCCTCTCCAGCAGCTCGTAGCAGTTGGCGAGCCAGAACGAGCACGGCAGGAAGACTCCCTCGCCCGGCGGCAGGCCGTCGACGCCGGGCGCGCCGTCAGACGCGCGGTCCTCCGGCCGGGCACCGCCGGCTTCGCCGGCGGTGCTTCCAGCCCCGGCCTCGTGCGTGCGGTAGCGCAACAGGAACCCGTCCTGCAGGAGCTCCCGCTCGACGGCCTCGACCGTGCCGCGGATGCGGGGGTCACTCGCAGGCAGGAAGCCGACGAGGGGCAGCAGGAGAAGGCTCGCGTCGAGCTCCGTCGAGCCGTATGACTGCGTGAACGAGCCGAGCTTCGCGTCGTAGCCGTGCTCACACACGTCGCGGTGGATCTCGTCGCGCACCTTGCGCCGTGGTCCACCGGCCCGTCGAGACCATGTTCCTCGACCGTCCGCACCGCGCGGTCGAACGCCACCCACGCCATCGCCTTCGAGTGGACGAAGTGGCGCCGCTCGCCGCGGATCTCCCAGATGCCCTGGTCGGGATCGCGCCAGGCGTCCTCGAGGTGCTCGAGCACGGCGAGCTGGATCCGCCAGGCCTGCGGGTCGATCGTGACCCCGTGGACGCGCGCCTGGTAGAGCGCGTCGAGAACCTCGCCGTACACGTCGAGCTGCAGTTGCTCGCTCGCGGCGTTGCCGACCCGCACCGGCTTCGAGCCTTCATAGCCGTCGAGCCACGGCAGCTCGAACTCGGTCAGCCGCCGCTCGCCGGCGACGCCGTACATGATCTGGATGTCGGCCGGATCGCCCGCAACGGCGCGCAGCAGCCAGCGCCGCCAGGCGATCGCCTCCTCCTCGTGGTTGCCCTGCAGGAACGCGAGGAGGGTGAGTGTCGCGTCGCGGAGCCAGCAGTAGCGGTAGTCCCAGTTGCGAACGGAGCCGATCCACTCCGGCAACGACGTCGTCACGGCGGCCACGATTCCGCCCGTCGGCCGGTACGTGAGCGCCTTCAGCACGATGAGCGAGCGGCGCACGACCGCCGCCCACTCGGGCGGCAGGTCGATCTCGGCCTCCGCGCTCCACTCGCGCCAAGAGCTCTCGGTGTCGGCGAGCGCCTGCTCGGGATCGATCGCCTCGGGAACGTCGTCGTGCGACGGGTACCAGGTGAGCACGAACGGGACGCGCTCGCCCTCGTCGACCGCGAACTCCGAGAGCGTGCGCATGTCCTCGCCGCGCGTCTCCGCGGGTGTGCGGAAGCAGAGCGCGTCCGGTCCGGCGAGGGCGACACGGGTGTCCTCCTCGTGCGTGCGCTTCCGCACCCACGGCACGACGCGGCCGTAGTCGAAGCGGATCGTCAGCTCCGACCGGAGCTGCACACGGCCCTTGACGCCCTCGACGATGCGCACGATGTCGGGTGCCTCGCCGCGCGGCGGCATGAAGTCGAGGACGCGGGCGACGGAGCCGTCCTCCGTCGTCCAGGTGGTCTCGAGGACGAGCGTGTCGTGCAGGTAGCGGCGCGTACTCGTCGCCGGCGTCGACGGCTCGAGCAGCCAGCGCCCGCAGTCGGGTCCGCCGAGGAGTGCGGCGAAGCAGGCGCCCGAGTCGAAGCGGGGGAAGCAGAGCCAGTCGACCGACCCGTCTCGCGAGACGAGCGCCGCCGTCTGCAGGTCGCCGAGCAGCGCGTAATCCTCGATCCGTGCCATCAGCGGTTCTCGATCTCCAGGCCGAGCTCGGGCCAGCGCTTGCGGACGGCCCGGTTGAAGGACTCCTCGTACGTCTCCGCCGCATCCTCGTCGAGCGTGCGGCCGAACCGGTCGCGCATGTCGGCGAGCGCCTCGGTCGCGGCCTCGACCACGTCGCCCCAGTCGCCGTACGCCTCCTCGCGCTCCTCGCGGTCCGCGTGATGGTAGGTACGGAACTTGTCGCGGCACTCCTCGAGCAGGTCGGCCTCGTCCTCGACGAAGAGGTCGAGCTGGCGTGCGATGACGTCGCGGAATCGGTCGCGGCGGAGTCTCATGTGATCTCCTGGTATAGCGCGAGGTGCGCCTCTGCGGATGCGTCCCAGGTCAGCTCCTCGCGCGCTCGCTGCACGCCCGCCCGGGCCTGCGCGAGCGCCGCGGGGTCGGAGAGGAGCTCGTGGACGGCTTCCGCGAGGCCGGCGACGTCGCCGGCGGCGACGACGCGGCCCGCGCCGAAGCGCCGCACGGCTCCGCGATGCCGCCGACGTCGTACGTCACCGCGGGCACGCCGGCGCCGAGCGCGCGCAACAGGGCGCCGCTCTGGTCGAGCTCGGGCCGGTACGGGAACACGGCCACCGTTGCGTCGGAGAACGCGCGCTCGATCTCCTCGTCGGACGAGATAGCCGAGCCGCCAGTCGACCTCGAGCCCGTTCGCTGCAGCGCGGTACGGATCGATCGGCTCCAGCGGGTCTCCGGCAACCAGCAGCCTCGCGTCGCCGGCCCGCCGCACGGCCTCGATCGCGTCGCCGAGCCCCTTGTACGGCCGGATGATCCCGAAGGCGAGCACCGTCCGGCCGTCGTCGTGTCGCCCCGGCTCGCTCGGGAACACGGGGTGCGGGATCACCCGCAGGCGCTCCGGGTCGACGCCGAGCTCGGCGAGCGTGTCCCGGCCGCTCTCGCTGTGCACGACGATCCGGTCGAAGCGCGCGAAGAGCCGGCGCCAGAGGTCGGTGCGGTGCGCGGTGCGGCGAGGCAGGAGGTCGTGCGCCGTAAGAACCGAGGGCAGATGCGGGCGGAAGAGGAACGCGTCGAGCTCGGGCGCGGGGAGCCACTGCACGTGGAGGACGTCCGCCTGGAGACGGCGGAGCGAGGCGAGGCCGAGCGGATGCTCCACGACCTTGACCGGCAGGCGCAGCCGCGAGCGGCCGAAGACGCGCGACGAGACCGGATAGAAGAGCTCGCGGCGGCGGTATCCGTCAGGCTCCGGCGCGGGGCCGAAGCGGAAGCGGGAGGTGACGAGCTCGACGTCCGCGCCCGCCCGCGCCAGCGCCGCGGCGAGCTCGTGGTCGTACGGCGGCGTGAAGGCCGGTGGATCGGCGAGCAGGACGCGCACGGCCTCGTACGCTACGCCGTGGCCATGCTCGTGCGGACTTGGAACCTCTTCCACGGGAACGCTTCGCCGCCCGGGCGTCGCGCCTTCCTGCGGCGGATGATCGAGCTCGCCACGCGGGACCGTCCCGACGTCGTCTGCCTGCAGGAGCTGCCGGTGTGGGCGCTGCGGCACCTCGAGCGCTGGAGCGGGATGCACGCGACCGGTGCAGTCGCGCGGCGGCCACGGCTCCCGGTCGGCGCTCGGGCCGTCACCGAGCTGCACCACGGGCTGCTCCGCTCCGCCGTGACGGGCGAGGCGGACGCGATCCTCACGCGCGCTCCCGCGCGGGACCTGGGCGCGCACGTCGTCGGGGAGGACGGGCTGCGGCGCATCGCCCACGCGGTCGAGGCCGAGGGCGTGACCGTCGTGAACTTCCACATCGACGGCCACCGTGCGCAGTTCGACCGCGTCGTAGCGCTGGCGGGCGAGCGCTCGATCCTGGCGGGCGACGCGAATCTCGTGTCGGTCGGCGCGGACGGGTTCTCGCCGCCGCTCGGCGGCAGCATCGACCAGATCCTCGTGCGCGGGCTCGAGCTGCGCGACGGCCCGGCCGCGTGGCCGCTCGAGCGGCGGACGGTCGACGGCCGGGTGCTTTCGGATCATGCGCCGGTGGAAGCGGTTGTGCAGTGACGCCCGACGAGGCACGCGCGCAGTTCCCGGTGCTCGAGCGCTACGCGTACCTCAACGCCGGCTCGAGCGGGCCGCTCCCGCGTGCGGCGGTCGAGGCGGCCCGGGCGCAGCTCGAGCGAGACCTGGCCGAGGGCCGCAGCGGCAAGGCGTATATCGAGGATCTCGTCGCGACGCGAGAGCGCATCCGCGAGGGCTTCACCGCCGTCCTCGGCACCTCCGCGGAGCTCGTCGCGCTCACCGACTCCACGACGCGCGGCTGTCAGATCGTCAGCGCCGGGCTCCGGCTCGGCGCGGACGACGAGGTCGTGACGACGGACCAGGAGCACTTCGGACTCCTCGGCCCGCTGCACGAGAGCGGCGCCCAGATCGTCGTCACGGATGCGGACGAGGACGCGCTGCTCGCCGCCGTCACGCCGAAGACGCGGCTGATCGCGATCTCGCACGTCCTCTGGACGACCGGAGCCAGGCTCGACCTCGGACGGCTCCGACGCCCCGACGGGCCGCCGCTGCTCGTGGACGGCGCCCAGTCGGCGGGCGCGATCCCAGTCGATCTCGCCGGGGCGGACTTCTACACCGTCAGCGCCCAGAAATGGCTGTGCGGCCCCGATCCGTCGGGTGCGCTCTTCGTGCGCGATCCGGAACGGCTGGACGTGGCGTTACCGAGCGGGTTCTCACCCCTGAACCACGAGGCCGACGGCTCGTTCACGCCGAAGGACGGCGCGCGGCGGTTCGACTCGGGCTGGATCGGCGCGCCGGCGCTCGCCGCGCTCGAGGCCGCGCTCGGGGTGCACCCGGAGTGGCGCTACGAGGGCGGCGCCGCCGCGGCCGCCCTCTGTCGCGAGCTGCTCGAGCCACTCGTCGACGTCGTCACCCCGCCCGGGCACTCGACCCTCGTCTCCTTCCGCCCACCCGGCGATCCCACCGAGCTCGTCGCGGCGCTCGGCGGGCGCGGCGTGATCGTCCGAGAGCTGCCGGGCCGGAACCTCGTCCGCGCCTCGTGCGGCTGGTGGACGAGCGAGGACGACCTCCAGAGGCTCGCGGACGGACTACGCGGGTAGGCCGAGCTCGGCCGAGATCGGCTGCAGCGCCGCGACGATCGTGCGGATGTGGTCGTCGAGCTCGACACCCAGCTCCTCGGCGCCCTTGTAGACCTCGTCGCGGTGGACGCCGGCCGCGAACGACGGCTGCTTGAGCTTCTTCTTGACCGACTTCGGCTCGAGCCCCTCGAGCCCGGTCGGCCGCACGCGCGCGCACGCATGGATGAACCCGCTCAGCTCGTCGCAGGCGAAGAGCGCCTTCTTCAGCTGCGTGTCCCGCGGCAGGGCGAGGTGCTCGGCGTGCGAGAGCACGGTGTCGACGATCTCCTCGGGATACCCCTCCTCGCGCAGGATCGGAGCCCCGTCCTGCGGATGCTTGTCGAGCGTCGGGTGCATCTCGTAGTCGAAGTCGTGCAGGAGCGCCGCGACGCGCCAGAGCTCCTCGTCCTCGCCGAACTTCCGCGCGTACGCAGCCGTCGAAGCCTCGACGGCAAGCGCATGGCGCAGCAGCGACTCGCTCTTCGTGTAGCGGGTGAGGGTCTCCCAGGCACGTTCGCGAGTCGGCTCCAAGACCCGGCTATCCTAGCCCGGCATGTCCGTCGCGACGGTCCCGCAGGCCCTCGTCATCGAGGGTGGCAACCCGCTCAGCGGCCGCATCCGCGCCTCGGGGAACAAGAACGGCGCCCTGCCGATCCTCGCCGCGTGCCTGCTGGCCGACGAGCCGGTGACGCTCTCGAACGTCCCGCGCATCCGCGACGTCGAGACGATGCTCGAGCTCGTCTCCGGGACGGGCGCGAGCGCGGAGTGGACCGGCCCGAACGAGGTGCGCGTCGGCCCGCAGGGGCTCTCGTCCTACGAGGTCGGCCCGCTCGCGGAGCGCATCCGGGCGTCGTTCCTGCTCGCCGGTCCGCTGCTTGCGCGGCTCGGCCGGGCCAGCGTGCCGCCGCCGGGCGGCGACGTGATCGGCCGGCGCCGGCTCGATCCGCACATCCACGCGCTCCAGCGGCTCGGCGCGAAGATCGAGGTCGAGAGCCGGTACGAGATGCAGACGGAAGGCCTGCGCGGCGCCGACATCTTCCTCGACGAGGCGAGCGTGATGGCGACCGAGAACGCGGTGATGGCGGCCGTCCTCGCCCCCGGCGAGACCACGATCGGGAACGCGGCCTGCGAGCCGCACGTACAGGACCTCTGCCGCTTCCTCGTCTCGCTCGGCGCCCGGATCGAGGGCATCGAGTCGAACGTCCTCCGGATCCACGGCGTCGAGAAGCTGGCCGGCGGGGAGTGGGCGATCGCGCCCGAGCACATCGAGGTCGGCAGCTTCATCGGCCTGGCCGCCGTCACGAACAGCGACCTCACGATCGACGGCGTCACGTCCCGCGACATGGTCTCGATCCTCACCGCGTTCGCGCGGCTCGGGATCGAGGTCGAGCAGGGGGACGACTGGCTGCGCGTGCCGCCGCACCAGGAGCTCGTGATCCAGAACGACCTCGGCGACCAGGTCCCGAAGATCGAGGACGGCCCGTGGCCCGCGTTCCCGGCGGACCTGACGTCCATCGCGGTCGCGGTTGCCACGCAGGCGTGGGGGACGATCCTCGTGTTCGAGAAGATGTTCGAGAACCGGCTGTTCTTCGTGGACAAGCTCGTCTCGATGGGCGCCCGGATCATCGTCTGCGACCCGCACCGGGTCGTCGTCAGCGGCCCGTCGCGTCTCTACGGCCAGCGGTTGACGAGCCCCGACATCCGCGCGGGGATGGCGATGCTGATCGCCGCGCTCTGCGCGAACGGCCGCTCGGTGATCGGCAACGTCGCCGAGATCGACCGCGGCTACGAGCGGATCGACGACCGGCTCCGCGCCGTCGGCGCGCAGATTGAGCGCGTCGAGGCGTAACGCGCGCCAGCCGTTACGCTCCGCGGCATGAGCGAGCAGGCTGCGGCAGGCGTGCGCGTCAACGTCTACGGGCACGGCGAGGCGACGGTCGAGACGGGATTGCCCGTCCTCAACAGTCTGCTTGCGCGCCTCGCAGAGACCGCGCGCTTCGACCTCGTCCTCGACATCGAGCCCGGCGACACGCAGGCGGAGGTCGAGGCTGCGGCCGCGGCGCTCGGGAACGCGCTCGCGGGGCCGCTGCGAGCCGAGGGCGCGCGCGGCTACGGCGCCGGGGCGATGACGTCGGCGGAGGCGCTCGCCTCCGTCGTGCTGGAGACGAGCGACGAGCCGCTCTTCGTCACCAACGTCGACCTCACCCAGGCGCGCATCGGCGGTCTGGGCACCGACGTCGCGCGGCGGTTCCTCGAGGTGCTGGCCGCGAACGCCGGCCTCGTGCTCCACGTGCGGCTCCTGAACGGAATCGACAGCGGCCACGTGCTCGAGGCGATCTTCAAGGGGCTCGGCGCAGCGCTGGCCGAGGCGTGCGAGAGACAGGAGGCCCGTCCATGAGCGAGAAGCGAATCGTCCGCACCGAGGCCGCACCGGCTCCCTTCCAGGGCGCGCCGTACTCGCAGGCGATCGCAGCCGGCGGCTTCGTGTTCGTCTCCGGCCAGCTCGGCCTGAAGCCCGGAGACACCGCGATCTCGGGCGGGATCGAGGAGCAGACCGAGCAGGTCTTCGCAAACCTGCAGGCGATCCTCGAGGAGGCGGGCACCGGCCTCGACCGGCTCGTGAAGACGACCGTCTTCCTTCAGCACCTCGACGACTTCCAGGCGATGAACGAGGTCTATGCGCGGCACGTCGGCGAGCAGCCGCCCGCGCGAGCGACTGTCGAGGTCGCGAAGCTCCCATCCGGCGCCCTAATCGAGATCGAGGCAGTCGCTCTGCTCTAGCTCGCGAAGCTGGCTTCGCTCGCTGGAATACGGAACTGCGCGGGCCGGAAAGCGCGGTTTCCGGCCCGCTTCGTGCTGTCTTGCTATTGAGGCTCTGTGGGGTGGGACGCCTGTGCCCTGCGCTCGCGCGCGGCGGAGGCCGGCACGAGCGCGGTACGGCCTGCGGCTAAGTCACCGCTACGCGGATGTCTTAGCCTCCGGCCTCTGTTGCGCTCTTGATGTGAGCGTTTCGAACCTCGTTGGCATCCAGGCGGCGGCACGTTAGCGAGCGGTCCGGCGGTAGCTTCCAGAAGTCATGCAGGCGCTGCGATGGACCGGAATCACCGTCTGTGCGGCGCTCGCCGCGGTTAGCCTCGTTTTTGGGGTCATCTACGTCACGGAAGACTGGCCCAGCAGGGCCGCTGTAGCGAACTTGGGGTGGGCGGCGTTGTTCGGTGTCTCGGCAGGTCTGCTGTGGCGTCGCGTCAGCTGGCGACGTGCCGGAGTGGTTTTCGGGCTGTTGATGCTGGTATACGTCGTGGCCTTCGTCGTGCTCGTTGAGTTGCACACGCACGGCTACCTCGGCCCTTAGGCCGTTGCCGCCTCTACAGAGAATGGCCAGTTGCCACCGCAGGTTACGACGCCGCGAACCAGCGGGAGGCCACGCTCTCCCGTTGGCTGAGTTCCGTCAGGTCCGGCGGAAACGCGTAGCGTTTTCGCCGCCGATGAAGGAGATCGAGAAGTACGTCCGCTCGCTGGGCCTGGACGCCTACCTGGTCGGCGGCGCCGTGCGCGACGAGCTGCTCGGGCTCGACTCGAAGGATGCGGACTTCCTCGTGCTGGGCGTCGACACCGACGAGCTCCGCGCGGCACTGGCTCCACACGGCCGCGTGGAAGATCTCGTGGTCGCCGACCGGCTGGTGGGCATCCGGCTCTTCCCACGCGACGCTGGGATCCGGAGGCTGACGCCCGCGGGAATCGAGTTCGCGCCGCCGCGCAAGGAGGTGTCCACCGGCCCGGGCCGGCACGACTTCGAGATCGTCGCCGACCCCGAGCTGTCGCTCGCCGAGGACATGCAGCGCCGCGACTTCACTATCAACGCGATGGCCCGCCGGCTCGAGACGGGCGAGGTCTTCGACCCGCTCGGCGGCCGCGCCGATCTCGAAGCACGCCGCCTCCGCACGGTCTCGCCGCAGAGCTTCCGCGAGGACCCGCTGCGGCTCGTCCGTGCTCTCCGTTTCGTCTCGCAGCTCGGCTTCGAGCCGGACAAGGAGCTCCTCGCCCAGATGCGCGAGGAGGCACCGGCCGTGAAGCTCGTCTCGGGCGAGCGCATCGGCGGCGGGCTCGCGGCGGACGGGATGGGCGAGCTCTCGAAGCTCCTGCTCGGCGCCGAGCCCAACCGGGCGCTGCGACTCGCACGGGATACCGGCGTCCTCGTCGAGCTGCTGCCCGAGTTCGGCCCGGCGATCGGGTTCGACCAGGAGAGCCGCTACCACGACCTCACCGTCGACGAGCACACGTTCGCCGTCGTGCAGGCCGCCGCCGACCGGGAGTTCTCGCTGGCGGTGCGGCTCGCGGCGCTCTTCCACGACCTCGGCAAGCCGATCGCCGGCTGGCGCGGGCACGACGGGCGCCTCCACTACTACGCGAAGCCCGGCTTCGCGGCACACGGGCACGACCAGGTCGGCGCGGACCTCGCCGCGGAGGCATTGCAACGGCTCCGGTATCCGAACGCGCTGCGGAAGCGAGTCGTGCGGATCGTGCGCCGCCACATGTTCCAGCCCGGGAAAGGGGATGCCCAGCGCGCGCGGCGCTTCCTGCGCCGGAACGGCGACGAGCTCGCGTTCGACCTCCTCGACCACAAGCTCGCCGATCTGCTCGGCAAGCGCGGCACGGACGGCGAGCCGCCGCCGGCCGAGGAGATCGAGCGGCTCGCCCGCTTCCGCGAGGTGGTGGAGCAAGAGCGTTCGAGCCCGCACCGGCTGCGCGACCTCGCCGTCGACGGCACCGACCTGATCGAGCTCGGCTTCGAGCCGGGGCCGCAGCTCGGGCGCATCCTCCACGACCTGCTCGACGCGGTCGTCGACGAGCCGGCGCTGAACACGCGCGACCAGCTGCTCGCGCGGGCGAGGGCACGGCTGTGATCCGCTGGCAGGCGGAGGGCTACGAGGTCGCCTTCACGACCCGCGTCGGCGGCGTCAGCGAGGGGCCGTACGCGTCGCTCAACCTCGGCCGCAAGAGCGGCGACGAGCCCGAGCGGGCCGACGAGAACCGGCGCATCGCCTGCGAGGCGATCGGCGGCGACGTCGAGAAGCTCGCGCTCAACTACCAGGTGCACTCGGCGCGCGTGCTGCGAGCGGTGCCCGCGCTGCGCGGCGAGCATGCGGACGGCCTCTGGACGTCCGAGCCCGGGCTGCCGATCCTGGCGATGTCCGCCGACTGCCTGCCGATCGTGCTCGCGCGGGCCGGCGCGGACGAGCCGGCCGTCGCCGTCCTGCACGCCGGGTGGAAGGGGCTGCTCGCCGGCATCGTCGCCGCGGGCGCGGAGGCGCTTGGCCCGGGCCCGCTGACGGCGGCGATCGGCCCGGGAATCGGGCCGTGCTGCTACGAGGTAGGGGAGGACGTCGCGGTGCCGTTCCGCGAGCGCTTCGGCGACGACGTCGTGCGCGACGGCCGCCTCGACCTCTCGACGAGCGCGGAGCGCGCGCTCCGCGCCGCCGGGGTGGACCTGGTCGACCGCCTCGACCGCTGCACGGCCTGCGAGCCCGAGACGTTCTTCTCGCACCGGCGCGACGCCGGCCGCACCGGCCGCCAGGGGGTGATCGCGTATGTCGCCGGCTGAGATCCGCGAGCGCTACGAGCGCATCCGGCAGGAGGTCGGGCCGGACGTCACGGTCGTGGCCGCGACCAAGTACGTCTCCGTCGAGGACCTGGCCGCGCTGGCCGAGGCGGGCATCGAGGTGGTCGGCGAGAACCGCGCCCAGGATCTCCAGGCGAAGCACGACCGCTACGGCGCCGCCTTCCGCTGGCACTTCATCGGCCACCTGCAGAGCCGGAAGGCGCCGCTCGTGAGCGAGCTCTGCGAGCTGTGCCACTCGCTCGCCTCCGAGTCGGCCGCCCGCAAGCTCACGATCCCGGCGCTCGTCGAGGTCAACCTCTCGGGCGAGGCGACGAAGTCGGGCGTCACTCCCGCCGAGCTGCCGGCGCTGCTGGAGGCCTATCCCGACGTACGCGGGCTGATGACGATGCCGCCGGCGGCCGCCGACCCGGAAGAGTCGCGCCCGTACTTCCGCCGGCTGCGCGAGCTCGCCGCCGGTCACGGGCTGCGCGAGCTCTCGATGGGGACGAGCCAGGACTACCGGGTCGCCGCCGAGGAGGGAGCGACCTACGTGAGGGTCGGCGCAGTCCTGTGGCAGCGCTAACATCGGCGGCGCCATGGCGCTTTCCGACGTCTGGGCTCGCACCCTCGTCTACTTCGGCATCGCCGAGGAGGAGGACTGGGACGAGGACGGCTATCTCACCGAGGACGAGCTCGCCGACGAAAACGTGCGCCGCCTGCCGGCCCGGTCGCGGCACACCTACGACGACGACTGGACCGACCCCGAGCCGGACGGGCAGCGGACGAGCATCCTCCGCCCGCGCAGCGAGCCGCGCCGCGTGCGCAATCTCCAGCCGGTGCAGGGCCCCGGCACGTCGCGCGTCCACCTGATCCTCCCGCGCAGCTTCAACGACGCGCAGCAGGTGGCCGACCGGTTCAAGAACGGCGTCCCCGTGATCCTCAACCTCCAGTCGGCGGACAGCGAGCTGTCGAAGCGGCTGATCGACTTCGCCAGCGGCCTCACCTACGCGCTCGACGGCGGGATGCAGCGCATCGCCGACAAGGTCTTCCTCCTCACGCCGAGCGACGTCGAGCTGTCCGCCGAGGACCGGGCCCGGATGCTCGAGCGGGGCTTCTTCAACCAGGCATAGGAGGGTTTGGCGGAAGGCCGCTCGTTGTCGGCGTGCGATGGTCGTTCGCTGACAAGGACGCAGGGAGCTCGAATAGCAGCGCTATTCGAGCGACCGAGGACGCAGCTCAGCGGGCGAGCAGTGTGCGCCGGCGGCTCAGCCTGACTTTCGCCAAGCCCTCCTTTCTAATAGGAGAAGGGCCGCCCAGAGCGAACCAGCCCTGAATGGGCTGGCCAGCCACGTTCACGCTGCTCGGCGACGCGATTTCGAGCGTCGAGACGTTCGTCAACGTCTTCATCGGGCTCTACTGGCTCGTGATCTTCGTCTACCTCCTCACGAGCTGGTTGCGGCTGCCCTACTCACCCACCGTCAACCGGATCCAGCGGTTCCTCTACGACGTCTGCGAGCCCTATCTGCGCGTGTTCCGCCGCCTGCTCCCTTCGATGGGAGCGATCGATCTCTCGCCGATTCTGGCTCTGATCACGCTGGTCGTGATCGACCGCTTCCTGATCTGGGTTCTCAACCACTTCAACTGAAGGAGAGACCGATGGCACTCACACCTTCAGTTGAAGTGGTTGAACCCGGTGGGGAAGACGGTCGATCACGACCAGCGTGATCAGAGCCAGAATCGGCGAGAGATCGATCGCTCCCATCGAAGGGAGCAGGCGGCGGAACACGCGCAGATAAGGCTCGCAATGTGGTCAAGGAACCGCTGGAGTCGGTTGACGGTGGGTGGAGTAGGGCAGCCGCAGACCCACTGCGTGAGGAGGTAGACGAAGATCACGAGCCAGTAGAGCCCGATGAAGACGTTGACGAACATTCTCGACGCTCGAAATCGCGTCGCCGAGCAGCGTGAACGTGGCTGGCCAGCCCATTCAGGGCTGGTTCGCTCTGGGCGGCCCTTCTCCTATTAGAAAGGAGGGCTTGGCGAAAGTCAGGCTGAGCCGCCCCGCGCACACTGCTCGCCCGCTGAGCTGCGTGCTCGGTCGCTCGAATAGCGCTGCTCTCGAGCTCCCTGCGTCCTTGTCAGCGAACGACCATCGCACGCCGACAACAAGCAGCCTTGGGCCAACCCTCCTATGCCTGGTTGAAGAAGCCCCGCTCGAGCATCCAGAGACGTCCTTCGGCGAGCGGCTCGACGTGGCTCGGCGTGAGGAGGAAGACCTTGTCGGCGATGCGCTGCGTGCCGCCGTCGAAGCGCGTAGGTGAGGCACGCTGGCGAAGTCGATCAGCCGCTTCGACAGCTCGCTGTCGCCGACTCGAGATTCAGGATCACGGGGACGCCGTTCTTGAACCGGTCGGCCGCCTGCTGCGCGTCGTTGAAGCTGCGCGGACGCGCGACGTGCGGCCCTGCACCGGCTGGAGATTGCGCACGCGGCGCGGCTCGCTGCGCGGGCGGAGGATGCTCGTCCGCTGCCCGTCCGGGTCGAGGTAGGTCCAGTCGTCGTCGTAGGTGTGCCGCGAGCGGGGCGGGCGGCGGGCGCACGTTTTCGTCGGCGAGCTCGTCCTCGGTGAGATCACCCCGTCCTCGTCCCAGTCCTCCTCCTCGGCGATGCCGAAGTAGACGAGGGTGCGAGCCCAGACGTCGGAAAGCGCCATGGCGCCGCCGATGTTAGCGCTGCCACAGGACTGCGCCGACCCTCACGTAGGTCGCTCCCTCCTCGGCGGCGACCCGGTGGGCATGGCTCGTGCCCATCGAGAGCTCGCGCAGCCCGTGACCCGCGGCTCGATCACGCAGCCGGCAGTGCGGCACAACTCTTCCGGGTCGGCGGCCGCCGGCGGCATCGTCATCAGCCCGCGTACGTCGGGATAGGCCTCCGGCAGCGCCGGCAGCTCGGCGGGAGTGACACCGAGCTTTCGTCGCCTCGCCCGAGAAAAGGTAGACCTCGACGAGCGCCGGGATCGTAGAGCTTCGGGGCGGCCGACTCGGAGGCGAGCGAGTGGCGCGACTTCGCAGAGGCTCGCTTCACGAGCGGCGCCTTCCGGCTCTGCAGGTGGCCGATGAAGTGCCACAGGAAGGCGGCGCGGTCGCGGTCGTGCTTCGCCTGGAGATCCTGGGCGCGGTTCTCACCGACCGGGGGTGCCACCTCGGCCAGCGCGGCCAGGTTGTCAACGGAGACGTACTTGGTCGCGGCCACGACCGTGACGGGGGGCCCAGCCCTTCCTGCCGGATGCGCTCGATGACTCGGCGAGCCCCGGCGGCGACATACGCGATCACCCCCTGGCGGCCAGTGCCGCCGGCGTCGCGCCGGTGCGAGAAGAACGTCTCGGGCTCGCAGGCCGTGCAGCGGTCGAGGCGGTCGACCAGGGTCCACCCCGGCGGCGCGGAGCGCGCGCTCCGCGCTCGTCGGGAGGTCGAGGCGGCCGTCGCGCACGACGTCGTCGCCGGAGGGCTCGCGGAGACGGCGGCGCGAGGGACCCCTACCTCGTAGCAGCACGGCCCGATTCCCGGGCCGATCGCCGCCGTCGGCGGGCCCGGGCCAAGCGCCTCCGCGCCCGCGGCGGAGACGATGCCGGCGAGCAGCCCCTTCCACCCGGCGTGCAGGACGGCGACGGCCGGCTCGTCCGCGCCGGCCCGCGCGAGCACGATCCGCAGGCAGTGCACAGACATCGCCAGGATCGGCAGCCCGGGCTCGGACGTCCAGAGGCCGTCCGCATGCTCGCCGCGCAGCGCGGGCACCGCTCGCAGCACGCGCGCCGAGTGCACCTGGTAGTTGAGCGCGAGCTTCTCGACGTCGCCGCCGATCGCCTCGCAGGCGATGCGCCGGTTCTCGTCGGCCCGCTCGGGCTCGTCGCCGCTCTTGCCGCCGAGGTTGAGCGACGCGTACGGCCCCTCGCTGACGCCGCCGACGCGGGTCAAATGAAGGCGACCTCGTAGGCCCTCCGCCTGCCAGCGGATCAGCAGCCGTAGCTCCTCGCCCGCGCGAGCAGCTGGCTCGCGGCGTGTTCAGCGCCGGCTCGTCGACGACCGCGTCGAGCAGGTCGTGCGAGGATGCGCCCGAGCTGCGGCCCCGGCTCGAAGCCGAGCTCGATCAGGTCGGTGCCGTCGACGGCGAGGTCGCGCGAGCCGGTGCGGGCTCGCAACGCTCTTGCTCGCACCACCTCGCGGAAGCGGGCGAGCGCGCTCGATCTCCTCGGCCGGCGGCGGCTCGCCGTCCGTGCCGCGCTTGCCGAGCAGATCGGCGAGCTTGTGGTCGAGGAGGTCGAACGCGAGCTCGTCGCCGTTCCGGCGCAGGAAGCAGCCGCCGCGCGCTCGAGCGCATCCCCTTTCGCCGGGCTGGAACATGTGGCGGCGCACGATCCGCACGACTCGCTTCCGCAGCGCGTTCGGATACCGGAGCCGTTGCAATGCCTCCGCGGCGAGGTCCGCGCCGACCTGGTCGTGCCCGTGTGCCGGCGAAGCCGGGCTTCGCGTAGTAGTGGAGGCGCCCGTCGTGCCCGCGCCAGCCGGCGATCGGCTTGCCGAGGTCGTGGAGGAGCGTCGCGAGCCGCACCGCCAGCGAGAACTCCCGCGTCGGCGGCGGCCTGCACGACGGCGAACGTGTGCTCGTCGAGCGGTGAGGTCGTGGTAGCGGCTCTCCTGAGTCGAACCCGATCGCCGGGCCGAACTCGGGCAGCAGCTCGACGAGGACGCCGGTATCCCGTGCGAGTCGCAGCGCCCGGTCGCGGCTCGGCGCCGAGCAGGAGCTTCGAGAGCTCGCCCATCCCGTCCGCCGCGAGCCCGCCGCCGATGCGCTCGCCCGAGACGAGCTTCGACGGCCGGTGCCTCCTCGCGCATCTGGGCGAGGAGCTCCTTGTCCGGCTCGAAGCCGAGCTGCGAGACGAAACGGAGAGCACGGACGAGCCGCAGCGGGTCCTCGCGGAAGCTCTGCGGCGAGACCGTGCGGAGGCGGCGTGCTTCGAGATCGGCGCGGCCGCCGAGCGGGTCGAAGACCTCGCCCGTCTCGAGCCGGCGGGCCATCGCGTTGATAGTGAAGTCGCGGCGCTGCATGTCCTCGGCGAGCGACAGCTCGGGGTCGGCGACGATCTCGAAGTCGTGCCGGCCCGGGCCGGTGGACACCTCCTTGCGCGGCGGCGCGAACTCGATTCCCGCGGGCGTCAGCCTCCGGATCCCAGCGTCGCGTGGGAAGAGCCGGATGCCCACCAGCCGGTCGGCGACCACGAGATCTTCCACGCGGCCGTGTGGAGCCAGTGCCGCGCGGAGCTCGTCGGTGTCGACGCCCAGCACGAGGAAGTCCGCATCCTTCGAGTCGAGCCCGAGCAGCTCGTCGCGCACGGCGCCGCCGACCAGGTAGGCGTCCAGGCCCAGCGAGCGGACGTACTTCTCGATCTCCTTCATCGGCGGCGAAAACGCTACGCGTTTCCGCCGGACCTGACGGAACTCAGCCAACGGGAGAGCGTGGCCTCCCGCTGGTTCGCGGCGTCGTAACCTGCGGTGGCGACTGGCCATTCTCTGTAGAGGCGGCAACGGCCTAAGGGCCGAGGTAGCCGTGGTGCAACTCAACGAGCACGACAAAGGCCACGACGTATACCGACATCGACAGCCCGAAAACCACTCCGGCACGTCGCCAGCTGACGCAACGCCACAGCAGACCTGCCGAGACACCGAACAACGCCGCCCACCCCAAGTTCGCTACAGCGGCCCTGCTGGGCCAGTCTTCCATACATAATGACCCAAAAACGAGGCTAACCGCGGCGAGCGCCGCACAGACGGTGATTCCGGTCCATCGCAGCGCCTGCATGACTTCTGGAAGCTACCGCCGGACCGCTCGCTAACGTGCCGCCGCCTGGATGCCAACGAGGTTCGAAACGCTCACATCAAGAGCGCAACAGAGGCCGGAGGCTGAGACATCCGCGTAGCGGTGACTTAGCCGCAGGCCGTACCGCGCTCGTGCCGGCCTCCGCCGCGCGCGAGCGCAGGGCACAGGCGTCCCACCCCACAGAGCCTCAATAGCAAGACAGCACGAAGCGGGCCGGAAACCGCGTTCCGGCCCGCGCAGTTCCGTATTCCAGCGAGCGAAGCCAGCTTCGCGAGCTAGAGGAGCGCTACGGCTTCGATCTCGACAAGGGGGCACCGGACGGGAGTTGGGCCACCTCGACCGTGGAGCGCGCGGGCGGCCGGTCGCCGACGTACGACGCGTACACGCCGTTCATCGCCTGAAAGTCGCCGAGGTTCCTGGAGGAAGACGGTCGTCTTCACGAGGGGTGATCGAGCCCGGTTCCCGCCTCGGCGAGGATGGCGGCGGAGGTTCGCGAAGATCTGCTCGGTCTGCTCTTCGATCCCGCCCGAGGATCGCGGTGGTCGCCGGACTTCAACCCGAGCTGGCCGGAGACGAAGACGAAGCCGCCCGCGGCGATCGCCTGCGAGTACGGCGCTCCCTGAAACGGCGCCGGTGCGCTCTCGGTACGGACGACTGCCTTCTCGCTCATTCAGATTCCTCCGATCAGTTTCTGCATGCCTGGGCCTAGTGCGGCGCCGAGCGCCTTGAAGATCGCTTCGAGCACGTGGTCGCTGTTCGGGTGCCGTCGAGGAGCCGGATGTGCAGGACAAGGCCCGCGTGATCGGCGAACGCCTCGAGGAAGCGCCGCGCGACGTCGGTGCCTAGCCCGCCGACGCCCGCCGTCAGGTCGACGTTCGTGACGAAGAGCGGCTCGTCGCTCCGCTCGGACGACGTCAGCGAGCGCCTCAGCAGACGCAAGCGGTGGGAGCCGTACCCGCGCGGCGCCCTCGACGCGAGCGACCCTCGGCGAGCGCGCGGCCGAGCGCCGCGCCGGCCGCGTCGACCTCCGCCTCCGCGTCCCCGGGCTGATGTCGAGGACGAGAGTGGAAGCGTGCCGTCTCGCGCGAGCCGCGTCGAGAAGGCTGGTTGAGCACCGGCAGGCCGGTCTCGATCGTGCGCGACGCCGCGCCCGTAGACGTTGAGCCGGACGCCTGCCGCGGCGTGCTCGCTCATGCCGCGGAGCGTAACGGCTGGCGCGCGTCACGCCGTCTACCCGCTCGATCTGCGCCCCCACCGGCGCGGAGGCGCGTCGTCGATCCGCTCGTAGCCGCGGTCGATCTCCCCCACGTTGCCGATCACCGAGCGCCCTTCGCGCAGAGCGCGGCGATCAGCATCGCCATCCCCGCGCGGATGTCCGGGCTCGTCAAACCGCTGGCCGTAGAAGACGCGACGGGCCGCCGACGACGACCCGGTGCGGGTCGCAGACGATGATCCGGGCGCCCATCCAGACGAGCTTGTCGACGAAGAACAGCCGGTTCTCGAACATCTTCTCGAACATCG
Organism: uncultured Actinomycetes bacterium; assembly: GCA_963720065.1. GTDB lineage: Bacteria > Actinomycetota > Thermoleophilia > Gaiellales > Gaiellaceae > Palsa-739. The sequence continues at coordinate 98,393 of CAVREH010000023.1, forward strand.
AGGATCGTCCCCCACGCCTGCGTCGCGACCGCGACCGCGATGGACGTCAGGTCGGCCGGGAACGCCGGCCACGGGCCGTCCTCGATCTTCGGGACCTGATCGCCGAGGTCGTTCGTGGATCACGAGCTCCTGGTGCGGGCGGAACGCGCGGTGAGTCTCCGCCGAGCTCGACCTCGATCCCGAGCCGCTTGAACGAGGTGAGGATCGAGACCATGTCCCTGTACGTGACGCCGTCGATCGTGAGGCTGCTGTTCGTGACCGCGGCCAGGCCGATGAAGCTGGCCGACCTCGATGTGCTCGGGCGCGATCCGGCCACTCGCCGCCGCGGAGCTCTCTCCACGCCGTGGATGCGGAGGACGTTCGACTCGATCCCCGTCGATCTCGGCACCGAGCGAGACGAGGAAACGGCAGAGATCCTGGACGTGCGGCTCGCAGGCCGCGTTGCCGATCACCGTCCGCCGGGGCGTGAGCGCCGCGGCCATGATTGCGTTCTCTGTCGCCATGACGCTCGCCTCGTCGAGGAAGATGTCGCGCGCCGACAAGGCCTGTCGGTCGTCCATCTCGTAGCGGCTGCTCGATCTCGATGTGCGCGCCGAGCCGGTCCCAGCGCGTGGATGTGCGGATCGACCGGGCGCTGGTGCTCGATGACGTCCCCGCCGGGCGGCGTGCACGCTCGCCCGTGTCCGAGCCGCGCGAGCAGCGGGCCGGCGAGGAGGAAACGACGCCGCGGATCCGCTCTGCGAGCGCCGCGTCCACCTCGGTGCGACGAGAGGCTGTTGCCGCGTGGATCCGCACCTCGTTCGGGCCTTGTCCATTCGGCGCTCGCCCCCGTTTCCGGCGATTGAGCTCGATCATCGTCTCGACGTCGCGGATGCGCGGGACGTTCCCGTGAGCGTGACGGGCTCGTCGGTGAGCAGGCAGGCGGCGAGGATCGGCAGCGCGCCGTTCTTGTTCCCTCGAAGCGCGGATGTGGCCGTTGAGGGCGTTCCCGCCCTCGATCAAGGAGGGGCGCTGCGGCGCTCGGTCTTCGACAGACATCGGCCCACAAGCGAAGGGATAGACGGTGGCCGTGGAGCCGACTCGCGAACGTGCCTGGGAGACCCTGACGCGCTACACGAAGAGCGAGTCGCTTCTGCGCCACGCTCTCGCCGTCGAGGCGTCGACCGCCGCGTACGCGCGCAAGCTCGGCGGCGACGAGGAGCTCTGGCGTGTCTCGGCGCTTCTCCACGACTTCGACTACGAGATCCATCCGACGCTCGACAAGCATCCGCAGGACGGCGCGCCGATCCTGCGCGAGGAGGGCTGGCCCGAGGAGGTCCATCGAGACGGTCCTCTCCCACGCCGAGCATCTCGGCCTGCCGCGCGACACGCCGCTCAAGAAGGCGCTGTTCGCGTGCGACGAGCTGAGCGGCTTCGTCCACGCGTGCGCGCTCGTCCGGCCAACCGGCCTCGAGGGGCTGGAACCGAAGTCGGTGAAGAAGAAGCTCAAGCAGCCGTCGTTCGCCGCGGGGGTGCACCGCGAGGACGTCTACAAGGGCGCCGAGGAGCTCGGGAGTCGACCTCGACGACCACATCCGCACCGTCGTCGAGGCGCTGCAGCCGATATCTGCTGGAGCTCGGCCTACCCGCGTAGTCCGTCCGCGAGCCTCTGGAGGTCGTCCTCGCTCGTCCACCAGCCGCACGAGGCGCGGACGAGGTTCCGGCCCGGCAGCTCTCGGACGATCACGCCGCGCCCGCCGAGCGCCGCGACGAGCTCGGTGGGATCGCCGGGTGGGCGGAAGGAGACGAGGGTCGAGTGCCCGGGCGGGGTGACGACGTCGACGAGTGGCTCGAGCAGCTCGCGACAGAGGGCGGCCGCGGCGGCGCCGCCCTCGTAGCGCCACTCCGGGTGCACCCCGAGCGCGGCCTCGAGCGCGGCGAGCGCCGGCGCGCCGAGCCAGCCCGAGTCGAACCGCCGCGCGCCGTCCTTCGGCGTGAACGAGCCGTCGGCCTCGTGGTTCAGGGGTGAGAACCCGCTCGGTAACGCCACGTCCAGCCGTTCCGGATCGCGCACGAAGAGCGCACCCGACGGATCGGGGCCGCACAGCCATTTCTGGGCGCTGACGGTGTAGAAGTCCGCCCCGGCGAGATCGACTGGGATCGCGCCCGCCGACTGGGCGCCGTCCACGAGCAGCGGCGGCCCGTCGGGGCGTCGGAGCCGTCCGAGGTCGAGCCTGGCTCCGGTCGTCCAGAGGACGTGCGAGATCGCGATCAGCCGCGTCTTCGGCGTGACGGCGGCGAGCAGCGCGTCCTCGTCCGCATCCGTGACGACGATCTGGGCGCCGCTCTCGTGCAGCGGGCCGAGGAGTCCGAAGTGCTCCTGGTCCGTCGTCACGACCTCGTCGTCCGCGCCGAGCCGGAGCCCGGCGCTGACGATCTGACAGCCGCGCGTCGTGGAGTCGGTGAGCGCGACGAGCTCCGCGGAGGTGCCGAGGACGGCGGTGAAGCCCTCGCGGATGCGCTCTCGCGTCGCGACGAGATCCTCGATATACGCCTTGCCGCTGCGGCCCTCGGCCAGGTCTCGCTCGAGCTGCGCCCGGGCCGCCTCGACCGCCGCACGCGGGAGCGGCCCGCTCGAGCCGGCGTTGAGGTACGCGTAGCGCTCGAGCACCGGGAACTGCGCGCGTGCCTCGTCGGGCGTCACTGCACAACCGCTTCCACCGGCGCATGATCCGAAAGCACCCGGCCGTCGACCGTCCGCCGCTCGAGCGGCCACGCGGCCGGGCCGTCGCGCAGCTCGAGCCCGCGCACGAGGATCTGGTCGATGCTGCCGCCGAGCGGCGGCGAGAACCCGTCCGCGCCGACCGACACGAGATTCGCGTCGCCCGCCAGGATCGAGCGCTCGCCCGCCAGCGCTACGACGCGGTCGAACTGCGCACGGTGGCCGTCGATGTGGAAGTTCACGACGGTCACGCCCTCGGCCTCGACCGCGTGGGCGATGCGCCGCAGCCCGTCCTCCCCGACGACGTGCGCGCCCAGGTCCCGCGCGGGAGCGCGCGTGAGGATCGCGTCCGCCTCGCCCGTCACGGCGGAGCGGAGCAGCCCGTGGTGCAGCTCGGTGACGGCCCGAGCGCCGACCGGGAGCCGTGGCCGCCGCGCGACTGCACCGGTCGCGTGCATCCCGCTCCAGCGCTCGAGGTGCCGCAGCGCCCACACCGGCAGCTCCTGCAGGCAGACGACGTCGGGACGGTCCCGCGTGGCGAGCTCGATCATCCGCCGCAGGAAGGCGCGACGCCCGGGCGGCGAAGCGTTCCCGTGGAAGAGGTTCCAAGTCCGCACGAGCATGGCCACGGCGTAGCGTACGAGGCCGTGCGCGTCCTGCTCGCCGATCCACCGGCCTTCACGCCGCCGTACGACCACGAGCTCGCCGCGGCGCTGGCGCGGGCGGGCGCGGACGTCGAGCTCGTCACCTCCCGCTTCCGCTTCGGCCCCGCGCCGGAGCCTGACGGATACCGCCGCCGCGAGCTCTTCTATCCGGTCTCGTCGCGCGTTTCGGCCGCTCGCGGCTGCGCCTGCCGGTCAAGGTCGTGGAGCATCCGCTCGGCCTCGCCTCGCTCCGCCGTCTCCAGGCGGACGTCCTCCACGTGCAGTGGCTCCCCGCGCCCGAGCTCGACGCGTTCCTCTTCCGCCCGCATCTGCCCTCGGTTCTTACGGCGCACGACCTCCTGCCTCGCCGCACCGCGCACAAAACGGCGCTCTGGCGCAGGCTGTTCGCCCGCTTCGACCGGATCGTCGTCCACAGCGAGAGCGGCCGGGACACGCTCGCCAAGGTCGGCGTCGCCCAGGAGCACCTCCGGGTGATCCCCCACCCGTGTTCCCGAGCGACCCGGGGCGACTCGACGACGGCCGGACGGTGATCGCATTCGGGATGATCCGGCCGTACAAGGGGCTCGGTGACGCGATCGAGGCGGTGCGGCGCGCCGGGCAGGCGCGGCTGCTCGTCGCCGGCGAGCCGCGCGAGCCGATCGAGCCGTACCGCATGTCTGCGGCCGGGGGAATCGAAACGGAGTGGCGGCTCGGGTACCTGTCGCCGTGGAGGAGAGCGAGCCAGGGCGCTCGGGGACGCGACCGTCGCGATCTTCCCGTACAAGCCGAACTCGACCAGAGCGGCGCGCTCCTGCAGGCGCTCGGAGCCGGCGTCCCCGCGATCGCGTACGACGTCGGCGGGATCGCGGAGCCGATCCGCCATTACGGCGCAGGTCGCGGCGCGCCCGCCGGCGACGTCGCCGCACTCGCCCTAGCGGTCCGCGAGCTCCTCTCCGACCCGGCGCCGCTCGCGCAGGCCCGGGCGGGCGCGCAGCGAGCCCGCGAAGAACTGACCTGGGACGCATCCGCCGCGGCGCACCTCGCCCTATACGAGGAGATCACATCCGACTCCGCCGCGACCCTTCCGCGACGTCATCGCGCGCCAGCTCGACCTCTTCGCCGAGGACGAGGCCGACCTCCTCGCGGACGTCTCGAGGAGATGAAACGCCCCGGTACGACGCCGCGGAGCGCGACGAGTCGAGAGCAGGCGCGCAACGGCGACGACGTCGACGAAGCTATCGACGCGGTCAAGGACGCGCTCGCAGACATGCGCGACCGCTTCGGCCGCGACGCTCGATGACGAAGCGGCCGAGGAAGAACGAGCCCACCTTCGAGGGGGACGCGGCCAGGAGGCGGTGGCGATGGCTCGCATAGAGGACTACGCGCTGCTCGGCGACCTCCAGACCGCGGCGCTCGTCGAGCGCGGCGGCTCGATCGACTGGCTCTGCTTCCCCCGCTTCGACTCCGACGCGTGCTTCGCCGCGCTGCTCGGCGGGCCGGAGAACGGCCGCGGGCTCCTCTGGCCCCCGACGCCGGCGACGAGTACGCGCCGCTACCTCCACGACACGCTCGCCCCCGAGATCACCTGGAAGACGGAGGATGGCTCCGTCGCGCGCGTCCTCGACTTCATGCCGCCGCGCGGCAAGGCACCCGACATCGTGCGGATCGTCGAGGGCGTCAAGGGCCGGGTGCACTTCCGGTCGGAGCTCACCTTCCGCTTCGGCTACGGCCGCGTCGTGCCGTGGGTGCGCCAGCGCACGCACGAGGCGAACACGCGTGTCGCGCTCGCCGGACCGGACGCGCTGTGCTTCCGCACACCCGCGGAGACGCGCGGCGAGGACATGCGCACCATCTCCGAGTTCGCGGTCGACGAGGGAGAGCGGGTCCCGTTCGTGCTCACCTGGTACCCGTCCCACGACGACGTGCCAGAGCCGATCGATCCCGAGGAGGCGCTCGCCGAGACCGAGAGCTCCTGGCGCGAGTGGAGCGAGGCGGCCAAGATCGACCTGTCGCCCGAGTGGGCGGCGGTCGTGCGCCGCTCCCTCATCGTCCTGAAGGCGCTGACGTACCGGCCGACGGGCGGGATCGTCGCCGCCCCGACGACGTCGCTGCCGGAGTGGATCGGCTCCGTGCGCAACTGGGACTACCGCTACTGCTGGCTCCGAGACGCGACGCTCACCCTCCTCGCGTTCCTCCATTGCAATCACGAGGAGGAGGCCGGCGACTGGCGGCGCTGGCTCATTCGCGCGATCGCAGGCGACCCCGCCGACGTCCAGATCATGTACGGCGTCGCCGGCGAGCGGCGCCTCGACGAGTACGAGCTGCCCTGGCTCGCCGGCGACGAGGGATCGGCGCCGGTGCGCGTCGGGAACGCAGCGAACGAGCAGTTCCAGCTCGACGTCTACGGCGAGCTGATCGACGCCTCTACCAGGCGCGCGGCGCACGGGCTGCCGATCGATCCCCACGCGTGGCGCATCCAGCTCGCGCTCCTCGACCACCTCGAGAAGGCGTGGCACGGGCCTGACGAGGGCATCTGGGAGTCGCGGCGAGCGCCGGCACTTCGTCCACTCGAAGGTGATGGCGTGGGTCGCGTTCGACCGCGCGGTGCACACGATCGAGACCAGGGGCTCGAGGGCCCGGTCGACCGCTGGCGCAGCTGCGCGACGAGATCCACGGCGAGGTCTGCGAGAAGGGCTTCGACGAGGGCTCGGCTCCTTCGTCCAGTCGTACGGCTCGCAGGAGCTCGACGCGAGCCTGCTCCTCCTGCCGCTCGTCGGCTTCCTCCCTGCGCTTGACGAGCGCGTTCGCGGCACGGTCGAGGCGGTCGAGCGGAGCTGCTCCAGGACGCTTTTTAGTGTCCGGTACCGCACCCGTGAGGACGGCGTCGACGGGCTGCCGCCGGGCGAAGGCGTCTTCCTGCCGTGCTCGTTCTGGCTCGCCAACTGCTACGAGCTGCTCGGGCCGCCACGACGAGGCGCGTCGCGGCTGTTCGAGCGGCTCGTCGGCCTCGCCAACGACCTCGGCCTGCTGTCGGAGGAGTACGACCCGAAGGCGAGGTCGGCTGCTCGGGAACTTCCCGCAGGCGTTCACGCATCTCGCGCTCGTGAACACGGCGTTCAACGTCGCGCCGCACCTTCCGTCGCCGATGGAGCTGACGCCCCACGCGACGGCCGCATCCTGGATAGCCCCCGGCGGCATTGATGAGCGCCAGGTGGCTGAGTCCCTGCGGGAAGTTGCCGAGGAGCTCGCCGCTCGCAGGATCCACCTCCTCCGACCAGCAGCCCGACGTTCGTTCGCGTACCCGGCCGCTCCGCCTCGAAACCACTCGCATGCCTCGTCGACGCGGTCGAGCCGCGCGAGCGCCTCCGTCGATCCAGAAGGAGCATGCGACGAACGCGCCCTCCTCCCCGACGTGCTCGGTCGAGCGGTAGACGAGTCCCGGCGCCGCGCGTAGCCGGTCGGCGATCGCGTCAACCGTCCGCGCGAGCCGCTCCCGCTCGGGATACTCCTGGCGCACCGCGCGCAGGATCGCCCGCGTCGAGCGTGTCCTCGCCCGCCCAGCCGCGGTAGGCGCCGAGCTCGTCCGACCACCGGCGTTCGCCTCGATCCAGTCGTGAAGCCGCCGTCTTGCTCCCCCCGCCACCGGGGAGAGATGCGCGGCCCGGCAGCTGGCCCTCCTCGGCGAGCCGGATCGCGCGGTCAAGCGCCGTCCAGACACTGATCTTCGACACCGTGTAGTGGCGGAGCTCGTTGAGCTCCCACATCCCGGAGTCCTCGTCCCGCCAGAGCGCCGTCGCCACGGTCGACGCAGTCTGCGAGCAGCTGCCCCGTGTCGTCGTCGAGGACGTTGCCCTTCGACGCCGTACAGGGATCCGCGGTCTCGAGCAGGTCTCCCCAGGAGCCGAGCTGGAGCTGATCGGCCGCGGCGTTGCCGTACCGGACCGGACGCGAGTCGCGGTAGCCACGGAGGTGGTCGAGCTCCTCGCGGCGCCTCGGCACGCCGCCCTCGAGGTCGTAGAAGGGACAGAGATCCGGCGCGGTCTCGCCGGACGGCACGGAGGAGCCACGCGAACGACTGCTGCACCTGCTCGGGGAGGCCGAGCCGCATGAGCGCGTCCAGCGTGAACGCCCGAACCCGCGCACCCAGGCGTAGCGGTAGTCGTAGTTCGTCTCGCCGCCGACGACTTCCGGCAGCGACGTCGTCGGCGCCGCGGCGATGCTGCCGTCCGGCGCGTACACGAGGAGCTTGAGCGCGAGCGCGCTGCGGGCGACCTCCTCCTCCCACGGGCCGTCGTACGCCCACATGCCGAGCCACCCGTCCCCACCTTGACCGTCGCGTTGAGCTGCGCCTCGACGTGCTCGCGGCTCGGAGCGTGGAGCGGATCCTTGTGGGATGCAACGAGCGCGAGGAGCGCTCGAACTCGCCCGCGGTGATCTCGAACGAGCCGGCGAGGGCGGCGATCCTCAGCCGTGACCTCGCCGTGTCGTCCCCACGCGTGGACGGCGAGCTGCACGTCGGAGCCAGGGACGGCGACGAGCACGCCGTTCCGCCGCATGATCGGCGGCGACTCCCGTCCCCAGCAAAATCGCCGCTCCACCCGCCACTCGAGCCGACCCGGCCGTCGAGCCCCTCGATGCGCCGCGCGGTCTCAACCCAGGGGAGCAGGCCGCCGTCCTGCAAGGTGAGGGCGTCGGTGACGCGGACGACGCCGTCACCGGTGCGGCACGCTGTCTTCTGGGAGGGTCTGGCGCTCGACGATAGCGGGGGGACGCCTCGAAGCGGCCCTTCGGGCGCGAGCGTGAACCGGCCGCCGTTCTCCGGATCGAGCAGTGCCGCGAACGTCGTCGGCGCGTGGAGCGTCGGCAGCGACATGAAGTCGACGGAGCCGTCGGCGGCGACGAGCGCGACCGTCCTCCCGTCTCCGATCGCGGCGTACGCGTCGATCGGCGCGAAGCCGCTACGCCCGCGCAGTCTCCGGCTCCCTCTCACGCGTCAGCGCCGCGTCTGCGTCCCCGCCCAGATCGGCCTGAATCTGCTCCAGCGAGCGGTCCTTGGTCTCCGGGACGACCATGATGAAGAAGCCCACCGCACAAACGCCGAAGAACGCGTAGAGCCAGAACGTCCCCTGTTTCGTGATCGCGGTGGTCAGCGTGAGGAACGTGTACGCGATGAGGAAGTTGAAGCCCCAGTTGAACATCGTGCAGACCGCCATCGCGGGGCCCCGCATCTGGAGCGGGAAGATCTCGGAGATCATCAGCCAGAAGACGGGTCCGAGACCGATCGCGAAGCCGGCGATGTACACGAGCAGACAGGCCAGGGCGAACCAGCCGGCGCTGTGTTGCAGGCCGCTGGACGCGAAGTAGATGCCGAGCCCGACGAGCGCCACGGTCAGGGTCGAGGTCCCGGCGATCAGGAAGAAGCGGCGTCCGAGCTTGTCGAGCAGGAGGATCGCGACGATCGTGAAGAAGACGTTGGTGCAACCGATGAAGACGCTCTGCGTCAACGCGCCCGTGTTCTGCTGGCCCGCGGCCTTGAGGATCGTCGGCGCGTAGTAGATGACGGTGTTGATGCCGACGATCTGCTGGAAGATCGCCAGCGCGACGCCGACGATCATCATCCGGCGGACGGCCTTGCCCAGGAGCTGGCGGAGGCTGAACTCCTCCTCGCTGATCTGCTCGATTCCGCGGATCTCGTCCTCGATCTCGTCCTCGGAGTCGCGGTAGCGCTCGAGCATGCGTCGCGCGTCTTCCTTGCGGCCCTTCTCGACGAGCCACCGCGGCGAGAACGGCATGAAGTACATCCCGACGGCGAGAATCACTCCCGGAACCACGGCCACCGCGAACATCCAGCGCCAGTTGTTCGAGAAGCCGGCGAAGCCCCAGTCGACGATGTACGCCACGAGGATGCCGAGCGTGATCATCAGCTGGTTGAAGGAGACGACACCCCCTCGGATCCGCGGCGGCACCAGCTCCGCGATGTACATCGGCGCCACGAAGGACGCCGTGCCGACGGCCAGCCCGAGCCAGAAGCGTGCCGCGAGGATCTCGGGATACGTCTGCGCGAAGGCACAACCGAGTGCGCCGATCACGTAGACGCAGCCGGCGGCGATCTTCACGCGGCGACGGCTGAAGCGGTCGGCCGCCCAGCCGGAGATCGCGGCTCCTGCGACCGCTCCCAGCAGCAGGATCGCGACGGTCAGCTGCTGTTCGGCGTGCGTGTGCAGGCCGAGGTCCTGCTGCATGAACAGCATCGCCCCGCCGATGACGCCCGTGTCGTAGCCGAAGAGAAAGCCGCCGACCGCGGCGATCAGCGCGACGCCGAGCAAGCGCCGGTTGTGGAGCGCCTCGCGGACGAAGCCGCTGCCTGTGGCCTCGGTCGCAGCCATTGCGTCACCTGAACGGCGAACGCCGCTTGCGGGATGCGGCCAGCCGCCGCTCCTCCTCCCGCGCGCGCGCGGCGCGGAGGGTGTGCTCGGCCACGCCGGCCACGCCGTGCGCAGTGACGGCGGCACCGAGCGACGAGTCCGCCTCGCGAAGCCTCCGGGCGGCCTCGCGGGCCGACTCCGCGGCTCCGCGTGCCTCGTCGGGCTCC